>CAZSMC010000010.1:0-64996 GCA_964607755.1 uncultured Cytophagia bacterium | reverse complement strand
CCTTCGATCCAATCCCGAATGCCCTGGGAATTGGTTTGCCGGTACCTGCGCATCAAATTTCCGACAATGCCTTCATAATGCGTTCGAAAGGTGCCGACGTGTTTGCGGGTTCGGGAGGCATAATTAAATTCCAGTTCCTCGTCAGTGCCATAAAGCAGGGCATGCTGGCATTCCGGCGACAGGTCCTGAAATGGCGTATCCAGACTCTCGCCAAAATGCTCGACCACACCGCGGGCAATGGAAATGTACCAGCCGTCCTGCAGCTTTTTTCCCCAGGGCGTCACAGCGCCTTCGTTGAGAGATTTTGTCCTGTCCGGAACCACAAGATCCGGATCGATTTCCATGCGCGTGCCCAGGCCGTCGCACGTCGGACAGGCACCATAAGGAGTGTTGAACGAAAACATCCGGGGCGTCAATTCCTCGTACGATATGCCACAATCGATACAGGCAAAATGCTCGCTGAATATGAGTTCTCTGTCGTCCACCACATCCACCAGCACAATACCCGATGCCAGATTCAGCGCCGTTTCAACCGAATCTGTCAATCTGGTAGAAAGATCGGGTTTGATCACCAGCCGGTCGACGACAATTTCGATATTGTGTTTTTTGTTCTTGTCCAGGACAATCTCTGAATCCAGATCGCGTATTTCGCCGTCCACACGCACACGAACATAACCGTCGCGGCGCGCTTCCTTGAACACGTCTTTGTATTCACCTTTTCGTCCCCGGATAATGGGTGCCAAAAGTTGAATACGCGTCCCGTCAGAAAGCGTCATAATCGAATCGACGATTTGCTGAACCGTTTGGCGTTCAATTTTTTTGCCGCAATTGTAACAGTACGGTGTTCCGATCCGGCTAAAGAGCAAACGGAGATAATCATAGATTTCTGTAACAGTGCCGACTGTGGACCGGGGATTTTTTGCGGCGCTTTTTTGCTCGATGGAAATCGCCGGTGACAAACCTTCGATATAATCCACATCCGGCTTTTCCATTAAGCCCAAAAACTGCCGGGCATAAGCGGACAGGGATTCCACATAACGTCGCTGGCCTTCCGCGTAAATGGTATCAAATGCAAGGGAAGATTTCCCGGAGCCGGACAAACCAGTGATGACAACAAATTTATTGCGCGGGATTTCAACAGTTATGTTTTTGAGATTATGCTCCCGTGCTCCCTTTATAATAATTTTTTCTTTTTCTGCCATTTTAAAGAATCTAAAAATAAATACGGAAGGAATGTCGGACTGAATTCTTCTAAACATCCGGAAATTGTTTTATAATGTGCTCAGGGTTAAAAATTTGAATACTGAGCACATATTAATGATATCGTGTCATTCGAATAAACAGCTTGTACAACGATGACATTGACTGTGTTGTTCCTTAACGTTTTCAGAAAAACGTATGGCTGGACAAATTAAGGAAAAACCAATAACTCACTCTAAGCTAACACCTCGAGCATTTTAACAAGATGTTTGTAAAAAGTCTGCACGCTGTCGATGTGAACTCTTTCATCCGGTGAATGCGGATGTTTAAGCGTCGGTCCGATAGAAATCATATCCATGCCTTTAAATTTTTCACCAATCAAACCGCATTCCAATCCTGCATGGATCGCCTCGTAAGTGGCGTCTTCGCCAGTTACTTCTTTGTACGTATCCAAAGCGACCTGCAAAACATTGGAATCTAGATTTGGCATCCATCCGGGATACCCGGGCGGTTGATGAACCGAGGCGCTAAAAACAGATGAAATAGCTTCGAACTTGTCCAGCGTCGCCTGCAGTGCCGTGTCGTTGGAACTCCGGCTCGACAAATGATACTTGATTTCATTATCGTCGCATTTGATGGATGCGAGGTTGTTTGACGTCTCCACCAGGTCCTTAATCTTACGGCTCATAGCCAGCGGACCATGCGGGAACGCAAATGCGAGCGCCATGACTTTGCGTTGCGATTCTTTGTCAAGGACATCGGAGACAGGATCATTTATCTGTTCAATTTCCAGAGCGATATTTTTTTCCACGGGTTGAAATTCTTCACGAATATCCTCGAGAGCCTGGTGCAGCCACTCTCTTGCCGTGGCAATTTTGTCTTTTGGCATGACCACTTTGGCGACAGCTTCTCTGGGAATGGCGTTGTGCTTGTCGCCACCGCTCAGGCAGATTAATTCCACGGGATGATTTTTTGACAGTTGATAGAGCAACCGATTGAGAATTTTCAGCGCATTGCCGCGTCCTTCGTGAATGTCAATGCCGGAATGCCCGCCGCGCAATCCTGAAAGGTGAATCTGAACCACGGTGTCGCCTCTGGCATTTGTCTGTTTCACCGGCAGTGTAACGAGCGTATCCGCACCGCCGGCGCAGCCAATCGAGAAAACACCAATGTCTTCGCTGTCAACGTTAATCAATGTGCGGCCTTTAAGCCAGTCTGGTGAAATATTTGTCGCACCGACAAGTCCGCGCTCTTCATCGACGGTAAAAAGTGCTTCAATGGGACCGTGTTCACAATTTTCATCAGAGATCACAGCAAGAATAGCGGCAATACCAATACCATTATCAGCACCGAGAGTTGTCCCATCTGCTGTTACCCATTCGTCTTCAATAAGCACCTGGATTTCATCGTTATCAAAATCGAATTCCTTGTCCGAGTTTTTTTCACACACCATATCCATGTGCGCCTGCAGGACCACCGGCTGAGCATTCTCATGGCCGGGTGTGCCAGGATGCCGGATGAGTACATTTCCGGCATCATCTTTTTTATGTTCAAGTCCTTTTTGCTCAGCAGAGTTGATCAAGTAGTCCCCGACTTTATCTTCCTTTCCGGATGGTCTGGGAATTTTCCGAATATCATCAAAAAAAGACCACAAAAGCGCGGGGTGTAAATTTCGTATGTCCGACATGTTCTCCTCCACTATTTTTCAATTATTAATATAACAACCTTTCCATTGAAATACAACAGCGGTTTTTGTATAACCAATCATGGTTTTTGTTCTTTTTGAAATAATTTTCATTATTCTGGTATTGAATGAATAAAATGGCTTTTCTTGTTAATTTTGCTTTCTTTACAGCAGGGGAATTGACTTGACAATCGATGCGGATTTTAATATATTGATCTTACTTTTTATCAGGATGTACGACACAAATGCCAAACGATCGTTTATCAATAATGGGTATGATTTTTCATGCCCATCATGGTGTGGAGCACGACGAAATCGAGCGCGGCCAGCGCTTTGAAGTGGACATTGAGATGAAACTGGACGCTTCCAGAGCGGCTGCGACAGATAACCTCGATAACACCGTTGATATCCGAAATGTATATTTAGATGTGCAAAAACTGGTGGTCAATCAACGTTTTTATCTGATCGAAACCTTGTGCGATCAGATATCGCAAAAGGTCTTAAAAAATTATAAAATTGAAGAGGTGACGGTTCGGGTCCGAAAACCGTTCGCCCCGCTTGACGGCCTTGCCAACGGCACCCAGATTGAAATGACCAGAAAACGCGAATCATCATGAGCATTGCTTTCATCGGCATGGGTTCGAATCAAGGTGACCGGCAACAAAACATTCTACAGGCCATGGCGTATATTAATATTTCGCACAACATGCAAATTGAGAAAACATCCGGATTGTACAACACCGAACCTGTTGGCTATACCCGGCAGCCGGATTTTTTAAATAGTGTGATCCAGATAAATACAACGTTTTCACCATCGCAACTTTTAGCCACTTGTCTTGACATAGAGCAAAAGATGGGGCGCTATCGGCAACGGCGCTGGGGGCCGCGAATCATTGATGTGGATATATTGACTTTTGACGACATTGTGCATCATGATGATGAATTGGATATTCCGCACCCGGAGATAGCCAACCGGCGTTTTGTACTGGTGCCATTTGCCGAAATTAGTCCGGATAAAGTGATTCCGGTATGGAACAAAAAAGTCGAGTCATTACTCTCAGAAACCCGGGACAGCAGTGCAGTCACGCGAGTCATGAATTCGAGCTCAGTTTGGAACTGTTTAAAGAGGTTCAATCGTGGAAGCTCCGAGATACATAAGCATTGAAGGCGTCATTGGCGCCGGTAAAACAAGTTTAGCCAGGCTGCTGGGTGAGCATCTGAACGCTCAGGTCATTTACGAGCGGCCGGAAGAAAATCCGTTTCTTGAAGATTTTTACAAAGACCCTCAGCGGTTTGCTTTTCAGACGCAACTTTTTTTCTTATTGAGCCGGTACCGGCAACAGGTTGAAAATTTTCAGCAGCCAAGCCTTTTCCATAAACATACTGTTTCGGATTACTTGTTTGCCAAAGACCGTATTTTTGCGCATCTTAATCTGGAAGACCGTGAACTGGTTTTATACGATCGCGTCGCCAAAATGCTGGAACGGGATATCCCCAAACCGGACCTGGTCGTTTACCTGCAATCCACACCGGAACATCTACTGAACAATATAAAAAAACGCGGCCGCTCATACGAAAAAAACATGAGCGAAGACTATATCCGGGCGCTCAATGAAGCATACAATAAATTCTTTTTTCATTATAATGAAACACCGCTCCTGGTCATCAATTGTACGGTGATTGATTTTGTGAATAATCAGGATGATTTTAACGAATTAGCCCGCCAGATCATGCGCCCGCATTCCGGACTGGAGTTTTATTCACCCGCTCCTTAATCAGAAACTGAGTAAAATATGCTAACCACCTTTCTTTTCGACTTTGACGGAACCATTGCACATACTTTTCCCATTATTTTTCATGCTTTTCAGGGGATCTTTCGAGAATTTAATAAGCAATATCTCTCTGCAGATGATATTGTAAAGATGTTTGGTCCCGCTGAAGACGAAATCATTAAAACACATTTCAAAGATCATGGGAATGTCGATTCCATTATCAAACGTTATTATGAATTGTACAGCGCATCGCATAATGAACTTGTACCGTCGCATCCGGAGGTCAATTCACTGCTAAAGGATATTCAAAACGATGGGCACTCGATAGGTGTGGTCACCGGCAAAGGACGGCGGAGTTTGGCTATCTCAATGCGCCACCTTTTCCCGGCCATTCTCTTTGATATCACGATTGCCGGTGACGAGGTTGATCATCCTAAACCACATCCGGAAGGAATTGTTAAAGCATTGCAGCATCTTGATGCCGAGCCGCAGCATGCCGTTTATATCGGCGACAGTGATATTGATATTTTGGCTGGTAAAAGCGCTGGCGTCAAAACAATTGCGGTGAATTGGTTTAACCAGAACGGTTCTCACCAGTTCACCCAATCACCGCACAGGCTGGTGCGTCATTTTGACGAGTTTCACCGGCAATGGCGGACATGGTAAAAAAATTAAAAGCACTAACAAAAAAAGAGCATAAAAAAGGGACGTTATGGAACGATTTGTCATTAATCCTGTCAACCCGCAACGCCGTTTTATTCAACGCGCTGTTGATGTCCTGGCAAACGGCGGACTCATTATTTATCCGACAGATACCGTTTACGGACTGGGTTGCGATTTGCATAATAAAAAAGCCATCCAAAAAATTTATCAAATAAAAGGATATAAAAAGAAAAAACGTTTGAGTTTTATTTGTCCGGATCTCAAAAATATCGCCAAATATGCACACGTGGATACGCCGGCTTATAAAGTCATGCGCTACCTGACGCCTGGCCCGTATACATTTTTGCTGGAAGCAACCCGCGAAGTGCCCAAGATTATGGTAGAGAAACGCAAAACCGTCGGCATTCGGGTACCTGATAATAACGTGTGCCATGCGTTGCTGGAAGCATTTGGCAATCCAATTATCAGCACCAGCGCACGTTTTGCCGACGAACAATATACCAATAAGACAGATGAACTTGAAGCAAAGTTTTCGCAGCACGTCGATCTTTTTCTGGAAAGCGATGGATGCGGCCTTGAACCATCAACGATCATTGATTTCACCAATGAGGAACCAAAGGTTGTGCGCCAGGGAAAAGGATATAGCAATGACCTGTTGTGACAGGCACGGTTCTTTTCATTTTATTTTTATACTTTTGTTTTATTTTTCTCCTGGCATCTTGATAGATCCTTGTCATGCCCAGGTGGGAACGGTTAACGGATTTGTTAGAGATGCGCAAAACGGCGAACCGCTTGCTTATGTGAATATTTATCTCGAAAATACAGACATTGGTACAACGTCCAATGACCGGGGCTATTATGTCATAAATAACATCTCAGCGGGCGAGTACACTCTGGTTTTTTCTATGATGGGTTACGAGGCGGTTAAAAAGCTAATCAGTGTGTCGTCAGATACCCTCATTGGCATTGATGCGAGTCTCGAACGCAACGTGCTAAGGATGGATGAGATAATCAAAACAGCAGAGCGCGAGCGCTTTGAGCGTGAAGTGGAGATTTCAACAAACACGGTCAATGTCAGGAGTCTCGCCACCTTGCCGCAACTGGCGGAAGCGGATTTATTCCGAACTTTGCAACATCTGCCAGGTGTGTCCAGCCAAAACGATTTTTCGAGTCAGCTCTATGTGCGTGGCGGCAGTCCGGACCAAAATCTCATTCTGCTCGATGGCGTCACAGTGTATAATCCGTTTCATCTTGGCGGCATTTTCAGTCATTTTAACGTCGATGCGATTAAAAAAGTAGAGTTTATGACAGGTGGCTTTCCGGCTGAATATGGCGGCCGGTTGTCTTCTGTCTTGAATATCATCAATAGCGAAGGTAACTCACAATCTTATCAAGGCAACGGTAGTCTGAGCCTGCTAAGCGCCAAAGCCACGCTCGAAGGTCCCATTCCGCACGGATCGTTTTTGCTATCTGCCCGGCGCACTTATTTTGATCTGATTCTGCAAAACACACAATATGATTTTCCGTATTATTTTTACGATTTTCAGGGCAAAGTCAATTTTGACCTGTCAAAATCCCACCGGATCACCCTCAGCGGGTTTTACGGTGATGATAACCTTGACTACGGGTCCGAGTCGGAAAATGAGGATGATTTTGATGTCAATCTGGACTGGCTGTGGGGAAATCGCACCACCAGCCTGAAATGGCGCTGGATTATTCAGCCAAACTTGTTTGCAGAAATTTGGGCTACGCAAAGTCATTTCACAAATACCCTTGATCTCGCTCTTTCCAGCGCCGATCAGGTGGATTTTAATATCGAAAATAGCATTACCGATAAAAGCCTGAAATTGCGTTTCAGCTATTTTGGGCTTGAAGAGCATGAAATAAAATTCGGCGCTGACCAAAGCTGGCTGGATTTTTTATACTCTATCAATCTTGCCGATAACGCGCTGTTTGATTATCACACCAAACCGCTGGTCAGCTCTGCGTTTGTGCAAGACCAGTGGCAAGCCACAGAACGATGGTCAATAAAAACTGGACTGCGTACTGCGCGCTATTCCGTTGGTAATTATATTACTTTTTCTCCGCGACTCAGCGCCAAATACAAATTGACTGCAGACCTTGCCCTCAAAGGTGCTGTAGGATTGTATCATCAATACCTGACGACCGTTTACAGCGAGGAACAAAATTTTTCGTTCATTGATTTATGGTTCCCGCTGAAAAAGCAATATGACCCGTTAAAAGCCACACACTATATCACAGGCATCGAATGGTGGCTGCCTTTCGACATCAAACTGAAAGCTGAAGTTTATTATAAAAATATGTGGAACCTGCTGGAACTCAACGAGAGTGGTGAGTTCGAAAACGAAGAGGATGATTTTTTTGTCGGAAACGGCACCGCATGGGGATTTGATCTGTTGCTCAAACGCCAGAGTGGCCGGTTCACAGGATGGCTCGGTTACTCATTCGGAAAGACGATGCGAACCATCAACGATGTTACGTTTCCGCCGAAATACGATCAGCGGCACAATTTCAATGGTATCGTTAATATTGATCTGGGCAAAAAATGGAGTGCCGGACTGGTTTACACGCTGAGCTCCGGCATGCCGTACACGCCTGTTCTCGGCAAATATGCACATTACGAATGGAATTTTCATCATAATGAACTGGAATACGAAATCGCCAACCGGGAAGGTGACATAAATTCTGTGCGGCTACCGACTTATCACCGCATGGATATTAGTTTGCGAAAGCAATGGGCTTTTGGGAATATGCAGTTAGCGCCTTATATGCAGATTCTGAATGTCTACAATCATGAAAACGTGTTTTTTTACTTTTGGAATCACGATGAAAATCCATCAAAAATTAAAACGGTCACCATGTTTCCGTTCTTCCCTACACTGGGCATTGATTTTTATTTTTAGCTCACGGAGAGCCTCGAGTGAGAAAAACAAACGTTCTATTTTTGCTTGTCTTGACCGGATTTGTACCCGGTTGTGATAAATCACCGCAACAACCTGAAATACCATACCAATCCGAACTTTATGTGTTTGGGCTACTCATGCTGAACGAACAGGAAAAAATAATTCGCATTGAAAAGACTTGTAAAGTAGACGAATATTTTCCCGAAAACCGGGGCATTTCAAACGCTGCCGTTGTCATTCGCACCGATTCACTTTCAGTGAATTTCGATCATCTGGCCAATGGCGAATACACGGACCGCGGGGGTGATCTTTTCCTAAAAGCGGGTGAAAAATATAGTTTGTCCGTTTCTTTGCCAGACGGCCGCCAGGCCTGGGCAACCACATTAATGCCGGATCCGCCTGAAATCTCTTCACCCAAAGCGCATGCTTCTATAAAAGCTCGCTCTCCCCTGCAGGTTGACTGGGCTGCTTCGGACCTGGCATTTCGGTATCTTGTTCACGTTTCAAATGACGCCCGCACGTTTAATATATCGAGCCGCACGGATTCGACGAGCGTTACTTTGTTTCCTTTTCTTTTTGCCAAACAGGGTGTCTATTTTGTCAAAGTCACTGCTGCTGACTGCAATTATTATGAATATATCAGTACTTCCGATTCTCGTGAAGCTTCTGTCAACATTGACGGTGCGTTAGGTGTTTTTGGTGCCGTCGCCACTGATGCTATTTCAGTCTATGCAAATTAGACCTAAAAATCTGAAATGGCATGGATAAGGGTAGAAAATACAAGAAAGTAATTCTTGCTTGTTATCAAAACATCTTTTAATTTGATATATGAAAAATCAATTGTCAGAAAAATATTCTGATATCAACCGAAAATTAATTAAAAAAGCAAATGAAGCTATGGAACGCAATGTTTCCCTTGAATTACAAGAGTTTGCTTAAAAATTTCAGAAGGTTAGAGCGGGAATACAACACTTATTTCAACGTTTCCATATCCATACCACGAATAAATGTGGCTCCTCATGAAAACATTGACTACTCGCGGAATTGATGATAACCTCAATGGTTCAGAACATTCCGATAGAAAAATTGATATAAAGAACATTAGCTATGGTATTCTTGTTTCAATCCAAATATTATTCAACTTTCTCCTTCACTTTTCCCTCCAGCAATTCAAACAACATCCCCCTCTTAAAAAACTCTTTGCATTTTATTTGGTGATCACTTATATTTAAAATTCTTTACAATTAAATGCAATGAGAACAGCACAATGAATCGTAACATAAAATAAATAAGACAAATGGTTATTATCGGAAATTTTTTCGCGGCTATTGCAAAAATTGTTCATCTCGTTTTAATGATCTATATGTGGATTATTATTATCCGCGCGGTCATGTCGTGGATCAATCCCAATCCCTATTCTCAACTCGTGCAATTCATTCATCAGATAACAGATCCTGTATTGAATATGGTACGACGCTACATTCCACCGATTGCCGGGCTTGATCTGTCTCCAGTCATTGTCATACTTGTAATAATGTTTATTGATAGATTCTTTGTATCGATACTCCGATACTTGGCATTCCAATAACCGGAAGGATGGGAATGTATTATGAAACTAACGCCCCTGGACATTCGCAAACAAGAATTTAAGCGTGTTCTTCGCGGGCTGGACCCGGAAGAAGTTGAAGCCTTTTTGATTATGGTAGCTGATGAATTCGAAGTACTCATCCGTGAAAAAAATCAGCTAAATGATGAGTTGATCAAGCTGCGTACACAGTTGCGCGATTATCAAAAAGTGGAGACATCTCTGCGCGATACGCTCATGAAGGCCCAAAACACGATGGAAGATTCCCGCGCCAATTCAAAACGGGAAGCAGAAATTATCATCCACGAAGCAGAATTGCAGGCAGATAATATCGTCAAGGAAGCGCGAGAAGAACTTTTTTCCATTCGTCATGAGATCAGCTTGCTCAAATCTCAGCGGGATGCTATTAGCAACCGCTTGCGCCATTTGTTAAAATCGCAATTAGAGATGCTGGATGTCATGGAAACAGATGAAGAGCAGTCAAGACATCACGCACCACCACAACAGGCGCCTACTCAGCGGCAACAGACGCAAACAGGCCAGAGACAACCCCAGCAGGGAAGCGGTGAACGGCGTGTGGAAAATGTTAAAATTTTTAAGCAGCAACGTCAGTCTAACGAATAAGAAAACTAAAACAGAACGATCCTTCTCAAGAATAAAGTAAAAGAATCGGCAGAATTTCTAAGCAGCCGGATAGAAAAACCAGAAATCGGCCTTGTGTTGGGAACCGGGCTCGGCCAATGCGCCAATGAAATAAATGATCCGGTAGCTATACCGTATCAGAAAATCCCGCATTTCCCGGCATCCACAGTCAAGTTTCATAGCGGTCAACTTGTCTGCGGGCGATTGAGCGGCAAACAGGTATGTGCCATGCAGGGACGGTTTCACTATTACGAAGGGATCGATATCCGGGATGTGACGTTGCCAATTCGTGTGATGACCGAGTTGGGTATCACAACGCTTATTGTGACCAACGCTGCCGGCAGTATCCGTGAGCATATCAAACCAGGGTCGATTGGTTTGATCACAGATCACATCAATCTTATGGGAACCAATCCTCTGATTGGCCCTTACGATGAGTTTTACGGCACCCGGTTCCCTGATATGAGTGAACCCTATAACAGAAAGTTACAAATGCTGGCCAAACAATCGGCTGAAAAATTGCAAACAGGACTTTGCGAAACGATCTATTCCGCAATCAGCGGACCTTCTTTTGAAACGGCAGCAGAAATACGAATGCTGCAAATTCTGGGTGCAGATACAGTCGGCATGTCTCTGGTGCCGGAAGTGCTTGTCGCCCGCCAGCGCCAGATTGATGTGCTGGCCTTTTCAGCCATCACAGACCAGTCGTTGCCGGAAAGAATGGAAATAGTTTCGCACAAAAAAGTAGCACAAATAGCTAATGAAATTGCGCCGCGATTAAAAGCGCTTGTTCTAAACATTTTGAAAAAACTATAGAGAACTCTTATGCCACGAATCGGAGTGATGGGCGGTTCAGGATTATATCAGATTGAAGGCCTGAACACAATCAGAGAAGAAAAAATCGATACCCCTTTTGGTCCTCCGTCAGACAAGCTTACAATCGGAAAGCTGGAAGGTCAAGAAGTTGTCTTTCTGCCGCGACACGGACAAGGGCATGTGTTCATGCCAACCGAAGTAAATAACCGGGCCAACATCTATGCCATGAAAAGGCTCAATGTGCAATGGATTATATCGGTATCTGCGGTGGGTTCGCTTCGGGAAGATTATAAACCAACAGACGCCGTCATTATCGATCAGTTTTTCGATCGAACCAACCAATCGCGTCCGAACACATTTTTTGGCAACGGCATTGTCGCGCATATCCAGTTTGCTTATCCATTGTGCGATGAACTTCGCAAGATTCTCATCCAGGCCGGGCGTGATGCCAGAGTGTCTATCAAGGAAAAAGGCACGTATGTCAATATAGAAGGTCCGCAGTTTTCAACGCTTGCAGAATCCGAAATCTATCGAAAATGGGGCATGGACGTTGTCGGCATGACTCAGATCAGCGAAGCACGCTTAGCTCGCGAAGCTGAAATATGCTATGCAACCATTTCAATGGTTACTGATTTCGACTGCTGGCACGAAGCTGAAACGGGTGAAACCGTTTCTGTGGAAATGATTTTAGAGTACATGAAAGAGAACACCAAAACAGCCAAAGAAATCATTAAAAGAGCTATCCCCAAAATTAAACAACAACGGAAATGCTCCTGTGCCGATGCACTGGCTGGCACATTTGTAACAGATAAAAAGCAATGGCCAAAAGAAACAATAAATAAACTGGAACCAATTATTAAAAAATATATTAAATGACCGTTTAAAATGGCCATGAAATATAAGCGAGCGATATAGAGACCATATCATGTACGAACAGATTGACAGCAAGAGTTTACCAAAACGTGAAGAGAAAATATTAGAGTATTGGAAAGAAAACGATATTTTCAATCGCAGTGTAAAGGAACGCGCCAAAAATAATCCCTTTGTTTTCTACGAAGGTCCTCCGACGGCAAATGGCCGTCCCGGCATTCATCATGTCATTGCCAGAGCGGTCAAAGATACGGTGTGCCGGCTCAAAACCATGCAAGGTTATCATGTTGAGCGCAAAGCTGGCTGGGATACGCACGGCTTGCCTGTCGAAATTGAAGTGGAAAAAGAACTCGGACTCGATGGCAAAGACCAGGTAGAAGAGTATGGCGTGGCTGAATTTAATAAAAAATGCCAACAGAGCGTTTGGACTTACAAGCAGGAATGGGACAATCTTACCCGGCGAATGGGGTACTGGATCGACCTGGATCATCCTTACATCACTTATACGAATGATTATATTGAAACGGTGTGGTGGATCATTCAGGAATTTTGGAAAAAGGATCTTGTCTACCAGGGTTTTAAAATTCTGCCTTATTGTCCGCATTGCGAAACCCCGTTGTCCGGGCACGAAGTCTCGCAAGGCTATCAGGATGTTAAGGATCCGTCCATTTTTGTCAAAGCTGAAATGAAAGGCCAGGAAAAAACCTACTTTTTGGTATGGACCACCACGCCCTGGACGCTGGTTTCCAACGTTGCGTTGGCTTTTCATCCAGAAATCACCTATGTCAAAATCAAAATTGACGATGAATATCTCATTCTCGCTGAAGACAGGCTGTTAATTATCGAAGAAGATTATGAAATTGTAGAAAAATATTCCGGCAGTGACCTCGAGGGCACAGAATACCAACCTCTTTTCAGTTTTATCAAACCTGATAAAAAAGCTTATTATGCTCTGACCGCTGATTTTGTCAGCATAACCGAAGGGACTGGTATTGTCCATATCGCGCCGGCTTTTGGTGAAGATGACTATAAAATCGGCCAGGAATATGATTTGCCTGTGGTGAATCCTGTAAACAAAAGCGGCAAATTCATCGACGCAGTTACAAAATGGGCAGGTACGTTCGTCAAAGATGCAGACGTAGATATCATCGTTGATTTGAAACATCGTGGATTGCTCTACCGTTCAGAAAAAATCACGCACAGTTATCCGCACTGCTGGCGTTGTATGTCGCCGTTGTTATATTATGCCCGCAAATCATGGTATATCAAGACCACGGCTATCAAAGACAAACTGATCGAAAATAACAATAAAATAAACTGGTATCCCAGAGAAGTCGGTACAGGACGATTCGGTGAATGGCTGGAAAATAATATCGACTGGTCCCTTTCCAGGGATCGTTTCTGGGGTACGCCGTTACCGATTTGGCGCTGCCAGAACGGCGACCACCAGGATTGTATCGGCAGTATTGAAGAATTGCGGCAAAAAGGCCATCGAGTCCCCGAGGATCTGGACTTACACAAGCCAATGGTCGATGATATCGAATTAGAGTGCCAAAAGTGCGGCAACACGATGAAACGGGTTCCCGAGGTTATCGATTGCTGGTTCGATTCCGGTAGCATGCCGTATGCGCAATGGCATTATCCGTTTGAAAATCAAGCAAAGTTCGAATCGCAATTCCCGGCAGATTTCATTTCCGAAGGTATTGACCAAACTCGCGGTTGGTTTTACTCAATGCTGGTTCTCGGTGCGTTTTTATTCGATCAACCCGCTTACAAGAGCTGTATTGCTCTTGGCCACATTCTAGACAAAGACGGTCAAAAAATGTCCAAATCGCGTGGCAATGTGGTTAATCCGTTCGAGGTTATGGAAAAACTGGGAGCTGATACGCTGCGCTGGTATCTGATCACTGTTAGTCCGCCATGGCTGCCCACGCGCTTTGATCCGGACGGCATTGCTGATGTCAATCGGAAATTTTTTGGCACGTTAGTCAACACCTACAACTTTTTTGCCATGTATGCCGACATTGATCAGTTTCAGTATCAAGAATCCGAGCGCATTCCCGTAAAGGAGCGAGCAGAGATTGACCGCTGGGTGAGCAGTTCGCTCGCCAGCCTGACAAACCAGGTGAATGATTATCTTGACCGGTTTGAACTGACCAAAGTAACCCGGGCAATCTCGGGATTTGTCATCGATGATTTATCAAACTGGTTCGTCCGGCGTTCACGAAGACGCTTCTGGAAATCGGAAATGGGCGACGATAAACTGGCTGCTTTTCAAACGCTTTACGAGTGTTTAGTCACGGTATCTCAACTTATGGCGCCAATCGCGCCGTTTCTTTCTGAAGATATTTATTGTAATTTGACCAAAGGTCAGAATGATTTGCCGGACAGCGTTCATCTTTGCGACTACCCTGCAAGCGGATCAGCACCGCTGGAATATCTCGATGAACTGCTCGAAGAACGCATGCATCTTGTCCGCCGGATTGTCGAATCCGGACGTTCAGTCCGTAACGATACCGGTTTGCGAGTTCGACAACCCTTGTCCGCAATTGTTATAGCTGCTCCCAATGAGCGTCGCAAACAATTGCTCAAGGGCATGGAACATCTGGTTACTGAAGAGTTGAATGTCAAACAAATCAAATTTGTCTCTGATGAACAGGAGCTATTATCTAAAAAGGCAGAGCCCGTATTCAAGAGCCTGGGCCCCAAATTTGGCAAACAGGCCAACAATGTAGCGCAACGGATCCGGCAATTGGATGAGGCCGAGGTCAATCGTATCATCAACAATGGTCAAAGTGAGATCAGTATTAATGGACAGACCTTTACTGTCACTTCTGATGATATCCAGGTGCTCACAGAAAACAAAGCCGGATTGGCTGCGACATCTGACAGTGATTTGACTATAGCCCTGGAAACAGAAATTTCAAATGAATTGCTGCACGAAGGATTAGCTCGCGAATTTGTCAATCGGGTACAAAAGATGCGCAAAGAAGCAGGATTTGAGGTTATGGATCGAATTAACATTTACGCGACAACAGCTTCGGAGATGAAAACTGCTATAAAACGAATGGAAAACTATATTAAAAAGGAAACCTTAGCCCTCAGCATTCATACGGACGAGGTAAAAGGAAATTTTACAAAGTCTTGGACAATCGATGGACAGACTGTAGATATCGGTGTAGCCAAGGCCTGATCTATATCGAGCGAAAAATCAATTGACGTGCTCGTTTTACTGTTGGAGGTTATCATGACCAAGGAAAAACTCGAATACTACAAAAACTTGTTGCTGAGCAAACGCGAAAATCTACTCAAAAGCCTTGATCACATGAAAGCGAGTGGTTTGAACAGTTCAGTACGTGACGAGTCAGGTGACCATTCTGCCTATGCTTTTCACATGGCAGACCATGGTACCGATACAATGGATCGGGAGCAGCAATACATGTTTGCCTCTCGTGAGAACAACTATCTGTACCACCTTAATCTTGCTCTGGAGCGTATTGATGAAGGTGATTTCGGTGTATGCATTAATTGCGGCAAAGACATAAGTGATGAACGTCTTGAAGCTGTACCGCACGCACGTTTGTGCATCGAGTGTAAATCTAAAGAGGAATTGACCAAAGGTTAAACTGCGCAATTATTTTATGAAAAATCTTCGTGTTTTGTGGATTACTGCCGCTGTTTTTGTTCTGGACCGGGTTACAAAAATATATATCAGTCGCACAATGGATTTATATGACTCTTACCAGGTCTTTGGCAACTTTTTCCGCATCACTTATGTCGAAAACACTGGCATGGCTTTCGGGGTTCAACCTGCACATGGCGGCCTGCTAACAGGCATCGCAGTTATTGCCAGTTTGTTTATTTTGTATTATCTTTTTCGGATTAAAGGCGAACGACCGATAGCTCGCATCTCAATTGCTTCAATATTAGGTGGCGCGATAGGTAATTTATACGATCGAATAGTTCACGGCTCAGTAGTCGATTTTTTAGACGTTGAATTTTTCGATATACACATAGCATCTTTTAATTTTTGGTTCATTAATTTCGAGGGCTACTCGCTACAACGCTGGCCTGTGTTTAATGTAGCCGATATTGCCATCACACTCGGGATGATCACACTTTTGTGTATAATTCTGACTGAAAAAGATCACCATAATAGAGAGCGAATAAAAGACTGATCCAATATCTTGAAACAAGGGGAATCAATATTTCCAGATTGTCATGATAGGTAACAAGTGGGCAAATGCATGCAGGGGGTTGATGAAAACAGCAGGTTTTTTTTCTATCCCGATTTCATGATTTTGGTCAAACAAAAAAAGCTGGTTTATAAACCAGCTTTGAGCTCCGGTGGTAGGATTCGAACCTACAGCCTAGTGGTTAACAGCCACCCGCTCTGCCGTTGAGCTACACCGGAATTTAAACAAGTCTAATAATTTAATCTTTTTTTAAAATAATGTCAAGGTAAAATTCTATACAGTTGAATTCTCTGCAGTTTTTCCATCACCAAAATAGAAAAAACGGTTCAAAAGTCTGACGTAATTACTCCATTTTTTCCCGGGCTCAAATTCTTGTTTATATATCCGTCCAAAAGCGTTCAGTTTTGAATCAATCTCATCCGCATAATAAAGTATCAAAGCCTCACGGGTCATGGGTTCAACAGGCGAGCCGTTGTCGCGTTTGCCCTGATGAGAAAGAATGAGATGCAATAACTCGTACTTTAAACTTTCAGGAAAATGTTCGACTTTGTCAATAAACATCTTTACGATACCGTAACCGATAGCAATATGACCAAGCAGCCTGCCCTCGTCCGAATAGTCGATAAATCCTTCGCACTTGAACTCTCTCATTTTACCAATATCATGCAGCATCGCTGCTGTGATTAAAAGATCCTTATTGATCTCCACATAGCTATCGGCTATTACAGCGCACAAAGCTGTCACCTGGGTTGAATGTTCAACCAAACCACCCTTATAATTATGATGCCATAACTTTCCGGCAGGAGATTCTTTAAAACAAGCTTTAACAGCTTTATCCTTGAAAATGATATCAACAAGTTCTTTTAAAAAAGTATTGTTGATGTGATCTCCCCAGATGAGGAATTTTTTAAAAAGTTCCTCAGGTTTCTCTTCTGCTTTTGGCACAAATTCATCAGTATTCACGCTGTCCTCTTTTTGAACAGGCTCAATACTATCAATCGATAGATGCTTTCGCCCTTTCCAGTCAATAACAGTGCCTTTTACATGAACAACCTCGCCAATGGCAATTCTGCTGTTCGTTTGATCCACATTATCCCATAATGAACCGAATAAACGTCCTGAAGAATCACCAAGTTCAACGGAAAGATACTTGATGTTAGAATCTTTCTTTGCTCTCAATTCTTTGTTCCGCAGAACAAAGTCATTGAGAATCTTTTCGCCCGATTTAAAGTCAGATATCAAAATATTCCCCTCTCTGATAAATGAGTCAATAGAAAAAGAAAAGAATGGATTATACTGTCAGGCATGCGCCTTTATTTTGCATTATAGAGGATAACGATTTTTGATATACAATTATTCAAAAAATAATCATCACTCTCTTGCAGAACGAGAGGATGATTCACGATCTTTATCGGACTTGGATATAGATTTCCGTCTTTGTATTTTACGACGCGTATCTTGTGAATGGCTGGATGTGTTGTCGTTTGAATTGGATTTTTTACTCAGGCTGGAAACTGTAGCAGGCTGAGATGGGACAACAGTTTCCGGCCGATTTGTTTGCCCTTCTGTGGTGGCCCCTGACAATGTACCGGAAGATTCTGAATTTCCGGTATTCTGAAAAGCGCTTGAGACGCTGCTGTCTTGCCACCATGCTGAATTGGCATAAAACTGCCAATGATAATCATGATAAGCCGATTTAGGTAAAATCCCGTTCTGTGAAATTGAAGAATTGTGACACTCGTAACAATTATCTGTTATAGCTACATTATTGTCTCCACCCTCGGAGACATCCTGATGTCTCAATTGTGTATAACATCCCTGTCCAGTCAGTAAAAAAATTCCCAAAATAAATATGACGGCATTTCTTATTCTCATTGCAGGACGTTTCCGTGATACGTGAGTCTAAGGATTCGACGAACATCACTCACACTAGCTGATCTTAAAATATTTTGAAAATTAAATTCAAAAAACATATTTGGTGAGAAAGCCCATCTAAAACCAGTGTTTAAAAGTCCTTTAGGATATTTGTTCGGATCATCTGTAGCAAAATCGTATTCAAACAAAATGCCCAAACTTCGGGATAAATGCATATCCGTGGCGAGAAATAAAGTCGGCGCTCTTTTTTTTGACTCTGAAGAGTATTCCAGACTGTAGCTCACACCGGCATGCAAGCCGACTGAAATAAGAGAAGCATAGCCTTTTGATATCACACAATAAAATCCACGTGATTTAAAATAATATCGTCCGGGATATTTTTCGTTGTAATCCGGATCAGATTCTTCTTCCGGGAAAAATGGGCCGTACCCTTGCGAATCAAAGCCAAAGACCATCGCCGGATATCTTAAATCTTCTTCAATTAAACGATAAACAAAATGAATGCCAGGCAATGAATTCCAGTCGATTTTTTGCTCGCGTCCTATAATATGCAATCCACCGTACGACACGCCAAACATGATGCGGTCAGAGATTCCCACAGAAAGTGTGCCCAGCACACCACCCTTTTCGTACATCCGCAGCGAAGCGGAGAGGTCTCCTCCTCGCAATATACTGGCAGTAGGATAATTGATAATGTGCGTGGGTTTGTAAAAATAGTTATCATTCGCAACCTGCTCAGGTTTACGAGTTGGCCGCTGCGTCAGTTCCCGCTCTGTAAACTGCCCGTAAATAGCAGTTGAGGCTACAAAAACGAGTAACACTATAGTTTTAATCATGACCCTCATTCATCATACCCTATGATTCGCCAACATTTTTACTAATGTACGATACAAAGGGCGGAAAATCAACTTTTTATTCATCAAATTAAAGTTTTGTAAAAATGCTGAATCCCACAGTCATAGTGAGCATACTCCAGGGGTCCTCGTGTTCCGGACCACCGGCAGTATTATAAATATATTGTATTTTTGTTCTCAGCATGGTCAGAGACCCCATTCTGGAATGAGTGCCTAATCCAAGAGCCAAAGAAGGGCCGCTGTACAACTGTTTTTCGCCTTCAAAATCCGCAGAATCTATCCAGAACCCTCCGCCAACGGACAGAAAAATGCTTCCTGTTGTTCGTGCCAATTCTCTATCCCGGGCATATCCTCCATGCCTGTCATAATTGGTCATATCAATCAGACGAATTGATAAATTGCCTAAAAAATGAGAATTTACGTCGATTTGATTTTGATGAATGCGGGCGCCTATTCTGGGCTCGAATTCCATCAGTATATCTTTAGTAAAATAATGTGACATAATACCGACCACATCTAACTGGGACAAAGATGAATCACTCACTGAACCGGACCAGAAAGAAACCGCGCCTCCGAGTTCCTGCGAGCCTTTCCGTTGCTGTGCGCTGGAAGGCAACGAGATTATGAGAACGATTAAACCCGCAAATAATATTTTTTTAACCATGTGCTTTCCTTTTGCTGCTCATTGCTTATTATTTTTTTACCACAAAATTTACTAAAAGAGCCGATAATTGCAGAATGTTAAATAAAACAGGCGGGTTATTTTTCGATGAGAGAACGAATACGTTCATATTGCTCTTCTTGTAAGGCATCCTGGCGCTTTTCGAGGATGTCAAGGAGCTCCAGATGCTTCCGGTCCATGCGACCCGAATTAAAAGATTTTACCCGAATATTGCCCTCAGCGCGAACGAGTGACGCCAATAAATTCTGTTTTACATCCTCTGTAAAGGGACTATCCGGATATTGGTAAAGAAAATCATCAAATACGGCAAACGGCGCTGGAATAACGTTCCAAAACGGATTCCATAACTCTTTTATTTCAGCGCTAATTACCTGTTGTATGGTGCGGTTGATGCTGGGATTGGTAAACTTTTCGCAATATGATAAAAGTCCGACATAACTGGCAATGAGCTTTTTCTGAAACCGGTTACGTTGTGTCGAATCCTCTGCCGTGGCAATACGTTTTTGATAGTGCTTTACATCCTGAAGCCAATTATTGCGTTCAAATGGCATCTCGGACAAACGATACTTGAGCAACAATTTAGTCCACGAGGCAATGCGGTTTTCATCCAACAACGCCGGTTTAAATGCGAGAGAATGTGCAAAACGAAAAGCTGCGCTGTCGAGTACTGCATTTCCGGATGACTCTATTATTTTAACGTGTTGAGACGTCCCGTCTTCTTCAACATAAACCGCCAGTAAAACGTCTCCTTCTATCCTGTCAAGCTGAGCTGACAACGGATAGTCAAGAGGCTGGTCGGAAATGACTTTGGGTCGTTGAAACTTTGAAGAAGCGCACGCCAAAAACACAACGACCGGAACGATTGCAAGGAGCAGTAAAATGCTCCTTGCATCAGATATTTTTTTTAAAATCTTATTGATACTGTACCCAAAAGTTTTTGTACGTTTTTATCTTCCAATGTTGGTGCATTGGTTAGAGCATCGCTCGTTTCTTGTTTCCACAGGCCACGAACGTATGCGAGATCTACCATCACCTGTTTGTCCAGCATTAAACTGGCACCAGCGGAATAAAATTTCTTGTCTTCTGTCGTTTCCGCATATTTGTAAGGTGACGGTTCAGTAAAATAACCGGCACGCACTTTGGCGCGAACAAGCGGGATGTACATCTCAGCGCCTAAATGGAGTTTTTGAACGGCCTGCAATTCTTCCTGAATGCGGAAATTGGTATTGGCTTTTGTCATTCCTGCTATCGGAGGGTCTGTCTTGAATTTCGCCTGTGACCAATCCTGGAACTCCATATCAGCAGAGAATAAAAAGTTCAATAATTTTAAAGAAGCGCCAAAACCAAAAGAGTAAGGCTCCTGGATTTTGTATTCATACTCGGACGGTTCAGGCGGTGTTTCAAATGTGCTGCCGTCATCATATGTTTCAACCCACTCGTCGCTCCAGTTTTCTTTTATTTTGATGGTTGTTGGCGGAACAACGGTGGCGCCAAGGCGCAGCATGCTTCCGACCCGGTACAGAGCACCCAGTTTTATATTTGTGGCTGAAAACTCTGAGACGATGCTTTGATTGTAAATCCAGTAATCCAGGTCTCCGATGTGGGTATATCCGTTATCGTCTGTATAAGGCGGTGTATTATGCAAATTATTGCGATCATGTTCTTCAAACTGCATATTATAATCATCTTTTCCGCGTAAGAAATTAACCGTAGCGCCAAGGAAAAAGTCCTTTTGCATTTCTACAGAGGCGGAAAAAGAGTAATGATTGATGCCGCCTTCTTCGTTAATCGACTGGACCTGATGAATATTATCAACGACATCAGTCACTTCATTTTCCGGAGCGACCTGGTCAAAGAAATCAGGAAACGCTGCCCAATTTTCATTATAGCCTTCGAATTGCAAGATATTATCAAAGTCGCGAACTTTATTCAGCCCGACACCAAATACCAGACTGCCCTGATAGGTCGGAATCGGAAATACAAATCCAAACGAATTCAATCGTGAGAAAGAATTGCTGTTTTGAGTTTCATTGCCCATAAATGTCGCGTCATTGTTCAGCGAATTGTGTGAAAAGCCAAGATTAAATTCCATCCGGCGAATCTGGCCCAGACCTGCAGGATTCCAATACGTAGCTGTATAATCATCGGCAACACCGGTGAATGCGCCACCCATTCCCATAGCGCGGGAGCCCACTCCGAGTTCCCGTCCCCAGAAAAACACACTTTCCTGAGATTGCCCTGTGCTGCTTAGAAACAAGGCCAGTACTACACATATCAAAGTTAATCTATACATAATAATTCTCCCTTTTCAACTCACCACGATCGCTTAACGACGGCTACGTGAACTCCTTGAGCTACTCGACGAAGAGCGGCTACTGGACGAACTGCTTGAACGTCCTGAACTGCTAGACGAACTGTTCGAACGTCCGGCGCTGCTGGAACTGCTGCGAGATGAGCCGCTGTATGACCTGCTACGTGAACTGCTCGATGAGCTACTCGACCGGGAATAGGACGAGGGCTGAGATGAACTCGACCTTGATGAACTATTGTAGCTTCTGGATCGTGACCGGCTGTCCGAACTGCTGGATTTTTTCTGCACCGTACGCGATCTGGAGGAGCTTGAAGGCGAGCTCGACGATTGTGACCTTTCATACGAAGAAGCATCGCTGTCAGACTGTTTTGTTGGAACCGACCGGGTTCGCGTCGTTGACGAACGGGTATCCGATGAATTGCTCGATCGCTGCACCGCTGTTGAACGGGATCGCGATGACGCGTCTCGACTACGGCTTGTGCTCGAACGAGTTACCGCTGACCGTGAAGTACTCTGCGGCGACGGGGTTCTGATGGTCACAGAATTTGGTCTTGATCTCGATGAACTTGACGTTGACCCGGCTATTTCCCTTGAACGGCCAACCGAAGAGGTAACCTCATTTGACGCTCTGGATGATTTCGACACCACAACCGCTGGCCCGGCTCCTGACATCACTGTTCGGATACTTTCATGCGGCGCATAAATGTCGCGTCGCCCCACAGACCGGCGCGCATAATTACGAGGGTCGCTGCTGTAGCGATTGTAAACAGGATAATAGAAACCACCTCCGTAAAATCTGTGATGATTCCAATAGCTATAGTAGCCATATCCACCGTAAAAACTAAAGCCCGTCCAGTACCATGGGTCTCCGTAATAAGGAGAATAACCATATCCAAAATTCCAATAATTATGTCGTCTCCACCAATAATCTGACGAGTAATACCAGTAAGGTTCATACCACCAGGAGTTCAGATAGACAGGTGCATATCCGCCATGAACGTAGATATCATGATCGTGGTGATGATAAACAATTTGTTCATCGGGCTCTTTATAAATGCGGGAGTACTCATCTTCTGGCACATATTCTTCTTCCCACTCTTCATCCTCGTTCCAGTAATCTCTGTAATATCCGTCGTCACTTGTCTCGGTTTGCAAACCCGGACTTCCGACTCGGGTATAACAACCGATTATACTCAGGAGGAATAAAAGCCCGCCACCTAAAATAAAAACTCTCACAGTCTTAAACATGACTGCCTCCTTTCGGACAATCCAATAAATAAATCAATTTTTTCCAACTCAATATACAAAGCATAAATTACGTATCCAACACTTGTCTTTTTATTTCTTCAAATTTATGACGCATGGGTTATTTTTTCGTTTACCCGGTAGTCGTCATGGTTCAAAGCGGTAGATGCATCTCGTCCACATTTGTATTGGCTTGCCATCGGCTTTGGCAGCGTGATAAGTGCTTTTCCGGGCCGCTTTTATCGCGGCTTCTGCGCATGCTTTGCTCTCGGTATCATTTTCTGAAACCACCGCATCTACGACTTTTCCGGTTGTATCAACCAGAACCCAAAGTTTAACAGTACCGCTTATACCTTGTTCCCGTAAATCTTTTGGATAATTCGGCAGCACCTGAATAATCGGCCTTGCCGGTATCGTATCTGGTCTTCCTTCTGTTATACTCGCGTTTCCAAAAATAGATTCGCCATAATCCAAATAAACATCAGTTTCATCAATAGTCATATTTTCAGGAACATCAGGATCTTCAGATTCTATCGGAATCACCGGTTTTTTGGGCGGACGGGAACCGCGACGCACTTTTTGTTCTGTCATGGGAACCTGGTCGACATGGAATTGAAATTGTACTTTTTCAGGTTGTGTTGGCTCGTCGTTCCAATTCCATTTAGGAAAACTCTGAAAAAAAACAATTAATAAAAAAAGCACCACTACCAATGATTTCTCAAGTCTTGAACGATATCTGTCTTTAAATTGTTTATTTTTTGTGGTCATTGGTAGATTTTAATTCCACAAGTTATTATCCAATATCAGTTTTATACAACAATTGAGCGCCACGCAAAATAAAAGTTTTTATACTTGTTGATGAGACATCTCCTGGAATGAAAATTCCCATAACTCGGCGTTTTCTTTAGCATGTTCAATTGTCATGTTCACGAGATGCCCTGTTTCATCAACATCTATATAGATATTTTCGTTTATCTCTTTTGTCTCATAAATTTGCTTTTCATTAAACTCGATATGAGCAGTGTCCGTATCAGAAAAGTACTTTACTTTCATTTTATTTCTCCTTGTATGATCTGTCAAAGAATGCATTATGAACTGTTTCACCGTCTTTAAGCAATATGACCCTCAAATATCTTCCTTTTTCTGATATCTTTGCCCATTTCCTAATTCTACCGTCAGATTGAATCTCGGTTCTCTCAGGATTCTCAATAACAAATTTAATCCATTCTTCTTTTATCTGTACCCGATCTTTACGTTTTCTTGTATAATCAAAATATGTTGTTGATTTCATTTAAGAAACCGAATGAGTTGATTTCTCGCTGTTTTACGTCTCTGCTCAATCATTGTTAGTGATTGTACGCCAATAAGAATTTAAAGTTTAAAACAGTTTACCAGCTTGGAAATTTAACAGAACTCAAATCAAACTACTTTCAAATTATACTATATAATTCTGACTTTTTCACATTTGAAACATGCACACTGAATTTTAGCACAATCTTTTAAATTGTCAACAATTATTTTCCAATAAAAAAAGGCGCAAGGAAAAGATCCCGGCGCCTCGCAAAATTTTTAGATAAAATTTTATCGCTCAAATGATGTCCACAGTATTCTGACGGAGCCAGCCTATTTTGCCGTCTCGTAATTGAATCCGGTAGTAATCGCTCGATTGTTCAGTAATATTGACTTTGACACCTTCGTGAAGAGAAAACACCTGTTTCGCATTTTTTGAGGGCGAACTGGTGACATCAACTTTGTCAACGATAACAATGGCCTGCTGAGTGGTGGCATCTTCATGAAAGCAAACAGCGAACAAAAACGTAAAGATTATCAATAAAACCAGAACCGGCATAAATGTGATCCGGGCTAGTTGGGCAACAAATTTCCTGCGAACCAGCCATTTTAAAATTACAATGGTCACAAAAACAATCCACAATGCAATGGCAATAACGGAAAGCTGGTGCAATGTCAATGTATTTTTTGCCGTGTTCCACACGCTCAATAAAAAATATGGCGGTGGTTCGGGAATTTTGTCCACCACTCTCAACCTGGCGATTTCCAGATTATATTGGATATCCGGGTCCTTTGGCGCCAATTCACGAGCGCGTTCAAAATTCAAGATGCTCTTGCCCAACTGATTTGTTTTGTAATAGGCATTGCCAAGATTGTAATACAATTCTGCGCTTTCGTAACCTTGCTTCAGAACAGCTTCGTAATCCTCGATTGCCTGTTCGTATTCGCCGTTTTGATAGTGTGTATTTCCCCGCTGGAACAGGTAATTGGCTTCTTGAGCCAATGTGAGCTGCAAAAGCGTAAAAAGTGAAATTGTTATTATTCGAAGCTTCATTTAAAGAGCTTTTTCCAGTTTAATAATAACCTGTTTTGCCCGTTGATAAAAATCTTTCATATCCTCGAACGTCACATCGGACGGGGCAAAACGCATAAAATCACATCGGTTCAGCAAGTCGAAATATTCGTTTCTCACATCAGGGTCTATGGAATGGTGTTCAAATTCACTCTCTACTTCTGTCCTGATGAGTCCGGCCTTTTCCTTGTTCAGCTTGTCAGCGACAAAGCCGTAAAGGGCGTCGGCAATTTCTGCATAAAATTCTTTTTGGGAATTCACATCCAAAACCGCCTTTGCCTTGCCCAGTCGTTTCATGGCAATCGCGTTGGCTCTGCGGCTGCGGGCGTACGCCTCGTTCTGATGGAGTTTATCAATATGAGATTTATAGGCAAAAGCCACGCCCAGTAAAAACAACGGTCCTATGGCAAGGGCATAAAAAAGAAAACTCGAGTAAAACCGAGAGCCGATACGTTGGAAATTATCCGACGACAGCTTGATAAATCGAATATCCTTGCCGAGAAGTTCGACTTCCCGTTTGCTCAAACCGGAACCAGATGAAGCGATAAACTGATCGGCACTCTTTCGAACCGCAATAATAATCTCTTCCGATTTTAGTGTGTAGTACTGTTTTGTTTTGGGATCAAAATATGAAAAAGTGACCGGTGCAATGCGCTGCTTTCCAGGAAATCGCGGAACCAGCACATATTCGAACGTTTTTTGACCGCTGATGGTATTGCCGGAGCGCTGAATGTTTTGCGCCACTTCAGGAGCATATTGCTCAAAATCTGGCGGAATTTGAACGTTTGGTTGCGGTAAAAGTTTGATATTACCGGTTCCTGAAATTCTGACTTTGAGCGTTACCGCTTCGTTCGTTTCAACCTCTTTTTTGTCCACCGAAACATCAAAAGTGTAATTCCCGACAGCGCCTGAAAAATCTGCCGGTTTGTTCTCTGACGGGAAGGGAATAACATCTATTTTAACCGGTTTTGAGCTTATGTTTCTTCGTACCGATCGCCCGAAAAACGGATCATCAAAAAACGAATCGAAAATATCCCGGTTGGTATTTCGGCGAACACGAACGTCGCATTCCAAAACCATTGAACCGATGGTTTTTTCACCAGGCGATGTGGGAAAAAGAGCCTGTTTTTTGATATCTGCAATTGTATATCGTTTTCCATTAATAATTTGCTGCCGCGTTGTTGGATTAGACGGCATCTGAAAATCTTCAGCCCAGAAGCCGGTCAGTTCCGGCAATTTTGATATCCCGTAACTGGACACATTGACTCGTGCATAGATTCGATAAGTAACGATAACTGGCTGATTTTGATAGACTTTTTTCTTGTCTACAATGGCTCGGAGCATTAACTCGTCGGTAATTTCCTTTGACTCTTCATCAGAAAGTTGCTGCTGCGATTGCTGCGAACCGGATTGCTGATCAGCCGAATCAGATTTTATAATAGTGATCTGAATGGGTTCAGACGAATATGTTTTGCCTTTATGACTGACTTTGACAGGCGGAATGGTAAAGGTTCCTTCTTTGGCTGCCATGTAATAATAATTGAACGATTTGGATACACTCATTTTACCATTTACAAACGAGATGTTTTGCGACGTGCCTCTCGAACCTAAATAGTTAAGATACCCGTTCATGCTTGGCAGTTCCGGATTGCCCACTTTTTGCGCGGCTTCACCGGACAATTCCACAGTAAACAAAATCTGCTGGCCAACAGCCAACCGGGTTTTGTCCACAGAGGTGGTCACAGTGAGCGGCTCGGCGCCAATAGACACTCCAATACTAAAAACGAATAGAAATGTGATGATGTTTTTCACAATTTTTAACATTACCAGTCCTTTAGCACCTGAACATTACCCTGGATTTTTTGTTTGCGGGCATCTTTCATTTTTTCCTGGTCTTCTTGTAACGCCTGTAAAATTCGTTCGGCATCTTCTTTGGACATTTCTTCAGTGGGCTCAACAGGCTGCTGTTGTTGTTGCTGTTCTTGTTGCTCCCTCTCCTCATCGCTCTCAAGACTCTGCTGCTCCTCTTGCTGTTGCTGCTGTTGTTGCTGTTGCTGCTCTTGCTGGTTTTGTTGTTTGTCTTGATCATTCTGTTGCTGCTGTTGATTTTGTTGCTGTTGCTGTTGCTGTTGCTGATTCTGATTTTGCTGATTTTTGTCGCTTTTGTCCTTGAGCTGTTTCCTGACAAATTCCAAATTATATTTGGCGTCTTTGTCATCGGGATTTAATTCCAGCGCCTTTTTATAAGCCATAATGCTTTCGGGCAATTTACCAAGCCGGTACAGAGAATTGCCCATATTGTAGTAAGCTTTGGATTGTTCGATCACATCATCCGTATTTAAAGATTGTTCAAAATTTTTTATCGCTTCTTCATACTTGTTTTTCTTGTATTCAGCATCGCCAATGTTAAATTTCAGCAACGGAGATTCCGGATTGTTCACCTGGGCGTCCCGGTATTTGTTCAAGGCGGCATCGTATTGTTCTTGTTGAAATAATTTATTGCCCTCGACAATCTTTTTACGTCCAGGTTGTGAAAAACCCATCTGATTCGAGACTATAACGAGAATAAAAAGATAAATCAATATTCTCATAAAATTCACCGTTCCTTTCTACATGAACCGTCCGCGCCACTCACGCTTTACCCGGATACGTTCTGGAAGCACATATTCAACAATTAAAAGAATCAAAGCAAAAGCAAGAAAATATTGAAAGCGGTCTTCGAATTGCGAAAATTTTAACGAGCCCAGTTCTTTCTTTTCCATCCTGGCGATATCGTTGTATATTTTGTCCAGTTCATCTTCGCCGCTGGTAGCGCGGTAATATTTTCCACCGGTTTGCAGAGCAATTTTTTCCAGCGTCAATTCATCTAATTTTGTGATAATGACTGCACCATCTCTGTCCTTCTCAAATCCTGTGCCGTCTTTTGCCGGAATTGGCTCTCCCTCTCGTGAACCAATTCCAACCGTATAAATAATGATGCCTTCCCGTTCCGCTTCTTTGGCATATTTCAAAGCATCACCTTTGTGGTCCTCACCGTCTGTGATGAGAATCAACACCTTGTGCTTGCGCTCGGTTTTGTCAAACGTTTCTATGGCTTTTTGTATGGCTCCTCCGATTGCCGTACCTGGCGTTGGAATTAAATCAGGCTCCATGATATCGAGGAAAATTTTAGCAGCTCCATAATCCAAAGTAAGCGGACATTGGACAAAAGGTACACCGGCAAAAGCAATCAAGCCTATGCGGTCACCACGCAAACGGCGTATCAGTCCTTCAACTTCGTGTTTGGCTTTGTCTAAACGGCTGGGTTTAATGTCTCTTGCCATCATCGATTTTGACACATCAATAGCAATTAAAATATCGATGCCTTTGCGTTTCACTTCTTCTATTTTAGTTCCAATTTGCGGACGCGCCAGCGAAAATATTAAAAAAAATACTGAAAAAAGAATGAGCGCTGTTTTGAACACCTGGCGTTTTCGGCTGGTGTTCCGGCTGAGTTTTTTCAACAGTTCCATATTGCCGAATTTCTGCATAGCCTTTTTTTTCGCTCTAAAAGCAAAATAGTAAAAAACAATGAGCAGCGGTATCAGCCAAAGTGCATACAGCATGACTTGTTGTGAAAAACGGAACATAAGTTCGAACAGCCTCTTTCAGTTTACATGGGTTAAGGTATCTTGCGAAATACGGTATTTGCCAGAACAATTTCCAAAAGTAGCAACACCAGGGCGGCTATGACATAAGAAAAAAACAGTTCCTTGTATCGTGTATATTCTTTGACCTCGATTTTAGTTTTTTCCAGTTTACCTATTTCGGCATAGATTTGTTCCAGACTGGTCCGGTCTGTGGCACGGAAATATTTACCGCCGGTAATATTGGCGACGTCTTTTAACAGTTTTTCGTCGATTTGCACAGGCATTTTGACATAACGCTTGCCCCACACCGGATCGTCCACCGGATAAAGCGCTTCGCCGCGTTTCCCGGCGCCAATGGTGTAGATGCGAATATCAAACGCTTTGGCAACTTTGGCCGCTGTTTGCGGGTCCAATTCACCTCGATTGTTCCGGCCGTCAGTTAATAAAATGATCACCTTACTCTTGGCTTTGCTCTGCTTTAATCTATTCACACAATTGCCAAGCGCCATGCCAATGGCCGTGCCATCTGCAATCATGCCAATTTCGATATCTTTTAGAAACTGTAATAAAAGACCATAATCAAGAGTTAGCGGGCATTGTGTAAAGCTTTGGGACGCAAAGACAACCAAACCGATGCGATCATTGGCCCGGCCCTGGATAAAATCTGCAGCCACTTCTTTGGCAGCGCTGATTCTATTTTTAGGTTTGAAATCTTCCGCCAGCATACTGCTGGAAATGTCCATAGCCAGAACAATGTCGATGCCTTCGGTGTGCACCTCGGACTCGCTTTGCCCGGATTGCGGCCTGGCAATAGCAATAACTATCAGAGCAACCGCTAATGTCCGTAAAACAAGCAGCACATGACGATAACGCTTCAGAGGCGATATTTTTGTTTTTTTGACCACTCCGATATTTGAATACCGAAGCGTGGCTGTGCCTTTGCGGATCCGGGAACGTCTGAGGTGCCAGTAAATCATTCCTGGTATAACGAGGAGTAATATCAGAAATTCGGGATTTGCAAACCTAAACATTTTTCACCTCCTCCACGGATTCCGTGTCAACAACCGCGGCTTGAGGAGCAAATTCTTCCTGTTCAGGTTGTGGTTCTTCTTCCGGTTCCATTAATACCATTTTAGTACGATCGACAAAATCGTATGCCGCTTGAAAGGACTGTTCATGCTCCGGCTGAGAAGGAACAAAACGGGCAAACTTGACCAGATCGCACCGGGTCAGCAAATCTCGAAGCACGGACAATTCCTCGGGATTTAACTGTTCTGTTTCCACACTTGTTAAAAGTTCAAAAGTTGTCATTTCCATGGCAGGGATGAAATATCTGTTTTCAATGTAACGTCGCACGATTTCAGACAATCGCGAATAATATGTTTTATATTTAGCACCTTCCAGCAAATTGCTGTTTTTCAGCTCGTCCAATTCTTCAAAAGCGACCTCATGAGCGGGACGCGGCGGTTTGACCCGTTTCGGCAGGATCGGTTTCCCTGCCCTTCGCTGTTTTATGTAATAAATGAGAAAAAACAACACAGCTATGCCAAGCAATCCTAAAGCAGCCCATGTGGCAAGCAGGCGGTAATCTCGCGGTGGAATGAGCGGTGGTTTGATATCTCGAATATCACCAGCCTCATCAGGATTCAGGCTTTTTACAAGAATATTGATAGGTTCTGTTATTATGGTACGGCGAGTGCTGTCATCGCCAACTATGTAACCAATGGTGAGCTCTGGAATTTGAAACTCTCCGGTATCAAATGTTGATATAACATAGTTGGTACGTTCGACGATCATCTGACCATCTTCGTTCTCCGGTTCCTGAACATTATAATCCCGTATTTCAAACATGCCCAGATTTTCCGCCAGAGAAGGCATATTAACATTGACGTCCGGAGCATGACGAACAATTACAGAGTAATTGATTTCATCGCCTATAAAAATTTCACTACTATCGACTTTTGATTCGACCGAGATTTGTCCCCGGGCAAAACATGCTAGAAATAAACCGAAAAAAAGAACACTTTTTGGTAGTATCTTTCCTGTTATTATCGTGTCCATAAATATTTGCTACGTATCCGAATATTATTTTTAAGTAAATTGGCAGCCGATTTTTCATTGCACCCGGTTTTCGAAAAACTCAACGCCTTCGGCCATAAACATCTTTTCGATCAAGCCCTGATAAGCATCCTGATATTTTTGCATTTGTAAATCTTGTGCCACTTGCTGACGAACTTTATCAAGTGATTTCTGCCGAATTACATTACCTTCATCGTCTTTTTCCACATACCGGTCTTTGTGGGCCTGGTAATAAAGCTCAATATCGTCCTGATCGATCTCAACCTTGTCAGCAATGCGCTGTTGTAAAAGTTTGTTCACCATTAACGATTTTTTTGCCTGGAAAGTTCCTTCAATAACTTGTTGATTTTTATCCAATCCCGCACGTTTTGCCGTGTTGTAAAGCAGCTCAGTCGCCACATATTCGCGCAGAAATTTTAATTTTTGATCTTTTGTCTTGAACTGAGCACGCAAGCTGGGCTGCAACTGGCTGATTTCGAAATCCAGATCACCTTGGGTGATTTCGCGATCACCGATTCTGGCAACGACTTCGCCAGGCCGCTTTTTCGTCACCTGGTCCGGATCAAGCTGGACCGCTTCTTCCATCGCTTGCTGAGCGTCTTCGGTGCGCTCCAGCCGTTCCAGACAGGCAACGACTTTTTTATTCACTTCATCGAGCAAATTGCTTTTCGGGTAAAGGTGCTTTATTTTTAAATAGTAGGTCAAAGCATTTTCATAATCTTTAAGACGCTCAAAGTAAGTGTTGGCAATGATGTAATTCACATTAGCTTTTTCACGATCATCGATTTTATAATTGTCCAGGTACTTTTCATACGTCTCAATGGCTTGTTTGTACAAAGCCCGGTTTACCAGATCACCGGCATATTCCCGTAGCTTGTCTCCGTCAACAGCCGGTTTAGTTTCCTGTTCGCAGCCGGCCAAAAAAACAAAAGCCAAAAGGCTGAAAAGCGAAATGATTAATCCGTATTTAAATTTATACATGACATCCTCCAAAGTTAGCGGAATCTTTTCGCTCGCATACGAAAAAATCGAATTAACGGTTCGATATAAGAATGGTCAGTACGAATATCAATATAATCAACATTGAGTGAGCGGAAAAGTTTCTCCCGTTCTTCAATGTTGGCATGAGTGGTTTCGGCGAACTCGTTTCGCACGCCGGCGCTACTTGTATCGACCAGAAATGTTTCGCCGGTCTCTGCATCTTCAAGCTCGATAAAACCAACATCGGGCAGTTCTATTTCCCGTGGATCGGTGATGGTAATAGCAACCATGTCATGGCGCCGGTTGGCAATCTGGAGTGCCTTTTCGTAACCGCTGCTCATAAAATCGGATACGAGAAACACTACAGCGCGCCGTCGGGTAATATGAGAAAGATATTCCAGTGCTTCGGTGATATTGGTTTGCGTGCCTTCAGGTTCGTGATAGAGAATTTCCCGGATGACGCGCAGCACATGAGATTTTCCTTTTTTAGGCGGAATGAATTTTTCCACCTTTTCAGAAAAAATAAAAAGTCCGACTTTGTCATTGTTTTTAATCGCAGAAAAAGCCAACAATGCACAAATTTCGGCAGCGATTTCGCCTTTCATTTGCTCGAACGTGCCAAACTCACCGGACGAACTCACATCGACAAGCAACATCACAGTCAGTTCGCGTTCTTCTTCAAACACTTTGACATAGGGATGTCCCTGTCTCGCAGTTACGTTCCAGTCGATTGTACGGATATCATCGCCGATCTGGTACTCGCGGACTTCGGAAAATTCCATGCCCCGGCCTTTAAACACCGAGTGATATTCACCTGAAAAAACATCATTGACCAGCCCTCGAGTCTGAATCTCAATCCGTTTAACTTTTTTGAGTATCTCTTTTGGAATCACGTGATATATCGTCTGTTTTTACTTTTTTGTTTTAAGCTGATTTGAAAATGGGTTTCATATTTTTGAATTTATTGATCACGCACTTGTTCAAAACACATAAATGCCTTTTTTACGGCACTTCAATTTTATTTAGAACCTTGCGAACTACATCCTCAGGCGTGATCTCTTCGGCCTCGGCTTCGTAAGTGGTGATAACCCGGTGACGCAGCACATCCATGCCAATTGAACGGACATCCTCGGGCGTCACATAACCACGCCGGCGCAAAAAGGCATGAGCTCTGGCCGCCATGCTCAGATAAATAGAAGCACGCGGTGATGCGCCATACGCGATGAGTTCCTGCAGATCAGTCAGGCCATAATCTTGCGGCTTTCGCGTGGCAAACACAATATCAACGATATAGTTTTCGATTTTTTCGTCAATGTACACATCATGAACTGCTTTTCGGGCCTGGACAATGTCTTTTGGAGAAACAATGGCGCCAGCAAACGGCTTGTCAATTTTTGTCATGCGGCGCATGATTTCCAGTTCTTCATCCCGTTTTGGATAATCGATTGACAGTTTGAGCATAAACCGGTCGACCTGGGCCTCGGGGAGCGGATAAGTTCCTTCCTGCTCGATGGGATTTTGCGTTGCTAACACAAGAAACGGTTCCGGAAGCTTGAACGTCTCATCGCCCAGTGTAATTTGTCGTTCCTGCATAGCTTCCAGCAGAGCCGATTGAACCTTGGCCGGTGAGCGGTTAATTTCATCTGCCAAAACCAGATTGGCAAACACAGGTCCTTTTTTTACAGAAAACATACCGGTTTTTTGTTCATAAATAACGGTTCCCATGATATCGGCGGGCAAAAGATCCGGGGTGAACTGAATGCGCTGAAAATGTGTGTCGATAGTATTCGACAACGTGCTGACAGCCATGGTCTTTGCCAGGCCGGGAACGCCTTCCAGCAAAATGTGGCCGTTCGATAACAGTCCGATCAGCAACCGTTCAATCATATAATTTTGACCGACAATAACCTTGCCAACTTCGTTGGTGATCTTTTCAACAAATTCGCTTTCTCTTTCAATTTTCGCATTAATCGCGTTAATATCGACTGTCATTGATCCTCCTGATAACTACTATTCTGTTGATTCATTTTCTTTTTGTTGCTGTTCTGGTGATTTGCCCGTGCAGGCTTTTTTCGAAAATCGATTCAATTCGAGTATAGGTTTGCTCGACATCGCTGCGGCTGACAGAACCTCCTGAAAACTTGATCACATCGGATGTACTCAATATATCTTTAATATCGTTGATAAATCTTGATTCAAAATTCTTCTCCTCGAGGTCCTGAATGACCTCGTTGGTTGTTACCTCGAGCGCAGGGACTTTAAATTTTTCTTTTAAGAACCGGCGCAGCAATCGCGATAAATCTGTAAACGCTTTTGATAAATCCAGAGAAGCATCGTTAAAATCGATTGTCTTTTTCAATTCTCGCAAATATTCTTCTTCTACCGGAAGGGCAGCGCTCTCCCCAGCCTGGTTCTGTCTCTGCAATCGCCGTTTCCGCACAGTTAAAATTAAAAAAGCAATTCCAACACTCACCAACAATAAAAGCAACGCCCATCCAACCCACGCTTGCGAATTCTGTTCAGCAACCGGATCAACAATCTCGGCTTTAATCCGGTTGGTAATCAGCTTGTGCTGGGTATCGGTGACACGGTCTGTGTATTTAATGATCACCCCCTCGACATATCCCATTCCTATGGCCTGAGGTTTCAGTGTAAAGGTATAATCCTTAATTGCTGTTTGTTGACCAGCCTGAGCCTCGATTCGGTTTGCCGAACCAGAACCGATTATTTCGAAATTCTGGACAATAGGATTATCAAAAGGATGGACATCGTAACGGTCAAGATTGCCGTACCATTGCAGGCGAACAGTTAATATTGCGTTGCGGTTTTGCGGAATCTTTTGGGGTTCGACAAATGCAGAGAGTTCGATCCCGCTGCTTGTATTTGTGTTTACAGATTTTAAAGAATCCTGCGAATATGCTGACGTGCATACCATAAAGACTGCTGGTAAAAGCAGAATCCAGAGAAATCGCATACCTGCTCCACGCTTTTGCATCTGTATAAATAACATTCTGAAAAAGCCGATATATGAAAGCATTCCCTTCACTAATCGGCTCTTTTACAATTCGTTTAATTATGATAAAATGACAGAAATGATGAACAGGAGACCGTCATTTTATTCGGTCTGTTCAGAACTAAACTCGAGTTCAATATCTTTGATATCCTGTCCCAGATGCTTCAGTTCCCACTTGACGGATGGAACAAGTTCATGATTTGGATGTTCTGTCAGAAACTTGTTATACTCTTCTTGCGCCTGATCCAGATCTTTGACGTTATTGGCATAGCAATAGCCAATCATAAATTTGGTATTTATCACCAGCCGGCTCTCCGGGTAGTTTTGGAGTAATTTTTTCCACGTATTAATCGCTTTTTCGTATTCCTTTAAATTGTTGGAATAGACCATACCCAGATTATACATGTACTCTGCTGCTTTTTTGGAATCCGGATAATTTTTCAACAGAGTTTCATAGGTGTCTGCTACGTCTTCCCACTGTTGTTTTTCCTGGTAATCCTGAACTTTGGCAGAGAGTTGTTCTTCAGTTAGTTTTTCTCCACAGGCAAAAATAACTGCCAGGGACGTGATTACGGCTATCGTAATTCCTTTTCGCATGAAACAAATCCTCCTCAAAAAATTGACTGTTTTTGAACGTCATTATTTTCACTCGAGTTCCATATAAATGCCCAAAATATCTTTTTTTCTAACGAAAAGCAAGCGAATTTTGATCCACAATGACTTGAATTTTATCACCTGATTTGTATTTTCCTTCAATAAGAAAATTGGAAATGGGATTGACAATAGCCTTTTGCACGTACCGTTTCAACGGTCGCGCACCAAATGCCGGTTCGTAGCCTTTTTGCGCGACAAAGTCCACAGCTTCTGGCGTCAGTTCTATGGTGATTTTTTGATCTTTTAGTAATTTTTCAACATTGCGTATTTGCAGTCGCACGATCTGGCGGATCTCATCCATGCCAAGTGCATGAAAAACAATAATATCATCGATGCGGTTCAAAAACTCGGGGCGTAAATTTTGCTTTAATATTTTGAGCACATCAGCGCGTATTTCTTCGTGTACGCGTTCCCTGTTTTCTTCAGTGATACTCTGAGTTTGTTCCATAATAAACTGTGCTCCAATGTTCGATGTCATAATGATAATCGTATTTTTAAAATTGACAGTGTGCCCCTTGTTGTCAGTCAGCCTGCCATCATCCAGCACCTGGAGCAGAACATTGAACACCTCCGGATGTGCTTTTTCAATTTCATCTAAAAGAATGACAGAATAGGGTCGCCGGCGAACTGCTTCGGTGAGCTGACCGCCCTCTTCGTAGCCTACATAGCCAGGTGGCGCGCCAATGAGCCGTGATACAGAATATCGTTCCATGTATTCTGACATGTCGATGCGAATCATGGCATGTTCGTCATCAAATAAAAATTCTGCCAGCGCCCGGGCAAGTTCTGTTTTACCAACGCCAGTCGAGCCTAAAAAGATAAAGGAACCAATTGGCCGCGCTACATCTTGCAGTCCGGCGCGAGCTCTCCGGATGGCATCTGCCACAGCAGTTACAGCCTCATCCTGGCCAACCATGCGTTGGTGAATGCGCTCTTCCATTTTTAAAAGTTTTTCTTTTTCGCTTTCCAGCATCCGGCTCACAGGAATGCCTGTCCACTTTGACACCACATCGGCAATGTCTTCTTCCGCCACTTCTTCCTTGAGCATGTGATGATCTTTTTGAATTTCAGCCAATTTTTGATTGGCTTCATTCAACTGCTGTTCCAGTTCTCGGGTTTTGCCATATTTTAATTCAGCGGCACGTGTCAAATCGCCTTCACGTTCAGCGCGTATTGCTTCTCCTCTGGTTTCTTCGAGTTGTTCTTTGAGAGAACGCAGCCGTGTGATAATGTCCTTTTCCATATTCCACTGAGCACGCAATTCATTACGTTTCTCATCAAGATTAGCCAGTTCGGCGTTGACATCTTCAAGACGTTTTTTACTGGCCTGGTCCTTTTCTTTTTTGAGAGCCTGTTTTTCAATCTCGAGTTGTTTATATTTTCGTTCCACCTCATCCAGCTCTGCTGGCATGCTGTCAATTTCGATGCGGATTTTTGAAGCAGCTTCATCGATGAGGTCGATGGCTTTGTCCGGTAAAAAGCGTTCGGTAATGTAACGGTCCGAAAGCGTGGCAGCGGCAATAATTGCGTTATCCTGTATGCGCACACCGTGGTGGACTTCGTAACGTTCTTTCAAACCGCGCAAAATGGATATTGTCTCTTCCACTGACGGTTGATCGATCATCACCTGCTGGAACCGGCGTTCAAGGGCAGCATCTTTTTCGATGTGCTTGCGATATTCATCCAGGGTGGTGGCGCCGACGCACCGCAGTTCTCCGCGGGCCAGAGCCGGCTTTAGCATGTTGGAAGCGTCCATTGCACCTTCTGTGGCACCGGCACCGACGAGTGTGTGAATTTCATCGATAAATAAAATGATCTCACCCTGTGCCTCTGAAATTTCTTTGAGGACCGCTTTCAAGCGTTCTTCGAACTCGCCACGAAATTTGGCGCCGGCAATAAGAGCGCCTATATCCAGTGCCATTATACGTTTGGTCTTTAAATTCTCCGGGACATCGCCCTGGACAATCCTGTGGGCAAGTCCTTCGGCAATGGCTGTTTTGCCCACACCCGGGTCGCCGATGAGCACCGGATTATTTTTTGTGCGCCGTGACAGCACCTGCAAGACACGCCGTATTTCCTCATCCCGGCCAATAACAGGATCGAGTTTATTTCGCCGCGCCAGGTCGTTCAAGTCTCGCGCATAACGTTTGAGCGCCTGGTATTTTTCTTCGGGATTCTGATCGGTTACCCGCTGAGAGCCGCGCACTTCTTTCAGAACTTTGAGAATAACATCGCGGGAAACGTCATTCTCGCGCATGAGTTGTCCGGCTAACGTGCTGTCCTCGCTGAGGGCAAGGAGCACATGCTCAACGCTGACATATTCATCCTTGAGTTGATTTGCCTCTTTCAGCGCCCTGTCAAACATAGCGCCGGTATTTTGGGACAAATAAATCTGACCAATACCTCCGGACACACGCGGAAGTTTCTCAAGCTGCTGACGAAGGCTTTCCTGGACGTTCTGAGGATCAGCTCCAGCTTTCTTAAATATTGATCGGGCAATTCCCTCAAGAGAGTCCAATACACTCATTAATATGTGTGCCGGCTCAATCTGTTGATGGGAATACTCGCTTGCAAATTGTTGAGCACGGGATAGTGCTTCCTGTGTCTTTATGGTTAATTTATCATACGAGAGCATATTTTCTAACCTCCTCGCTCAAAAAAAGGCGAGGCATCTCTACCTCGCCTTTTATAATACTCTAATATATGGTTATAATATTTAGATCATCTATCTGAAAACGCACCTCCGGGTGCGATTGATTTTTTATTTGTTATCATCATCCACAACTTCATAGTCGGCATCTTCAGCATCGCTCTTTTCTTCGCCGGATGTTTGGCCGCCCTGTCCGCCACCGGCTTGTGCGTCCTGCGCCGACTGCTGTTGCTGAGCACTTTGATACATTGTCTGAGCCGCCTGACTCATCAATTGATTGACAGCATCAATTGAGGATTTGATCTCGTTTTTGTTATCTGATTTCTGTGCTTCTTTTAAACGGCCAACAGCGGCTTCGATCTTATTTTTAAGGTCCGGCTCGATTTTATCGCCGTTTTCCCTGAGTTGTTTCTCTGTCTGATAAACGATCTGATCTGCCTGATTTCGCAAGTCGATCATTTCACGTTTTTGTTTATCTTCAGCCGAGTGCTTTTTCGCATCTTCTTCCATCTTTTGGATTTCCTCTTTGGAAAGTCCGGTTGAGGCTTCAATGCGAATCGATTGTTCTTTTCCGGTCGCTTTGTCCTTTGCAGAAACGTTCAGGATACCGTTTGCATCTATATCGAACGTTACCTCAATTTGAGGTACGCCACGCGGTGCGGGCGGAATCCCGTCCAAATGGAACCGGCCCAGTGTTCTGTTATCTGTAGCCATCTCTCGTTCACCCTGGAGAACATGAATCTCAACCGAAGTCTGATTATCAGCCGCAGTTGAAAAGACTTCTGACTTGCGGGTCGGAATCGTTGTGTTCTTTTCGATAAGTTTCGTCATGACGCCACCCAATGTTTCAATACCCAACGACAACGGGGTTACATCGAGCAAGAGCACATCAGACACATCACCGGAGAGCACACCGCCTTGAATGGCAGCGCCGATCGCAACAACTTCATCCGGATTGACACCTTTGTGCGGATCTTTGCCGAAAAGTTCTTTGACAATTTCCTGAACTTTTGGCATACGCGTCGAACCGCCAACCAGCACAATTTCATCAATATCGTTTGCCGAAACACCAGCGTCTTTCATTGCAATTTTGCACGGTTCGAGTGCGCGTTGAAACAGATCGTCACAAAGCTGTTCAAACTTTGAACGAGTCAAAGTCATATTAAGATGTTTCGGACCCGCATCTGTTGCCGTGATAAAGGGCAAGTTAATGTCTGTTTGAGCAGTTGAAGATAACTCCATTTTTGCTTTTTCTGCAGCTTCTTTTAGACGTTGAAGCGCCATCGCATCCTTGGACAAATCAACGCCTTCATTTTTCAGGAATTCATCTACCATCCAGTCGATAACGCGCTGATCAAAGTCGTCACCGCCAAGGTGGGTATCACCATTCGTGGCTTTGACTTCAAATACGCCGTCACCGATTTCAAGAATGGAAATATCAAACGTACCACCGCCTAAATCATAAACGGCAATTTTTTCGTTTTCTTTTTTATCCAGGCCATAGGCCAACGATGCAGCAGTCGGTTCGTTAATAATTCTTTGTACTTTTAATCCTGCAATTTCTCCTGCTTCTTTAGTTGCCTGTCGTTGACTGTCGTTAAAATATGCCGGTACTGTAATAACGGCATCCGTCACTTTTTCTCCCAGGTAATCTTCGGCTGTCTGTTTCATTTTTTGTAGAATCATAGCCGAAATTTCCTGAGGCGTATACTCTTTATCATCAATTTTTACACGAGCCACATCGTTCTGGCCGCTTATAACTTTATAAGGGACTTCGTCAATTTCATGCTGTACTTCAACATATCGACGCCCCATAAAACGTTTGATCGAAAAAATAGTCCGATTTGGATTTGTGATCGCCTGTCGCTTGGCGACCTGTCCAATCAGGCGTTCTCCTGATTTATTAAAAGCCACCATCGACGGTGTTGTTCTTCCGCCTTCAGCGTTTGGAATAACAGTCGCTTCGCCGCCTTCCATGACAGCGACACATGAATTTGTCGTCCCTAAATCAATTCCAATAATTTTTCCCATAATAACACCATAACCTTTCTATTTTGAATTTCCGATTTTTATCTTTTAATATTCTTTGCAACCGTTATGCCAAAAACGAACATCGCATTTACCATCACAGATATATCCATAAAAAACAGTCGCATAAAGCTTCTTACCTCTTTATGCGCAGGCGTGAAAAAAAATCATGGCACGTCATTTCGACTGAATTTTTTGTCAAATTGTCATAATTCCATATTCTTTTTTTCTATATTCTGAACAATTCGTCCTTGAGTATCAATAACACTTGAATGAGTGATAAACCTATCTATAAACTTCACGCCTATGTCCGATCGTAATAACGAGTATCTTGAGTTTGTCATCGAAAATCTCATAAATAACGCCATAGGATTTAATCCGAATGCGCCATGCTTCGCGTCCAGCAAGCTTTTTACAACCGGGAGGTCGAGGGTTTTCCGAAAGAGCTTTTATTTTGGAAATTATCTTTTCCTGGTCTTGTCTATTTATTTTACTTAATTGTTTTTTGTGCAGACCTCAGGATATCTACCGAGTAATTCACGAATCATATCCTTTTCTAATCTCCTTTATTGCTTGTTCAAAAGGAATACTTTCCTGCGAGTATGATTTTGCTTGATCATAAGCTCTGATATCGTCGAGTTCTTCAAGCTCTTCTAATATATTTTCCCACTCAGAAAGAGGTAAAAGTACTGCCTTTGGTTGTTTATCTTTATCAACCACATATTCCGGATGAACCTTGATCATCGTCCCTCTCCTTTGTATTGCGTTTTGATTGTTGATAACAATCAATCTATATCTGGATGCCCTAAACGTTGTGAGAGTTTTTATTGCCCTCAAAACGTCAGCTTATCTTATTCCTTCTCCGGCATGCGCAAAGCAGTGAAAAAACTTGTATCGCCGCGTCGCATACGGAACAGGACAACCTGGTTTGGTTTTACTTTTTTGATAATATCGTTAAATTCGCTCACATTTTTAACTGGCTTTCTGTTAACCGACAATATGAGATCACCTGGCCGGATATTTTCACGCGCGGCAACTGAGCCCGGCTGTACTCCCGTCACAATGACGCCTTCCGCTGCCTGATAATCATACCGACGGGCGGTTTCTGGTGTAAGGTTGGAAACCTCAAGACCAAGTGTGTTGTAAATATCTTTAGCTTCCTCTTGTTGCTGAATGCGTCCGCCTTCAGGCCGTTCGCCAAGTTTGACAGTAATTGTTTTTGTCTTTTCGTCACGCCAGACCACAACATCGACTTTGCTGTCAGGTTCATATTGTGCAATCAAATTCATCAGTTGGTCACTGCTCTTAATCGTTGTTCCATCAATTTTACGAATGATATCACCTTCCTGAAGGCCGGCTTTTTCAGCGGGACTATTTTTCACAACCTCAGAAATGAGAGCGCCGTCCGTATCCTCCAGACCAAAAGCCTGGGCCATATCTTTATCAAAATTACTAATCATAACGCCAAGCCATCCACGCGTTACTTTACCCTTTTCTATGAGCTGCCGCATCACACTTTCAACAAGGTTAACTGGTATGGCAAAGCCAATGCCGTTATTTCCACCTGAACGTGAAAAAATCATTGTGTTGACACCAACAAGCTCACCTCTTAAATTAACCAGCGCGCCGCCGCTGTTTCCGGGATTAATAGCTGCATCTGTTTGGATAAAATTCTCATAAGGGATTTGACCGCGAGTTAGCCCCGACCGCCCCTTTGCGCTGACAATACCAGCAGTTACTGTTTGGTCGAGTAATTCGCTAAAAGGATTGCCCACAGCCAGTACCCATTCTCCCACCTGGAGCTTATCAGAATCACCGATTGCAATAGGCTTTAAATCGTCAGCATCAATTTTGATAACCGCTATATCACTCTCCGGGTCCCGGCCTACAATTTCCGCATCATATTCTCTCTTTTCACTAAAGGTCACAGTAAGCTCATCAGCATCCGCAATGACGTGATTATTTGTAACGATATAGCCCTCTTTCGAAACGACGACACCAGAGCCTAATCCCTGACGGCGCCGTTCTTCTTGTTCCGGTATATCGAAAAAGTAACGAAAAATATCAGGTGGCTGAAGCTCGACGATTCTGGTGCTTTTAACGGTCACTACGGAGGGTTTGACATTATTGGCAACACGAGCAAAAGCCGCGCTCATTTCGCTTAAAATTTCAACTTCTTCGGATACTGTTTCTTCTGATCCTAACCGGACTTGCTTTGTATAATCCTCTGCTATAATGTTTGGCGTCCAATCTAATTGAGATGACAAGATCAAGCCAACAACAACACCTATAAAAATGCCGCCTATTAGCAGAGCAGATTTTTTTCTTGATTTCATGAGGGACCCTTTCTTTATTTTAACCTGTGATTTATTAATACAAAAGAAACGCTTTTACGAATTCAAAGGTTTCATTTCATATAAACAATCTTGTGCTTGTTAAATTTCAATATTGGCTTGCTTTGCGAATTCTTTTAACTTTTCTTTTGCCTTGCTGCTCAGATTCTTTGGTATGTCCAGTTCAATGGTGACATATAAATCGCCGCGAATTCCATTAATGGTTGGTCCCATACCTTTTAGTTTAAGCAGTTTCCCTTGTTGTGTTCCTTCGGGAATTTTAAGCATAACCTTGCCGCGATCATACGTTTGCACCTGAACTTTTGTACCCAGCATAGCTTGAACAACATTGATCCTGGCTTTTGTGTAAAGATCATTTCCTTTTCGTTTGAAAAGCGGATGCGGTGCAACCCTAATCGTAAGAATAAGATCACCTGCCGGTCCGCCGCCGGGGCCGGGGTAGCCCTGCCCTCTGAGACGAATTTTTTTGCCGTCTTCGCTTCCTGCCGGGACATTCACCGTGAGCCGCCGAGAATCAATAGAAAAAGTTTGTTTTCCTCCTTTTATTGCCACATCAAACGGTACGCTTAGCTCTGCGGTGACATCCTGGCCTTTTGCTGCAGATCGCCCTGTAAATCCGCCAGTCCTGCCCCCGAACAGGTCTTCGAAGATATCGCCGAAAGAACGGCTCCCGGATCTTGATCGGCTGCCAAACATCGAACCAAGGTCTTCATAATCAAAGCCGCCAAAACCGTAATCTCTTTGTTGTCTGTATCCGCCAGCCCCTGATGGTCCAAAACCACCAAAACGTCGCATTTGATCGTATTTGGCGCGTTTTTCTTTATCGCTTAATACAGAATATGCTTCAGATATTTTCTTAAATTTTTCTTCATATTCCGGATTATTAGGATACTTGTCAGGGTGGTACTTTTTAGCCAAATCCCGGTAGGCTTTTTTTATGTCTTCCTGCGAAGCGTTTTCAGAAACACCTAATATTTTATATAAATCATCTTGCATTATTTTCCTCAGGTGCTTTAGCAGTTACCACTTTTGCGGGACGAAGAAGCCGCCCTTTAAAGAGAAAACCTTTTTGCCACACTTTGAGCACGGTTCCTTCGTCAACTTCTTCCGTCTCTTCTGTGAGCACAGCCTCGTGAAGTTCAGGCTCAAAAGGGTGTCCTTCCGCTTCGATCGGTTCCAGACCCATTTCTTTGAGCACCACTAACAACTTGTTGTATATGAGTTGAATTCCATCAGACCTGGCGTCCTCTGTGTATTCATCTTTGTGATGTTGAAAGTATATATCAAAATCATCGATTACCGGCAACAATCGTGACAGCACGTTGCTGGTAACGGTATCTTCATAATCGCGCATGCGTTGTTCAGTGCGCCGCTTATAATTCAAAAACTCTGCCTGAACACGTCGAAGCTGTGATAGATATTTTTCAGCTTCATTTTGGGTTTCTTCTTTTTGCGCAACTTTTTGTTCTTCAGATTCTGTTTCTATATTGAGATCTTGCTGTTGATCTTTTTCTTTAGAGTGAACGGTTTCCTCAATCTTATCACTGTTATTAAAATCCTTGTCATTTACGTCTTTGTATTTTTCAGTCATTTCTTCTGCCATTTTTTGGTTACAAGTTTGTTATTTAAATAAAATATGCAATCAATATGCCACAATGGTTAATACTTTATTATAGTTTATTTATTAAGAGTTTATCAATATTTTGTTTCTTCAAAATATGATCTATTATTAAAAAAGCCTGCCAAAATGACACACATTGACAGGCTCTTTTTTGCTATAAATATACGAGCTATCGTATGCGCAATTTTATCTTTCCAGTTCCAATAATAATTTCAATCGCATTTCAGCATTCATACAACTTATCTATCGCGAAGTATAATCAAACGTAGCAGTTGGAGCACAGCCATAGCAGCAGCAGCAACATAAGTAAGAGCAGCCGCGTTTAAAACTTTCTGGGCACCGGTGACTTCGCTTTCCCGTAAAAATCCACCGCTTTTTAATTGAGCCATGGCCCGCTGACTGGCATTAAACTCAACCGGCAATGTAACCAGGTGAAAAACCACAGCTCCGGCGAACAGAAGAATTCCCACGTCCATTAAAAAACTGAATTGAGAAATAAAAAGTCCGAGAATAAACAGCCAAATTCCCCAGTTTGAGCCAAAACTTGCAACAGGGAAAATCGCCTGGCGAACGCTTAGTGGTGCATATTCTTTTGCGTGCTGAATCGCATGCCCGGTTTCATGCGCCGCCACGCCCAAAGCTGCCAGTGAAGACGAGTTGTATACCCCTTCAGAAAGACGCAATTTCTTTTGGCGCGAATCATAATGATCTGTCAGTTTGCCCGAAACTTGCTCTACTTCCACATCAAAGATATTGTTTCGCCGCAAAAGATTCTCTGCGACTTGTTTGCCGGTCAAGCCAGAGCCAGCGCGCATTTTACTCATTTTCGAAAATGTACTTTTCACTCTCATTTGGGCATAGAGTGTTAATAAAAATGCCGGTATTAACAATATTATTGTCCAATCCAAGAAAAACATAACGTCAATCCTCCAATTCGTAAAACTGTATCTAATAAGATGTCAAAGATATGAAAATGTTCCAAAAAGCGGGTATATTTCTTCATTTCAACCGAAAATACACAGTGCACATTTTCCGCCCGTTTGCAGCCAAAACATCAACATGCCATTTTCCTGCCAGATTTTCAGGCATCTGCATACGGCTGCAGACAGCGTAAGGTGCTTTTTTCGGGACAGGCAGTCTTTGTTCTCCAACAAGTTGTCCCTTGAAAAACCAGTAATGCGTAACAGACGTGGTTCCGGGTGGTTCGTCAAATTTAGAATAACAGTACAGCATGTCAACATTTTTGTTAAAAGACTCTTTGGCCAGCAAAGGAACCATTTGTTCAGTGTCAACATCCAGGCAAACAACGCACTCGCTATTGACCAGTCCTTCCTCCATTGAAGACCGGGCTTTTTCAGCCAGTTGTTCGATCTGTTCTTTTTTCTTCTTTGTGGACAGTGATTTTTCCGGTGAATAACGCATTATGAAATAAATGGCACCGAAAAAAATTGCCAGCCCAAGCAATGTTACGAGAAACGATCGCGGTTTTTTTTCAGCCATGAAAAATTAGAGTTGTTCAAGTTCTTGCCGTCTTTTTTCAAGAATAGCAAGCTGTCGATTGAGACGATTTAGTTCATTTTTTATGTACTGCAGAGTTGCTTCAATATCCTGTTTTAACATCGCATCTGATAAAAAGTTTTGCTTTGCTCTCACAAACACCGGTCCAAAGATGAAAACAGCCAATAGCGCGAGCAAGAGCCGGGTGTATGGGACAGTGAGCCTTCCCTGCGCGTACATGTATAAAAACAGAAAAAAACTGAACACCGATGCCGCAAATAGCACGATAGAGATTATTGTCCATAGTCTTGTCAGAATCAATCGGATTCTTTGATGGTTTTTAGATTTTTGCCGGTTTTTCAGTTCCTGAATTTTATACCGGTTTTCATTGATTCGCTGGTCCAGCCTGGAAAGCGCTGAATCGCGGCGCATGGTGATCAAATCCCGGATAACCTGTGCTTTGTCAAAATCCGGTTTTTTTGTCAACGTGATTCTGTTGTAGTGGGCTGCCTCGTCGAGGCGGCTTTCCTTCAATTTGTCCAAAGCCATCCGGTGATACACTTTTGCCGGAAGAAACTGGTATCGTTCTGCCAGTTTCAAAGTCGCTTTCGTGCCCAGCGAAAACAGCGCTGATGTAATGAAAGAATAAAGCATATAAATATAATTATTTCAGAGCCAGAGCCCGCTCCAAATACTCAACGGCTTTTGGATATTTACTGCGCACATATTCCCATTCAGCCGGCGACAACTCGGCAGGCTCTTTACCAGTCACTTCGACAATGCTGGCGTACGACTGTTTGATTAAATCCCGGTTGGCGCTTGCCATGCCCAGAGTAATCCCGGCAATCTCAAGTACGCCATCGACAAAATCCATGCCGGTTAAAGATTCGAGTCCACGTTCCACAATAAAACCGGCAATACCACCGATCGCGCCGTGAGAAGCTGTTTTCTTGAAACGTATTAATTTATTGTTCATGTTTTTCCTCCTGTTGCTGCATTGAACGCAGCGATTTTTTCACAAGTTCATTCTTTTTCTGCACTACACTTTCCAGGTGCCGAACCCGGCGCTGCAATTGACGTATCTTTCGATTTCCGAAAATTTTCCCGTACAGATATTCAAAAATTATAACCACTGCCAGGGCGATCACAACACCGAATATAAAACTTAATAGCTCAATTTTCATAATAAAAGGCAATTACTTTAAATATTTTACCATTATTAAACGGTTTCCGTAAAGATTGTTCCGCTCATAATCCACATGATCCATGGCCCGTCTGATAATGTGCAGTCCCATTCCCCCGCCTCTTTCCCGCTGCGCAGCATCATCGATATCAAAATTGGTTGTTTTCTGCATTTCGAATCCTTTGCCGTGATCTATCACACTGATTTGCAATTTGTCACTGGATTTCTCAACTGCAACCTGAATTTGTGAAAACGGATTGACTTGCCGCGCGTGCTCGATAGCATTCAGGCAACCCTCGTACACTGCGATTTTTATGCGGCTCAGGTCTCCGGGCAAAAATCCCATTTTTTTTGCGTGAAATGTGACAAAATTGCACGCATCGTATAACGCATCATGTTTATATGGAATTTCAATAATATTCTCATCAATAACTGATGCGGCAGGTGTTGGTGAGAAACGTTCACGTTGTTCAATATGCGAAGCCGAGCGAGGATGTTCCGGCTGATGTCGTTTTGAAGATTCCTGGCTTATGTTTGAACGCGAAACAAATTCTTTTTCTAACTCGCGAGGTAAAGAGCCCTCAACAGTTGCCAGAATCTCTTCTTCACTTGACGAGACTGATAAATACTTTTCCGGCTGGAACTCTGACACGGCATTTCTGATTTCTCGATTTATATTTATAACAAAAAGCTGCCCTTCATTTCTCAGCAACCGAATGCATATCTCGAACAAAAAAGCGACAAAATCCTGGCTGACTTGCTTGATATTGATCAAATCAAAAACGAAAAACGAGCTTTCTTTTAAATATCGCAATACTTTTTCATTCAGCTCAGAAACGAGGTGAGTTTCCGTTTCCATTCTCACGGGCTTTAGCTTGAAAATCAAGCCATGTTTCCCGAATCGTTGTACCTGGACAATTTCTCTGGCCATTTTCCTTTACATTCATTTTTTTTCATAGAATTCAAAACACATACATAAACAAATTAAAATACGTACATATCTTTATCATGTCAAGTTTTTTAACAGAAAAACACTGAATTTCAACTCCATCCAAAAGAAGTTTTTCGATTGGATAAAATGGTATAAGCTCAGTTATCGGTTGATTTGCTCTATCTAAACTAAACAATGGGTCACAAATCTTTTCTGCATCAATTTTGTATCATTCTATAAACTTGGAAATTATAATGTGTTATTTTCTAGTTTTGTGACCCATTGTTGGAATTGTAACTGAGGTATCCAGTTGACTCAAAATAAAATGTATAAAAGTTGTTGCACCTTTGACAACAATTTCTTATCATAAATTCTTTAATGAAATGGAGTCTTAATCGCATGAGTGAACAGAGCATTCTTCCTTTTGATGAACCGGGAAATAACACGTTTTTCAACGATATACATCTTGAACGACCGCTTGTCATTTTTGACCTGGAAACCACCGGACTTGATTTCGATCTAGACCGGATCGTGCAATTTGCATTCCTGCGGGTCAATCCAGATGGCTTACAGGAAGAATGGACCGACCTGGTCAATCCCGACATGCCCATACCTCCGGAAGCGACAGAGGTCCATGGCATCAGCGATAAAATGGTGCGTAAAAAACCTCTGTTTTACTATTTTGCACCGCTGATCAAAGAATTTATAGCAAACTGTGATTTATCAGGTTATAATATCAAAAACTTTGATGTCCCGTTTTTACAGGCGGAGTTTAAGCGTTACGGAGATCCGTTAGATATCTCGACAATAAAAATCATAGATGCGAAAATTATTTTTCATCGCAAAGAACCGCGCGATCTCGCTGCAGCGCTGCAATTTTACTGCGGCAAAACACACAAGGATGCGCATGACGCTCTGGGTGATGTGCGTGCAACACTGAATATTCTGGATGCCCAGCTCCAACGCTATTCAGATTTGCCTAAATCCATGCACGAGTTGGATGAGTTTTGTTCACATAAAGATGTGCGTTATGTCACGGCAGACCGGAAATTTATGTGGCGGTACAATGGCGCTGTGATCAATTTCGGTAAACACCGGGGTCGTTCTCTTGAATGGCTGGTTGAAAATGATCGCGAGTATCTGACCTGGATAAACGACAATGACTTTCCAGAGGAAACCAAAGCCCTGGTCAGAGCTGCGCTGCAGGGCCGCTTTCCAAAACGTGAAAAATGAAAAGTATTTACGATTATAAAAGCCTCCGGCATTCTTTTAAAAAAAAGAGACCATTAAAAACGGCTGCTTTTAAAATGCGCCAACGCTTCGAGCGTTATCATCGGCGCGTTACGCCAAAGTCGCTTTTGATTGTGCGTTTTGATCACACAGGTGATTACATTCTTTTTCGAAACTTTTTGCCTGATGTGCGCTTCAGTTTACGCTTTGGTGATCATCATATGACTCTGGCGGGCAATGCCGCATTCAAGGACCTGGCAGAACACCTTGACCGTGATGTTGTTGATGAATTCTTTTGGATCGATCGTCAGCGTTTTCAGGGGGATAAATTTTATAACTTTCAAATGCTAAAAAAGTTAAACGAGCGCGGTTTTAGCACCGTTGTCCATCCCACTTTTTCACGCGATTTTTACAGCGATATGCTGATCAATGCGACACAGGCTCCGGAGCGGATTGGCAACAAGGGCGATTTGACCAATATTTCAGCAGAGCGCAAAAAAGCGACTGATTGTTTCTACACCCAACTATTACCCGCAGCACCGGAACCGCTTTTTGAATTCGACCGCAACCGGGAATTTATCACCAACCTGCTCGGTGATAAATCCGGTCAGGACTATCCAACGCTTGAAAACCAGAATTTCGAATCACCTGACTTGCCGTTCAAGCATTACATTGTAATTTTCCCTGGCGCCAGCACACGGCGCAAACGCTGGCCGTCACAGCGGTTTGCACAAATCAGCAACTATGTGAATCAAAAATATGGATTGGCCAGCGCCCTGTGCGGGCACGGCAGTGACAGTAACGCTATCCGCCAGATTTATCCGCACCTGGACCATAAAAATGTCATCAATTTATACAACAAAACCTCGCTTGTCTCCCTGGCCGGGGTGCTGCAAAACGCCGACATGCTGGTTAGTAACGATACGCTGGCTGTTCATTTGATGGCCGCACTGGGAGGAAAAGTTGTCTGCATTTCAGCCGGCAATCATTTGGCACGTTTTAACAATTATCCCGAACCGTACCGCAAGCGAGTCCGGTTCGTATTTCCACCTCATATTGATCTGTTGAGCGATAATGAAAAGTTGGCACACACTTCCAGATACCGCGAAAATGAAACAATTGCGCGAATCACCACTGAAAGCGTTATGAAGGAAATTGACAGAGTGCTTTGATGAAAAGTCCGACATTTTCAATTATCACTGTATGCAAAAATGCTGTGAACACGATCGAAAAAACCGTTCACAGCATTATCAACCAGTCTTATCCTGACATTGAATATGTGATCATTGATGGAGAATCCTCGGACGGTACTCTTGAGCTCATTAAAAAATACGACAGTCACATTACTCAGGTGATCAGTGAAAAAGACGACGGCATTTATGATGCCATGAACAAGGGCGTGCACAACATGCACGGCGATTTTGCGCTATTCGTCAACGCGGACGATTATCTGTTCAACGACACTGTGATCAGCCGGGTGGCGAACGCCATAAAAAAGACGCCTCCCGCAGATGTATTTTTTGGCGATGTCATTATTTATCACAAAGATACCGGTAAAGCAAGTTTGTGGAATCCGCGAGAACGGGACACATTATCTATGTACATAGGCGCGTTTCCGCATCAGGCAACGTTTTACCAAAAAGATGCTTTTGAGAAAAACGGCCTGTTTGATAGCTCGTTCCGAATTGCCGGCGATTACGACTGGGCTGTTCGCGGTTTTGTGAAAAACAAACTCGTTTTCCGGAAAATCGATATTCTCATTTCAGTATTTGCCAAAGGCGGTATTTCAACGCAGGAGTCGTTTCAAACCATAAATCGTTGTGAAAAACAACGTGTCATAGACACTTATTTTTCCGACTATGACAAAATTCGTTATGGCGTGGGTAAATTTTTACGGAAAAACAAACTTTTATGAAAACCAGTGTTATCATTCCTGTTTACAACAAACTTGATTTATTGCGGCGCAATCTGTATTGTCTTGTCCATCAATCCACATTGCCGGATGAACTTGTCATTTCCGATGACGGCTCGACTGAAAATATTCCGGGACTCATTCAGGATATGAAAAATGATTTGCCCTTTTCTGTGAAATACATTCGCCAGGTCGATCAGGGATTTCGTGCTGCCCGGTGCCGCAATAATGGCGTTAAGGCTGCCACCGGTGATGTTCTGATTTTTCTCGATCAGGACATTGTATACACGAAAAATTTCCTGAAACTTTTTGTTGAAAATCTCCAGCAAGGCGAATTTTTTGTCGCTTATCCTGTCCGGCTCTCCCGGGAACAAACATTGCAATTGACCGATGAAATGCTCCGTACCGGCGATTACAGCACTCTTTTGACACCGGAACAGAAAAAGAAAATAATCTCGCAGTATAAAGATGAAAAACGTCACCGCTTTTTGTTCAAACTCAGACTGCGTCCCTTTGGGCCAAAGCTACGCAGCATCGCGTTTGCTGTTCATCGCAACGATTTCGAAAAGGTAAATGGATTTGATGAAAATTTCAAAGGCTGGGGCAATGAAGACGATGACCTTGGCCGCCGTTTTCATCGCGCCGGAATTGCTGGCAGGAATATTTTTTACAATGAATACCCGGTGCACCAGTACCATCCACCTCATCACCGAAATGGTGAGCGCGTGAACCGGTCATACAACAGGAAGCGAAAGCGGGAGATTCGCGCCGGCAACTATCGCTGTCCCCATGGTCTGGAAAACCCCGCAGATCAGGACGCTTCCCCTGTTATGAAATTAAAATGAGGAATGTATGTCCCAACCGCTCAGTGTCGTGATCATCACCAAAAATGAACAACGCAACATCGAGGATTGCTTGACCTCTGTGAAATGGGCCGACGAAATTGTTGTGGTCGATTCGGGTTCGACAGACAAGACCGTTGACATGTGCCGGAAACACAACTGCCGGGTTATTGAAGTCGAGTGGCTCGGCTTTGGCCGCACGAAACAGTACGCTGTCAATCAGGCGAAAAATGACTGGATTTTATCCATCGATGCCGACGAACAGGTGACCGCGAACCTGCGCGATGAGATTGAATCACTGCTTGAATATAAACCCCGTTACCACGGCTATAAAGTTCCGCGTCAGTCAACGTACCTTGGCCGGGCAATTCGACACAGCGGCTGGGACCGCGACCGGCCTTTGCGTTTATTTCACCGTCAATTCGGCGCTTTTAACGAAAAGCCTGTCCATGAATCCATTGAAATAAATGGCAAAACCGGTGAATTGACATCTACTCTCTTGCATCACCCCTACCCGGATATGCAAACGCACATTGACAAAATGAACCTTTACACTGATTTGGCAGCCGGAGAGCTGGCTGCTGCAGGCCGCCGCAGCACACCCTTGTGCGCCATTACGCACGGAGCGGCAAAATTTATCAAAATGTATTTTTTACAGCGCGGTTTTCTGGATGGCACAGCCGGCTTTATCCTGGCTAAAAATTCTGCTTTTGGTGTTTATTTGAAATACATAAAGTTATGGCAGAAAACCCGATAAAAGTTTTACACGTGGATGCTGGTCGCGAATGGCGCGGCGGCCAGCAACAAGTGGTGTATTTGCTGGAAGAGCTCATCCGGCAAAATGTACAGACAGCTCTTGTCTGCCAGCCCGGGTCTCCTTTAGAAAGCTATTGCCGCGAAAATAGTTTGCCGGCGTTTTCGCAAAAAATGTCAGGCGAATTGGATGTTCTGGCAGCCTGGTCGCTCGCCCGAATTTGCCAGCAACACGGTTATCACATTTTACATGCGCATTGCGCTCATTCACTTTCTGTTGCGCTTTTGGCAAAATGCTTTTACCGGCGACTTGTTTTGATTGCTTCCCGGCGAGTGGATTTTCACGTCCGCAAACCGCTCATCGGAGCGTTCAAATACAGTAATGGCTTTGTGAACCAGATCATTTGCGTGTCAGATGCTATCCGGCAGATTCTTATCAAAGATGGCGTACCGGCAGAAAAGTTGACGACCATACACAGCGGTATTGATCTCCACAAATTCTACAGCGCTCAACCGGAAGGACTGCGGGAAGAACTGAATATCCCCAAAGACCATCTCATCATCGGCACTGTGGCGGCGTTGGCCGACCATAAAGATTACCCGACTCTATTGCGGGCTGCTCGCCAGGTTATTGAGCGCCGAGATAAAGTCATTTTCATTGCCGTTGGCGAGGGCACGGAACGGGAATCTCTTGAGCGGCTTAAAAAAGAGTTGAATCTTGGAGAGCGATTCCTTTTCACAGGTTTCCGGCAGGATGTCGGACGCTTCTTTAAATTGTTTGATATTTTTGTCCTGTCCTCAAAGACAGAGGGTTTGGGCACATCGGTTCTGGATGCGCAGGCTGCAGGTTGTCCTGTTGTTGCGACGCAGGCTGGCGGGATTCCGGAACTTGTTGAACATGACAAAACGGGCTTGCTCGTTCCTGTGCAAAACGTAGAAGCGCTGGCGCATGCACTCTTGGAACTCATCGACCAGCCTGAAAAGCGTCAACGTCTGTCCGAAAATGCCTTGACGTTTGTCCGCCAATTCGATAAATCACAAACCATCAAGCTCACGATGGATGTGTACCGTCAGTGCTTATCTCACTTTTTCTCTCCTGATTCGCTTTCCGATGATCAAGAATATAATTCACAACCTCGTTAGGAAAGAGCTCTTTCAAACATTGAAAATGGTCTAACGGACACTTTTTGCTACCGTGAATACTACACGGCCGGCAGTCCAGGTCGCGTTCAAAGACCCTGTCGTTTTCCCGAAACGGATAGAATCCCAGTGTGCGCGATGTGGGTCCAAAAAACGCAACCACATCTGTTTGCACGGCATTGGCTATATGCATGGCGCCGTTGTCATTGCCGACAAAGAGATGGCATTTTTGGATGACGGCAGAGGCTTCCAGTAAATTCGTTTCTCCTGCTAAATTATGGCAAGTGTCTGTTCTTGATTTATGAATAATTCGCTCGCACAAATCACGTTCCTCCGCACTGCCGATAAAGAAGAAACTCATGTGCTCATCTTTCAGTGCATGAACAAGGGCGGCATAATGCTCTTCCGGCCATCGCTTGGTCGGCCACACCGAGCCCGGCGCAACTGCTATGCAATAATGATTGTCCGGCACATGTTTAAATTCATCTTCTACTTTGAGAGCAATATCACCGTTCCAGAAAATTTCAGTCTGAACATCAAACGGCTGATCGGTGAAAACACGAAGCAAGTTGAGATTTCGCCGAATCTCGCTAACATCAGTGCGATAAGGCAACGAATCCGTCCACAGCAGAGAACCCGGACCTTTGCGGAAACCAATGCGTTTTGGAATTTTGCTCATAAAAAGCAACAACGCCGAAGTCATTGACCGGTGCGGTGAAATAGCGAGATCATACCGTTGTTTAAGGAGCTCCCCTCGCGTTTTCCGGAACGCTTTTAACTTTTTCGCACGTTTGTCAAAAATAACAACATTGTTAATATGCGGATTAAATCGAACAATTTCTTCTGTTTGCGGAATGACCAGCACATCGATTTGGGATTGCGGATAAAGTTGACGCACCGCCCGGATGAGCGGAGTGGTGAGAATCAGGTCACCAATATAGGCGGTCTGTACAAGCAGGATGCGTTGATATGAATTCCCTCTCAAAAATGGTCTCCGCTTATTATCTGTTTAAAATATTTTTCATAACACTCGATTGTGCGGTCGATGGAAAAATCAACCAACGCCGTGTGCCGGCCGTTTTGGATTAACCAGTCACGCAGGTTTTTGTCAGCAAGCACTTGTTTTATAAGGCCGGCAAGTTTTTTGACGTTGCCGGGTTCGAACAACAGTCCGTTTTCACCATCGCGAATCAAGTCAATGTTACCGGCTGCACGCGAGGCAATAACAGGTACACCCAGCGCCATGGCTTCCAGCAGCGCCTGAGAAAGTCCCTCCGTCACCGAGGGCAACACCTTGACCGTAAATAATTTATAGTAATACAACGTCTCTTGCTGACTTTTGTGTCCTAAAAAATGGATATCGTGTCGGTAAAGTTTTTCGAGCAGTGGCACGTATTCATCTCGTTTTTCAAGCCCGATAAAAAAAACGGTCAGATGTTCATCGATGAATTGCAGAGCTTCCAGCAATTGTTCCTGCTGTTTTTTGCGAGACACACAGCCAATGACCGGCTGGCCGGGTTCGAGCTTCCACTTTTCCCGGAGTGTTTCAACAAATTCGGAATCGGACAGCTCATATTTTCCCGCCGGCGTGCCATTTCGAATTACTGTAATATGACGAGCCGGCAATCCAAGTTTTACCAGTGCATCACGAACGCCCTGACTTACTGCCACGATTCCCGCTGTTCCACGCGTGTAAAACCAGTTTTGCAGAAAAAAACCGCTGCTTCGTGGCGTTTGCCGGCGCGTATGCACAACAGGTGTGTTTAAATGAAATAAAAACGATGCCCATATCGACGTATAGCGGTCAATGCCGGATTGCGCATTGATGAGCTGAATGTCATGTTCTCTCACTAGACCGGCAATATGACGCATATTTTTCAGATCGAACTTGTGGCGAAATGTCATCGGCACCGGCATAGCTTTGGAATCTTTGAGCAATGTGAATAACAGCGACGATTTCTTACAGCCGACAAAAACAGAGTGACCGCGTTGTGCAAGGCCGTCAGCGAGATAATACAGCGAATACGTTGATCCGGCCATGCCACCTTGATGGGTAAGAAATAGAATATTCATATAAAAAGAATTTTTGGTGAAATCGGAATTAATTCTTACATTAAAATCATTTTTAAATTTAAATCGTCCGATTGAACGGATTGTCACAGATTTGCTGAGAACATTTTTCAAAAGTAACACTTTTTATACAGACCACAAAGTCTTTTTTAAAAATATCATTTCCGTCAAATATATTCACGGGATGAACAGGAATAAGTAATGCAATTATACAAACGAGTCCTTTCATACATAACGCACTATTGGAAGCATTTAATACTGGCGATAATACTAACGTTTGTTTTTGTCATCTCAAACTATGCCTCCTACTGGGTTTCAGCATCATTCATTAAGGAGCTGTTCAACCCCACTCAGGTTGAACAGCAGGCGCAACATGAGGTTGAGTCACCTTCGCCAACACCGTCGCCAGAAGACCTGGTTGGATTTGGTGAACAAGCTCAAAAGTGGGAAGATAGAATTAACGGTTTTATCCGCGATATCATTATTGCCGAGAACAGAGAAAAGACGCTAATCAACATCTGCTTTATCATTTTCCTTGCCTTTTTGATAAAGAATCTTTCTGCTTATCTGCGCCGGGTGACAATATACTATGTTCAGCTTAACATTGTTGTCAACTTGCGCAAAGAGCTGCATCAGTCACTGATGCGGCTTCCGCTCAGCTTTTTCAATCGCTGGCATACAGGCAAGCTCACTTCTATCGTCTTTAACGACGTTAATGCCATTCAAAATGTGCTCAAGGATACCTTTATCAAGCTGATCAACCACCCAATCCAGGTGCTTGTTAATCTGGCTCTGCTGTTCATGATCAGTTGGCGTCTTACGATTATTTCGCTGCTCATCATTCCGTTGAGCGGATATATTATTGTGAAAATCGGCCAGAGTTTGCGCCGCAAGAGCCGCCGGGTTTTTCAACAAATATCTGTGGTCGTGTCGGCATTTCAAGAGTCTGTATCCTCGGTGCGCATCGTTAAGGCTTTCACTTCAGAAGACAAAGAAGAACAGCGTTTTCGCGCTGCTAATAAAGATTATTTCAAAAAAGAATATCGCGCAAAACGGCTCAATTTTTTAACCAGCCCACTGAATGAAACCATTGGCGTTGGCATTTTTGTTGTGCTGCTGTGGTACGGCGGTAATCAAGTATATGCCGGTACTGGACTTTCTCCGGAAAGCTTTTTGCGATATCTGGTATTGATGTTTGCGCTCTTTCAACCGCTCCGGCAATTCTCCGGACTGAATAATGTCATTCAAATGGGTCTGGCAGCGGCTGAGAGAATTTTCAATTTGATCGATATGCCGAGAGAACCGTATGAAAAACCGGATGCCAAACCCTTGCCACAATTTCGCCGTTCCATTGAGTTAAAAGATGTCACTTTCTCTTACAATGGAGAAATTAAAGTGCTGAAAAATATCTGGCTGACGATAAACAAAGGCGAAATGGTTGCGTTTGTGGGGCATAGCGGTGTCGGTAAATCGACTTTGGTGGATCTGATTCCGAGATTCTACGAGCCTCAGACCGGAGTGATCGAAATCGACGGCACAAATATTCAGGATGTTGACCTCATGTCTTTACGCGATCAAATCGGTATCGTTACCCAGGAAACGATCCTGTTTAATGATACTGTTCGAATGAATATCGGCTATGGTGTAGATGAATGCACGGATAAAGACATCATTCGCGCGGCAAAAAACGCCAATGCCTGGGAATTCATCAAAAACATGGAACACGTTCTGGATACTGTCATTGGCGAGCGCGGTGCCAATCTGTCCGGCGGTCAACGTCAGCGTATTTCCATTGCTCGTGCGATTCTCAAAAACACGCCGATATTAATTCTGGACGAAGCCACCTCTTCACTTGACACCCAGTCCGAGAAACTCGTCCAAAATGCGATTGATAATTTGATGAAAAACCGCACCGTGCTGGCCATTGCCCACCGGCTTTCAACCGTCATTCATGCTGATAAAATCGTTGTGATGGAGGGGGGTCGAATTATCGACATCGGTAAACACGATGAACTTTTGCAAAAAAGCCAGGTTTATAAAGAATTGTACCAAATGCAATTCAACGAAAGTGTATAAAAAACTTTGAATTGTTGATAAATTTTCTATTTTATCGAAAATTCATTAAAGAACACCGGAATATGAAAGTCATTAAAATAGATCCCGACACACCCAAGCACTCGCGAATCGAGCAGGCAGCAGATTATTTAAGAGACGGCGGCGTGATTGGCTATCCCACAGAAACTGTCTATGGATTGGGGTGCAACGTCTTTCGCGCGGATGCGGTGGACCGGATTTTCAAATTAAAGCACCGTGACCGTAGCAAAGCTCTCATCCTCATTGCCGGCGATATTATGCAAATCGGCGATATGGTAGAAGAAATACCGGAACCGGCGGAACGCCTGATCGCCAACTTTTGGCCAGGACCTCTGACGTTAATATTCAAAGCGTCTCCAAGAATAAAACAGTGCGGTATCGGCACTTCAAAAACAGTAGCGATTCGCATACCGGATTCTGCTATCTGCCAGGAATTGATAAAGGAAACAGGATTCCCTCTCGTTTCGACCAGTGCTAACCGAAGCGGTGCACCGGCTGCAACAACAGCCCAGCAGGTGATCGATATTTTTGGTTCGGAACTTGACCTTGTCATTGACGGCGGCCCGACACGAGAATCAATTCCGTCCACTTTAGTCGACATTACCCGCACACCAGCTCGCATTGTCCGTAAGGGGGCTATTTCTGATCTTGAAATAAACACAGTACTGCAAACGGAAGAGTAATCTGTTGAACATTCTATTTGTCTGTTCGGGAAATATTTTTCAAAAAAGTCTTGATTCTTTATCAAATAATTGCTATTCTTTATATGATCTTTAAATAATTAAAACAATTCACCCAAAAAAAGGGGGAACGTTATGGCTTTTGACAGTGGCGGAACCGTTAACAAAGTAATCCTGATCGGCAGATTGGGAAAAGATCCCGAACTCAAGTACACAGCAAACGGCACTGCTGTACTCACACTGAGTGTTGCAACCAACACCTCTTATAAGGATAATGAGGGTAATTCAGTTGAGAACACCGAATGGAATCGCGTGGTTGTTTGGCGGAAAAAAGCTGAAGCTGTTGCCAATTACACGCAAAAAGGCAGCCGGATTTACGTGGAAGGGAAATTAAGGACCCGCTCATGGGACGATCAAAACGGTAACAAGCGCTATACCACCGAAATACAGGCTGATCAAGTCCAATTTCTCGATTCCAAAGGAAACGGAGGTAAAGGTTCAGAAGCCTCTTCGGAAGCAGAAGCTGCACCGGCACCCGAACCTGAGGTGCCAGAGGAATCCAGCGAATCAGAAGATGATTTGCCGTTCTAATTGAGAACACGAAAAAAATCCAAAGTTACTTTTAACTTTGGATTTTTTTTGACCACATATTGCCATGGATGATAAAACACTCATAAACGCTGCGAGCAAGGCGCAACGCCCTGATTTGTCCGCTTACTCCCGGTTTCCGGTCGGTGCGGCACTGCTTACCCAAAAAGGTAAAATCTACACTGGCTGCAATATTGAATCGGTATCTTATGGTCTCACAATCTGTGCTGAACGCGTTGCCCTGTTCAAGGCGCTGTCACAAGACGAGCGCGAGTTTTCTGCAATTGCGATTGTCACGAAACAAAAACAGGAATGCCCGCCATGCGGCGCCTGTCGGCAGGTGCTGTGGGAATTTGCCGGCGATATTCAAGTGATCATGGCATCCACTCAAGGCTCGTTAACAAAAATGAACCTTTCCGAACTGTTCCCGTTCGCTTTTGATCAGGAGCATTTGCCTCATGAGTGACATGCAGCAAAATGTGTTTATCATAGGTGTTGCCGGAGCGTCCGGTTCGGGCAAAAGCTTTTTTGCCGAGAAACTCAAAAAAGCCCTGTCCGGGCAGAGCGTCGTCATTCTGTCGCAGGATTATCATTATCACGACAAAACAGAAATCCCGCTGGAAATCCGACAGACTATCAACTACGATCACCCTGATGCCATTGATTTCAAACTCTTTCGGCAGCAGCTCGAAAACCTCAAAAACCGCATCCCGGTAGACCATCCGGTGTACGATTTTTCGACTCATAATCGCACCTCTGAAAGAATTCGTGTAAATCCGGCGGATGTTGTCATTGTAGACGGTATCCTCATTTACGCCGTTCCGGCGCTGCTGGAACTGTTCGATCTCAAAGTTTACGTCGAAACGCCAATGGACATTTGTCTGGCTCGCCGGCTGGAGCGGGATGTCCGCGAACGTGGCCGCACCGTGGAATCTGTCCTCAGCCAATATTTTGACAGCGTTCGCCCCATGTTTATTAAACATGTAAGTCCCTCGCAAAAATATGCCGATATCGTTGTTTACGGATTAGGAGAAATGAAAAGCGATGTCGAGCGGGTAACAAATTTTGTTAATGAAAAATTGCAGTAAAGCGGCTACCTGCTTTAGTAACATTCCTGTTGATATTTCCGAAAATTTCTCTATATTTTCTGTGCACAAAGGTAACAGTTCAAAATAACAGGATAGTCATGAACATCGGTCGAGTTCTCATCTTACTGGGTCTTTTAATCGTTCTCATCGGAGTGATCATTGTTGTTTTCAGCAAATTTGGCATCCAATTGGGCAAACTGCCGGGTGATATTATCTGGCACAAAGGCAACACTACAATTTATATCCCGATAACAACGGCTATTCTTTTATCCATCATTTTAACAATTCTTTTACGACTCTTTAAATAATCACTCAGCGGAGCATTTATGATTAATCTTTTACGCCAGGAAATGGGGTGGATTGAAGTCATTTGCGGTCCCATGTTTAGCGGCAAATCAGAAGAGCTGATTCGCCGGCTGCGGCGCGCCGAAATTGCCAAATTAAAAACCGCCATTTTCAAACCTGACATTGATAACCGGTTTTCAGTCAACCACATTGTTTCTCACAGCGATCAGCGCATGAAATCGGTGCCTATCTCAACTGCCCGGGAGATTCTAAACAGAGTCAAAGAGGCCAAAGTTATTGGTATTGACGAAGCGCAATTTTTCGATGCCTCACTTGTGGATGTGTGCCAACAACTGGCAGATGAGGGAAAACGGGTTATCGTTGCCGGGCTGGACCAGGATTACACCGGCGCGCCGTTCGAGCCCATTCCTCAACTCCTTGCCGTTGCCGAGGTGATCACCAAAACCCTGGCTATTTGCGTTAAATGCGGCAACCCGGCAGACCGGACCCAACGGCTTACCCGGGAATCGGAACGAGTGATTGTCGGTGCCTCGAATATTTATCAAGCCCGCTGCCGGTTGTGTCATACTGTGCCAAAAGATGTTGATGAAAAAAAAGCAGTAAAGCGATGAATAATATATTCTTGTGGAGATGAGTTATGAGATTTATCGGACTGGCCGGGCTGTTTGTGCTTTTACTCATCGGTTATATTTTTTCGACCAATCGCAAAGCGGTCAAGACGCGAATCATTTTGTGGGGGCTTGGACTGCAATTCATCTTTGCTCTCATTATTTTAAGCGAGTCGTTCCTGTCCTGGGTAGGCATGTTTATTTTCGGCGTGCTCATCATGTTCTACCTGTTCGCAGACCGGGTTTTTGCCAAACCGCGCTGGCGGGAAGCTGTGGCGCCTGCGGCTATTTTAATTGGTAGTGGTGTGGTAATAACGGCATTGTCCTGGGGATTAGAAAATTTAAAAATTGCCACAGTCCTTTTTTACGTCACCCTTCTTCTGTGGATTAGTCTGATTGTTTTTCGAAAAAGGTCGTTCATTCGCTACTCCTTCTCGACCCTGATGTTCCTTGCGCTTGGCGTTCTTATCCATCGCGGCATTTACGGCCGGTCTATTTTTGCTAAACTCGCTGATAAAGTCGACCAGTTTCTCAAACTAACAGATTTGGGCAGCGTGTTCTTGTTCGGCAATTTGGCCAAACAGGAATATTTTAATCCATCCACAGGCAACTGGCCCGGTTTCGGATTTCAATTTGCGTTCACCGTGTTGCCGGTGATTATCTTTTTTTCCGCGTGCATGGCCATCCTGTACCACTTTGGCATTATCCAGCGAATTATCAATGCCATGGCGCATTTTATGCGCTGGACCATGGGCACATCCGGTGCGGAAACCCTTTCCTGCTCGTCGAATATCTTTGTCGGCCAGACCGAAGCACCGCTCCTGATCAAACCCTTTCTCAGAGACATGACCATGTCCGAGCTGCACGCCATTATGACCGGCGGCTTTGCTACCATTGCTGGCAGTGTTCTGGGCGGTTACATCCGCATGGGTATCGATGCCGGGCATCTCATTGCCGCCAGTGTGCTCTCCGCTCCCGCGGCTCTGGTGATGGCCAAAGTGTGGTTCCCGGAAACCGAGCACTCAGTGACAGCCGGCGATGCCAAAATACCGGACGTTGGCCGCTCCGATAATGTCCTCGACGCTGCTGCATCCGGAGTAACGGATGGTCTGAAATTGGCACTGAATGTCGGCGCCATGCTTTTGGCTTTTATCGCCCTGATCGGCCTTGTGGATGTCGTCTTTGCCTGGTTTGACAAGCTCATTGACTATCAACTCCTCGGCGGCACACTGAACGAAAAAAACGGCGAATATAACGGATTTTTTCCCGGAAGTTTGAAAACGCTCTTTGGAACTGTGTTTTCACCGCTGGCTTTTCTCATGGGCGTGCCGTGGAAAGACGCCATGGACGTTGGTAATTTACTGGGATTGAAAATCGCTGTGAACGAATTTGTTGGTTACGCTGAATTGGGTTCGTACGTGTCAGCCCAGGAACTCTCACCCCGTTCGATAACCATCGCTACTTACGCGCTGTGCGGCTTTGCCAATTTTTCATCCATTGGCATCCAGATCGGCGGCATCAGTGCTTTGGCGCCGGAACGCCGCTCGGATTTGTCAAAGATCGCCCTGCGTGCCATGTTTGCCGGTGCATTCGCTTCCTGGATGACGGCAACCATTGCCGGGATGCTATTATGACAAAGAACAAAATGTATACGATTCGGATCATCCGTTCAAAGCCAGAGGAAATCAGAGCGCGAATGAACAATCTGGAAAATCGTGGTTACGCTGTCATAGCAGGGCCGATTAAGGGTCCACAGGACTTGCGTGCGATCGGTGAGAATCCACCTGATGCTGTGGTGATCGACCTCTCGCGCGCCCCGTCAACAGGACGGGATATTGCGCTTACGCTTCGAAAAACACAAAATACCCGGCACATCCCGCTTATTTTTGTTGATGGTACTAAAGAAAAAACAACTCCGATTCGGGACATTCTTCCGGATGCCATTTTCACGTCCTGGGAAAAGTGCGAAGAGTTAGTGGTAAGAACCATTCAAAATCCGGTCCAAAATCCGGTCGTGCCTGAATCTGTCTTCGCGCCATATAAAAACACGCCGTTGTCACGAAAATTAGGCATCAAGCCTGATATGCTGGTAAGCGCTATCAATTCACCAGCGCATATTGACGAGATGCTTAAACCTTTGCCCGATGGAGCCGTTGTCGTAAAGTCCGTGTTACCAGAAGCAAAGCTGGTTCTCTATTTCGTCAAGTCGATCGATGAATTGAAACAAAACCTGAACGACATGGTCAAACTAACCCGGCACGCCAGGCTTTGGATTATGTGGCCAAAGAAATCCGGCAAGGTATCGGATTTATCACAAAATACTGTACGCCAGATTGGCTTAGCCGCAGGACTCGTCGATTACAAGATTTGTTCCGTCGATGTAACGTGGTCCGGTTTGTTATTCACCCGCAAAGTTTCTTAAAGACATGCTTTTAAAAGAAAAAGTGACAGAATCTCTCAATGACATTAAATCCAGAATCCGGGACATCCCCAGGGTGGCTGTGGTTTTGGGATCAGGCATGGGAGATTTTGCGCGTCACATTCAACATCCCGTCGTCATACCTGCATCGGACATACCGCATTACCCCGTTTCCACCGTACCCGGACACGTGGGCAGGCTTATTTTTGGACAGCTCGAAGATGTGCCGGTTGTCTGCGTGCAGGGACGCGTGCATTTTTACGAGGGCTATTCGCTGCAACGAGTCACTTATTATGTGCATGTGCTGGCCAGCATGGGAGTTGACATCCTTTTCCTGACCACCGCCAGCGGCGGTCTCAATCCATCGTTCAAACCAGGGGATCTGATGCTGATGACCGATCAATTGAATTTCACACTGAAAAATCCGTTAATCGGTTCGCCTGAAGATCAGCTTGGCCCGAGATTCCCGGACATGTCTCAGCCATTTGATTCTGATTTACGTCAGCGTGCCAAAAAGGCAGCCGCAAGATCAGGACTGAATCTGAGAGAAGGCGTGTTCTGCTGGGTCACCGGACCGAATTACGAGACTGCGGCTGAAGTTCGCGCACTACAAAAAATAGGCGGCGATGCCGTATCCATGTCCACAGCGCCGGAAGTCATTGTTGCGCGGCAACGCCACCTGAAGGTGCTTGGGTTATCCCTGATCACGAATATGTCCACCGGGATTTCCAAAGTGAAATTGACTCACAAAGACGTCACCCGAATGGCAGGTCAAGCCGGCGCTAAAATGCAAAACCTGCTGAAAGAAACGATTACCGGATTAAAAGAATAATTATTGCCTTTATGTTGTTGTCAGATAAAAAAGAAATCAGGCAAGTATATGCTTCCTCAACTCATCAAAGCAGCCCGAGGCTTGAGCAAAGCCGATCTCCTTTTACGAAATGCCAACGTTATTGACGTTTACA
>CAZSMC010000009.1:54172-89238 GCA_964607755.1 uncultured Cytophagia bacterium | reverse complement strand
CTTGCCGTAAGTTCTATTTGACCGTTGTAAAACCTCACTGATGGGAGAAAATCTTCGCAGCATTACAAAAGTGGGCTAAAGCCCGTTATGTTACGTGGTCATCTTTACCCCGAGCTAAAGCTCGGGGCAATATTATAGCCCCGACTTTTAAGTCGGGGTTATTATTGAGATTCTTTAACAGGCACTTTAGTGCCCAAATATTAAAACTTCCACCCAAGACTGAGCTTTTACTGACCATTCCTTTTGCTGCTTGGAATTCCTGCGAAATTTCGATAGATTTAAGTAAATAGCAATGGACAAACTGAAAACTATTTGGTTTAAAAAAAGACAGTTTTCTGGATATCGCGAATTTTGACATGTCGATTCTGAACCAAATGTGCAATTATTCGTAAAAACAATAAATGAATTTTTAATCACCACAGTCTAAACAGTTTTTTGCGATAAAATCCTAACAATCCGGCTAATGAGAATTTTAATGGGAGTATCGCCATAAAAGTGACAACATCACAACATACTGCTGCGCCTCTGGCTGAACGCATGCGGCCCGAGTCTTTATCCGGTTTTGTCGGTCAGGAACATTTGCTGGGCAAAGGAAAAATGCTGCGCGTGGCGATCGAGTCAGATGAACTGACATCCTGCCTGTTCTGGGGACCTCCCGGCGTTGGTAAAACAACATTAGCTCGCATCATTGCCCGGGAAACGCAATCCGATTTTCATGTCATGAGCGCGGTAACATCCGGTGTGGCAGATGTGCGCAAAGTGATCAAGGTTGCTGAGGAAAATAAAAACCTTGCTCAGCGAACTATTCTTTTCATCGATGAAATTCACCGGTTCAACAAAGCCCAGCAAGATGCCCTGCTGCATAAAGTGGAGGACGGCACGGTTTTATTGATTGGCGCAACGACAGAAAATCCGAGTTTTGAGGTGATTTCTCCGTTATTGTCACGGTGCCGGGTTTACAGGATGGAACCGCTAAGTGAAGATGACATTACCACTCTTATCAACCGGGCTCTTTCGCAGGATAAAGTTATGCGGGATCGACATGTTTTTCTTCCGGAAGAATCACGCAAGTTGATTATTTCATTAGCCGGCGGTGATGTGCGTGTGGCATATACGATGCTGGAACTGGCATCGCAAATCGCCGAGCCTGATGACAATGGCCGCCGGACTATCAACCAGGAAAGTATCAAGCAAGCGGCACAGCAGCGCACCCTGCCTTTTGATAAAAAGGGGGATTATCACTATGACGTCATTTCGGCTTTTATAAAAAGTGTTCGCGGTTCTGATCCGGATGCTGCCATTTACTGGCTGGCGCGGATGATTGAATCCAGCGAAGACCCCAAGTTCATTGCCCGGCGGTTGGTTATTCTTGCATCCGAGGATATTGGCAACGCCGATCCCCACGCGCTGATGGTAGCCACATCCGCATTCCAGGCTGTGACTTATGTTGGTATGCCTGAAGCCCGGATTATTCTGGCGCAAGCCACAACCTATTTGGCATCGGCTCCGAAAAGCAACGCTTCTTACCTGGCTATTAAAGAAGCCCAGGAAGATATCCAAAAACACGGAGCCAGGCCAGTTCCCTTGCATATCAGAAACGCGCCAACCCGAATGATGAAAGAGTTTGGCTATGCGTCTGGCTATAAATATCCTCATGATTACGGCGGCTTTACGGAACAAGATTATCTTCCGGAGAGTCAAAAAAAGCGTGTTTATTACCGGCCAACACAGAACGGTATCGAGCAGAAAATCCTCGACCGGTTGCGAAAGTTATGGCCCGGACGGGTACGATGAATATTAATCAGGAACCTGCCAGTAGAACGAATTTTATTTTGCAAAGAAAAGTCATTTACATCCTCTTACTATTTTCGCTTGTGCCCGTGCTTTACGCGCAGCAGAGTTCTTCAGATACAACCGGACAGGTGCCGGGAAAAGCGGATACTGTTTCTGCCGCACCTGACGAGGTTCAAACAACCACGTCGGATATTGATACCGCTATCTTTTATGAAGCCAAAGTAATTCGCAATGATCTGGATGAGCGCAAGTCGTATTTTATCGGAAATGCCTCTGTTACATACAAAAATATAAAACTGCAAGCCGGCAAAATAACACTGGACTGGGACGAGCACTTGATCGTTGCCGAGTCGATTAAAGATACAATATGGGTAAAAAAAGATTCGCTGTCTACCGATTCAACCCGGCAGATAAAAACCACAGGTCAACCCAAACTCACCGAGGGCGGACAGACCATGGTAGGCGATAAAATGTTTTACAATTATAAAACAGAAAAAGGCCGAATTGTCCGCGGACGCACCGAGGTCGAGGGCGGCTATTACCAGGGAAATCAGATCAAACGGGTGCACAAAAAAGATTATCACATCACATATTCAAATTATACAACCTGCGACCTGGATTCGAATCCTCATTATCATTTTGAAGCCCGGCGAATGAAAATGATCCCGAACGATAAAGTCATTGCCAAGCCTGTGGTGATGTACCTGGGAAATATGCCGGTAGCAGCACTGCCGTTTGTGGTTTTTCCAAATAAAAAAGGGCGTCACTCGGGTATTACTATTCCCCGGTACGGACAAAGCGCGCGGGAGGGACGCTTTTTGCGAAACGTGGGCTATTACTGGGCACCCAATGATTATTTTGGCGCCAAGATGACAGTAGACTTTTTTGAACGAACCGGCTGGATGTTTCGCGCCAATACAGATTATGCAATCCGTTATTTGCTTAATGGCAGTCTTTCCGGTTCGTTGACAAAAAAAGAGTTTGCCAGTGGCGGCGAGCAGAGGCGTTGGGATTTGCGCCTCCGGCACAGTCAGGAGATCAGCCCGACATCACGTTTTACTGCCAGCGGCTATTTTGTCAGTGATAACAGCTTTTACAAGAACTATAGTACTAATCTGGATATGCGTCTTACCCGGGAACTCCGTTCCAATGCGACCTATAATAAAAGCTGGCCAAAACATAAATTGAGCTTGAGTGCTAACGTGTCGCAAACGCATGATCTGCAGACCGATACAAAAACATTGCAGTTTCCGCAATTGTCTTTTCGTATGGGACAAAGGCAGATTTTCAAGAGAGATCGCAAGCGAGGCACACGGCGCATTCGAGCGCCCTGGTACGAGTCCATTTATTTTTCTTATAATTCAAGTTTGATCAACTCTGAACGTGAATATCTTACTTATTCTGGTGGAGACACGCTTGTCAAAGCGGACCGCAACCGCAAAATTTCCCACGACACCAGATTATCGTTAAACAGCCCGACAAAATATTTTGGATGGCTGTCTCTGAACCAGTCTATGAGTTTTCAGGAAGATTGGTTTGATGAAACTTTTGATTATTATTATGATGATGCAAGTCAAAGTGTGGAGAAACAGAAAGTCAGCGGCTTTGCCGCCCGGCACATTTTTAGTTACAATGCTTCGGCAAATACCAAAGTCTATGGCATGTTTCCGGGGTTTGGCGATGTCCAGGCATTTCGCCATGTGATTACCCCCTCACTGTCGTTTCGTTATCAACCGGATTTTTCCAAAGAAATGTGGGGCTATTATCAACGAGTTCAGCAGCCTGGCGGCGATATTGTCAAGAGAGACCGTTTTGGCGGCGGCACACCCAGTTATGGCAGCAGCAGTATCAACTGGCGGGTAGGAAATTTATTTCAGATGAAAAGGGGAGAGGGCAAACAGGCAAAAAAGATTGATCTGTTTAATCTCGACCTCAGCGGCGGTTACAATTTTCGAGCCGATAAAAATAAAATGAGTGATATGCGCTCGTCTTTGCGTGCTAATCCATTGCGAAATATCAGTTTATCTGCCAGCACAACACACAGTTTCTACAAATATGATAGTAAAGACTCATTTGGTGGCGTCAGTGATACCTATCTTTTTGAGGACGGAGGCTGGAAAAGCGGGAATATCCTGCGGCTGATGAATTTTCGTTTTAATCTCAGCTTCCGGTTGCAGGGTAAAAGCGAGCAGCCGTCTCGTCCCCGCGATTATGAAATGCAGGGAATGCAAGGCTACGCAGGAGGCCAGGGCATGGACACAAGCGTATTGGAAGAACAGGCTCGGGAGCCGCAAGACCGCTTCGAGCCGGAAGACATGTCTGAATCGTTGAGCATACCCTGGAGGATGAATATCCGGTTCAATTTTGATTTGAATAAAAGAAATCCGTCAAACCCACAAAAAAGATATTATATGGACATTTCAGGTGCAGAAGTGAATCTGACCAAAAACTGGCGAATCGGATACAATGCCCATTATGATCTCGAAGAGATGAAGATTTCCCATCACCGGTTTACCATTTACCGCGACTTGCACTGCTGGGAAGCGCACATCAACTGGGTGCCCTCTGGCCCGGGGCGACGCGTCTATGTTCGCGTCAATATCAAAGCACCAATTTTACAGGATATTAAAATTGAAAAACATGCCGGCAGGGGGAGTGTGTTGGGTTACTAGCAAGAGTTTACAACAATTAATTTATTAAACAAGTCTAATTATTTGTAAATAATACACTAATAATTGGTATTAATTGTATACACTGAATCGTGTTTAATCTCGTTTCCAGCCTTTTAATCTCTTTCTCATCCTTGTCATCTCGTCCCCAGCATCTGGCTGGGGATGCATAACCATATAACCTGATTAATTCATGAATTTAACCACAAACCACGAAGACCACGAAGAACAATAGGTTATATGCACTAACGAGTTCAAATTAATAATTCTGAAAAAAATATTTATTTCATCGATACTATTGTTTTCCCAAAACTTTGTGATCTCGTATCTTATGAAAAGATGATTTATTAAAGCCATATCAATTTGAGATGTATTTCATTCTTTTCAATTTATTTCAACGCAGAGCTCGCCGAGGTCGCAAAGATGCGCAGAGGAAAATATTTCTGAACTTGTTTTTATGATAGTGTCAAAACGATCCTGGTTGTTTTGTGATGGGCAAAAATTAGTCAAATTTCATATTAACAACAAGATTTAGGTGTGCAGTAATTCGGAATACAAAGGTCAATATCAAGATCGATAATGATATTGACAATTAACCAGTTCTCATTTTTCTTTGCGAATCCTCTGCGTGCTTGGCGAACTTTGCGTTAAATTATGAACCATGCACCACATCGAAACTTTGATAGTATAGATTTTAATCAAGATAGTATCTTCGTGGTGAATAATCCAAGTTAATAGTTATCCTCCAATGTACTGCTCGATTTAATCAGCAAGCAGCTCATTCATATTAACTACCCCGTCCCAGGTATATTCCGGCGGATGTTCCAAAAAATCCAGACACCGGATGGTTAAGAGTTTTGATGGCCCGTCATCAGGAAAATGCCGGAGGACCCGGCGAAAAGCTTTTATTGCCTGACCCCATTTTTTATCCTGATAATATTTCAAACCTTCTGAATAACTGCTGATGATAAAGGTTTGATCCAGATTCGGTTTGGCAGCTATGTCCATTAATTCAAAGAGGTCTATCACTTTATCCTCGCCCATGCAGACTTTGTCGATGTTGCGAAAGATAGCACTGCTTTTTACATGTTCTATGGTTTCTTCACTTGAAAGGATTGATGTTTGATAAATGTCATTGGCTTTGCGAATAAAATCGACAAACATGGCCGCCTGGCTCACTGCCAGATGACGCTGTTTTTCGGCATGACCGAACGAGCCGACAAGCGCGGTGTCAGAATGTAATCCGACGGAGAGTTTAAACTGCGGCTCTTCATCCGCTCCCCACCGATGTTGCAGCTCAGTAAAGCGGTTCAGCATGTTCACGGCTGAAAGACAGGCATTGCGAGCGCTTTTTTTTATATCCCCTGCGATATCAAAAAAAGCTTTGAGAGAGTCACCGGAATTGGCAATGACAATACCGTGCTGCTGGGCAATCAGGTCTGTCATGACCGCGATGAAAGCCGACAACCGCGATGCCACAACCCGAGATGGCTTTGACAGAAAATCAGTAAACTTTATTATAGAGACACTCAGAAAAGTCACCTGCCGTTTCTCCGCACCCGAATGCTGTGTCATCTCTTCTTTGGATTTATTTAAAATACGAACTCGCTGCATCTTTTCCACCCCTGTGTTTAACAATGAATCGTTTGAAAATTCGATCTAGTTCATAATAAAATTATAATACTAATGAGTAATTCAGCAATGTTGTCGTAAGAATAATGAAAACTGAATTTTTACATTGCCTGTTCTCGACGCGCATTGCGGTTGATTATGGTATCCATTTCTGCAAGAAACATATTGGATACAAACCAAACAATGAATCAATGAACAGACTCGATTTAATAATAATACCAAATGCTTTTATAATCCTGCGGGTCTTCGTCGCGTCGCTCAAGTTCCTGCAAATAGTCGTAAATGGGAACATCGGTATCAATAAAGGTATCTGTCAGACTGATATTTTTTTCCCATGGCTGAAACTCGTAAACCCGGCTTCCATCCGGTAATATCGAAAGCAACTGGTGGTGTTGGCGGGCACGGATATAATTTTTACCCAGGCGCGGCACGTTATATACCGCTTCGTCCGTGCGCACCATGCCGGGCATAAGGCGGGCTTCTTCCTTGATTTCCTGCATGAGGCGCGCCAATGGCACCCGGTAATTTTTGGTTTCTTTTTTGCCTTTTGTGTTAAATGTGTAATAAGGATCCACACCAATCAGGCGGAGCAGCCGTCGCAATGCGACTAATTCGTACCGGCGGCTGTTTTCTACTGTATAAACAGCCTGGTTGTAAAGGGAAATCGCCCTGCGTTTGAATTTTTGCACAGCTTGCATGGATTCCGGGGTAATTTCGTAAGGGTGCTCGTAATGAGTGACAATCACTATTTCCAGCCGGCCGGGTTCATAGTAGGTGGCTATAATATCTGCAAGTTCGTCAGTAATGCGTTGAGGCAGCACAACTGGCGTTCGTGTGCCAATGCGTATTCGTTCTACATGTTTAATAGCTGCAATTTGTGATAAAAGCCAGTCAATCCGGTTATCATTCATAATGAGCGGATCGCCGCCGGTTATGAGCACTTCATTAATAGTTTCATGCCCGGCAATCCAGTCAATGGCTTTTTTTATACTTTCTTTAGTAGATACGGCATGCGTGTCTAAAATATCATCGATCTCCCAGTTGCGCTGGCAGTACACGCAGATTTGGCTGCACGTGTTATAGGGTTTGAGAATACAGATGCGCGGATATCTGCGGGTAATCAGGTCAATGGGAGAAGTATCATGTTCCTGCATGAAATCAAAGCTCATGGACGGATCTCCGCGATGCTCCAGTATATAATTCACATAGTTCATCGGCGGAATGACTTGTGCCCGAACCGCGTGATCTTTTTCACGTCCTGGTTCTTCATCCATAAGCGAAGCATAATAGGGTGTAATGCCGAACGGCAGACCGCCGGTATTGGCTTTTTCAATGGCTTGCTTTTCTTCGGGTGTAAGTTGAACGAGTTTTTCCAGTTGATCCGCGTTTCGAATAACGTGACGAATATGCCACAGATAATCGTCCCAATCGTCCCTGGTTGCCCCCAGAATGTTCATAATACGTTTTTTGTTCTGTTGCCGGACATGAATTACATTTTTGTCCAAACCATGGGCATAACGTTGTATCGCTTTCATGCCAACAGTTGCCCATTCGTCCAGCTCTCTCGAGCGTTCAATTGACGCATCACGGCCGTGCATTTGCAGAAATTTCGGGATGTTTTCAAAATCATAAACATCGCTTTTTCCTTCAATACCCTTGAGCAGATGAATCAATTCTTCAAAAAAGCCATCATTTAGATCCTGAGGAAGATCATCAAATTTCTCCTGCGCTAGTTTGCACAAGAGTTCAACAATGCTGAATTGTGCCAATTCTTCGCTCCGTACGGAAAGAATTTGACGAAAAGCCTTTAAGCATCGATTACGGAGGTCCCAATCCAGGGGCCGAAATTGAGAGTGATTTTGATCCAAAAACTTTGAAATATCATTCAAATGGTCTAAAAGAGAATCTCGAGCTGCTGATGGAGTAGGTGCTTTTTTTAAAATTTGATGTATTTTCGGACTGGTGCTGAAAAGTGTTTTAAGGTATGTTTTATTAAACATGATACCTCCTTTTGATAGTCGCAAACCGGAGTCGGCGGGATAAAAAAGAACATCGGATATTCTATGTTATGAAATTTAAACAAGATATGCAACCCTTATATTTTAAAATGTGATTATTAGGAATGATTTTCAATATTTTGGCCTGGTAATTGCATATAATAGTAATTAAAAATATCAATTAAGATATTATTTTTACTTGCATTTTACCCTAATTTTTCTTATTAATATTTAACTATTATTGAGAATACGAGGATCCTTCTATGAAAATAATCGTTGGGCATCCGAATACTTCTTATGTACAAGCAACCAAACAAATGCTGCAAGCCCAGGACTTTACCTATGAAATCCAGGGCGCTGTCTCGTTGAGCGAACTCGTCGATTATGTTTCTAACAACTCATACGATATTATTCTTGTGGACACTGAACTCGCCGCCGGCAATCCGCAAACCTTTTTCAAAGTTCTTGGCACCATAAAACATCAGTCTCGCATTATTATCTCCCTGCAAAAAGATGAAAAAGAAATTCTGCAAATGGCAGGAGAATATGGCATATCCGATTGCATTGTGAAAACAGAAGGGTACCTGCTATCTTTGGCGAATATTATCAAAGAAACCAAAGAACAACAGCAAGCTCATTACTCGGAATATAGCAACACGACAGAAGATTGGACTCGTGATAAAGAATCATATTCTTCAGAACAGAAAGAGTTAACAGAAAATGAAACTCGTGGTCAACTCGATGACGAAGGTTTTGTATGCGACCGACGGGGACATTTTTTATCGGTTGATGATCATATCCTTCATGTATCTAAATATACCCGGGACGAACTGTTAAAGTTGTCTATACTTGATATTGTCGATCAATCCGAACATGATAATTTCCTGCGCGAATTGTTCGATAACGCTTTACGCCAACCGGCCCCACCACTGAATGTGAGAATTGTCGATAAATTTGGTGAAAAAAAATACGCCAGAATCCAGCTCCGTTCGTTACGCGATGATTCGCAGGAAGGCCATGTTATCGGATTCCGCGGTTATGTATCTCAAATAACAGAACAAGAGAGTTCGGCGACATTGCAGAAAAACACCATTGACCAGAACAAAATGGTAGCCGAGTTAGTTGATTTGGTCAATCTGAGTTATTCCGAGCCGCTTTACCATTTTTTGCAACGGATTGCGGAACTTACATCACAGATTTTTAAATTTGAACGTTCGACTGTTGCTCTGCTCGACCGGCAAAAAAAGTCCTATATAAAGCAAGTTATGGTGGGATATTCCGAAGAAGATCACTATGAATCCGAAAAGCGTTCTCTGGAAGTACCGCGTGAAGTGATTGACCGGATTTTTGAAGAGCATTACCGCATCAAAGTGATTTATTACAATCAAGATAGCCAGCAGCGCGTGCGAGAGGACCAGCCGGGTACGCCAGAACGGCGCTCGCAGCGGCGCCGGCCACTCAAGCAATGGCATCAAAAGGATTTAGTGCTCATGAATCTGACGGATCACAACAACGTGACGTTTGGTTATGTTTCTCTGGACCATCCGGTTAAAGGCAGTATTCCGACCCGCTCGACTTTTTATAATCTCGAACTTTTTTCCAGGCTTGTCAGTATGAGCATTGAGAACTATTACCGCTTTAACGCCCTGGAACGAAAGAATCGCCGACTCAAACAAATGCTCGCCAGCAGCGACATTTTTAAACTGCAACTGAGTCTCACAGAATTGCTCAATGAAGTTGTATGGTCTGCAAAGAATACTTTGGATTTCAATCTGGTTTCGCTGGCGCTTATCAGCAAAAAAAGCCAGATGCTGGAAACCAAAGCCGTTGCCTGCGAAGATCGCATCAAACAATTGCAGATTAATGAACTGTCTTTTAATCTTCAGAATTTCAGTGACCTTTTACAGGATGAATACAGCTTTTCAAAATCATATCTCATTAGCCGCGAAGAATCTGTTTTGCGGCATGTGAAAAGAATTTATTACGGCGCAGATGTGAATATTCGCTACGGTGACGGATGGCCGAACTGGGCGGTTTTGCTGGTACCTATAAAATCCGGCGATGGTAAAATTATCGGTTTCTTCCTTGCAGACGATCCTCAAAACCGCCGGATGCCAGGTTTGGAAACTGTTCGTATACTGGAAATTATGGCTAATCAGGTGGCTGTTGCGATTGATAATCGAATGATGTATGTGCAGGCGCGCGACAAAGCTCAATATGCGGAAAGAACGCAAACAGAATACACTAAAGAAGAAATGGCAAAAGACACTCCCCATGACCACCATCAGGGACTTTCGGCTGAAGAAATTGAAGACCGGGAACTCGGTAACACTGGTTTTCGTAAAATGGTCGAACGGTTTCTGCGCTAAATAAATTATTTGATAATCTCGGGAAAATTTCATTAATTAAACCGTGGTCTTTGAGATTGCGGTTTTTTTATTTTAACTATGGTGCTTTATGAAACGCAGAGATTTTATTCGAACAACTATCTCGGGCAGCATGGCATTGGGCATGACCTCAGAGTGGGCTTGTGCCAATGCTGAGGACATGCCCAGTCCATCCGTAGCTCACGGAGCAGAAAAGTCCAGAGTTGTCATCGCCTCACGATCCGACGTGCGCTCAGATAAAACAATCAATGCAGATAGTGTGCAAAAGATGGTCGACAGCGCTGTGGAGAATCTGTTTCAGCAAAAAGCACGTTTCGTATGGCGGACGCTTTTTTCGCCAGATGATACTGTTGGCTTGAAAGTAAATTGTCTGGCAGGAAAGCTGTTTTCTACGCATCAGGAAATAATCTGGAGCGTGGTGGAGCGATTAAAAGAAGCGGGCGTTAAAAAAAATCAGATCATCATTTGGGACCGCTGGAATCTGGACCTCGAGCGAGCTGGTTATAAATTGCAAACCCGGTCAAACGATGTTCGATGCTACGGCAACGACCATGTTGGCTTTACCCGGCGAATTTTTGAGTACGGCTCTGTTGGCAGCCAGCTCTCGAAAATTCTGTATGAACAATGCACCAAAGTGATTAATTTTCCGGTGCTAAGAGATCACGGAATTGCCGGAATAACCGGGGCGCTGAAAAACTATTTTGGCGCCATCAACAACCCAAACAAATATCATATAAACTGCGGTGATCCTTACATTGCAGACCTCAACCGGGTTTATCCGATTCGAAAGAAATCCGTGTTGACCTTGTGCGATGCTCTCACTGCCCAGTATGAGGGCGGTCCGCCGTTGATGTCACAGTGGGCCTGGAACATGGACAGCATGTTGTCCGCCACCGACCCGGTGGCAATGGATCAGATTATCTGGGATATTATCGAAGAAAAGCGAGCTGAAAACGGTATCGAGTCGCTTGAAGCAGACGGTCGAAAGCCAACATATATTGCTACGGCTGCGGATAAGGATCATCAATGCGGTACCAATGATCGTGAAAAAATAACTATGGTGAAAGTGTAATCATGTTTATATCCCGACGAGATTTTATCAAAAAAACAGGATGTGCCGGTTGCGCTCTGGCGTGCGTAGGAGCGGGTACGAAAGCGCTGGCCGTACCAAAAAATACTGATCAACTACTCGAAGCCCGTTATTATGAAAAACTGGATAACCGAAAAATACGCTGTGACTTGTGTCCGCGCGAGTGTGTGATTGATGACCTGGAACGCGGATACTGCGGTGTCCGAGAAAACCAGGGCGGCACTTATTATTCGCTGGTGTATGGCAAAGCCTGCTCAGCTCATATCGATCCGATTGAAAAGAAACCGCTGTTTCATTTTCTGCCCGGTACAGATGCGTTCTCGATTAGTACAGTAGGATGCAACGTTATGTGCAAATTTTGCCAAAACTGGGAAATTTCGCAATCGACACCGGAACAAATTCAATCTTATGATTTGCCGCCAGAAAATGTGGCAGCCATTGCCCGGCAAAAGAACTGTTCCTCTATCGCTTATACCTATGGCGAACCTGTTGTGTTTACTGAATACATGTATGACAGCGCTCAGGCTGGGCATGGTTATGGTGTCAACAGTGTGATGATTACCAACGGTTATATCAAGGAAAAGCCCATGCGCGATTTGTGCAAGGTGCTTGATGCTGTCAAAATCGATTTAAAAGCTTATACTGAACGGTTCTATAAAGAACTTGTTGCCGGCGAGTTGCGGCCAGTGCTCGATACGCTTGTGCTGTTACAAGAAGAAAATATGTGGAATGAGATTGTCTATCTGGTCATTCCAAATCAAAACGACGATCCGAAAGAATTACGTGATATGTGCAAATGGATTGTCAGTGAGCTTGGCCAGGATGTGCCTGTTCACTTTTCCCGTTTTCACCCACAATACCGGTTAAAGAATGTTCCGTCCACTCCGATTAAGACGTTAAAGAGGGCACATCAGATTGCACTGGACAGCGGATTGAATTACGTTTATATCGGCAATGTACCCGGCGATCCTGTAGCAAGCACTTATTGTCCGTCTTGCGGCAAAGTTGTCATCCGGCGCATCGGTTACAGCATTGCAGAAAATAATCTCAAATCCGGTAAATGCGCCTCCTGTGGAACTCCGGTTGCAGGAGTATGGGAAAAGTAAAAACACGCTTTTTCAGTCTTTTATTTGGAAAGGTTCGGAGGTCTTTATGAAATTAAAAACCAGCATTCTTGTCTTTTTTATCACTATTAGTTGTTTTTCGCTATTGTGGTGTGAATCTACAATCCGACAACCTGCCGTCGCTGGACAATTCTATCCGGACGATCCCATTCAACTGTCTCAGGATATTCAGAATTATTTAAACAGCGCTGAGAGTAAAGCTGTTCCGGGTGATGTCCTTGGCATGGTTGTTCCGCACGCTGGATATGCTTTTTCCGCTCCGACCGCGGCGGCCGCTTTCAATATTGTCAAAGACGAGGATTTTGATCTGGTTGTGGTGATTGCTCCCAGCCACCGCGATCCAATTCGCGGTGCAACGGTTTATCCGGGCGACGCTTATGAGACGCCACTAGGACGTATTACCGTGGATAAAGAGGCGGCACGCTTGCTGGTCAACTCGTGCCGTGATGTCTCGTTTTCCGATCAGGGGCATCGTGCCGAACACGCGGTTGAAGTCCAGGTGCCTTTTATACAATCTCTTTTTTCTCGAGCCAAGCTTTTACCAATCGTTGTTGGGCAATACAACTGGACGATCTGTCAAGACATTGGCCGCAGTCTGGCAAAAGCGACCGGTGATAAAAAGGTCCTTTTCATTGCCAGCTCTGATCTTTACCACGGTCAATCTTATCAGGAATGCAAAGCGAGTTGCAAATCAACATTGCAGGCCGTGACAGCACTCGATCCTCAAAAATTGTGCGATGGTTTTCAGAGTCAAGATTACAGCGCCTGCGGCGCCGGCCCGATTGTCATTATGCAAGTTGCAGCTATGCAAAAAGGCGCTGATGCTGCCGCACTGTTAGCACAAACCAATTCCGGCGATGTGACCGGACAACGTCAGGGTTATGTGGTAGGTTACGGAAGCGTTGCGGTTTATAAAAAGCAGTCCTCACAAAAATCCAGCTCAAAAGCACAGCCCATCCGTTCGGACCATATTGAATACAGGCCGTTAGATCGTGATGTGCAAAAAGAATTGATCAGAATGGCGCGAAAGACAATTGAACACTATCTTGACCAACAGACCATTCCAGAGTTTGAATGCTCTTGCGATGTTATGCGGGAAAAGCGAGGTGTGTTCGTAACACTGACAAAAAACGGTCAGCTTCGGGGGTGTATCGGACATCATGAATCTGATTTGCCGTTGTACAAACTGGTCCCGCAAATAGCTGCCGCGGCTGCCTTTCAGGATATGCGTTTCCCTCCTGTCCAGGCGCACGAGCTAAAAGACATCAAAATCAAGGTTTCCGTGTATCTGACAAATGTGTACAAAATTAACAACCTTGATGAATTTCAAATGGGCGAACATGGCATCATAATGAGAAAAGGCAATCGCGGCGCCACATTTTTGCCGGAAGTTCCGCACGAAGCTGGCTGGACGTCGGTTGAACAGGAAATGCACCATTTATGCCAAAAAGCCGGGTTGCCGCTCGATGCCTGGAAAAACGGAGCCGAGTTCTGGGTATACAAAACTCAGGTTTTTGACGAGAACGTGTTGAAAGAATAAAAACAAAAATCAGAGGATTTTATGGCGGATAAAAAGCTGGACCGCGAATTAACAATAGATGAAAAAAGAACGTTGTTAAAAATTGCCAGGAATTCCATTAGAAAAGCCATACTTGGAGAAAAGCCCGCTCCCCTTGAAATGGATTCTGATATTTTTCATCAAAAGCGCGGCGCATTTGTTACCTTGCATAACCATGGTCAACTGCGCGGGTGTGTGGGATTTATCATGGAAGTCAAGCCGCTCATCGAAACCATCGAAGAAATGGCACAGGCAGCCGCGCTGCGTGACAGCCGGTTTGAACCTGTCAAAGCTGAGGAAATTGATGATCTTGATATCGAAATCTCGGTGATATCGCCGTTGCAGGAAATTGATGATATTAATGAAATCAAAGTTGGCACCCATGGCTTGATGATCCGTCACGGATTATTTAGCGGACTGCTCTTGCCACAGGTGGCGACGCAGCATGGATGGGATCGACAAACGTTTTTGGAATACACCTGTCTCAAAGCCGGGCTTCCCACCAATGCCTGGAAAAATCCGGATGCCAAAATTTATATTTTCTCCGCCCAGGTTTTTAGCGAAAAAGATGTGATGGGGAAAGAATAACAAAATGATCTCTCAACATCTGGTTCGCGACATGTAACTCCAAATGTACCTGAACGTATTCTATATCAGATTTCGAATGCAGTCGGAAAGTCACGATTGCATTGGTGCGTTGTGAACGAGGCAATTTTTCCTTATCTTTATTTTTTATCAGGCGCCAAAACATTACAATTCATTTTAAAGGCCAAAATTGTCTCCAACGGCTGATAACTAATTTATTCTCATGGAATGTAATGAAGCATTTTCGCAAATTATCGTTATTATTACCTTTTGCTTTATTCATTGCGGCGAGCATTCAATATCTCGGTATGAGCACAGGCGGTCCGCAAATGGATTCGGCTCTGTACATCAGAGATCAATTAATCACTTTTATGATTCTGCTATCGCTGCCCCTGATTTACAAGCAAAAATGGGCTTCAGATCGCAATGTATTGCGCGGCTTGCGATCGCTTTTCCTGTTGATTTTGTTTACCAGTATTCTGCTTTTCCTCTCCGGCGACCGGCTGTATAATTTTCAGGAACACTTTTTGGATGGTAAATTTTTTGACGTGAATCTCAGCGACCAGGTGCTTGTGGTCTCCTGGGCTTTTTTTGCTACGGTTTTCATTCTCATTGCCCTTGGCACATTGCGAAATCTGATTTATATTAAACGCAAACAATCCACTGCCCGTAACTTTACCTGGCTCATGATCGTGCTGACGTTTTACTCGGTCATGGCACTGCCGGAAGCACATCCCAATTCATCTTTAGCTGAAAGCGATACTTATCGAATTGCTCAAAATGTGGTTTTGTTTGTCCTGATTAACCTGATGGTTATCAATGCTTTTCGTGTTTCCTGGATCAATTATCTAAATAAGAAACAAAAACTGGGCTGCTTTTGGGGAGGTTTGCTGCTGTTACCGATAGAAATTGCTTTTACAATCCAATTTCACAGCGTGAACCCGGTACTTGCTTTGAGTCCGGTTCTGGAAAAATTCATCGAGATGGGAAATGTCTTTGTTGCAGTTTATCTGGGAACGGCTTTTCTGGCGCTTTTAGGGCATTTGCCCACTGCCAAATTATACGACCGGAAATTGCAACAAATAACTTCCCTCACTTATTTGAGCCGCGCTATCAGTTCGGAATTTGACCGGGATAAACTTGTGCGCACCATTGTGCGCATGGCCGCCGAAGTCACTGAAGCGGATTTTGCCTGGCTTGAGTTGCGAAATTCAGCGGATGATCATTTTCAATTAACTTCTTCGTGCCGGCTGAGTTCGTTTGAGCGCAAAACCAGAAAAGTCACAGAAGCTGATCCCCTGTTAGACCAGCTTTTTAATACCAGAAATATTTTTATGACAAATCAGGCATCGAAAAATTCGATTTCTAATCATTTGCGGCGCTGGAAAAAAGACCTCGGCTCGCTTTTAGCTGTCCCTTTGGTGACCGGTGAAAAAGTGATTGGCATTCTTTACGCCGGTAAAAAATATGAATTCGGTTTTGAACAGGACGATGGCGACATGCTTAGAGCGTTCAGCGACCAGGCAGTAGTGGCGTTAGAGAATGCCAGACTGGTTCAGGAATCGCTGGTCAAGGAACGGCTGGAGCAAGAGCTGAAAATTGCCCACGAAGCGCAAATGAAACTGCTTCCCAAAACAATGCCCGTTGTCCCTGGCATTGAGATCGAAGCGGTTTGTATTACCGCCAATGAAGTTGGCGGAGATTACTATGACTTTTTTGAGCTTTCTGACGGAAAACTGGGCATCATTATTGGCGATGTGTCCGGTAAAGGCCCTTCCGCTGCTTTTTATATGGCCGAAGTCAAAGGCATCATGGAGTCGCTGGCACAGGAAGAGTTTTCACCAAAAGAAATGTTGCTGGCTGCTAATAAATCCCTTTATAAAAATTTTGAACGCAATGTTTTTATCAGTCTTGTCTACGGTATAATCGATTCCCGCAAAAAGACGTTTACATTTTGCCGGGCAGGGCACTGTCCGGTGCTGTTGGCTCACCCGGATTTAGATCAATGCGAACGCCTGGAGCCCAGGGGGCTTGGCGTGGGGCTGGATCAGGGATCAATATTTGAAACTGTTTTAGAGCAAGTTACGTTATCCCTGATACAAGGTCACACCGTTTTACTTTACACTGACGGAGTGATCGAGGCGCGCAATCCAGAGGGCGAAGAATTTGGCGAAACTAAATTGCTCGAACTCATGGCGACAATTCATGAGAAAGACACGAATGAAATAAAAAAACAAATAATACATCAGGTTTTTACGTTTCTGGATGGTGAGAACGCATACGATGATTTGACGTTTATTGTGTTTCGAGCCACCAGCGGCACTACTCAAAAAGGTTAATTGTGGAGGAGATGATGGATAATTTTAATGTAAAGTGCAATGAAATTGACGATATGGCTCTATTGTATCTTTATGGTTTCCTGGACGCGCACACCGCTCCGCAGTTGGAAAACGAACTGCAGAAATTAATAGATCGCAATCAGTATAATATCATCGTTAATTTTAAAGAGCTGAATTATATTAGCAGTGCTGGACTCGGTGTTTTTATGGGATTTGTGGAAACCATTCGTTCTCATAACGGTGATATTAAAATGTGCTGCATGTCTCCAAAAATATATCGGGTGTTCGATTTGCTTGGTTTTCCTTCATTGTATGATATTGTCGATGAAGAAGAAAAAGCTGTTGAATTATTCCGCAACCCGAAAGCCCAAAATAGCGTAAACAAAGATGAATGATATGCCGAGCATGAGGAATTATATATAAGGTATCACGATTATGCCGAAAAATAATGCAGAATATCAATTAAAAATACCAAGCCAGACAGAAAATCTGGAGCTGATCCGTGACTTTGTCTCCAAAGTCGCTCAAAAAGTCGGCTTTTCAGAAAAGGACGTCGGAAAAATCGAGCTGGCATGCGACGAGGCATGCACAAATGTGATTAAACACGCGTACAATTCAAAAAACAGCAAAAACCGTCTCGATGTGCTGGTACGAGTCAACCTGGACAAGTTGACTTTGGTTGTTACAGACCACGGCAAAGGTTTTGATCCCGAATCCGTGCAAATGCCGGATATAAAAGAATATCTCGCAGAACTCAAGGTTGGCGGACTTGGTGTCTATCTCATTCGTACGCTTATGGATGAGGTAGATTATGAAATTAATCCTGGTGTGAAAAATCAGGTGAAAATGGTAAAATATTTTCTCAACAAAGACAGCAAAGTTGTGGATGCTGAAAAGGAAAACGAATGATTCATAATCCAGTGGATATTGAAGGCCCGGAAGATACTGGACAACGGGTTATGGAACTGCGCTCTCTTTTTGAGATGAGCAAGATTCTGAATTCCTCTCTCAAATTGCAGGATATTTTAAATACCGGATTGCTGACACCTATGGGCCGTATGATGGTGACTCGTGGTTTTGCCCTAATTTCAGAAACGAAAAATACTTTTCGCATTGAAGCGGTTAAAGGCGTGCCCGCTGAACTGGTCGGACAAGAGTTGTCCTTTCAGCTAAACGGCGATGAGCCTCTTTTTGTCAAAGATGTAAAAGACCATAAAATCCGGGATTTCTTTCAATCGCATAGCATTGCACTTATTTTGCCGCTTCGGGGAACAAATCGAGTGGTTGGAGTTGTTTGTTTCGGGCATAAATTGACCGGTCAGGATTTCAATAAAAATGAAATAGAATTTCTCGATTCCCTTTCCAACATCACAGCCACTGCGGTAGAAAACGCGTTGATGTATCACCAGTTAAAATCAGCCAATCGTAATTTGGATAAAAAAGTTCAAGAGCTTAACTCCCTATTTGAAGTCGGCAAACAATTAAATTCAACCCTGGAACCGGATCAAATCTTAAATATTTTACTTTTTACTGTCATGGGGGAAATGGCTGTTCATAAGATTCTCATTTACATACGCGAGAAAGACGAATTAACACTCAAGGTGACAAAGGGCATTGACGAACGCGCTGACACTGACCATGTTCTGCGCCATCCGGAAACTCTATGCGCGTTCAGCGATTTGACCGAACCGTTAATCATTGATAATAACACTCCTGAAGCTTTGCAATCGCTGCGCAGACTCGATTTAAAAGTTGTCATTCCGATGCGCATGCAGGATGAAACCTGCGGTGCCCTGGTGTTAGGTGAACGAGTGACATTCGCCAACTATCAGCCTGAAGACCTTGAATTTTTATTTTCCCTGGGAAACCGGGTTATGATCTCGCTTGAAAATGCCCGGCTCTTTAAGGAAACTATTGAAAAGCAGCGTATGGAAGAAGAGCTGGCCATTGCCAGAAGCATACAAACCCGTCTCTTGCCGCGCTCTTTTCCGCAGTATTCTTGTTTTGATATTTACGGATTTAATATTCCTTCCCGCAAAGTCGGCGGAGATTTTTTCGATTGCATTCATTTAGATGAACACCATTTTGCCCTGGCCATTGGCGATGTCTCCGGCAAAGGCGTTGGCGCTTCTCTGCTCATGTCCAATCTGCATGCCGGCTTGCATTCGCTGGTCCAGTCGCATATCGATATCACGGACATTGTCAGCAAGCTGAACGATCTTATTCATCAAAGCACAGATTTTGACAAGTTTATCACATTCTTTTACGCTGAAATTGATATTCGCGAAAAAACCATGACCTATGTCAACGCCGGGCATAATCCGCCGTATTTATATCATGCGGATAAAAGTTATCAGTTACTGGAAAGGGGCGGACTTATTTTAGGTATAATGCCCAGGATAACCTATGAAAAAGAAACTGTTCCATTGGCTCCGGGCGATGTGCTTGTCCTGTATACTGACGGCGTAACAGAAGCAAAAGCGGCCAATGACGAGTTTTACGATGAAAAACGCCTGGAAGCTTTTATTGAAAAAATTATCGATGAAAATTGCACCATGCAGGATTGTGTTGGGAAACTTGTTGATGAACTCCAGCGTTTCAGCAAGGGCGCTCCGCAATCCGATGATATCACCATGTTAGCGATGAAAGTGTTGGAGGAAAGAGGAGAGAGTGAATAGAAAAAGGCAGCAACCGCCACGTGTGTTAGTGGTAGATGATGACAGCATGAATCGCCGTTTTTATCTGGAGACGTTAAAACGTGAAAATTACCGGGCAGATGAAGCGCCCTCCGGTGAAGTGGCTGTAAAACAGATTCAGCAAACCAGTTACGATCTTGTTGTTAGTGACATGCAGATGAAAACACTGAGCGGACTCGATGTGCTCAAAGCCGCCAAAGAAAAAAGCCAGCACACGCAGGTTATTATTGTCACCGGGTACGGCAATATTCCAAGTGCTGTCGAGGCCATGCGCGAAGGTGCATTCGATTATCTTCCCAAACCGGTCAATAAAGATTCGTTCGTATTTCACGTTAAAAAAGCACTCAACCAACAAAAACTTGAAAAATTGATCCAACAGCAAAACCGCAAGATCAATGAGTATCATGATATGATTGAGCGGGATTTGAACTTTGCCAAAAAAGTACACAACAGTCTTATTCCCGGCAGCTTCGAACATAAACTTTTTTCATTTGGAATTTCATATTCTCCGATGATTGGCATCGGCGGAGACTTTGGCAACGTTTACGTTGACGAAAAGAACAGTCATCTTTACATGAATGTTCTGGATGTTACCGGTCATGGAATTGCCTCGGCATTGGTTGTCAACCGCATCAGCAGTAAGGTGGGCGCCCTGGTTCGCGAGCACGCCTCGCCGCGGGAAATTCTGTATCATATTAACGAATTTTTTTGCAGCACATTCAATAAAGCTGGCATTTTCCTGACAATGATGTCAGTGCGGCTTGACTGGAAACAAAGAGCGTACCAGTTTGCCGGCAGTGCCCATCCAAGCGGTTTGCATTATAGTGCGAATACCAGAACATGGAATCATTTGGAATCGGAAAACGTCATTATTGGATTCGATTCCATGCCCTTGAAAGAATTCAAACAAGAGACGCGCAACATTGCACCTGACGACCGTCTGGCCATTTTTACAGACGGGATTGTTGAACCTGAGAATCAAAACGGTACACCATTTGGAATGGACCGTCTGAGAAAGTCGCTGAATTATTACCGTAATCTCCCGGTGAAAAAGTCTGCCCAAAACGTGATGCAGGATGTCCGGTCTTACAGTCGGGGCGATTCCCGCGATGATATTTTGCTTATGATGCTCGAGCTAAAATCGTGATGAATGCAAAAATAAAATCTGTTTTGCTGGTTAATCCCTGGATCTATGATTTTGCAGCCTATGACTTTTGGTCCAAGCCGCTCGGTTTGCTGTATATCGGTAGCATTCTTGACAAACTCGGCTATGACGTTCAACTCATAGACTGCCTGGACAGATTTCATCCGGACATTAAACATCAAATTGAACCTGACAAACCGACTTTTCAGAGCGACGGCAGCGGCAAGTTTCCCCGCCAGGAGATCGCAAAACCTGAGGCGCTGAAACATATTCCCAGAAAATACTGCAGATATGGGATGGCGCCAGAAACGGTTTTTCAGCAGTTTTCATCTCTCGAACAAAAACCGGATGTCATTTTAGCGACGTCATTTATGACCTATTGGTATCCGGCGGTGAAAGATATGGTCGACTTGTTGCGAACATTTTTCCCTGATGTCCCGGTCGTGCTTGGCGGAATATACGCCACCTTGTGTCCGGAACATGCCAGGCACGTGGTCCAACCCGATGTGGTGATAACCGGAGAAGGAGAAATCCCGGCTGTTCGCACTGTGGCTAGATTGACCGGCGGCCCCGGAGCTGATTTCTGTTATTCCAATTTGGATGACCTCCCGTTCCCGTTGTACGGTCTGTACAAAGAACTCCAGTCAATTGCATTGCTAACATCCAGAGGATGCCCGAACCGTTGCAGCTTTTGCGCTTCCCGGAATATTGTTAACGGCTATCGCCGGCGTTTACCGGAAAACGTGTTCGACGAACTTTGCTGGCACCGGCGCTTGAACGTCCACAACATTGCTTTTTTTGATGATGCATTGCTCCATCAACCAAACCTACTTATCAAACCTCTGTTACGCAAGGTTGTGGAGCATAAAATGAATGTAAATTTCCACACACCAAACGGATTAACCCCCCGGTTTATCGATGCAGAATTGGCAGAATTATTTTTTAAAAGTGGATTCAAAACTATCAGGCTCAGCTTTGAGACGTCGAATACCCGGCGACAACGCGACATGTCATCAAAGGTCACTGTTTTTGAATGTGAAAAAGCGTTATCCTATTTGGAACAGGCCGGATACAATCGAAAGGATATCGGCGTTTATGTGTTGATGGGACTCCCGGGCCAGGATTTGCAGGAAGTATGGGACAGCGTACAGTGCGTTCACGACCTTGGTGCCAGAATTTGTATGGCTTCTTTTTCACCGATTCCGGCAACCCCGGAGTGGCAGCGCGCGGTCGATACGGGATTGTGGTCCGAATCCAACGATTTGCTGTTAACCAACAGTACGGTTTTTCCATTGTGGTCTCAAACAGTCGGATATAACGCAGCTCTGGCATGTGCCAGCAAAATTAAACAGCTCAACAAAATGCCATCCAACGAAATGACAGGGTATTTTCTTGATATATCGAATATGGGTTAAAATCTCGGCGGCATTCGCGTTTATTATTCTGATTATGATGGCAGTGGTTTTTCATTTTTTTACTATTCAGCAGTTGAGACGGGAACGCGAACAGTTGCAAAACAATATGGAACGTATTGCCAAGCAGATCGCTTCTATCCGGCTGGCTGAAACTGAGGGCTGGTACGTTTATCAGGACTGGATTGATAATATTATCAATTCGCAATTCAGCAAAGACCTCGTCTATATTGCTATTGTTGATGAGAACAGGGAAATTGTTGCCTTTTCCCTGAACACAGATCTGATCGAAATGGACGATGGCGGTTTTATGACACGGGAAGCGCAATTGGAGGCTGTGGAAAGATTGGCGGCCGGAAATATCGCCGAGGAGAGCTGGAACGATTTTGATCACATCCCGGTGGAAATTCGTCTTGGCGAAGAATCGCTGGGCAAAGTTGATGTTGGCTTTTCTCTCATTGATTTTAATGACAATGTGAAGAAAAGACTGTGGATGAACGTTTACCTGATAACTGGCGCCATAATTGTCGGTCTCGCTTTATCGATTTTCATGGGAAAAAGGATTGCCAAGCCGCTGAACACCTTGTCGCAAGCTATGCTGGATGTGCCAAAGGGCAAATACGATGTGCAGGTGAAAAATAAATCCCGCGATGAAGTTGGCAAGCTGGCTCGTTCGTTCAATTTTATGACCGGCCGGCTGCAGGAAAAAGCCGCGATCGAAGATTTTTCGCGCGATCTTGTCTTTGCGGTGGATTATAACAATCTTGCCCAACTTGTCACTGAGCGCATTGTTAATTATATGGACGCAAGTCAGGGTGTGCTTTTTCTGCTTGATAATCCGCAACAACCTCGGTCCCTTACCACGGCCTGGGCTTTTCCGAAACGCATGAAAAACAGGATAACCATTCCGATTAAGGATGTTAAGGACCTCGAATGCTTGCAACATAACGAACCCTTTTCGCCAGAACGATTAACGGATGCCAAAATGTTCCGACAGATTTTGAACCGGGTGCAAAAGCAGATCGATTTGGCCAATGTCAGGGTCATCACACCGTTGATCAGTCAGGGGGAACAGGTCGGCCTTTTCTTTCTCGGACCTAAAAAGGATGGTTCGTCGTATGAAGCTTTAACGTTATCTTTTTTAACAACGCTTTCACAACAATCTGCCCTGGCCATTCGCAACAGCTTTTTATTGATAGAACTCACCGAGCGCGAGCGCTTAAAAAAAGAACTGGAAATTGCCAGAACTGTGCAGCAGCGATTGTTGCCTGTGAAAGCACCTCAGATACCGGGACTCGAGATCACCGGCTTTTGTCAGCCTGCAGCAGAAGTTGGCGGCGATTATTTTGATTATTTTGAACTCTCGGATGATCGTCTGGGAGTCGCGATTGCCGATGTAACAGGCAAGGGAACGTCAGCCGCTTTTTACATGGCAGAGCTCAAAGGCATAATGGCTTCCCTGGCACCAGCCATGGATTCGCCCAAAGAGTTGCTGTGCCGCCTGAATGCCCATTTATGTGACAATGTAGATAAACGCATTTTCGTGACCATGATTTATGGTATCCTGAATGTGAAAACCGGAGAGTTTGATTTTGTCCGCGCCGGGCACAACGCTCTTGCGGTCAAACGGTCTGAAACCGGACGCGATCCGGATATTTACATTCCGCCAGGGCTTGGACTTGGTCTTGCCAATGATGTGTTTTTTTCCGAGCGTACTGTTATTGAGAAAGTGAAATTGAATCCCGGCGATACGCTGTTTTTCTACACGGATGGACTGTCTGAGGCGATGAATAATGACCTGCAGGAATTTGGCGAAGAGGCGATTTTTAAAGTGCTTGCTAAACATAAAAATGGCAGCGTAAGCAGCCTTGAACATACGATTGTCCGGCAGGTCAGATCATTTGTCGGTGATGCGCCGCAGCACGATGACATTACCATGGTATTGGTTCGTTTATTATGAGGTATATGAGTAATGAAAAGTAGAGTGAAATTTAGATGGATTCAAACGGGAATCGTTCCTATTCTCCTCCTGTTGCTACTTGCATTAGCATGCGAACAAGATAAATCCAGAAAAATAAAATTGACAGCCAAATCTGCGTTTCCGGTGTCCGAGGAAAAGATAGAAACTATTCAGCTCAATTCGGATTCTAAAAAAAGCATTGTTGTGTTGACGTTTGATAATGAAACAAAACGCAGTGAACTGGATTGGCTGCGCAAAGGCATTGTCGAGTTGCTGGTTTCTGATTTGTCACAATCTCGTCAGCTCGATCTTTCTCCGTCGCGTCAGGCAGACCGGGTGATGCAAGAGTTGGGCTATGATTCTTCTCAGATCGATTCGTCTGCGGAACACAAGGTGGCTCAACAGCTTCATGCGGACATGTTTATAGCTGGCCGCTATTTCATGGATAACGATTCACTCAAATGTCAGGTCGAGCTCCGTGATAGCAATTCTGGCCGGCAAATTCGTTCCACAATTGAAAGCTGCGCCGGTCTTGAAAATGTTTTGACCATGGTTGACCGGATTTCCCGGACCCTCCGCAGCGCTCTGCAAGTGACCCTGAAACAAATGCCAGACCAGGAACAAAAGTTGGTAAATGTGACAACTACATCTGTTGAGGCTTATGAACAATATACCCTGGGAAACGAAGCATTGAACAAGTTAGATTTTGCCAGGGCACGTACGTTCTTTGAAAAAGCCATTGACCTTGATTCGACATTTGCCAGTGCGTATGCCAGGCTTGCTGAGACATACGGACATTATGGTGATTCGAAAAAAGCAGCTATGTTGCTTGAAAAGGCCATGCGTTACATCGATAAAGTGCCTGAACGCGAAAGACTGGATATCATTGCTATGAACGCTGCAACACATGGCGATTTGTATAAAACAATAGAAACCTATCAGCAAATCACCGAACTTTATCCATACGATATCGAAGCGTATTACAATTTGGGTAATTACTATTTCGGTGTTCATGATATTCATCGAGCTATCGAAGAGTATGAAAAAGTCATCTCGCTCGATCCAAAACATAAATTGACTTATAATCAGCTTGGCTATTCTTATGCCAGAATCGGTCAATTGGAGTCTGCCTATGCTGCTTTAAAAAAGTATATAGAACTCGTTCCGGATGAACCGAACCCATACGACAGCTTTGGCGAGGTTCTATTACGCCAGGGTGAAATTGAACGTGCTATCGAGCAATTTCAAATTGCTCTCAAGAAAGAACCGCAGTTTGAGCCGGCTCTCAATCATCTTATTCAGGGTTACCTGGACAATGGAGATATCCGGTCTGCCCGGCAAATGCTTAGCCGATACAAGTTGAGTGAAATGCCTGAATTGGTTAAGAACCAAATGTTATATAAAGTTCTCATTGAAATTGCAGATAATAACAGCGATAAAGCTGTTGAAATTCTTTATCAACGCCTGGATACGATGAAACTTGAAGAGAATGCTATCAAAGCCCTCTTTACTCTTTATGAACTTGATCCCGTGTCCGAACGGGTGAAAGAGTACATCGACGTCTGGATTAATGAGTTGAAAAGCAAACAAGACACAAATCTTAACGTTCGTATCATTCCCCTTGTGGCTATCGGTCTGCATTTGGATTACAAATTAACGGAAATAGAACAGATACTGCAAAATTTTGTCACACAGGAAAAAGATCCTCTTGTAATGATCCCGGTCCTGGCTTATCAATCGGTTATACGATCCCTGTTAGGGCTCTCTTTCGAAGAGAATCTCGACAAATTGCAAGGATACAGTGATAAAATCTCGTTCGATTATTCGTCCATGATTACCTGGAATGCATACTGGAGGTTTTATTTCAAAGGGATAAAAAAAGCTCTTGAAGAGAACAAAGTGAGCAGCGAGTATTTTCACGGATTCAACCAATATTCTAAAGATAAAGGCAATCTTTCATTTTATCTTAATTCTCATCTCGCGCTTGCGCTGTGGCATTACCGGAATAATAATACAGATTCAATGCGCATGGTTTTGAGCGGGGTGGGCGTGCCAGCCGAGTTTGACTGGAGCGTGATCGGCGCTTTTAATGTAAAAAAAGGCATCCAGGAAAAGTTTTGGCCGGAAGTTCAACCCACAAGTCAATGGATTTATGAAGCAGATGCTAAAGGTAAACTCTTTCATAAAACGGATGGTATTTTTGACGGATTTGTTAATCTACAGGAAATTACCGGTGCGCACACAAATACCTGTGCTTATGCCTTGCTCCGCATCCAGTCTGACCGGTTCAAAAAATGTTATTTTCGTTTCGGCACAAACGGTGCGTTGAAAGCCTGGCTGAATGACAAGCATATTATGACAAAAAATGTTAAAGGCCAGGCAATACCCGATCAATACATTGTTCCGGTGACATTAAGGCCGGGAGATAACTGGCTGTTGGTACGGGTAGGAGATTATTACGGCCCGTACGGTTTTTATTTTCGCGCAACCGATGAAAACGGCTATGGAGAAAAAAATATTACTTTTGGAGAATCAGAGCTGTTTGTTAAAGGAACGCAATGACCTCTTTTGACAGAGCGACATTTTTATTATCCATTGCCGGAAACATTGGTGTTGGCAAAACAACGTTAACGTCACAAATTAGTGAGAGATTTGCCCTGCAGCCTTTTTATGAAAGGGTGATTAAAAATCTCTATTTGGACGATTTTTGCAGCGATATGACCCGCTGGTCTTTTAACTTGCGGTTTACTTTTTGTCGCATCGTTTTATGGATCAGCGCAAAATGATCGAATCTCTTTATCTATGAGTTCAAGGCCAGACGATCTACGAAGATGCAGAGGTGTTCGCTTGCATTTTACACAAACAGGGATATATGAGCGATCGGGATTTTCAAAATTATTGTGAACTGTTTTAGGAGATGAGACATGCCAACTGTTGGGGATGGTATAAATCTGTCGACAATTACACTGTTGACAGATTTCGGAGCCGGGTCTCCTTACCTCGGAATAATGAAGGGCGTGATGCTGAGTGTGAATTCTCAGGTAAAAGTGGTAGATTTGACGCATGATATCCCCCAGGGCGATATCGATGCTGCTGCTTTCGTGCTTTACCAGTCCTATTCTTTTTTTCCCCGGGGAACAATCAATACGATTGTGGTTGATCCCGGTGTGGGCACAGATCGGCGGATTCTTGCCGTGCAGGCGAGTGATTATTATTTCATAGCCCCGGATAATGGCGTGCTCAAGTATATTTATGACCGCCACTCTAATGTCAAAGTCATTTCGCTCACCGAATCAACATATTGGCTGCCGGAAATAAGCACAACTTTTCATGGCAGAGACATTTTTGCTCCTGTGGCGGCGAACTTGTCTATGGGTATAGCGCTGCGGTGTTTCGGACAGACGATCACAGATTACGACCGCGGTGAACTCTATAAACCAAAAAAAGAAAAAAACACTATCAAAGGACGGATCGAATATATCGATGGATTCGGGAACTGCATTTCAAACATTCCAGCAGATATGATCAATTTAAACAACGTGCAAAATCTACAATTTAAAAAGAAAAAATTCTCAGAGATAAAAACGACTTATGGAAACGTAAAAACAGGCGAACCTCTTGTCCTTGTGGGAAGCCACAAACATCTTGAAATAGCTGTCCGAAATGGGAACGCATCTGAAGAGCTTGGCGTTACAAAGGGAGATGAATTAATTGTAAAATTGAAAGCAATGTGAGGTTTCATGCAGGATCCCATTGAAAAGAGCTATACATATCCATCTTTTGCTGATGAAAATGATTATTCGTTTCCGCAACGACGAAAATTCAGGTTTCGAATAAAACCATTACCTGCGAACAAACCAAAAGTAAATATAATATTATTCGTTCTCACTGTTTTTTCAACCTATTTAACAGGCGGACTATGGTATGCGCTTCCGGTCATTGCCATATTATTCACTCACGAAATGGGCCATTATCTCATGTGCCGGAAATACAATGTACCGGCAACATTGCCGTTTTTTATACCATTTCCGTTGCTAAACCCGTTTGGCACGCTTGGCGCTGTCATTCAGATGCGCGGCAGAATTCCCAACCGCAAGGCATTGTTCGATATTGGTGTGGCCGGTCCGTTAGCCGGACTCGCTCTGTCATTGCCAGCCCTGTATTTTGGCATTGTTATGTCTGATATTGTTGCTGAAACAGAAACCGCTGGAACCGGATTTTATTTAGGCGAATCATTGATGTATAAAATTATTTCATCCGTTGCTATTGGTAATGTTCCGCAAAGTTACCAAGTTGTGCTCCATCCTTTAGCTTATGCCGGTTGGGTGGGACTGTTTGTCACTGCGCTGAATTTGTTGCCAATCGGTCAACTGGATGGCGGGCATGTTTATTATAGCATGTTCGGCAAGCGCGGTAAAACCGGCACATATATTTTTCTTGCCGGTCTGGGTGTGGCTACAATTAATTATCCCGGCTGGGGATTGCTGTTCATCATTTTGCTGTTCCTCGGCCGACGGCATCCGGCGCCAATAGATGATTATACTCCTTTGGATAAAAATAGACGCTTGCTTGCCTATGTAGTTTTTGTTATCTTTATCTTGTGTTTTATACCAGAACCTTTTCAGTTTATGCAACCATAAATGACCATTCAACGTAAAAACAGAAATATAAACATGCGCAAAAACAAAACATCATCATCCGGATGGAAGCCATGGGTGTTGATCATTGTTATTTTTCTGGTTGCTGAAATCTTTTTCGATATTTTCGAGATCGCTGTCGGCAGGTTCCTGTTATGGACCAATCCGATTCGCCCGAAAACCGGGCGTTTATGGGAAGAGGAAGAAAAGGATCAATCCGGTTCTCTTACTGTCAACGAAATTGAAAAAACACCGGAACAGGAGAATCAGCAGCCCATCAGGCGGGTGGACGATTTGCTCGCCGCGCTCTCTATGCGTGATTCTTATACTATGACTATAGAAGAATTCACCATGTTTTACAAGTCAATACCCATTCATCATTCCAAAACATTGTTGGACCCTCTCGAGTTTATCCGGTTAGACCGGAATCCGGACTGGCAGTCTGTCCGTTTTTCACGCACCGACGATCAAATTGTTATCGATTTTTTGGATGGTTATGACAATTTACTTTATGAAAATATCATTAGGCGGCAAGCATTAGAGTCCGAAGACGGGGCACCCTCGTCTGTGTTAGCTGAAAAGGACGAATTCGAAGGACGGGTTGTTTCAGCTTTAACATTTTTTGATGCGTTTGAGAATCTGTCCAGAGCCTATCAGTTACAGATTGTGAATGATCCTTACAAACTGGTGCAATGGGGCAAGTCGTTGCAACAGGTCGGCATTTCTCCTTATGTTCGTGAACAAGGCGTTAAAATCGTTTTTAAAGTCGATGCCAATGGCGAAACAAAGGTATACGAGATGTATGCCTCTGAAATTGCCATCGGTTATTTAATAAAAGAGATCAATAAAAATAAAGACATTTCACCACTGGACCTGCCGGTTGAGAAAAAAGATGAATAATTTGAAAAGGATTATAGGCAAAATTGTACTTGGGCTGGTTATTTTAATTTTTGTCATAGGAGCTATTGCGGTTATTCGATTGCCCCGCATTCCGGACGATCTGAATCGAATCGCTCTGAGCACTCCGACAAAAATCTATGACGATCAGGGACGATTGATTCAAATGTTGTCCAATCGACAGGTCGTTCCTTTGGAAGACATTTCGGAAGCCTTTCTTCGCGCGGTTTTGGCGCTGGAGGATGACGATTTTTATTCACATCACGGGATCAGTAAACGCGGATTGCTGCGTGCCATTTTTACCAATATTCGTCATGGCCGGGTGGTACAGGGCGGAAGCACGATTACTCAACAGTTGGCAAAAAATCTTTTTTTTACATTCAGGCGTTCTTATTTGCGAAAGATACAAGAAGTGTTTGTCACTCTGCAGATCGAGCAGCAGTTTACCAAAGACGAAATTTTAGAAGCCTATGTCAATCAAATTGATTTCGGTTCTGGGATTTACGGCATCGAACTGGCAGCGCAAACTTATTTTTCCAAACATGCTGATGAACTTACTCTGGCAGAAGCTTCCATGCTGGCTGGCATCCCCAGATGGCCGGCCCGATACAATCCTTATAAAAATCCAGAGATTGCCAATGAACGCCAGGCCTTTGTCCTGAAAAGAATGCACGAGGAAAATTATATTACAGACAAAGAGCGCGAGCAAGCAAAGACAAAGCCGCTTGATTTTAAACGAATTTACGATCTTTACGGTCACGCCGATTATTTTGTCAACCAGGTCATTAAAGAGGCAAGCAACGAATACGGCCGAAATGCCGTAATGTACGGCGGTTTGCTGATTCAAACCACGCTGAACAGTTCTTATCAATACACGGCCAGCCAGGCGGTTAAAGAAGGACTGGTTGAACTGGACGATATGCTTGGACTGGCCCCGTACGACTCGGCATCCTGGGAGGAAAAGTTAAATTACCCTCAGGCAGCTCTTGTTGCCATCGATCCGCAAACCGGTGCTATCAAAGCGATGATCGGTGGGCGCGATCCGCAACGCGCGCCTTATAACCGGGCTGTTGCTCAAGAACGGTCGCCCGGGTCGTCGTTCAAAATGTTTACTTATCTGGCTGCGCTGGATAAAAATCTTGTTAATCCAACGACTGTCATGGTCGATGAGCCGGTTTCGTTTCAGATTTACGATCAGGTTTGGGAGCCACAGAATTACGAAAAAGATTTCATTGGTCCACTCACCTTGAAGATGGCGCTGGCAAAATCTGTGAATGTAATCGCTGCCAAATTGATCGACAGAGTCGGGCCTGAAACAGTGGTCGACTATGCAAAGAAAATGGGAATCACCAGCGAGTTAAAGCCGCATTATTCGCTCGCTCTTGGCGCTACAGGTGTATCACCAAAAGAGATGGCATCCGCCTATGGGACGCTGGCCAATCAGGGCGTCCACCGGAAACCGTTTATGATCCGGCAGATTGATCTGTCCGAGAATAAAATGCTGCAAAAGCACGAAATGAAAAGTCGCCGGGTTGTGGATCCTCAAACGTGTTATGTTATGGTTGACATGCTGCGAAGCGTGATAGAGATGGGAACCGGCCAGGCCGTGCGGTCGCGCGGATTTTACCGTCCCTGTGCCGGCAAAACCGGCACCACCAATGATTATCGCGATGCCTGGTTCATTGGCTTTACTCCAAATCTGGTATGCGCGGTATGGGTCGGTTTTGATGACAACCGGCAAATGCGTACCAAATACGGCAGGGGCGTGACAGGCGCTCACGGTGCGCTGCCCATTTGGACTATTTTTATGAAGCAGGCGTTAAAAAACAAACCTTATGCTGATTTTCCCATTCCTCCAGGCATTCAATTTATTAAAGTTAATCCAACTACCGGAGAAGAGGTTTCAACATATAATGAAGGTCTTCCGGTCGCTGTGCGACGTCGTACACGATAAATACTGAAAGGGGTTTAGTATGAATTCATTTACAATCGCCGGACTTGGCGAGGTGCTGTGGGATATTTATGATGATCAGAAATATTTAGGCGGAGCACCAGCAAATTTTGCTGCTCATGTGGTTCAGGCCGGTCATAAGGGCATTGTGATGAGCCGGGTTGGAAAGGACGAATTAGGAACAGAACTTTTAATGCTGCTTAATAAAATGAAATTATCAACCGACACTGTTCAACAGGATTCTGAAAAACCCACCGGCACTGTTCACGTTAAAATTGATGACAAAGGTATACCTCAATTTGAATGCACAGAAAATGTCGCTTTTGATTACATGAATTACGATTCGTCCTGGAAAAAGATGGTAAATAAAATTGATGCCGTCCTTTTCGGCACGCTTGCGCAGCGAAATGCCACATCCCGCAAAGCCATCCAGGCGTTTCTGGACGAGGCTGATGCGGCTGTCAAAATGTTCGATATCAATATTCGGGGATGGGACGATTCCACCAAAGAAGCTGTGACGCAGTCACTGAAATATGCGTCAATCATCAAGCTGAATAAAGATGAACTTGAGCAGCTCAAAAGTGCACTCGGCTCGCAAGATGACAATGTCACTTTTTTGAGGTTTTTAATGCGAGATTATAATATTAAACTTGCAGCTATAACCCTTGGTGACCGGGGTTGTTATATGGTGACGGAAACAGAAGTAGAAAAGCATCCCGGGTTCAATGTCAAGGTTGTGGACACCACGGGCGCCGGAGATGCGTTTGCTGCGGGATTGATAATAAAGCACCTTGAACGAGCTTTTCTGGAAGAAATAGCAGATTTTGCCAACCGTCTGGGCGCTTTTGTGACCACGCAAAAAGGCGCCGTATCCACCTGGACGGCGAGCGATCTCGATAAACTCAAGCCAAAATCAAGCGATGAATAAACGTCAGTCCATCATCTTTCCGATTCTTATATTGCTGGTCAGTTTGGTCGCTATTTTTGCTATCATACTGCAGATGCAACATTCAGTGCAGCCACTGCAAGTAACAGAAAAAATGCCGCCTGGTCAACGCATTGCCATTGTTGACAGCCATTATGTTAACTTGCCGTTTCACTTGACCATGCGACCGCCTTCGCCAGAATGGCCGATGCACATCATAAGCCGGGACACCGTTTTGCATCCGGTCACAGCGGATTCGGCACTGTTTGCGCAAATCCGCTGGATGCTGGAAATAAATGTCCCGCCGGATTCGCAAAAAACAATGGCAAGCCGTTTTGGTGTGCTGTACGCAGAAAATTCCACCAGTCAGGAAATAGCCATTCAATTGCTTGCGGAGGTTTTAAAACGGTACGAAAAAGAAGGCGAGCTGGCAACGATCTTTAAACCGGTGACAACGGCAGTTCATCCGGTACTCGATGGAGCGTATTTTGGCGTCGCTTTGCCAGCCAACTCGTTGTTGAGGCCGGTGTGGGTGCTTACTGTTTTACAACGCTCTCCATGGATTTTTGTTATTTTGAGTCAAACAACCGCCGAAGATTATCCCAAAACCCGGGAAGATATGAGACTGATTGTTGCCAGATTTCGGGCTTTGCCCAAAACGTATTTATAAAAAATGCCCGGACCGCAACCCGGGCATTTACTCAATGAAAAGGAGCTATGAAAAAGTTCGTTACATTCCAGTTACAAATCCCACTGTAATTCTGTTTGTTTCATATTCCAAATCGTAAGTATATTCACAGAGCAATCTGAGATTACGCGCCAGCAGATAGGTGCCGCTGAATGTTGCTGTGTGGTATGCCAACGGATCGAGATTCATGCCGGCATATTCAATGGCTTTATCACTGAGATCGTCCAGATCTGACTCGATCCGGTTATAAAGCGCCGTCAGGTACCATCTGGGTCTGTCAGGATAAGGTGAAAAGATAAGTTCTGCCACAATACCGTTTGTCTGAATGTCCTGTAGCACATCCCAGGAGCCAAACAGGGGAGAAGAATCTTCTCGAACTATATATTGGGCTGTCAATTCCAGAGGCCCGGCATTGACACTGATATCTGGTCCCCAGTACGTAATCTTGTTCGCAATATTGCCCTTTTGCTCTGCACCATTGTAATAAAAGAGTCCTATCGAGCCAAGTGAACCGACGCCTTGATTGACACGAAGACCAAAATTTTTATTGGTGTCGAAATCAAATTTATGATCCCCCCCGGATTCAACTTTACCGTTGCCGTTGACGATCATGCCAATCAGATCAGTACCGGTCTGTTCAATGCCGTAAACGAGCATGACACCCCGATCATAAGTAAGGTTTGTGTACGACAAGCCAACACTTCTCGTGTAGATTTCGTAATCTTCGTAGGTTAGACGCAACTCCCGTTTCATCAGCGGATCCGAGGTTTGGAACTGTCCAACCATGATGTCCAGATTGGATTTAAAGACATTATCAAAATGCACATAGGCATCTTCAACACCTGCTACCTCACCTCTTTCATCCATGTAAAAATAGAAATAATAGCCGATATTTTTGTACAGCGTTCCCCCGGACATGAGTTTTAGGCCGTAAGGGGTTTGCAAATCACTTTCGACATCATGATCCTGGTCATATTGGCCGTAACCTTCGAGCCGGGCCGCGACCGGAAAAGTCCGGTTGAGCCAGAGGATTTCATCACCAGCGGATACATAGTAACGTTCGCTCTCCTCTTCGTCCAAAATGAATCCTGCGCCGGCGAAATTATCACCATACGGTTTTAGTTTGGGAAACGGAGCGTGACATGTGCTGCAAGACAGTTTGTACTTTCTGGCAAATGCCGGGACGGCCTGTGCTTCAATAACGATTGTAAAAATAAATACGAGGAGAAAAAGACTCGCTATCCAGTATTTTCGGTTCATGTCCGTGCCTCCTTATTTTGTAGGGCTGTTCATTACGATATTTGTTTATTAGGTTTATTCATACACTTCAATCCATGTGGTTGTCGAGTTGACGTACATAATTTTGCTTTCCTCTTCCGGCACATCAAGAAACTCAGCAACCGGCTTGACCAGCTTGCGGTAATTGAGTTGTGCTTTAAAAGTGATTTTACCGACAGGAATATCTTCCGGCATCCGCCAAATATACGTTTCTGTTTTTGTCTCTCGCGGACCGATACGGTAATCCACACCCAATGATTTGGTGTTCCACTGCATGATCGTCATCCGGCCCTGGGGATCAAA
>CAZSMC010000009.1:46333-54072 GCA_964607755.1 uncultured Cytophagia bacterium | reverse complement strand
GGCCGCGGCGGTGTGAGATCGCCGGCCAGAAAAGCCAGCGGTGCATGACATCCGTTGCAGCCGTCCACAACCGGTTTCATTTCCGGGTCTTTTTCAGCGTGTGGTACAGCCAGATCAAAGTATTCGATTTCATCCCAGTGATGAGTATAAGCTTTCGACATCATGGCTTGTGTCCACTGCATGTAAATGTCCACATGGCAACTGTAGCAGGCTTCCGGCTTTTCGAAATCACTATATTCGTAAATGCCTTTCGCATCATGACCGGCAGGAATTTTCTCTTCCTGGGCAGACAGATGAACGGTAAAAATCAGAACGGCAAGCAGTGTAACAACACTTTTACTTCTCATGATTGTACTCCTGAATATTTTACTGGCTATCAAAGAAAAAATAGTAGAATAAGAGACACGAATAATTTACCAATTAGCAGAACTTGAGGCATCCGGTAAATTATTGACTAAATTCCAATAAAAATTTTTTATCAATGTGGAATTACGGAAGAACAATTTAGGCCAATTATTTTTCAGACTTTTTGTTATTGCAAGATGACAAGTAGTCAGGATATTATTTAAACGCACAGCAATATCCCAAATCAACACGCTGTCTTGCCTGTCTTCGAATTGGGCTGTGCTCCTTTTTATAAAATACATCTTATCCCCACATCATGAAATTTATCATGAGTATAATAGTTATTAATTTCGAAAGAATCAGGTTAACTTTTTTGAGTGTGGCTGATAATCCACTCTGCGGCTTGCAACAAATTTATGGCGGTAAAATCAGCTAAACGCGAAGCTGACCGTTGCTCTGTGCCGTTGTTGTCTGTCATCATAAAAACGGTTCGGCATCCCGCATTTATTCCAGCCTGAATATCACTCATTTTGTCCCCCACAAAAAAAGACTGGTTCACATCAATATTGTGCTCATTAGCCGCTTGTAAGATCAATTTTGGTGAGGGTTTACGGCAATAATGCTTTGGATCGTCTGGATCATCAAAACAGCAGTATATTCCGCTAAAAAAATCAGCCTCCAACTGGCGGTTCATTTCTGCATTGACAACATTGACATCGCTGGAAGAAATATATCCCCGTCCAACACCGGACTGGTTAGATATAATAAAGAGCAAAAAACCGGATTGCTGCAATAGTGCAAGCCCTTCTCTGGCGTGCGGCATCAGTTTGACCAGAGCCGGATTTCCGTTATAGGGAATATTTTTTATGATCGTGTCATCGCGATCAAAAAAAACGGCTTTATTCATGATCCTTAAAGTTTTGGATGAGCTCATCCGGTTTAACAGTCGCTGTACCGAGTTTGGCCACAACGACACTGGCGGCATGGTTGGCAATTTCCGCCGCATCGTTCCAATCCAGTCCCGCAGCCAGTGAGGCAGTAAAAAATGCTATGACAGTATCGCCGGCACCGGACACGTCATACACCTCGCGTGCCCGGGTTGGTGTAAAGTAGGGTTCGTCCGGCGGATGAAAAAGGATCATTCCTTTTTCACCCAGCGTGATGAGAATATTGGCTGTGTTCCATTGCTTAATGAGCTTGTCGCCAACAGTTTGCCATTCCACGTCTTCCTGATCCGGAGGTATACCGGCAGCAACCAAAGCTTCATAACGGTTCGGTTTGATGAGTGTCGTGCCTGACCATTGCACCGGATTACCCGGATTCGGATCGACTGTGATAATTTTGTTATGCTGCCTGGCCAGTGAAATGACACGATCGGCCAATTCCTGGGACAAAAATCCTTTGGCATAATCTTCCATAATTACGGCATCTACGTTTGGCAAAATATCATCAAGGCGGTTAACAAGTTGCTGGATTTCTGCAGGCGAGGGCTGCTGTTTTTTTTCTCGATCCACCCGCACGACCTGCTGATGCCGGGCAATGATTCGGGTTTTCACAATCGTCGGGTAACTGCTGCATTGCAGAATTCCGTCAGTTGTGATATGGCTTTCTTTAAGCAAGCGAGTCAGAATCTCACCGTTATCATCATTTCCGATCATGCCGCCGATCATTCCCTGAATACCAAATTCAGCTAAATTTCGCGCCACATTGGCCGCGCCGCCCGGATATGCGGTTTCATGCGTGACATGAACGACCGGTACCGGGGCTTCCGGCGAGATGCGGTTCACTTTGCCCCAGATAAAGCGGTCCAGCATGAGATCGCCAAGCACAAGCACTTTTTGCTGCTGAATTTTATTTATTTTTTCTTGTAGACTAAACAGGTCCAAAATGTGTGGCCTTTCATTTGATTTTCAGTCCATTCATCCGTAATTAAAAAGTGATCCATCGGTGCAACATTGGTGGCATCTCTTCCCATAACTAGGGTTATACTTTACCTGGAAATACCTCAGTTACAATTCTAACAATGGGTCACAAAACGAGTAAAGAACAATTATAATTTCAAAATTTATAGAATGATACAACATTGATGCAGAAAAGATTTGTGACCCATTGTTTGGTTTAGATAGAGCATATCAACTGATAACTGAGCTTATACTCTTTTGCATCTTTTCGCGTATTTCGCGGTCTGCTTTAGAGCATATCAACCGATAACTGAGACTTTATCTGCCTGAAACCACTTGCTAAATATAAAAATAATCAGTATATTTGCAAATTAAATAAACATGAAATAGAGGAGCTCTGTGCAAAAGTACAGCAAAGCGAAGGTAGTGAACCTGTTGAATTTTGTGGAAAGGGTACAGAGCCGAAGTGATAGCAACGCACTGTTGTTATCACTGGGCCGGCATGTAAAGAACTGCCGGACTGTCACGGAAAATTCGTGGAGCGCTATTTTGTTAACGTACCCTGGCCTGACGCCATTGTAAGTTCATCAAGGTGGGGCTCCGATAAAACGGTTGCCCTTTTTTTATGAGCCTCCATTTAACTTCTAATAGACGGATGATTGAATTACTCGAACAACTTGTCAACATCCCGTCTGTATCCGGCCATGAAAAAGATGTCGGCCGGTTTCTTATTGATTATCTCCAAAATCTGTCATTTTCCGTGTCCAGGCAAGCTGTTGATAGCGACCGTTTCAATGTGCTCGCCACGACAGGTACTGCTCCGCATGTCCTTTTATGCACGCATATAGACACTGTCGCCCCCTTTTTTCCGTTTCGCCGGCAGGGAGAAATATGCTACGGTCGTGGCGTATGCGATGCAAAAGGACAGATCGTTGCCATGCTGTCGGCTGGACAGCAGTTGCGCAGCAACGGAATTGATAACTTTGCATTTTTGTTTGTTGTGGATGAAGAGAACGTCTCTGCCGGAGCAAAAAAAGCGGCAGCTCTTGATCTGGATTCATCGTACGTTATTATTGGTGAACCGACGCAAAACAAAATGGTGTCCGGTCAAAAAGGTGTGCTGGTTTACCGGGTTAAAGCGACAGGAACTGGCGGTCATTCTTCTCAACCAGAACGAGGAATATCTGCTATTCACCAGTTGATTCAATTCTTACAGACCTGGATAAATAAGGATTGGGGCGAGAGTGCAGAGTTTGGCCACTCTCGGGTGAATGTCGGACGTATTTCAGGAGGATCAGGCAACAATGTCCTGGCGCACGACGCTGCAGCAGAAGGTATTTTCCGGGTAGCGACCTCGCTGATCGACATTCACAAGAAAATGCAGCCGATTCCTCAAAACATTCAAATTGAAATTTTAAGTGAATATGAGCCGCAATGTTTTCATACGCTGCCCGGGTTTGAAACAACAACAGTCGGTTTTGGCACAGATGCGGCTTATCTTCGCAATCTCGGAGACATGCTTTTGCTTGGACCGGGGTCTATACATTATGCTCATTGTCTTGATGAACAGATCACAAAACAGGAATTGGAAAAAGCAGCCACGTTATATGTAGACATGGTAAAACAATTAGTTTAAGGGAACGATTATGCTTGTAATGAAATTCGGCGGAACTTCTGTTGGCAGCACCGATGCTATTAAGCACGTTGCCGGTATCATTAAATCACGCTTGGACCGACAACCGGCTGTGATCCTGTCAGCTATGGGAAAAACGACGGATAAACTGGTAAAGCTCTGGGAATATGCGGTAGAAAGAGACAAGAAAAAAACAGATGAACTGCTGGAAGAGATTATTTGGGACCATCATAAAGTTATTGATGAACTGGCTATTGGCCAGGATAAACTTTTTCAATCATCTTTTACAAAAGGTATTGATGAACTCAAGCAAAAGGTGGATAGAATCCTTGAATCGGAAACTTTTGGCTTGGATCTATACGATGCGCTTATCAGTATGGGAGAATTCTTTTCTACCAATATTATGGCTGCGGTTTTGCGTGCTATGGATATCGATAGCATCATGGTAGATGCCAGAGAGGTCATGATCACGGATTCCAACTATTCTGCAGCGCGGCCGGATTTTGAAGCTTCAAAAGCGAATGTAGTTAAAAAGATACAGCCTCTGATGGGACAAAAAGTACCCATTATGCAGGGCTTTATCGGCAGCGATACCAACGGCCGCACAACCACGCTCGGACGAGGAGGATCGGATTATTCAGCCACGCTGCTGGGTGCCATGCTCGGTGTGGATACCGTAGAAATCTGGTCGGATGTGGATGGCGTGTTAACTGCCGATCCATCGCTTGTGCCCGAAGCGCAACGCATTCGCAATATGACTTTTCAAGAAGCTGCCGAGCTGGCGTATTTTGGTGCCAGGGTCATTCATCCGTCTACGCTTTTACCGGCGATTGAACGCGATATCAGCGTGATCATTCTCAATTCGAAGAACCTGGAATTTGAAGGTACCATCATTCAGAAACACAATCCGGTGAGTGAACATGAAGGCCGGGTGAAATCCATTGCCTACAAAGAAGGACTCACAGTCATCACTGTCACATCGACGCGTATGCTGATGGCTCACGGTTTTATGGCCAAGCTTTTCGAGATTTTCGATAAATACAACACAGCCGTCGATCTTATTGCCACTTCTGAAGTTTCGGTGTCAATGACTGTTGATAATGCCGAGCATTTGGACAAAATCAGACCAGAGCTCGAAGAATTTGCCGATGTCGAGGTCGAGTCTGAAAAAGCTATCGTTTGTTGTGTGGGTGAATATTTGAAACGCACTCCCGGTGTGGCGGCACAGATATTTGGTCTTTTAAAAGATGTTAAAATTTATGTGATTTCCATGGGCGGGTCCGATATTAATATGAGTTTTGTCATCGATGAAAAGGATTTACCCAGGGTGATCAACAGTTTGCACGAACATACTGTTCTTCAGAAGGCATAGCGTTCGATTAAAACACAGGAGAAACATGAATATTGCAATTATAGGTTATGGCAGAATGGGGCGGGAAGTCGAGCGCCTGGCGACAGATCGGGGTCATCACGTCTCTGCTATCTTTGATATAGACAAGCCATTTACAGCAGATGCTGAACTGAACAGGGCAGAGGTAGCTATCAGTTTCACCCTGCCCGATGCGGTATTAGACAATCTCAAAACAGCAGCGGTGCTGAACCTGCCGGTTGTCGAAGGCACGACTGGATGGTATGATAGACTGGATAAAGTGCGTTCCATAAAGAATTTAACCATGATTTACAGCGCCAATTTTTCAATTGGCGTTTACCTGTTCAAAAAAATAACAGATTACGCTGCCAGTGTTATGGCCGGGCAAACCGATTACGATTGTTACCTGCACGAGTGGCATCACACCGGTAAAGCGGATAGTCCCAGTGGAACCGCCCAGTCTCTGGCAGAAGTGCTGGTCAAAAAATTATCTATCAAGGAAAAGATTCTGACCGAAACAATCCACAAGCCTATCGATCCGTCGGCTCTGCATGTGACCTCCACACGAGTCGGCCGGGTGCCCGGCACACATCAAATCGGATTTGATTCTGTAGCCGATTCGATTGAATTGAAACACGTGGCTCATAGCCGGGAAGGTTTTGTCCTGGGTGCTATCAAAGCTGCCGAATGGATTACTGACAAACATGGTATTTTTACCATGGATGATTTTATGAAAAACATGCTTTTGAAAAAAAGTGAATAAAAATTAAAAGGAATGCAGATATGTCATTTGATGTGAAAAAATTTTGCGGATCAACTGTGGCGTTAATTACGCCGTTTACGTCGGATTACAAGCTCGATGAACAACGGCTGCGCCAGCTCGTAGATTGGCATGTGGAGCACGGTACAGATGTCATCCTGGCATGCGGCACTACCGGCGAAAGCGCAACGCTCAGCCATGAGGAACATCACAGAGTCATGGAAATTATGATCGAACAATCCAACAAACGTGTGCCTGTGATGTGCGGTGCCGGTAGCAATTCTACAGATGAAGCTGTCTCTCTCACAAAGCGAGCTACAGAATTAGGCGGCGATGCCATTTTGTCTGTCGGGCCGTATTACAACAAACCGACCCAGGAAGGTTTTTACAAGCATTTTAAAGCGGTTGCCGAAGCGACCGATTTGCCGGTTTTTCTGTACAATGTTCCTGGTCGCACAGGCAAACACATTGCTGCTGAAACCACAATTCGTCTGGCTGATATTCCAAACATTGTCGGCGTTAAGGAGGCGAGCGGTGATTTCTCCGAGATCATGCACATAATCAGTCATCGTCCGGATGATTTTTTGGTCCTTTCCGGTGAGGATTATCTCACACTGCCCATGCTTGCCTGTGGCGCCGATGGAGTGGTGTCGGTGGTGGCAAACGAAGCGCCGACTATGGTCCACGATATGGTGGAAGCAGCGCTCTCCAATGATTGGCAGAAAGCACGTGAATTGCATTACAAACTTTTACCGCTGATGCAGTTTAATTTTATCGAGTCCAATCCGATACCTGTCAAAGCTGCTTGCGCTCTGATGGGACTGGTTGAGGAACATATCCGGCTGCCTCTGCTTCCGCTCAGCCGGGAACATGTGCGGCCGTTAAAAAAATTGCTCAAAGAACTTGATTTGATCTAATCTATGACTTTTGATATTGGAAAGGGTATCTATTGAAATTTTATAAATATCACGGACTCGGTAATGACTATATCGTGATGAATCCTGCTGAAATTGGACGGAATCTCGCTCCTGATGAGATACAGGTGATCTGTCACCGGAATTACGGTGTGGGTTCTGACGGGATTTTATGGGGACCGCTGCCGTCGGATAGCGGTCTGTACCGGCTGCAAATTTTTAATCCGGATGGTAGTGAAGCCGAAAAAAGCGGTAACGGTTTACGCATTTTTTCAAAGTATTTATTTGATCATGGGTTTGTGGGTGACAAACTGTTCGAGCTGGAAACCCTGGGCGGTAAGATCAATGCGCGGGTGCATCCAGATGGTAAGATGATCGATGTGGAAATGGGCAAAGTGAGCTTTGACAGCACTGTTATTCCCGTGGACGGGCCGGAACGAGAGGTGATTAACGAAAAGATTATGGTCAAAGATCACGAGTTTACTTTTTGTGCTGCATCAATTGGTAATCCTCACTGCGTTATTCCGTGTGAAGACATTTCCGAGGACATGGCATACACTTTTGGTCCGCATGTGGAAGTCGATCCGCGCTTCCCTAATCGCACCAATGTGCAGTTTCTCAAGGTGCTCGATAAAAACAACATACGAATTGAAATCTGGGAACGCGGTGCCGGATACACACTGGCTTCGGGTAGTTCAAGCAGTGCCGCAGCAGCCGTGGCACACAAGCTTGGTCTCTGCGATAATGAGATCACCGTGCACATGCCCGGCGGACAATTGAAAATTACTATTGGCGACGATTATGCCATCGATATGAC
>CAZSMC010000009.1:40009-46233 GCA_964607755.1 uncultured Cytophagia bacterium | reverse complement strand
ATAAGGAGACCCATGGCAACCATAAATAAAAATTATGACAAACTTTCAGCCGGATATTTATTTCCTGAAATCGGCCGCCGGGTTCGAGCCTTTCAGGCCGAACAGCCCAATGCTCGAGTGATGAAACTGGGCATTGGCAATACCACCGAACCTCTGACGCAACATATTTTACAGGGATTGCACAAAGGTGTGGAGCAGCAGGGCCACATCGATACCTATCGGGGCTATGCCGATGATTCCACCGGCGAACCGGAAATGAAAGAAGCGCTGCGAAATTATTACGCGGCTTTTAATGTCCGTTTAGATGAAGATGATATTTTCGTCTCTGACGGCGCAAAACCGGATTCCGGCAACATTCAGTCCATTTTTGGAAAAGACAATCTCGTCGCTATACAGGACCCTGCCTATCCGGTTTATGTGGATACCAATGTTATCGCCGGACGAACCGGTGAATTCAACAAAGAAAAAAAACAGTACAACGGCATTTATTACATGCCGTGCACCGAGGAAAATGGTTTTTTCCCAAATTTGCCTGATCAAAAAGTGGATTTGATTTATATTTGCAGTCCCAATAATCCCACCGGCGCGGTGGCCACCAAAGAGCAACTCAAGGAATTTGTTGATTATGCTCGTGAGCAAAAAGCAGTCATTATTTTCGATGCCGCCTATTCAGCTTTTATTCAGGATGATTCTCTGCCGCGTTCGATCTACCAGATCGAGGGAGCCAAAGAGTGCGCTATCGAAATTAACAGTTTTTCGAAAATGGCAGGATTTACCGGCGTGCGGTTGGGCTGGACGATTGTTCCACAAGAACTGGTGATCGAAGATACAGAACCCGGCCGGGTGAATCAACTCTGGGCGAGACGTCAAAATACGTTTTTTAATGGCGCATCGAACATTGTCCAGGCCGGCGGAGCTGCCGCACTTTCCAAAGAAGGGCAAAAAGAGTGTCAGTTTCTCATCGATTATTATCTGGCCAATGCCCGGGTGATTAAATCCGGATTGCAAGATATTGGCTTGACGTGTTACGGCGGTGACAATGCGCCATATATCTGGTTGAAAACGCCCAAAGGTCTAAGCTCCTGGGACTTTTTTGACAAGCTGTTGAACGAAGCGAGAGTTGTGGGCACTCCGGGAGCAGGGTTCGGTTCGAACGGAGAAGGCTTTTTCAGACTAAGCGCGTTCGGGCATGCCGAGGATATTATAAAGGCAGTTGACAGCATTAAAGAAAATGTTTCATTATAAGGTTAGGAGGTCATTATGAAACGACGACAATTTCTAAAAAACACCCTCGCCATCGGCGCCGGCAGTGTATTGACCACAACCTTGCTGACACGCTGCGCGCAGTCAAATGACAAGCCCAACATTATTTTCATCATGGCGGATGATCTCGGTTACGGCGATTTGGGCTGTTATGGTCAAAAAATCATCCAAACCCCGCGCATTGACCAGATGGCCGATGAAGGCCTGCGCTTTACCCAGTGTTATGCCGGCTCCACGGTTTGCGCTCCCTCCCGCAGTGTTTTGATGACCGGTCAGCATACCGGCCACACCACGGTGCGCGGCAATTTCGGCAAGCATGGCGTCAAAGGACTCGGCGGCGGCAGCGGTCGGGTACCGCTCAAAGAGGATGATGTGACCGTAGCGGAAATCTTGAAAAACGCCGGATACGTCACCGGCATGACCGGCAAATGGGGATTGGGCGAACCGGACACATCGGGCCAGCCCAACGAGCAGGGCTTTGACGAGTGGTTCGGCTACTTGAATCAACGCCGGGCGCACAATTATTATCCGACCTTTCTCTGGCGAAATAAAGAGCGCGTCGACTTGCCCGGTAATGAGGACGGCGGCGTGGAGACGTACTCGCATGATTTGTTCACCGATTTTGCGCTGGAATTCATCGAAAACCATCACACCGAACCGTTTTTTCTCTATCTGGCGTACACCATTCCGCATGACGAATATGAAATCCCGGAACTGGAGCCGTACGTCGAGGATTCGTGGTCGGATGATGCCAAGGTGCACGCCTCCATGGTCACCCGCATGGATCGCGATGTCGGTAAAATTCTGGATGCGCTCAAAGAGCATTACATCGACGAAAAGACCATTGTCTTTTTCTGCTCGGATAACGGCGCGGCACGGCGCTGGGAAGGTGTGTTCGACAGCTCGGGTCCGTTGCGCGGCCACAAGCGCGATATGTACGAGGGCGGCATCCGCACACCGATGATTGTGCGCTGGCCGGGGCGCGTTGCGCCGGGAACCGTCAGCGACGCCGTCTGGTATTTTCCCGACGTGCTGCCCACCCTGGCCGCGATTGCCGGCACCGAACCGAGCCAAAACATCGACGGCGTGAATGTGCTACCGACGATTTTGGGTCAACGCCAGGATTTGGACGACCGCTTTCTGTACTGGGAATTTTTCGAACGCGGGTTTCAACAGGCGGTTCGTTGGAAAAACTGGAAAGCCATCCAATTGGAACCGGGCGCGCCGCTGGAGCTGTACGATCTGGAAACGGACATTGGCGAAACCAGCAACATCGCCGATCAGCACCCGAACATCATCAAGCGCATCGAAACCTATCTGCAAACCGCCCGCACCGAATCGGAAAACTGGCCGGTGCCCGAAGCCTAAACTTCATAGCAAACATCGCTGCAAAGGACGGCAGCGATGTCTTCCAATTTTGGTTGAATTCGAGGCTGCCATGTCCATAAAAACACTTTTTCTCACATTGTTATTTACTGTCTCATCCCTTTGGGCCGATATCCGCATGCCCCATTTTGTCAGCTACAACGTGAGATTGCAGCGCAACCTACCGGTCAAAATCTGCAAGCGAGGAGAAACCGGTGAACTGGTCACCGTCACATTCAACGATCAATGGCCGGAAAATTGTTCTCAACCCCATGCCAATGAAATGTCGAACGCCGGGCAGAACGCCAATAAACAAAAAAACTCAATTTTAATTTATCAAAGATGCAAGTGTTGACCTTGAACAATTTGACGGAGATGATCCACGTATGATAAATCTCGTTTTTCTTTTACTATCAATCCTGATCATTCACTGCGGGCATCCCGTAGAGCAGAGCGATACCTACGATGCCGTCATCTATGGCAGCACACCTGCCGGGATCATCGCCGGGGTTAATTTAGCACAAAAGGACAAACAAGTTCTGATTGTTTCCCAGAGCCGGCATTTGGGCGCCGCTAAATTTTCTGGTGTATTTGGGTTTGCAGAACTACGAATTCCCGCAGGTTCAGGCACAACTCGCACAAAAATCCATTGACCTGCTGTTAAAAGAATGGCACGAACACCGGCACGTGCATGAAAATTACAACGGCATCACCGGCGAAGGCTGTGATGTTGGCCGCAGCGATAAATTTTATCAGTGGGGCGCGCTGCTGGGGGTAATTGGGTTGATGGAGAATAAATATTGGTAAGGAGGCCAAAATGAAAACCACACGACGACATTTTTTGCAAGGCAGTGCCGGCCTGCTGTTCGCAGACGCTCTTCGCTGCCGTTCGAAAGTTAATGCAAAAGAAAAATCATTGCCGGTTATCGCTGAAACGGATATTTGCGTGCTGGGCGGCAGTTGCACCGGTGTGTTTGCTGCGATTCGGGCGGCACGCCTCGGCGCCAGAGTTATCATCATTGAAAAACAAAACGCATTCGGCGGCGTGGCCACCAATTCGCTGGTTTTTGTCTGGCATTCGATCAATAATACCGAATTCAACAAACAGATTATTGCCGGCTTGACGCTGGAAACCATGGAACGATTGCAAAAACGCGATGCGGTCATCATTCGTGAATCCGAGTCCGGCATGTTTCGCTTTAATTCGCAGGAATTGAAAATTGAACTGGACGAGATGATCCTGGAGAACAACATCCGGCCATTTCTGCACACCCTGTTTTCCGAACCGGTGGTCGATGCCGACGGTCGCCTCATTGGCGTCATTGTCGATAATAAAAACGGCCGCGGCATCATCACAGCCAAAGCCTTTATCGATGCCACCGGCGACGGGGATTTGTGTCATCGCCTCGGGATGTCCTCGTACACCGCGGACGGCTTGCTGCCGCCAACAACTTGCGCACATTACGAGGGCTGGCAGCGGAAAATTGTCAATTTGATGAAAGAGCACGGCGATGAGGTCGATTTGCCGGAAGGCTTTGTCTGGGGCAGCGCCATCCCGGGCAGCAATACCGCCATGATTGCCGGGACACGGGTTTACAACGTCAATTGTGCGGAGGCGGATGATTTGACCCGCGCAGAAATGGAAGGCCGCCGGCAGGTTCGGGCGGTGATGGATTTGGCGCGCAAATATTTACCGGATAACAACATCGTGCTGACCGCCCTGCCGTCCTATATCGGCATTCGTCAAACCCGGCAGATCGACTGCCAGTATCAATTAACCGGAGATGACGTTCTGTACGGCAAGCAGTTTGATGATGCTATCGCCTACGGTAGTTATCGGGTCGACATTCATCACCAGGACAAACCCGGCATTACCTTCCGTTACCTGGATGGGCGGGAAGTGTATTCGCGGCCCGGCTACCCTTCTCAGGAACGACGCTGGCGGCCGGAAACGGCGACCGATCCGACCTTTTATCAAATTCCACTGCGCTCCATCATTCCCGGCAAATATGACAACCTGATCCTCGCCGGCCGCATGTTTGACGCGGACAAGGTTGCGTTTTCCGGCGCCCGGGTGATGGTGAATATGAATCAACTGGGCGAAGCGGCCGGGACCGCCGCCTATTTGGCGTTGGATCAAAACAAGGCCATCCCAAAATTGAATCCAAACGACGTCAGAAATTCGTTGCAAAAGCAAGGCTCGATCATGCTGTAACCATCGAGATATTTTGAATTATTAAAAATTTCAAGGCAATGTTTACATGAAAAAACAACTCGTTTTTATTTTGCTTTTACTTGGGGCAACGCAAACCCTGCCGGCGACCTATCGGCTTCAGTCCGATGGTTACCTAAAGGCTGTTGAAATGGATCATGGAGATACACTGATTTACACGTTGAAAAACGGGCAGGAGCGAATCTTTATGCTCGATGCCACCTCGGCACGGCCGATTTTCTCCTACGACAAACCGGACAACCGCTGGCGCAGCGCCTGTATTTTTACCATGGCTTGCGACCTGGAGGTTGACGGCCAGCCGCTGCATTTGCAGCGAATCGTCGGAGCGCAGCAGTCATTTTACGAACCGTATCACATCAACGGCGTCACCTTGTTTTTTGATGCGGTAAAGGACATTGATGCATTTATCCACGACACCCACGGTTCAACCGGGGGTGAGGCTTTTCCCCGCAGGGACGCTCGTTTTGCGTTTATTGAAATGGGGGATGATTTTGCAACGCAGTCACTCCTGCCCTGGTATCCCAATACCAAAAATTATATCAATATTGAAGAGGCGTACGAAGGCGTTGATACCTGGCTCGGCGGCTTTCGAAAAACCGAAGCGCACAACGGCATGGATGTCAATGTGTCCAATAATACAAAATTATGGGCGCCCATTGATTTTAATGATCAGTATTATTTCAACTCACTAGCGCAGGGTGATAACAACAATCGCTGGATGGGCATCCGCAACTGGCCGAACGGTGAGCAATGGATTCTGCGCTCGCATCACATGACGCAGTTGCATGTTGATCAACACACGCCGGTCAAACAAGGCACGGAGTATGGTGAGGTCGGCGGTACCTATTTTGGCAGTCATCCCCATGTGCATTTTTATTTCATCTGGAACAAGGACAGCACGAGTATTCATTTGGATCCCTGGATCCTCTTTTGGAAAATTTTTGAAAATAATAAAAAACGCTCCAATGCCATTCAGGCTGTTATGCAATCCTTTTCACCGGTAAAAGTGGGTGAACCACTGACGTTGGACGGCAGTCAATCAAATCCTGGTGTTTTCGGCAGCGATCTCGATTTTTACTGGTCAATCAGCGATGGTGCATTTTATGAGAGCGAAACGGCTAATCATACGTTCCGAAAGCCGGGGATGCAGATCGTTTCATTGTTGGTAACGGATGGCGCCGATAGTGCATCGGTCAGTCAGCATATTACTGTAAATCCGGGCACAGCACCAGAGAATTATCTCTGGCTCGATTCCCCGGACGGGTTTGATTTCAAATCCCGGACGCTTTCTGAGGCTGATATGTACGGCAAACAGTTCGAAAAAAACGGCCATTATTTGAATTTTCATTTTCGAAAAAATGCA
>CAZSMC010000009.1:22056-39909 GCA_964607755.1 uncultured Cytophagia bacterium | reverse complement strand
TGGGTGCAGGATCCCCTGGAGTGGGATTTTCTGAAAGGATACGGTCCGGTTACTTTTTGGGCCGGCGGTGAAAACATAAAAGGTGTGGCACGCTATCAGCCGGAATTGCATGGTGGAAAGTATAAAATCTATCTGCACGAAAACTCGGTGCCACAACCCAAGTATGCGGAAATAGAAACAGAAACCCTGCATCTGCAAATCAAGACAGCAGACGGGTTGCAAGATGTGTATTGGCATCCCAAACAAAATCGAAGCATCGGCACGTTTCTTCTTTTGGGTGGAAAAAACAGCTATGTTGATGTGCTTGCCGCAGGCAGCACAGGACAAATTTACCTGGATGCCCTGGTATTTGAAAAAGTTGATTAGAGAAACATTTTAAAGACTTTCAGCTTTCGCGATTCAACAATCTTTACAATAAAGTTTTTATTTGCAAATTTAATTTACAGGTATTTTTATGAAACGCTCAACTCTTTTTTTGATCGTAACTATAACTTTTATCCATACCCTCGTCGCCGCCGAACCCTGGTCCCCCGCCACCTACCCGGATGAATCCGGCTTTATCCAACGTATGGCGCCAATGCTGGAACGAATTGCAGCGCAAGATTTCGGCCAACGGTCGCTGGCAACGTCAAAATGCCCGGATACCGGTCTGCCGGTAAAGGTGTGGGCCGTGGAAGACGAAACCATCATTTCGCCGTATACCGGCCGAGCGTACACGCAAGGACCGACCGGCTATTTCGGCCCCAAAGCGCGTAATGAAAACGGCGAGATCATCGCATTCGGCGGCGACCCGCTAAAATACGATTTACCGCCGGCGACAGCGGAATTGCTGCTGAATCCCCAAAACGTCCGCGCCAAAGCATTTTTGTCGATTCCCGGTAACCTGCGGCAGCAGTATCATTTTGCCTGTAAAAACTGGGCGCGATTTTTCCCGCTGCTGAATGAACACATGGGCCGGGACTGGCGCAATGATTTTTACTATTATGTCGGCCGCTACTCAGAGTCCAGGCGGCCTTCGGACGGCGACCGGCAGTGGCTGCCGCTCTCCGAACCGCACAATTTGATTGGCGAACCGGGCAAGTTGCTTGGTGGTAATCCCAAAGACGGCGGTACGGAAAACCATAAAACCATGTGGCGCACCAGCGGTTTGCTGTACAGCCAGTTGTTCCCGGATACGGCGCGGGTCTCCGGAGTGCCTGTTGATGAGGCGCAAAGAATTATCCAAAAAATGATTGCCGATTACCTGCAGCACATCCTGCATGTCGGTAACGGCGAGTACGATTCGCAGGTCTATTATCCTCATACCATCGAAGCGTTTTTGAATCTTTATGATTTCACCTCGGATGCGGATACCCGCAAACTGGCGCAGTTTGCCCTGGATTACTATTTCGCCACCTATGGCCTCAAGGTCGTTGACGGCACCATCGCCGGCGCCCAAAAACGCGGCTACCTGGCCGGCGGCACGCCGAACGAGATGGAAATCATGCAATGGGGATTTTTCGATCACACCTCACGAGAAATGTCGGACGTCACCGCCACCATTCAGCAGGCCACGACGACATATCGGCCCAACAAGATCATCTGGGACATTGTCCGCAAAAACATCCCGCTGCCGTTCGAGGCGAAAATGAGCCGGCCGTTTTATCACATGGATCATCCGCATGCCTTTGCCGAGCGCTTTTACTGTTCGGAATCGTACGCCATGGGCAACATGCAAATGACCATCGTCGACAACCCGAATCAGCAGATGGTGTGGAGTCTGGTGGTGCGCGGCACGGACGGGCCGTTGTGTTTTTCCGGCGGCCATCCGATGCGCGGCAGCACCTCAGGACATTCGCCGTACACCCAAACGCTGCAATCACAGGGCACGCTGGTTTTGCTGACAGCTCCGACCCAAAGCACCGACGTCGACACGGTCATCGCCCCGAATTATACCAAAAGCGATCGGCCGAATTTGTGGCATTTGCCGGAAGCCGAACAGGGTCCGGCTTATGAACTCCGCAACCGGCAAAAATACGGCAAGAACGATCTGCATCCATTGCAATTTCCGCAAGCTGAAACCGGAGCAGCCTATAACCAGTTCTGGCAGCAGGCCAAAGGCAGCGCCTGTTCCTGGTTGTATTTCCCGGCAGAACTGGAGCCGATTCGCATCAATGACTTTTGGTGTTTTGCGGCGAACGAAACGTACGTCGCAATCCGCCCCCTCACCACAGAATCACGTGTCATCGCCCCAAAACCTGATGTCATCGTGAATATGGATCGGCAGCCGAAAAAATTCTTTCAGGATTACAATCTGCTGGTATTCCCGGGCCAGATTTCCGGTTTTATTGTGGAAACGGCTGAAAAATCGAATCACGAATCCCTGATAAAATTTGCTGAATCCATTCAAGCCGAAACATCACTAGATACATCACAACTTTCCTCGAAATTGCGGTTGACCTATACGAATCTGAATGGCGATGAAATGGTGATGAATTATCGATCGGAAGGTTTGCGCTGCAAGGCAGCTATAAATGGTGAGGTGCAGGATTGGGACAATTTTACCGATGGTGCGGTCTATCAAAGTCCATTCATCAGCGTTAAAAATGGCAGAATGAAAATGACCAACGGTAAGCAAGGTTATGCGGTAAAATTTGTCGATGACAGGCCCGTCTGGAATGCCTTGTCTGATGCGCATCTGTTCCGGAACTGAATTTGCCTCTCATTACGTTTTAAAAAATTTGTACTTGTAATCTTTGATTAAAACTATTTCTCTATGAAAGTGAAAAAAGAAAATATGACAACCCTTGGACATTCATCCATAACGCCGGATACAATCGTAAAATCCACAGAGAAATTCGGCACACCCCTTTATCTTTATGACGAAGATACAATTCTAAATAAATGCCATGAAATATTAAAAATGCCTAACGCTTATGGTTTGACAGTCAGCTATGCCATGAAAGCCAATTCGAATCGCGCATTGCTGCAGCTCATCACCAGCCTGGGCATAGATCTGGACCTGAGTTCTGTGAACGAAGGCAAACGCGCACACATGGCCGGCATTCCGTATAACCGCATGGAATTGACAAGCCAGGAAGTCCCCGTTGGTTCATCGCGACGCGAACTGGAAGAGATGATTCTGCAGGGCATGAAATACAACGTGTGTTCCATACGCCAACTCGATTTGATTGCCGATTTTGCGGTAACGCATAAGCTTAAATTATCGATGCGCGTCCACCCCGGCGTGGGTTCAGGTGAAACCGTGACCCGAAATACCGGCGATAAATATTCCTGTTTTGGTGTGCATCTTCAAGATGTACCCGGGGCAATGGCGTATGCCAACGCCAAAGGAATTGTGTTCGATCAGATTCACATTCACATTGGCTCTGGCGGCGATCCCAAACAATGGCAGGAAAACATCGATCGCGAGTTGGGATTTGTGGGAAAATATTTTCCGGATGTCACCACCGTTAATCTTGGCGGTGGATTCAAAGAAGCGCGCATGCCGGACGAGTCACCGGCGCATATCAAAGAGCTTGGTGAGTATGCCAAAAAGCGGTTTAAAGAATTTCACAAAAAGACCGGCCGAAAATTGATGATGCAAATCGAACCCGGGACTTTTATCATGGCCAATGCCGGTTTCCTGGTGACGCGTGTCATGGACAAGAAATCAACCGGCGAAGAGGGATTTAATTTTGTCATTACCAACGGTGGCATGGAGGCTAACACCCGGCCGTTATTGTACGGTTCCCGGCATCCGTTTTACGTGGTATCCAAAGACGGCAATCTGCTGTCAACAGAATACGATCACAGCAATTTGATGGAAGAAACCGACTATCGGGTGGTGGTTGGACGATGCTGCGAGAGCGGGGACTCACAGAGCCTGGATTCCCGCGGCCACATCATTCCGCGATTGATGGCTGATCCCGATTTTGACGATTATCTTGTCATTGGCGGAGTCGGTGCATACTGTTCATCCATGACATTAACGAATTACAACTCTTATCTGCAACCGCCGGAAGTGCTGCGCCGTTCATCAGGGGAGTTGCAGCTTGTTCGCGAGCTGCAAACGTTGGAACATATGGTTGCGAATGAAAAGTCGCTGTGAAATAGTAGAGACTCGCTGAAAGTGTTCGGTCGTAAGACAATGGTTTAAAAGGCCAGACGGGAATTAAAAATAGATGCGAAAAGAAGTGAAATAAATATCCGGATAGATGCCAAATTCGGAATCCGGTAAAATTTGTGGCTGTAAACCGGGACCGATTTTGACGTGCGGAGATGCGCCAATGCTCTGAAACGTTCCTGCGGAGAGGTAGATGTTTTCCGCGATGTTGTATTCCAGTTGGGGGGTGAGAAAAACGGATAGATCCTCAAGATTCCACAGCGTTTGTGTTACCAGGTGAATGAGTGGCGATAGCTGATAACGACATCCCGGAATGAGATAATGTTTTCCCATGAGGTAAACAGAACCTTGAGTAGCGGCAAGATTTTGGAACACATCAAGATATTGAGCAGGTTCGGATTTCCCTGCGCCGCTGAAATGGTATTCCATAAAACCGTAGAATGTGCTGGTGAAATTATAATCGCTGCCAATGGTGGCGCGCACGTATGATCCTGTATTCTGATTTTCTATATCGTCAAAAAGGTGATCTCTGACCCAGGCGCCCTCAAACCACACCCCGGCTCCGCCGATGCTGCGCGCAAGATTCAATCCGAACAAACCATGCTCCTGAAAACTCATGACAATTGCGGAAACATCCGTTCCCGAGAGATAATATTTGCCGCGTAGAAACACAGCGCTGTTTGCAAACTTGAAATTTGTGCCGGCGACATAGCCGGCATCCACTTCGCCCATAAATCCGATCGGAATCCGTATCCGAACGGCGTCCACGCCGACCTGGTCTTCGGTATCGAGTTCCTCGAACGTATAAGGTGCGATGATGTCGGTTGGATTAATCACGCGCGCACTGCCCCAGGCAATGGCCTGGCGGCCGATGTACACATCAGCAAAAGACAAGCGCAATTTGAGGAACGCCCGGTCCAGGTTCTGGAAAATGCCAAAACTCCTGACATCATCCGCGTCCTGTGGATAAAGCCGGTCCGGAAAATCATCAACCCGGTAGGTGAATGGACTGTATGGTACAATAAAGACGGTTTGGTCAAACAGCATCGGATCCTGAATGCGGGGAGAAATATCATATGCCACTTTCAGCAAAGCCGGGCCAGTTCCCCAACGGGCTTCGAGCCGCAAACGGTTGTTCACCAGGCCGATCATATCCTGCTTGTAAACGAACAGAGCCGTGCCACTGATATTCGGCATGTTCAAAGCCACGGAAAAATTTTTATAATAGCCGTTCAGTGAAACATCAGCTATTGCTACTTGAGTAAAAATACCAATCAAGAATAAATATGTGATATTGGATATTCTCATAAAGTAGATTTGTCAGGCAGGTTGTTGTTCTTTATCTTCAACTGTTTTGCCATCTTTTAAAATGACGAGACGGCGGGCTTTATTAATCACCAACTGGTCATGCGTGGAAAAGATAAAAGTCATGTTGGTTTTCTGGTTCAATTCCCGCATCATTTCCAAAAGATGGGTTCCGGTATCCGAGTCGAGATTGGCTGTGGGCTCATCCGCCAGAATCAGCGACGGCCGTGAAACCATGGCTCGTGCTACAGCCACGCGCTGCTGTTGTCCGCCGGAGAGCTGTGTAGGTTTGCGGTCCTCATAGCCTTCCATCCCGACATCTTTAAGGATTTCACTAACTCGTTGGCGTCGCTCCTGCTTGTCAACGCCCTGCAGTAGCATGATATATTCAATGTTTTCAACCACAGTGAGTACCGGTATCAGATTGTAGGCCTGGAAAATAAATCCGATATGATCGCGCCGGAAATCGGATAATTCTCTCCCGCTCATTTCAGAAATGGGCTGACCCCTCAACCAGACTTTGCCGTTGCTGGGCGTGTCGAGTCCGGACATTATGTTCAACAAGGTCGTTTTTCCAGAGCCTGAAGGACCAACAATGGCGGTAAACTCGCCTTCCCTGATCGTTAAACTGACATTATTTAAAGCATGGACCGGCACGCCGTTATCAGAGTATACCTTATTCAGGTCTTTTGCCACGACCAGATCAGTTTGCTGATTTTGCTCCATGGTTGCTCCTCTACAATACTTTTTGTAATGCTTTCGCCGGTGAAATTCTTGCCGCAGATATAGCGGGATACAATCCGACCAAAACGGTTAACACAAACACCCAGATTGGATAATAGATAAATTGGCTCGTTTTCATCACCGGGTACAATAATTTTCGAAACGTGACGCCAGCAAATTCGATTCCGGTGTAATCGATGCCCACCTGGGCAGTGATGTATGTGATGATAAAACCAATGATATTGCCCAGTACAATGCTGACCACCGCAAGAGCGGCCGCTTCAAGAACAATTAACTGGGCCAAACTGCCGGGACGGGTGCCCACTGCTCTCAGCACGCCGAACTCGAACATGCGTTCATACAGAGACATGAAAAGCGTGTTGATGATACCCAGCGCCACAACACCAAAAAGAATAATGCCCACCAAAAATGTGCTAAACCGAGATAATTCCAAAGCAGCTTCAAGCTGCGGCAAGATTTCCGTCCAGCCCTGGGCTAGATTGCCGTGTTTTGAGTATTTATCCCAGAACGGAAGCTTTTCATCTCTGCCGTATTTTGTGTCCGTGAAATTAAGAGCAATTTCATGAACATTGTTCCCGAGACCAAGCATGTCCTGAGATTTTTTCAAGTGGATGAATGCCATGCCGCGGTCCATCTCTTGTGCATTAAAGTGATAGATCCCGGATACGCGAAACATTTCCTGTGACAAATCGCCTGTTCCGACCTGGGAAACCGTGACGACCACCCGGTCGTTTAGTTCGGTTTCCAGTAATTCTGCCAGTTTGCTGCCGATGAGAATATCCCGCATATTGTCATTTTTGAAATAATCGCCTTTTTGTAGCGCTTCATCGATTTGGGAAAGCGGCGGTTCGGTAGCCGGATCAACGCCGACCAGGTTGATCGAGCCAACATTGGCAGCCGAGCTGATCATAGCCATTACACTGGTACGCCGGGTAAAATTTTCGACAATGTCTTCTTTTTCAAGATTGTTCACCACCCAATCCAGATTATTGATTGTATCCTCTGCGGCACGGGTATTGACAAAATCCTCATCATGAATTTGCCCTTCCCCCAAAAAAGAAGCTGTTGCACTGTGAATCATATTGTCGGTCATACCAATCACCAGAGCGTCAACAAAGATGAGCGAAGCCAGACCAAGTCCGATTGCGGTTCCTGCTATAAGGGAACGCCGCTTGTTGCGAAACAGATTGCGCCAGGCGAGTTTTATGTTTAACCAGATCATCATTCTCCTCTAATGCGTTCGCATTGCTTTGGCAGGTTCGATATGAGCGGCCCGCAGCGCCGGAAATATACTGACGATGGAAGCAGCCAGAATAACCGTTAGCGCCGGAATATATAAGCTTTGTAAACTTACCTCTGAATACATGGTCTTGAACTCGATGCCACCGTAGGTGAACGCCTGCGGCAGATCGATGCCGTGCACAGACAGCATCGAGTTGGCGATAATGCTTAATCCTGCACCAATAATAACACTCACCAGAGCGATGGCATTAACCTCATAAATAACCTGCAAGAAAATCTGCCCCGGCTGCGTACCGATAGCTTTTTGTACACCATACTCCTTGGTGCGCTCCAATACCGACATGAGTACGGTGTTGAGCACACCGATTGCCACAATCAGCACGATCACAAAAATCATAATCCACATGCCCTGCTGGTCGGCGCGCATGGCCTGGTAAAATGATCTGGCAAATTCCTGCCAGGGCTTGACTGAGAGCTCGGGATTATCGAGTGTTTTGCGAATTTTATCCGTCATGACATCGACTTTGTCCAGGTCATGGACAATCACAGCAATTTCGTGTGCTTGATCCGGCAGAAAAAACAGTTCCTGTGCGTCTGAAATATGCAGATAGAGGGACATGCGATCGCTCATTGTGTCGCCGCTTTGCAGCAAACCGACAATCTCGTAAATGTCATTGGCGATCGAGCCGTCCGCTGCCTGGGAGACGATAATCACCGAATCTCCGACCTCTGCTTTTAGAACTGTTGCCAGACCGGTTCCCAGAATAGCGCTGTGAGAAGCTGTGTCGGCGAATGATTCTCCTTTAGTGATTTTGCGGTCAAAGCGGGTGGCCTTTTGTTCCAACAGTGGATTGACGCCGATTACCTGGGCTGCTGTGCTGTTGTCGCTCACCGAGGCCAGACCCGCTGAAAACACACGGGGCGCCCAGGCCTCAACGCCGTCCAGATCGCCTATTTTTTGCCCCGCTTTTTTGTAATCCTCAATCGTATTGTAAATTGAAGGCTTGTCCAGATAACCTTGCCCATGAACCTGAATGTGGCCGAGCCTGTTACGTGTGAACATGTTGATGATACGCGAATATGTGCCGTCCGACCAGCCTACAGACACCGACGCCAGCACAAATCCGCCAAACATGGTGAGGGCGGTAAGAATGGTGCGGCGTTTCTGGCGCAGGGTACTCCGCAATGCGATTTTGAGTATCATTGCACCTCCGGTGACCGCAGGTTTCTCAGCGTGAAAATGTGATCCGGGATACTGGCATCAAAATCAGCATCCAGATATTTCAGTACGGTTTTATTGCCTTTTTCATCCTGGGGGATCAACTCCATGATCGTCGGCAGCGTGCGGCCATCCAGAGTTTTGATGTCCTTGAAATTTATCACTCGCATGAGCTTGCCTTTTTCATCAAAATAGTGTTCCCAAACGGGAATGTAATCGCTTCTTCGGGCTGCGAGCAGCACTCTGCCCCAAACAATCGGGCGGTCTTTTTTAGGAATGAGTTCAATGTATATCAAGTCTTCTTTGGCATCGTCAGGACGGACAAAAGAATAATTGTAATCATCCAGCCAGGTAAATTCCCGCACCAGATCATCATTGGTGAAATCCGAACCCATCCACGAGCTCATCATCATGGACGGTGGTATTTTGATGACCTTGTTGGTTTTGGGCAGGTAATTCCACATCTCGTTACCGATGCGCAATGTGCCCACACCTTTCTCTTTGGCTGGCGCCAGGATGCGGATAAATGTTCTTTTCATACCCTGGGTCCAGACTTTCATTCGCAAGGTGCGCTGCCAGTGGGGCGTGACGATTTCCATCTCCACCTCGGCGTAACTTGAACTGCTGCGGTACAGTTCATCTATCTCCTGAACCACTTTTTCAACATTCGGCGTTTCAGCCTGCTGTGCTGTTGACAAAAGCGGAGCGAACAGGCAGTAAAAGAAGATGAGAACAGTTTTCATAATTTTGCACTTCTCCTTTTCATTGTATAGCAAAAAAGTTCATGATAAAAAGAGGGAATAATAAATGCAGTATGTGAACGGGCTTTCAATATAGTTATTTTTCATAACAGATTCAAACGGAAACGTTATTCCTTTGTAAAAGCTCAGTTTTGGGTGGAAGTTTTAATATTTGGGCACTAGAGTGCCTATTAAAGAATCTCAATAATAACCCCGACTTAAAAGTCGGGGCTATAATATTGCCCCGAGCTTTAGCTCGGGGTAAAGATGACTTCTCAACATAACGGGCTTTAGCCCACTTTTGCAATGCTGCAAAGATTTTCTCCCATCAGTGAGCTTTTACATTCCTTTTAACTTGATTAAAACCTTTGACAATTCAGAACAGCTCTACAATCTTTTAATCCGCAGCGCAATATCCACTTTATATTCCGGTCCCATGAAAAATTTATAAGCGCGTTCAAAATCAGAATCCGGGTTGATGATGGTGCCATAATGCTCGGCCGACATGGCCACAACCATGGGCTTGCCCTTGTACTGAAAATAATTCGTTTTTCACATTGTCAACTCTTTAGAACCCGCTGAATAAATATTTTTGGACATCCTGAACAAAATATTCAACTTTTTTGTACCAAAAAGTAAACTATTCCGCTTAAAAACAAAATCGTAATGGCCGGAAATATTTTATGAAGGAGCAATATAAAATCCGGCAGCGGTTTTTCAGAGCTAAGCACACCGCCGGTTACAAATAATGTGAGCAGAAACAACGCGGCCAACGCTGCCAGAAGAATGATTACAGGGTCGGGGCTGACTGTTTTTAACGGACTGTAAAGCGCCATCACCAGAAATACCACAGCAGCAAGAGCACTTAGTTTGTGAAGCGTGAAAATCATCGTGTTTAATGGCCTGCCAGTGTGACTCAGCCATATTCCGCTCATGATTGATAAAATAATGAGAATTCCGGATGTAACGAGCCTGGCGTTGATAATTGTCATCTTTTTTCTCGTTTATTTTTCTGACTTTAATACTGGTAAAATGTAAAAGAAATTCATCTGTATAACAGATTATCCCGAACGATAGACCTGTTCGGCAGCCTCACAGGCGGCACGAAACGCGGCTCTCACGGCGTTGCGAACGATTTTTAAACGCGGTTTCTTTATCGCATATCGTTTGGAAAGCGAAGAGACCGCTTCATACATGTACGTTTTCATGGAGACTTCAAGTTGGATCACGTGAACGTGATTCTCAGGATGATGGTGTTTACGGGTGATAAAACCGCCGGCATAAGGCACATCGTGAGCAATAGATAAGCCCAGACCGTTGGGCTCGATTTTTTGGCGCAGGGCAGCGCTGAACGATTCGATGATCTTATGATCCGCCGAACTGCCTTCAAGAGTTCCGACGACAAAATTGTCCCGACTTTCTCCCTCATCCTCAACGCGCCCGAGCCCTGTGGATGTCATGGAATGACAGTCAAACAGCAAAGCGTATCCTCTTTCCTTTTTCATGCGGTCGATCAGTGCAGTGAGTATATTATGATAAAGGTCGTAAAAGCCGAGTACTTTTTTCTTCTCTTCAGATGTATAGGGCTGTTTGAGCATAAGCTTGTTCTCGATATCATAGTACTCGTGTGCGGGATTTTCCAGGTGATTAGGAAGATCCCCTTCATCAGAACCCTCCCGGTCGCGATTCATGTCGATGAAAAACGGCGCCAATTCACACCGAACCTGGAGTCCCTCTGATGTTTCGTACAAAAGGTCGCTGTACAGATCAATTTCAACCAGACTCTTTTCACCGAGGCGAAACCGGTCCCGAAAAATTTCCGGCAAAAATACACCGGCATGTGGAATAGAAAGAATGTACTCTGGACTTTTGGGTTCGAACCGGATCAAATCGCGAATATTGAGTCGATACTTGTCGCCGCTGAATATATCAAAAACTTCATATTCGCCTTCATGAGCACGAAACAGCTTTTCGATTTCCGGCCATTGGGTGCCGGTCGGAAAGACCGGATGTTCTTCGGTAGACCAGCTTAGCGCGGCTGGAGCTGATTCTTCAGCTCCCTTACCAAGAAGTTCTTTTTCGAGCCGGTCCATGACGATTTCACCGAGAGCAATGCCGTAATTTTTATACAATCCGCGTCCACCTGGAAAGGCATTGATTTCCAAAATTCGACCGGATTCAAGCATATCGACTGAGGCCAGGCGGCATTCCGGAAAGCTGCGTTTTAAAGTACGGGCAATTGCTTCCTGCTCGGCTGTGAGATTGTAACCCTGTTCTTCCGCTCCGAGACTGGCATTGGACTTCCATTCCTTAGCTGCCGGTAAACGGCGTAACGCACCTATGAGTTCATCATCAAAAAATGTGACGACAATGTCTCCGCTGGCTATTTCAGGGCAAAATTCCTGGATGAGAACAAGATTGTATTTTTCCAGGTACCTGGACAACTGGTGCTCCAATTCCGGATCATCAAAGTAAAGGCGATGAACGCCGGTGCCGCATCCGTAACCGTACCGGTCTTTGAGAACAAAACTTCCGTCGGCGCGGGGCAGCCGTTTTATAGCTGCTTTTATTTCTTCGAGGTTGTCAGCGGGAAAAGTGACAGGATGGGGCAACTGGGGCGCCCGTTCTATGGTTCCATACTTGTCCGTCGTCGCAAGGGTTGCATCAACGCTTTCCAGCATTTTTGCGTATTCTGAAGCCCGGCGCAAGATATCTATGTTTTCGGTGTTTTCGGTACGAATATCATCGCCTCTCACAATAAAGAGTTGAACGGATTCCAGTGGAACAAGCCGTCGTTCTTTTACTCGAAGATGGCGATGCGCTTCAAGTGGATTATCCCGTTTCCATTTTGGATCCAGTTCAAGGCAAGACATGTGCGCAAAATCCTGTCCGCCTTCCCAAACGAGGTCTTTCATAGTAAAATGAAAAAGATAATGCCCCCGACTGGCAGCGACCGAAAGGATTTGGTTAACACCAGAGTTGTAAAGGTCAACTGAAAGATCGCTATAGCTCAGATGAGCGCTTTCGAATGCAATATTTAGAGTGTCTTTTGGGTAATAACTTTGAGCGAACCATTTTTTCGATTGTTGAGCAAACCGGTGTGTTATTTTTTCAATTGTTTTCAAGCGGTCCATATCCACCTCGTATTTTCCATTCGTTCACCAGCGCGTGTTGAATTTTCAGTCTATAATTTGAAAACCTTTTTATCAGAACGTATTTCACCTGAATTGCTCAAGGTCATTTCTCTACTCTTTTTCAATGCCCGCATAATGTCGTCTAAAGAAGGTGACTCTATTTAGGGAATAGTTTTTTATGCTTCTACTATTTCAACAGAGATGCTGATTTTCAAACCCATAAATATAGCGAAACCGGGATAAAAAGTCATTCTTTTTTGCCATAAAACGTAAAAGGTCGTGCTGGTTCATTGCTTTAAAACCATCAGCAATGGCTCGTTTCGCTAAAAGGGCTCCAATCATGACATTCTCCTCTTTTGTAACTAATGAAATAGTGAATTATAAAGATATAAAATGTCTGATGGAAAGGTCGATTCTGAATGAGTTTTGATTACGCTTACTCTGGTCTCAAGGAGAAGTGCTATTTACAAACAATTTATAAAAAGTGCAAGTAAATTTTTTATATGTTTTCAGATAGAGCTTTTTGTTAGTTTAGTACCCACTCAAAACGTACTTTTAAGTTATTAAGATGAGAATATGGAATTAATTTTTCTTTCTGAAGACGTCCAACTACAATGCCAGGTGCAATATCCAATCTATCAGCGAAATCTTGTACCTTCTTTTTAGAAAAAGGTTTATTCTTACGAAAAGATTCCCATAATGCAGGAGGGATCAGGGTATTAGCTGCAAATTTATTAGCTTCCAATTCTTTATTTCGTTCTTCCTCGGATAAAGAATTATCTTCAACGTCAATAAAAGTCTTATCTGCCTTGTGCAGGAAAATATGACCCAATTCATGAAAAAAGCTAAACCACAGATGATCATCTGATTTGAAGCGTAACGATAGAAGGATTGCAGCTTTTTTGCTATTTAACCAAAAAGTAGCTCCATTAATATATGTTTTAGGAAGCTCCGGCATGAAAGCGACTGCAATGCCCGCTTTTGCGCATAATTCAATCAATTGTGGCTGAAAAATATCTGGACTGGTTTTTGTCAAATTTTTTAAATATGGTAATAATCTTTTTATTTCTTTTTTATTAAATTCTTTGGTATCTAATTTTTTAATCTCAATTTCACCTTTACGTAACCACGTAAAAGTTGCTTCTTTTGAAAAGTTATCTTTAATTGATCTCCGGAATTGAATGGCTAATGATTTTTCATAATTTTCTAGTTTTGCAATGCCAAAAAACGAATATAGACTTTGAACCTTTTCTTCACGAGATTTGACCTCAGGTATCCATCCAAGCTTTATCATTTTTGCTACTGGAAATCTTTTCAGTAGCTCGTATTCCTGTTCCATTTTAGAATTTTGATAAATCATTGCGCAATTCAACTCGTAATTTTTTTGCAGGTTATTCCAAATATGAGCTGGTACTCCTAAAACTCTTTCCAATAAGATCGCCGTATTCGCAGTAATTGGAGCTTTTCCAGTGATTATTTCATTTACAACTTTCCTGGAAAGACCTATCTTGTTTGATAAAACAGTTTGAGAAATACCAAATTCATCAAGCGTTTCTTTTAGTTGAACGCCTGGATGAACGGGATTATCTGTGTAGTGTGGTATATTATTCATAATGCTCTGTGTTTACCTCCTAAATGATAATAATTTGATTATCTTTAACTTTAATAATCAAACGAGATCGTTCTGTCGATGAAATTGCATACTGGCCTTTTCGATCTCCTTTTAATGGGTGAAATTTTAATTGTGGAATTTTGTATAAATCATTGATCGACTCCACGGCATAAAGAATACTGACTCTCATAATGTACTTTTTCCCAACATCCACTCCCCATCGCCGAATCGCTTCACTCTCTTTTCTATAACATTTTTCTAAATAGCGTTTGGAAAATTTAACGGTAAGCAATCTGAATTGTTCCTGATTAGTAACGTATCACGTTACAAAATAATTTTATTTACTGAAAAAAACAAGAATTATTTTAAAAGCTAAAAAAAAATTATTCAGAGAATTTATAAATATTTATGTGTCCGAATCAGAAAATCAATCTTTACTCAAACCCCACCTGCGGTGCATTATAATAACCCATCGACGCATCGGCCACGGCCATGCGATACAAATGATTTTGCATCAGGCAGACTCTTTTCTTGTCCGATATGATATTCGTCGAATAGATGCGCAATTCGCCCGGCAGGCTGGTGAGGATTTCTTCGCGCCAGTCACCGATAATGTCAGCAACAATCAAAATATCGCCTTTGATGTCCAGTTTCTCGGTGCCGTCATAGTCAATGACTTTATTGTTGTAGCAGATTTCCTTTTGCTCGTCAGCATCCCACCAGACAGCCCGCGGCGCCAGTCCCCACAGGTTTTTATCTGATAATCGTTCGCCCCGGGCATTGTACAAAAAGAACTTGTCGCCGCCTTTGGCTTCGCCGGCATAGCACTCGATGCCGGGATGTTCGTCAGTCAGATCGCCGATCATGCCCTGGCTGTGTACGTGATGCGTTCTGCCCTCGTATCCCCAAATGATCTCGCCCGTTTTCGCATCAACCAGGCAGACGCCGTTTTTAGGCGACCGCGACTCGATGCCGTAGAAAATTTCATAACCGGGCCGGTTCGGATCAATGTCAGCGATATAACCAGCGTCGTTGTGGCCTAGACCGGTTCGCCACATGGGAACGCCGTTATCATCCAAAGCGGCGGTACCGATAACCAGCTCGTCTTTGCCGTCCTCGTCAATATCGCCGGTCAACAGTCCGTGCATGCCCTGACCTTTGTAATTCTCATATTGCCCGGTGCTTTCCCACGACCAGATTGGATGCAGGTTTTTGTCCAGCGCCTCAGTTCTGATCACCGTGTACGTTCCACGCTGCATAATCAGCGACGGATTGACGCCATCGAGATAAGCAACCGTCAGGAAATTGCGGCTCCAGTAATTGTACGATTCAAAGCCCTCTCTGGAAATCCAGGCCTGTTTTTTGAGTAGTTTGCCGGTTTGCGGATCCAGTTTGACGAGATATTCTGGTCCCTGCAGCACGTGACCATCTATCTCGCGCGGATCACCTTCTCCGGCTTTGGCGTACACCTCGGCTTTGCCGTCCTGGTCCACATCGAAAACCATATAAGGCGAATACCAGGTGCCCGTTTCAATGGCCCAGCCCATGTTGTGGCGCCAGAGAAAATCACCATCAGACGAATAGGCATCCAGTTTGTACGGTTCGGGACTGCGTTTCCAGTAACCGGGACGAAAATAGGGGTCTACATTAAAATCCGGGTGCTGCACGACAAAATCATAGGCGCCGTCACCGTTCAGGTCGCCAATGCCCACGCGTTTGAGTGTGACATTCTCTTTTAATTTTATCGAATACCAGGGCTGGTTTCCTGTGAGGGTAAAAACATACGCCTTTCCCAGCGTTTCACGTTCGATGCCATTAATGACTGTTTTGACTTTGTAATGATAACCATGACCTGGTTCTGCGGTATTATCCATAAAATTTGTTGATCCGGTGACAGGGTTTTCGTTGATGCGCTCAAAATTACCGAGGCCGATGTCCTGGCGATAAACGTTAAACGCTACATTCTCCGGATCATCTTTTAACAATCGCCAACCGACGTAAACCGAACCTTCCTCGACCGTAAGCGCCACCACACCGCGGTCGAGGAGTTCGTTGACCTGGGCAGGGGAGATGATGGGGGTTAGGAAACTGAAAGTTAGAATGAATAAAAACCTTTTTATTGCAGATGGATTGAACATATCTCTTACCTTTTATATGTCATAAAACAGAATTATTTTCGAGTATTTATGAAAATCAAAATCTATAATTCAACTATCCACTAAATGACAAGGTCAAAGGGGAGATCGGAAATATCACGCAGTCTTCTCCCTTCCACAAGGATGTTTAACATATCAAGTTGACTCTCATCATTCATTTCATGAATTGTAGCGATTAATTCATTTTCAACTTCTGCCAAGTCTCTATACTGTTCAAATTTTGAAATTTCCGTTTCAATAAAATAATGCCATTTGCCTGGACGTAAATGATGTAGCAGTTCAAATGATTTATCAATATAATTTTTGGTGATATTTTCAAATAGTTTTCCAGCGGATTGACCTGAAAGATGTCCGTAGATTGGATTCTTGCCTAGTCGGTTTAAAATCCCCCGGGCAATTTTGACACTTATTCTGCTATCACCATCAGCGTTGTTCGGGTAATCGCCTTTTTCTGCATTTTTATGAACTCTTAATAATCTCTCACATATTTCCTTGTGATAAAAAGCTCTCAGTTCTTTGGTATTCATTGATCCTTACCCCGATGGTTTATAAAATCCAATGACATATTCTTCATGCATGCGGCGTTGAATTTGCGAGGATAGATTTTTCTTTAGACTTGCAGGTAGCATCCTTTTGTTTCGATCCAATTTACGTACACCTATATGGGGTTCATTGAATCCGATAGAGTGTACGATTTCCTTTAAACATTGATGGGTTTCAGTATCTATTCCTTTCATTATAGAACTTCCCACAACCACAATAGCCGCTTTCCCGGGCTTTAGAACGCGGTACATTTCTTGAAGCGATTTTTTCATTTCCGAAAAATATCTTCTCAGCACCTTGCCACGATTTGGGGCAATATTCGATAACTCGTCAATTTTCTTGTTCGTCAAAGGAGATAAATCTTCAAACCGGTAATTTGCTGTGGTTTCTGATCCGATATAGTCATTTCTTTTTTTGGTTAGCTCTTCGATTTTATAGCCAAACCAAATGAGCGAAAATTTATGTGCTCGCATGTAATCTATAGCATTGGAGGCGTATGGCGGGGAGGTGATGATGAGATCAACAGTTTCCTTATCAAGGTGCATTTTTTGAGAATCGCAAAAAGATATTACTGGTTTGATGCCGCGAGTCGTAATCGGAATAACTCTGTTTTTGTTTTGATTGAATCTTTTTAAAAATTCATCAAATGCAGATTTTACATTTTTCGCGAGATATCGTTTTTTGGAAACGTCGACATTGTTATCTCCACTTATGATATTGCCATTGACGTCTAATAACGCTTTCACTTTATGTGGCCGAGTGTGCCCCAGGTCCAATGCAAGAGAAACGCCGCCGGATTTTGTGATAATGACAGAGGAAAAAATAACCTGAAAAAAACTTTTATATTCTTTATCGCTGATTTTATTTATATGATTCCATAGAGAAATCAATTCTAATTGAGTTTCTTCTAAAAACCAGTAATCCAGGAAATCTCTCGTTTTTTCATCAAAATAGTCTGTTAATAAATTTAAAAGCTGATCTTTATTCTCGTTAAAATCATATTTAGCTTTTGTATAAATTTCGGATCCATAATGGGCAAGGTCTTTTCTGTTA
>CAZSMC010000009.1:0-21956 GCA_964607755.1 uncultured Cytophagia bacterium | reverse complement strand
ATATTTAGCTTTTGTATAAATTTCGGATCCATAATGGGCAAGGTCTTTTCTGTTATAAGGAGTTGTTTTTACCTGAGAAATTTTGAGAGCCAATGGATCGATATCAAAACCAATTCCTTGCCGCTGTGCAAAAAAAGACTCGACCATCGTCGTCCCGGAGCCAACCATTGGGTCTAACACAATATCGTTTGGATTTGTCAATTCCTCAATAAAAAATTTTGGCAATTGCGGGGGGAATTTTGCCGGAAAAGAATGAAAATTATGCGAGTAATAGTTGCTTGCCTGATTGTGAAAATTTAGATCACTCTCAAGCAATTTGACTAATTTCTCAAAAGTCGGTCTGGTTTTCGTCTCATGCCTGTTTTTTTTTACCGTGAAGAATGAGAGTTGATCTTTGACCGATGTTTCTTTAAAAATACCACCTGGGCAGTTGTTTTCATCTAGAGGTTTTTTCATAGATTAATTTAACAGAATAGATGTAATTATCCAATCTATTTTACGGATAAAGGAGCTACTCTCAATTACTCATTCTTTATCCTGATCTCCACTCTCCGATTCCTGGCACGGCCTTTCGGATTGTCCGAACCATCAGGATTTGTGTTAGATGCTACCGGTTTGGTTTCTCCGTATCCTCTGGTTGTAAAATGATAATCCTCAAGATGTCCTTTATTAATAAACCACTCCTTGACTGCCTTTGCCCTTTCGCGGGAGAGTGTGAGATTATAGTTCTCAGAGCCTTTGTTGTCGGTATGTCCTTCGATGATGATCGTTTTTTTGCCGAGTTCTTTGATAGCTCCGGCCAATTTGGACAGCGACGCTTCTGCTTCGCTTTTAATCTCGGCTTTATCAAACTCGAAAAGCACATCACCGGAGAGGGATATTTGCACTTCATTATCGACAGTTTTTGCGCCGAGGTCTTTTAACGCCTGATTGATCTGCAGTGAGGTGCTGCCAAAATCGAGCGGGGCGGCAAAGAGAATATCCGTGACCGAGCCGGAGATATCAAGCGCTCCGCGCTCCGGGCCCAGTTGCCGGAGCGCTTTGCGTGCTTCTGATACTGTTTTTTCATGATACGGTCCCGGATACGTTTGAGCGATGCCTAATACAGCTCCAAACAAAAGACCACTGAAAGCCAAAATGAAAATCCTTTTAACAAACACTGTTGTCCTCCTCATTATCGTTCAACAGGGATTTCTTCAAAGGGCATGATTTCAGGCACAAACACATCGATTGAAGAGCAGTCCTCTGGTGGCGCCGGGAATTTCACCCAAAATATTTTTTTCTTGCCCGGCTCAATATCGTACCAGAACCGCCCGCCGTGTTGATCGTCTGCTTTGGGACCGGCAATGTAATTCTCCTCTGAATCTTTGAGCGGTGAATATTTTTTCTTTTCGCCAACATCGGTAAAATAGACATCCTCATAGTAGAACTTTGGCGTGATTTTCTCGTCAGAGGTGTTTTCCAGAATGACCTTGATCGTCAGGACGTCTCTGCTCACTTTGGCTTCCAGGAGACATGCCTCGAGGTTGGCATCTGACGACATTTGTGTTTGAAGACAATCCTGTGCCCAACTTGTACCAAGTAAAACGATGAACAAAAACATCACGATTGTTATAAAGCTTTTCTTTCGCATGTAGCCTCCATTTTTTTTAATTGTTTTATATATTGAAATGAGACATTATCATCATTAAAAATTTGAAATATTACGTTTACAAATAAAAATTGACAAAACGTTGCAATTGATAACAGCATTTTTTAGTTTGGTTGGGATAATTATAGATTTATCTAAACCATGGATTTATTAGTATAACAAAAGTCATGATTGAACGCAAGAAGAAAAATACGTTTCATATCGAAAGGATAATACCATGAAACGACGCTATTTTCTAAAAACAGCGGGAGCTGCTTCATTATCTGCATTGTCTTATCGGCGTGTTTTGGGTGCAAATGATCGGTTGGGTATGGCGCTTGTTGGCGCAGGTCGGCGCGGCCGACATGTGATGAGAAAGATGCTGAGCACCGGTCAGGTCGAGTTGCACCAGCTCTGCGACGTCTGGGATGTTCAGCGCCAGCGCACCAAAGAACATCTCGGGATTAGTTCCATTAATGAAACATTTGCTCTGGAAGATGTGCTGGCGAATCGGGATGTCGATGCTGTCCTGGTCGCGACGCCCGATCACCTGCACAAGGACTATTCAGTTCAGATCCTCGAATCCGGTCGACATCTTTACCTGGAGAAACCGGCGACCTTGCATTTTGAGGAAGGCCGGGCGATAAAAAATGCTGTCGACAAAAGCGGTAAAATCTGCCAGACCGGCACCCAGCAGCGCAGCGGCACGCACTACATTCAAGTGAAAGAAAAATTCTTTAGCGATTCGAAACCGCTCGGTGATATTGTATTTGTCCGGACAGTGTGGAGCGATTTTAGCTGGCAGCGTCGGCAGATCGAGCCGCGTCCGCAACCGGAGAATTTTCATTGGGACACATTCGTTGGCCCGGCTCCGGATGTGCCTTACGACTGGGCGCATTACGACGCCTGGCGAAATTACAAACAGTACGGTGCCGGTATTCTGGCTGATCTGCTCACGCATTGGGCGGATGTCGGGCAGTGGATGATGGATGATACCGAGCCACTCAATGCCGTGACCACAGGCGGCATTTATTTTATGAACGATGACCGGACCAATCCCGATACAGTGAATACCATTCTGCAGTACAAAGGCGGCTGGAATCTCTCTTTTGAATGTTCGATTATGCCGGTTAAAACGAAACGGGCATCAGTACTGTTTCACGGCACAGAAGGCAAGCTGGAAATCTTTCGCAGCGGTTATATCTACACGCCGCACAACAAAGAGCCGCAATTTGTCAAGGCGCAAACCGATCTCGATCTCGAGCACGTCATCAATTTCATTGATGGTATTTGCGACAACCGGCAGCCTTCGGCGAACATCGAGATCGGCTTGCAGGCGGTCCGGCCATCGCATTTGGCTGTGGCTGCGTATGGGAGCGGGAAACGCATGACATTCAACAGGGATCGGACAAAAATTGTTGAACAGGCATAATTCAGAAAACTGTCTTTGGGTATTCGAATTCGATTTGATGTAAAACTTACTGCTGGGAGAAAATCGTTTCAGCATTATAAAATCGGGCTAAAGCCCGTCATTTTAAGGCGTTTTTACCCCGAGCTAAAGCTCATGGCTATATTATAGCCCCGACTTTTAAGTCGGGGTTGTTGCAAGTTTTTATTCCGGCATCTCCCGTTTCAAAAACAAAATGCCCAGCGGCGGTAATGTGAGCGACATCGAGTAATGATATCGGTCATAATACGGAATCGGCATGGCCTCGACGCCGCCTAAATTGCCATAACCGGCGCCACCGTAATAGTGCGCATCGCTGTTCAGAACTTCGCGCCAGTAGCCTTTTTGCGGTACGCCGATGCGATAATTTTCCCTCGGCATGGGCGTAAAGTTGCAAATGATAAAAAGGTTGTCATTGTTATTGTGACTTTTACGCATAAAACACACGACGCTTCTCTCTGCATCGTGAAAATCAATCCATTCAAATCCATTCGGATTGAAATCATTTTCATACAATGCCGGATGCTGTTGATAAAAATGATTCAATTCCTTGAGCCAGCGATTGACACCCTGATGAGTCGGATCGTCTAAAAGATGCCAGTCCAGACTGGCATCGTGGTTCCACTCGGTTTCTTGCGCAATATCGCTGCCCATAAACAACAGCTTTTTGCCGGGATGACTGTACATGAATCCGTACAGCAACCGCAGGTTGGCGCATTTTTGCCACTTGTCACCCGGCATTTTGTTGAAAAGCGATCGTTTGCCGTGAACGACTTCATCGTGTGAAATAGAGATCATAAAGTTTTCATTAAACGCATACCACAATCCAAACGTGAGTTTGTTATGGTGATACTTTCTGTGGATCGGATCGTGGGTGAAATAGTCCAGCACATCGTGCATCCAGCCCATGTTCCATTTCATGCCGAACCCGAGTCCGCCGACATAAGTGGGCCGTGAGACCATTGGCCATGCTGTCGACTCTTCGGCAATGGTTTGCACATCCGGATAATTCTGATAAACAACTTCATTGAACTGTCTGAGAAACGAAATGGCCTGCAGATTTTCCCGGCCGCCGTGTTCGTTCGGTATCCATTCGCCTTGTTTGCGGGAATAGTCCAGATAAAGCATCGACGCCACAGCATCGACGCGGATGCCGTCGATGTGGTAATGTTCCAGCCAAAACAGCGCGCTGCTTAAAAGAAAGTTACGCACTTCATTCCGGCCATAGTTAAAAATATAGCTGTTCCAGTCCGGGTGATAGCCCTGTCTGGGATCCGAGTGCTCGTACAGATGCGTGCCGTCAAAATAAACCAGACCGTGCTCGTCGCTCGGAAAATGCGACGGCACCCAGTCCAGGATAACCCCGATATCGTGTTGATGGAGGCGGTCAATCAACGCCATGAAATCCTGCGGCGAACCGTACCGGGCTGTAGGCGCAAAGTAACCCACGGTTTGATAGCCCCACGACCCGTAAAACGGATGTTCCATGATTGGCAAAAACTCCACATGCGTAAATCCCATGTCTCTGACATATCCTGCAAGATCATCAGCCAGTTCCCGGTAGCTTAACGGACAGTTTTGCTCTTCAACAACGCGTTTCCAGGAACCCAGGTGCACTTCGTATACAGCGAACGGTTGGTTGAGAGCATTATGCTGACCGCGTTTTTGCATCCAGTCGTCATCACCCCATTCGTAATCAAGCGACCGGACAACGGATGCGGTTTTCGGCGGCTCTTCCCATGAGAACGCGTACGGATCGCCCTTGTCAGCTTTGTAATTATGCCGGGATTCAATGCGATATTTATAAGCCTCTCCTTCTTTCACTCCCGGGATAAATCCTTCCCAAATACCGGATTCATCATTGCGTTGCACAAGCGGGTGCGAACCTGGCTCCCAGTTATTAAAACCACCAATCACGCTCACTTTATTTGCGTTCGGTGCCCACACCGCAAAACCGGTTCCGGTTTGACCATTGTGAGTGGTAGGGTGGGCTCCCATTTTTTCGTAGAGTCTGTGATGATTGCCTTCTTTGATGAGATAAATATCCGATTCTGTCAAGAGACTGAAATCATCGTATACATTTTTTTCAGTTGGCTGTTTTCTTTTTTTCGTCACGTTAATCACCTTTCACAATATAGTTTATACCTTTGACAGGTATTGTCAGCCAGTCAGGCCGGTTGTTCAATTCATAGCCCAGTTCATAGATTGCTTTTTCTAAAAGTAAAACATGCAAAAGAATTTTAAACTCGTCCGGGTCCTCGGGAACGAATGCCCTGCCAGCAACGGCCTCACGGTATCCTTTGACAAAAAGCGCGCTCATAATGGTGTACCACAGATGCGCCCAGGATTCGAGTTCCGGAGCATCTTCGTCTCTGATCATTGATGGCAGCAGCAACGGACTGTAAGCGGCATAATGAAACGACCGCACCATACCGGCAACATCGCGCAGGGCGGAACGCTTCAGGCGGCGTTCGCTTAAAGGATGCGCCGGTTCGCCTTCAAAATCAATGACGATAAAATCTTTGCCCGTGTGCAAAACCTGGCCGAGATGATAATCGCCGTGAATGCGGATTTTTTTACCTTTGATTTTGCGTTGGGTAATTTGTCGAATTTGATTTAAAATATCACTTTCCATCTCGGCAATGCTGTTCATCATATCACTGGCCGCTTCCGAGAGTTGACCGGTCCGGCGCCGGCAATTCTGCAATGTTCGCCTGGCCTGATTGCGAATAGATTGATACAAAGATCGTTGATAGAGAGTTGAAAACGGCTCCGGCTTGAAATCAGGATCATCAGTAGGCAGAGCCAGGGCGTTGTGCAGTTCACCGGTTCGGTTGCCCAGCAGTCGTGTCATTTCAAGCGGCATCGCTTCAATGAGGTCCCATAACAAAGGCGCTAGCGTTTCTTCGTCAATATCCAGCAAAGAAGCAGGAGGACTGGGTATTTTATCCAGTTCAGTGCGTCGTGCCAGCACGCGTTCGAAATAACGTGTCACGGCATTCAGCATAAATGACCAGGCGTCGCCTTCGTTCGGAATAAAACTTTGCAGCAGTCCCACCGATATTGTGCTGCTTGATTTTTTCCACTCGATCGCTCCGGCAAAAGCAGGAATGTGTGAATAACTCGTTTTTTCGCTCAGATACTTTTCGATTTCCAGATCAGGGTTGATGCCGTGCTCAAGTTTGCGGTAGAGTTTCAGAAAAAATGTATCCTGATACAAAATCGATGAGTTGCTCTGCTCAGCCTGCAAGACCCGGGACACCCTCTCTTTTTTCAGCTTTGCCGCCTGCGCTTTAAAAGTCCGGCCCGGATAAGCGTAAAGATGCCCTTCTTTGCCCTTGACTCGTTTTCGCCTCTGCATCATCTCTAAAAGATTTTGCCGGAAAAGTGGGTCGTAAATACTGTCGTATAATATTCCCAGGCTTTCAGGTGTTTTCAAGTGAGCGATGATACTTTGTGGAAACTCTTGCTGTAACGATTCCGCTTTGTCATCTGTGAGAAAAGAGACAGGCAAAAAGTAAGACTCTGGCGGCCCCTGCTGAAACTGGACATCGACAATCAGCATAAAAGCCGCTTCACTTCCTGTGCCGAGGCAAAAGGAATTATCAATTCTGGTCTTTTTTATTTTTCGCGCTTTACTGCCAAACCAGCGGCATGTTTTCAGATAGGCAGGAAGCACCTGTTTGACAAAGCGGTGGTTATTGTCAAAAATGGATGTCCAGCTTTTTCTGATAGTCAATTCAGGGAGACCCTCTTCCGGTCCGGCTGCTGTTTCAGCCGCGGTTTTTTCCAGGTGCAGCCAGTAATACCCATAAGGACTGAGCATGATGACATACGGGGTGTCAGCGTGAATGTCAGGAAATTGATTTCGGCTAAAAACTTCTATTGGGGCGTAATCTGAACTATTAATAGTAAACTCTGCTACCTGGGCATGCTTTGACAAATTCGCCACAATAAGCACTTTTTCATCATTATTTTCTCTGAGAAAAACAAGCACTTTGGGATTATCCGAATAAAGAAATTCCAGAGAACCGCGCCCAAATGCTTTGAACTGTTTTCGCATATCAATGATATGACGCATCCACCAGAGCAGCGAGGACAGACTTTTTTCCTGGTTTTCCACATTTAACGCTTCATAGTGATATTCCGGATCGATGATCACCGGCAGGTAAAGTTTTTGCGGATTTGTTCTCGAAAAACCACCGTTACGGTCCGGACTCCATTGCATGGGCGTGCGCACACCGTCGCGGTCACCCAAATAATAATTATCGCCCATGCCAATTTCATCGCCGTAATAAATGACCGGCGTACCGGTGAGCGAAAACAACAGGATATTCATCAACTCGATTTTGCGGCGATCGTTATCCAACAGCGGCGCCAGCCGGCGGCGGATACCTAAATTAATTTTCGCTCGCGGGTCCTGGACAAAAACGCGGTACATAAAGTCGCGTTCCTCATCTGTAACCATCTCTAGCGTGAGTTCATCGTGATTGCGCAAAAACATGAACCATTGGCAAATGTCCGGGGTTTCAGGTGTTTGTTCGAGAATGTCTGTAATCGGGAACCGGTCTTCCATTTGCAAGCCCATAAACAACCGCGGCATAACCGGAAAGTGAAAAGCGGTGTGGCATTCATCGCCGTCGCCAAAATAAGCTGCCGCGTCTTCTGGCCATTGATTGGCTTCGGCAAGCAGCATGCGGTTTTCGTATTTGTTGTCAACATGGGCGCGCAACTTTTTGAGAAAGTCGTGGGTTTCGGGCAGGTTTTCGCAGTTGGTGCCTTCGCGTTCGTATAAATAAGGAACAGCGTCCAGTCTCAGACCATCTACCCCCATGTCCAGCCAAAAGTCCAGAATTTTTATGATTTCTTTTTGAACCCGCGGATTGTCAAAGTTCAAATCCGGTTGATGCGAATAAAAACGATGCCAGTAATACGCATTAGCGACCGGGTCCCAGGTCCAGTTGGACGTTTCGAAATCCTGAAAAATGATTCGAGTTTCACTATATTTATGCGGTGTGTTGCTCCACACATAAAAGTTGCGCCACACCGATCCGGGTTTAGATGTGCGCGCTTTTTGAAACCACGGATGCTGGTCAGATGTGTGATTGATGACCAGCTCGATAATGACGCGGATGTTCCGGTGATGCGCTTCCCGCAATAGTTTTTTGAAATCCCGCAGAGTGCCGTAATCTGGGTTTATATTGTAATAATTTGCAATGTCATAGCCGTCGTCCCGTAAAGGCGAAGGATAAAAGGGCAGCAGCCAGATCGCTGTTATGCCCAGGCTTTCCAGATAATCCAGTTTTTGCACAAGACCCTGGATGTCGCCAATGCCGTCACCATTGCTGTCATAATAGGACTTGATGTGCAATTGATAAATGACAGCGTCTTTATACCACAGCGGATCGTCGTTTGGGAGCAGTGCTTTATCAGACATGTGATCAAACCTTTTTTACATGAAATAATCAAAATCCTGTTCCCGTCGCATGCACCGGCGTATCTGCAAAATATGAGCAGGAACGAGTTTGGGATTGAGTTCGAGATAGTTCCATTCACCTTGCCAAATGTATTTGTCATTGCTGAGCAGCTCGTGAGCCAGATACGGCCGGTCATCAGGGATGTCCAGTTCCTGGACAGGTATTCGGATAAAACCGGACTGAGTGTGATAAGGATCAAGATTTATCACCGTGACAATGATGTTTTCCAAATCACTGCTGGTTTTACCATATGCTAAAAGATAGTCGTTGTCTGTTTCATAAAAAGTGATATTAAATGTATCCTGCAGTGCTGGATTTTCATTCCGGATTTGATTGACACGGGCAATAAAATCCGTAAGATTCCCGGGCTGCTCCAGATGCCACTGTTTGATTTCATATTTTTCCGAATAGAGATATTCCTCCTTGCCTGGAACAGCGTCGGTGACGCACAATTCGAACGCCGGACCGTAAATGCCATAATTCGAAGACATTGTCGCTGCCATTACCAGTCGCGCCATAAAAACCGGCCGGCCGCCAAACTGCAAATGTTCCGGCAGAATATCCGGCGTGTTTGGCCAGAAATTCGGCCGGCAATATTCGCGAACCTCTGTTTTGGTCAATTCTGTCAGATAATCGATAAACTGCTGTTTGGTGTGCCGCCAGGTGAAATAAGTATACGATTGCGAGAATCCTAATTTTGCCAGACCGTATTTGACCTTGGGCCGGGTAAAGGCTTCCGCCAGAAAAATTGCTTCAGGTTCAACTTTTTTGATTTCAGCAATCAACCACTCCCAGAAAGGCAACGGCTTTGTGTGGGGATTGTCAATTCGAAAAATACGCACGCCTTTTTCCAGCCAGAACAAGGCAATATCTTTTAGTTCGTCCCAGAGCTCGCGCCAGTGTCCGGTTTCAAAGTTGAGTGGCAGCACATCCTGGTATTTTTTTGGCGGATTTTCTGCGTATTGAATGGTTCCATCAGGACGCCAATAAAACCACTCCGGGTGTTCTTTGACGTAGGGATGATCCGGAGAACATTGAAAGGCGATGTCCAGCGCAACGCTGATGTTATAATCTTTGGCCGCTTGTACAAAATGCTCAAAATCATCGATTGTACCGAGCTGGGGATGGACAGCTTTGTGCCCGCCTGTTTTAGACCCGATCGCCCACGGACTTCCGGGTTCGCCCGGCTCGGCGTGCGGTGAATTGTTTCGTCCTTTTCTGTTCGTTTCCCCAATAGGGTGAATGGGCGGCAAATAGATGACATCAAATCCCATCTCTGCAATACGGGGAATGAGCCTTTCGCATTCCTTGAATGTTCCATGAGCACCGGGTTGTTCGCTGAACGATCTGGGGAAAAACTCGTACCACGTGCTGTAAAGTGCTTTGTGAGAATCAACCACAACCCGGAGTTCGTGGTTATAAGTGTACACCAGTTCTGATTCGGGATATGTGGCCATGAGCTGCTCCAATTGATCAGCCAGTCCGGCTTTGGCTGCTTTTTCAGGATTTTCATCTCTGAGAACAGATGCGTAATTTTTTATTATTCTGGTATCCGAATCAGAGGCGCGCTCAATTGTTTTTTCGACCAGTTCAGCCGCAATCATCAACTCGACGCGAACGTCCTGGCCGGCTTTATATTTCTTTGCAAATCCTTTTTTCCATGTGCCAAAGTGATCGATCCAACCCTGGATTGTGTAAAAGTAATGGCCAATATTCTGGACACGAAAGCTCCCCTGCCAGCGGTCGTTGGGAAGCGGCTGCATAATTGATTTATGCCACTCGGACTCTTTTTCATTTCGATAAACAAGCGCAGCCTGGACCACATCATGCCCGTCTCCGAACACATCAGCCTGGACAGTAATTGCATCGCCGATTACGCGTTTGATGGCAAACCGGCCGCAATTCACCTCAGGAGTGACATGTTCAATGATAATTCTTTTTCTGCCTTTGGATGACACAATACCTCCGTTCTTTGAAGAGATGCACAATGTTATATTTAATACGCCAGTTCCATTGAATTAGATTTCTTTCATCCGCTTAAAATTAGAAAAACCTGTTTATCGTCATTTTTTACCGCATTAAAGAGCTCAAGCCGGTTCCTGGATTTGGAAAAATATAAAGTTGCAATTTTCAACTGTTCAGAATAAATTAAAATAATATTTGTTATTATAGAAAACAACACACAACATTAAATATTTCAATTCAGGATGTGGAAACGCCGTCTACGGCAAGGAGGCTGTTATGCCAGCGCAAAAAAAGAAATACATCTCTATTTTACGCATCGAATTGGAAGATTTACAAACAGATATTGAAAATCTGATGAAAGAGCTGGAGCGGCGGAAAGAGTCACGGCAGTGCACAGATCATGTTTTTCTGCACAACCTGACACTTTTTAAAAATGAATTATTGGGCGTGAATACGTTCAACCGGATTCTTGATTCTATCAATCCGCAAGAATATAAATCGCTGGACGATATGATCACTGACATTAGTCAAAAATTCCAAAAAATTGTCAAAGCACACGATTTTGCCCCGGCGATTGGCATCCTCATTCAACGTAAACTGGATAAAGTGGCGCGGTATGTTAAGCATACTGGAGAGTAGTGAGCGTTCAGAATCGAATGGATATATGAATTTTATTATTTTTGTATGTACCATATCTCCAATAGAGATTTAGCAACATGTTGAATTAACACTGTTAGTCATTTTAAGGACTCGTTCGTAATAGCTCAGTTAAAGGTGGAGATGCTCCAGGTAGAGTAACAATGGGTCTCAACTCTTTCTTGCATTGACGTTGTATCATATTAAATTATTTGAAATTATAATATGATCTGTATTCCATTTGTGACCCATTGTTGGACCTGTGACTGAGGTTATAAACTCATTCGATATTTTTACTTGATTTTGTAAATAAGAAATATTAATTTTGTACAAATTTTAAGTTGAATTTTAAATTTGTACAAAAATGAAAATAATTGCTCGAGACATAGAGAAAACCACATTATCCCTCTGTAAACAATTTCCTGTAATTACTATTACTGGGCCTCGACAGTCTGGCAAAACAACCCTCGTAAAAAAACTTTTTCCTGATAAACAATATGTCAGTTTGGAAAACCCCGATAACCGAGAATTAGCACAAAGTGATCCGCGTCATTTTTTGCAAAGAATAGAGGATGGCGCAATATTAGATGAGATTCAACGAGCGCCTGACATCATGTCCTATTTACAGGAAATTGTTGATGTCAATGATGTCAAAGGACAATTTATCTTAACCGGAAGTAATCAGTTTTCATTATTAAATGATCTAACTCAATCGTTAGCTGGTCGAACAGCGGTGATGAAGCTGTTGCCTTTTTCAATAAATGAGGTTGGGCGCTATGTTGAATCCTTTCGTTCAGATGATTTTTTGTATTATGGATTCTATCCTGGTATTTACAAAAATTCAATTGAACCGCATATCGCTTACCGGATGTATTATGAAACTTATCTGCAACGTGATCTCAGACAGTTGGTTAATATCAAAGACTTGAATCTGTTTCAGAAATTTGTCCGCTTGTGCGCCGGAAGAGTGGGACATGTTTTTAATGCCAGCAATTTAGCGAATGAGACAGGAGTCAGTGTGCCGACAATCAAATCCTGGATTTCTATCCTGCAAGCCTCGTACATTATAATGTTATTGCAGCCATACTATGAAAATATTAACAAGAGGTTGGTAAAAACGCCAAAACTCTATTTTTATGATGTTGGATTGGCAGCTTACTTGTTAGGCATCGAAAATCCAAAGCAGATGGTTCGTGATCCTTTGCGTGGAGCGTTATTTGAAAATATGATGATCATGGAAATGGTAAAGAAACGGTATAATATGGGACTGGATCATAACCTTTATTTTTTTAGAGACAATCATCAAAATGAAGTGGATATAGTTTATAAAAAAGCGAATATGTTCATACCAGTCGAAATCAAATCAGCACAGACTTTTAACATGTATTTTCTCAAAGGATTAGAATATTTCTCAAACCTGTTTCCAAATCGAATTGAAACGGGATATGTCGTTTATGATAGCGAAATGGAACAGCATATTCACGATTTTGAAATTATTAACTTTTGCCATGTCGACAAGATATTTGCTAACCGTTAAATTCAAGAATTCATCAGGCTAAATCCTCCGGCCATTGTTTTTCCGTGTGATGATTAAAAACATGATGACAATTAAAACAAAGACCGCTGTTACGGCAGAGGGCAGAACGTTCCATTTTCTGGCCTCGCACCAGATTTCTTTTTCAAAAACAGCAAGATCGTCAGAATCGATTCGCCACTCGCCGTATCGACCATTGACTTTGATAGCATTGCCGTCGAATATCTGGCCGGGCATGACCACCTGGCTGTAATAAAAATCATCGTTCTTGTTAATGATAAAAGTAAAGTATTGTTCAACTTTTTGGGTTACCTCGTGGAATTGTTCCTCGAGCGTCCACACAACTTTGGTGCCAAGAATTTCTTGCCAGTTTTGCAACATGGACACGGTTGTCTCTTCCTCTAAGAAATCCTGATTTGAAAACGCTTCAAAAAGTGCATCTTTTTTCGCTTTGAGCTGTTCCGTGTTGATGTCTGGCTGGAGTGTGGCGATATTGTTTTTTAACACACGATAATAGGCCTCAAAAAAATTCTGTTGATGCCATTTTTCCAGCTTGTCCTCAACATCCACACTGTCTTGTCCGGTTTGTAAAAATTTTATTTCTTTCTCTGTCATCAGGTCTGATAACGGCACAAGGCGAAACGGATTGTAACCGTGATAGGTCTCGCTGTAGCGATAAAACGTATAAAACCAGCGAAACCGCTTTTCCACCTTTGTAGAAACGTTGATGCGAATTGTGTCTTTTGGATGATAAAAAACCGCATTCATACTGTCCGCATTCGGAAAGTGTCTATGCGTGGAGTACAGTATTGTTGTGCTGTCGGCACTGTTTTTTGCTGCAATGAGATAAGACATTGGAAATCGCTGCAAGACCAATGTCGAATCGTCGGGCAGTGTGTCCGGGGGAATTTTTGACACATGCCACAGAGAATCCTGGGGAAAAGGAAAAGCCGTCTCATTTACTCCGGCGGAATCACCGGCTGTTGTAATATAGCGTTCTAGTGACATGTCAGGATGGACGATGGTTGAAATTCCAACATGTTGTTTACAACCCACAATTAGAAATGACATTAAGGTACATAGCACAAAATAAACAGACCGATCCATGATGACCTCTATAATTTTTTTAATTTTTTGAGAATATCCTGACGATGCGCCAACAGCGCTGCGATTTCACTGCGATCCAGGCCGTTTGAAAAAGTGATGTTTTGCAGTTCCAGCGGCTCGGACAGCAAAAGCTTTTCTATTTTTGCCGGACTTGTGTTGTGCGCAACAGCACTTAAAAGCTGAAGAAAAGTCTGCCGATCCACCAGAATCTTGTCCTCATTGCCGGATTCCAATTCGCTGCGTAATAAACGGATCAGGATGTCATCTTGCGCTGAAATCGTCCGCTGCTCCTGCGTTTTCATTCGGCGCTCAAGATGGTGCAAGCGCTTTAATATTAAAATTTCTTGCAGCACGAACACGCCAATAACGATGATTAATAATCCTGCGAGAGAAAAACGTGCAGGATGGTTTGTTAAGAATTTGGTCTTTGTTGGCAGTGTCGATAACCTTTGTTCTCGAGCAGATTGCGAGTGAACTGACTGCATGATTGCTGCAGTCAACACTTGTGGATGAGGTAGATGGGGCTCATGTTTTGCCTGCTTTAATAATTCATGATATTCTTCCATCACCTCTTGCTTAGCCTGGCAGGAGGGACATTGTTGCATGTGGATGTGCAGTTTTTCACGCTGCCGCGGTGACAGCTCTCCGGCCCGGTAAAGCAACAGCCATTTTTTACATTTCTTGCACTTCACAAGTCATCTTTAATTTTTTGCGAATATGTTGTCTCGCATAATACAAGTTACTTTTAACTGAATTTTTTGACAATCCGGCAATCCTGGCAACATCCTCAATTTCAAGATCCTCCAGATCGCGGAGCACAAAGACAATGCGCTGTTTTGGCGGCAGTCCATTGGCCAGCAATTTTATCCGCTCTGCTAATTCCGAGTTGGCCAGAGTATCGTGAAGGTTTTCATTCGTTGAGGGGAGAACCAGTTCGTTATTCAACACATTGCGCACAGTGTGTTTTTTATGCGCTTTATTCAACTCATCGTAACACAAATTAACCACAATTCGACTCAGCCATGGCTTGAATTTCTTTTCTGATTTAAAACGCTTCAAATGATTCCACACACGAATAAAACATTCCTGCACAACATCTTTGGCGTCGTCTTCGTTTGCAAGCAAGCGAAACGCGAGTCGAAAAGCGTATTCCTGATATGTTTCGACAATTTTTTGAAACGCGAACATGTCACCGTCGCGAACCCGCTCAAAAATGTCCCTGGAAATCTCGTTCACTGTGTGTCCGTTTGTTGATTGCCGTTTTGTACTTATACGAGGCAGATCGGAAAAAGTCAAAAATGTTTTTTATTTTTCTTTTGAAATGTGTCATAGATTGTTATTTTACGTAATCGATTGCGAAATCAATAGCAATGTTTTTTAGACGTGCAGAGTGATGAAAAAAATCACGTGCATTTTTTCATATATTTTATCGATCAACATGCATATCTAACCTTAGCCTGTAACTGGAGACACACATCATGAAACGCCGAAAATTTTTAAAGGGAAGCGCCATGACAAGCGCAGCGTTGTTTATGGGACTCACTTCCCGGGCAGCCCGAAGCGGCACGGACCGCTCCAACTTTTTATGGATCGTTGCCGAGGACATTTCACCATTTTTCGGTTGTTACGGCGATCCGGATGCGGCGACGCCGAACATTGACGCCTATGTTGAACGGTCGCATGTTTTCAAAAATGCGTATGTCACCGCACCCATTTGCGCGCCGTCGCGTTCCTGCCTCGCCACCGGCATGTTCGCCACGTCGTTGGGGACGCAGAATCTGCGCTCCGAGGTCGAGCTTCCGGACCGCATCCAACCCATGGCCGAGGTTTTCCAACAGCACGGCTATTGGACCGCCCTGCGCGGCAAAACCGATTACAATTTCAGTCCGGATGGGCTGATTGATTTCTGGGATCAAACCACCACACCGTGGCGGCATTGTCCCGCTGACAAGCCGTTTTTTGCGTTTATGAATCTGGGCAGCACCCACGAAGGCTCGGGCAATTTAACCGAACGCGCCGCCCCCGCCCTGAAACGGCTGCCCAAAGAATTCAAGCACGATCCATCGTCCATCAACCTGCCGCCTTATTTTCCGGATACCCCGGAAATGCGCCGCATCTGGGCGCGCTATTACGATCTGATCACGGTCTGGGATCACGACGTCAACCAGGTGTTGCAGCAACTAGAGGCGGACGGCCGCGCCGACGATACCATCGTCTTTTTGTTGGCGGACCACGGCATGGGCCTGCCGCGCTATAAACGCTGGCTGTATTTAACCGGACTGCATGTGCCGTTGATTGTGCATGTGCCCAAGAAATTTCAGCATCTGCTTGGCGACGCCGGACAGGCGTCGGTGCGGGACGAGCTGGTGTCGTTTGTCGATTTGCCGCCGACGGTGTTGCAGATGGCCGGGATTCCAATTCCCGACAATTTCCAGGGCCGGCCGTTGTTCAGCGGTCAGCGCCGCGACTATATTTTCGGTGCCCGCGACCGCGCCGATGACATGGTCGAGCTGAGCCGCGCCGTTTTCGACGGCCGCTTTATGTACATTCGCCATTATCTGCCGCACATGGTACCGATGCAGGAAGGCGTGATCATGAGCGATTACCGCAAGGAATCGCACAAGGAATTGTACCGCGTGCACAAAGCCGGCAAGGATAACGAGCAATCGATCAAACTGTGGCAGCCGCATCCGTTCGAAGAATTGTATGATATTAAAAATGATCCGCGGGAATTGAACAATGTCGCCGACGATCCAAATTTGAGCGGCGTCAAAAACAAACTGGCCGATGTGCTGCGGGAATGGATTCTGGACACCCGTGACAGCGGCTTTTTGACCGAACCGGAAATGCATCGCCGCGCCAACGCCGCCGGGGCCACGGTTTACGACATTTTGCAGGATCGAGCCCAGTATCCCCTCCGCGATATTTTAGAGGCGGCGGATCAGGCGTCGCGCCCGAACAGCGACTGGCTTGACGCCGGCGATGATCCCATCATCACGTTTTGGGCGATTCAGCAGCGCATCATCCGCAACGCCAAGTCGAAAAAAGCGGTCGCTTTTTGCAGCCAGTTTTTGGATCATGAAAATCCCATGGTGCGCACCGCCGCGGCCGAATCCCTGGCGCGCATGGGGCACACGGATAAAGCGGTGCCGGTTTATGGTGAATTGCTGAAAGAAGAGGAACCCAACCTTTTGCTCTACGTTGCGCGCTCCCTGGCGCTGTCGTTTGAGGATGTGCGGCCGCTGGAAACCGAGGTACGCGACGCCCGGCAGCGCATGCTGGCGCCTCCCGGCTCGAAACGGCCGTGGAAAGATTTCAACTATTCTGCCTTTACCACCTGGGCGCTGGAATGGGCGCTCATCAAATCCGGACTAAATACGCCGGATGATTTTGGATTGCGGGATTAAATCGGCATAACCAGAAAAGAGGGCATCATGTCAAAACCACTGCAAACTAGTCAATCACGCCGAGATTTTTTGAAACACAGCGCTCTGGGCGCTCTTGGATTAGCCGTTGCCGGCTTGGCGTCCTGCGCCACACAACGCCGGCCGAACATTATTTTTCTGCTCACCGATGATCAGCGCTGGGATACGCTCGGCATTGTCAATCCGCACATCAAAACGCCAAACATGGATCAACTGGCCCGGGACGGGGTGATGTTTGAGAATGCGTTTGTTACCACGGCCATTTGCATGACCAGCCGCGCCAGTATCTTTTTGGGGCAGTATGCCCGGCGGCACGGCATCAATGATTTCGGCACCGATTTTACCCCGGAACAGTTGGCAAACACTTATCCGTTGCAACTCAAATCGGCGGGGTATCGGATCGGTTTTATCGGCAAGTACGGCGTCGGTTCGAATTTGCCGGAGGATGAATACGATTACTGGCGCGGCGTGCCGGGTCAGCCCACGTACGAAACCACCGACGAAACCGGCGAACCGGTTCACTGCACGCGATTGTTCGGCAATCAGGCGATTGACTTTATGCAAAACGCCTCGCCGGAGCAGCCGTTTTGTCTCTCCATCAGCTTTAAAGCGCCGCACGTGCAGGACGGCGATCCGCGGCAGTTCATTCCCGATCCGGCGTACGATGACATGTACCGGGACGTGACGATCCCAAAACCGGAAACCGCGACCGAATCGCACCGCCAGAGGCTGCCGGAGTTTTTAAAATCCGAAAAGGCGATGATGCGGGTGCGCTGGCGCCTTCGGTTTGAAAATTCAGAGTTGTATCAAAAAAGTTTAAAAAATCACCACCGGTTGATTTACGGCGTGGATGAGGTATTGGGGCGGATTCGAACCGAGCTTGAAGAGAGAGGGTTGGCGGATGATACCGTCATTGCCTTGCTGGGCGACAATGGTTTCTTTTTGGGCGAATACGGCTTTGCCGGCAAATGGCTGGGCTACGAGCCGTCGATTCGGGTGCCGCTGGTTATTTACGATCCGCGTTTACCGAAATCGCAGCGCGGTCAGGTTCGCTCTGAAATGGCGCTGAATATCGACATGGCGCCGACATTTTTGGAGTATGCCGGATTAACACCGCCTGCCGGCACGCAGGGCAAGAGTCTGCTACCGCTCGTTCGCGGCGAGTCCATTGACTGGCGGCGGGATTTCCTTTACGAGCACACGTTTCGCGTACCGGAAGCCGCGCGCGAGCGGGTCGGCTATATCCCGGCGTCGATTGGTGTGCGAACCGAGCGCTTTAAATATTTGCGCTATTTTGAACAGGACCCGGTTTACGAGCAGTTGTTTGATTTGCAGGCCGATCCGCATGAAGAACACAACCTGGTGGATTCTGAGGCGCATCAGGAGGTGCTGGAACGTTTGCGAAAACGCTGTGAAAAGTTGCAGCATGAATGTCAATAGAAAGTAGGAGCGGTCTTGACCGCTCCTACACTGTACAGTGATAAACGGTACAGAAAAAATCCTGAAACTTTGAAAATTAGTTTTTAAATTGTGCCGGATGCTACAAACAATCAATCGATTCATTAATTATCACTAAAGAGGAGTGTATTATGAGAAATATGACCCTGTTGTTGACAATTGGTTTGGTCGTGTTTGTTCTGTCCGGCGTGGGCACCGCCCGGGACGAATCAGTGTATGCTGCAAAGGGCTATACCTCGTTGTTCAACGGCGAGGATTTGAGCGGCTGGATCGTTCCCGAGGGCGACAACGGGCACTGGTCAGTCATCGACGGAGTTATCGATTACGATGCGCGTTCGGAAGCCGAGGGCGACAAGAGTCTCTGGACGGAAAAGGAATATCACAATTTTGAGCTGCACATCGAATGGCGCTTTAAAGGCTATGGCGACCAATTGTTCAGCCGGCCGATTATTTTACCGAGCGGCGATCTGGCCCGGGATGCCGAGGGCAATGTGGTTCAGGAGCTGGTTCCCAATTCAGATTCCGGTATTTTGCTCAAAGGCGTGGGACAAGCTAATTTATGGTGCTGGCCGATAGGCTCGGGCGAACTGTGGTCCGTGCGCAACGACGATTCGCTGCCGCCGGAGGTGCGCGCCGCGGCCGTTCCCAAAGAAAATGCCGACCAACCGGTTGGCGAATGGAATGCGTTTGACATCCTCGTCAAGGGAGAACGGATTACCGTGATCAATAACGGCATCACCGTGATTGATCACGCACCGTATCCCGGTCTGGATGTCAAAGGCCGTATCGGTTTGCAGCACCACGGTGGCATCAACCCGGAAACCGGCAAGCTGCGCGGTGCCTCCAGCCTGGTGCAGTTTCGCAATATCTGGATCAAAGAGTTGGACGAGTAGTTGGAACCACTGTCTTTAATCATTTCAAGCACTATCTCTTTTATTGTCCATTCGCCATCATTGTGACGTGACCTGATCGGCCCGGCAATCCTTACCGGGCCGGCGCATATAAATTCGATGACAAAAAGTCGGTTGCTAAAATTGGAGTTTGCTCATGAAGTTCTCAAAACTGGTTATTGTTATTTTTATTATTTTTCTGCAAAGCGCAGCAGCGCAAGTGACGACAGACATCCGTCTGAACCAGATTGGTTTTTACCCGCAAGGCCCCAAGCGGGCCATCGTCGTCGAGACCTCTGCCGACGAATTTTTTGTGGTTACTGCCGATAGGCAGGATACCGTGTTCACGGGTAATTTGGGTCCCGCCACATTTTGGCAGTATTCCGGAGAAACGGTAAAACAGGCGGATTTCTCCGAGTTTACGTCAGTCGGCAGTTATGTTCTTGTGGTGCCGGATCTCGGTGTATCCCCGGATTTCGATATCAAACCGCGCACCCATCAGCAGGTCGCCAGAGCATTGATCAAGGCGTTGTATTTTCAGCGGATGTCTATCGATCTGGAAGAACAGTACGCCGGCAAATGGCACCGGCCCATGGGACATCCGGATACGGACGTTTTGGTTCATGCCTCTGCTGCCACGCCGGAGCGGCCGGAAGGCACGGTGATCTCGTGTCCGCGCGGCTGGTACGATGCCGGTGATTTTAATAAATATATTGTCAATTCCGGTATCAGCACCTACACCATGTTGGCCATTTATGAGCATTACCCTGAGTACAGCCGCGGTTTACAAACCAACATTCCGGAAAGCGGCAACACCATCCCGGATGTGCTGGATGAAACCTTGTGGAACATCCGCTGGATGCTGACCATGCAGGATCCGCACGACGGCGGTGTCTATCACAAATGCACTCACGCTAATTTCAGCGGCGCTGTGATGCCGCATCAGGCCACCGCACCCCGCTATGTGGTGCAAAAAAGCAGCACAGCAACTCTGGATTTTGCTGCCGTCATGGCCCAGGCCAGCCGGATTTTTCGCGAATTTGAAACGGAATTGCCGGGCCTCGCGGACAGTTGTCTGACTGCTGCGATGCAGGCCTGGCGGTGGGCGCGGAAAAATCCGGATGTTTATTATAATCAAAATCAATTGAATTCACAGTACGATCCGGATATTAGCACAGGTGCGTACGGCGATTCGGATGATGATGACGAGTTCAAATGGGCAGCGACAGAGCTCTATATCACCACAAAACAGGACAGTTTTATCACCATTGTCAATCCGTTCGCTGATAACAGCACGTCTGTGCCGGGATGGCGGAATGTGGAAACCCTGGCGTTTTATTCGATGGCGCATCATCGCAAAAATTTGACCGCGGCGATTGATACAACGGCGTTGAAAAACCGACTGATCCAATTTGCAGACGATGTCAAAGCCGAACTGGACCAGTCTGCTTATAATGTTATGATGGACCAGTTTTATTGGGGCAGTAATTCTTTAGCCGCCAATCAGGCAATGGCTATGCTGAATGTCTACCGGTTAACCGGCGATGCCGATTATTTAAACGCGGCTATCGAGAATATTGATTATAATTTGGGGCGCAACGCCACCACCTATTGCTTTGTCACCGGTCACGGCGACAAACCGCCGATGAATCCGCATCATCGCCAATCCGAGGCGGATGACATTGTCGAGCCGGTCCCCGGTTTTCTCGTCGGCGGACCGAACGGCGGTCAGCAGGACAATTGCCCCGGTTATCCTTCGGACCTGCCGGCGCGTTCTTATGTGGATGACTGGTGCAGTTATGCGTCCAACGAAGTCACGATCAATTGGAATTCACCCCTGGCCTATGCCACCGTGGGTGTCGAGGCAGCGCTTGCCACAACAGGTACTCCAAACAGGCTGTCCGTTCAGCTTGTTGAACCTGCGCCGGACAACGTGTATACCACGTCTGAGGAGATTTTGCTGACAGCGGAGTCAATGGTCGAACAGGGCACTGTTACCCGAGTCGAATTTTTTGCCGATGAGACCAAAATCGGTGAGACGGTTTCCGCTCCGTATACGGTGCAGTGGCAGGCTGCAACACCCGGGATTTATAATCTGAGAGCAAAGGCAACCACCGATGAAGGATATTTTGTCTACTCGGAAGAGGTAGAGATTACTGTCCAGAGCGCAGAATCGTCTGGAGATATTCTTTTTATCGAGGACTCGCAGGAATTCAATTCCGGTGATAATGCGATACACGACCTGTTGCTTCAGAACGGCTATCATGTGGAATTGCAATCTGCAGAGCCAGGCTCATTCCCGATCCAAGATAAAGACCTGGTTATCGTCTCCTCCACCATCAGCACGACGCGCTACATTCGTACAGAGCTGACGAATCCGGAGGTGC
>CAZSMC010000008.1:46851-91983 GCA_964607755.1 uncultured Cytophagia bacterium | reverse complement strand
GGTAAAAGATTTAATATTTGGGCACTAAAGTGCCTATTAAAGAATCTCAATAATAACCCCGACTTGAAAGTCGGGGCTATAATATTGCCCCGAGCTTTAGCTCGGGGTCTCAAGTTTGGATATTAGAAATAGTTAGCCAGCGGGAAAAAAGTGATCTAAACCGTTATGAATACGAATAAAGCATAGCTGAAACGATATTGACAGACAATTTTACCGGCTTTGTTGTTGCCCCGAGCTTTAGCTCGGGGTTAAAGATGACCTCTCAAGATAACGGGCTTTAGCCCACTTTTTATAATGTTGCTAAAATCATTTCCGGTCAGTGAGGTTTTATCTCATACCACAGTTTTCACTTGATTAAAACTAAAAATTGTGTAAATTTAATAACTTGAAACTGATTCATTTTTAAGCTGGCCATTATTGTTCTTGCTCATTAATGGCCTATTTTTTTAACAACTCAAAAGCGGCAAATTTTTCCGCCCCAAATCAAAGTGTGAATGAAAAAGGAGGTTCCGTGTACATCGCTTGTCTCGATCTTGAAGGCGTGTTGGTTCCGGAAATCTGGATCAACGTGGCAGAAGCTACTGGCATAACAGAATTGCGTGCCACCACCCGGGATGTGCCGGATTACGATGCGCTTATGCAACAACGTCTGAGTATTCTGGACAAACACGGATTGGGACTGCCGGATATTCAAAAAGTGATCGCCGAGATGGGACCGCTGTCCGGGGCAAACGAATTTCTCGACTGGTTGAGAAAACGCTGCCAGGTGATTATCCTTTCAGATACATTTTATGAATTTGCTGCGCCGCTCATGAAACAGCTTGGCTGGCCAACATTACTCTGCCATCAGCTTTGCGTTGATGAGAACGGCCGGGTAACAGATTACAAGCTTCGTATGCAGGATCAGAAACGCCAGTCTGTGAAAGCATTTCAATCTTTGAATTTTAACGTCATAGCGGCAGGGGATTCGTACAATGATACAACCATGCTGAACCAGGCCCACGCCGGTATCTTGTTCCGGCCGCCGCAAAACGTCATTGATGAGTTTCCGCATTTCCCGGTTGCCACAGATTATCAACAGCTTCGGCAGGCATTTGAACAAGCTGAAAAAAAACTGACGAGTTGAGAAAGGATCGCATGTCTGAACCTAATGGAATCGCATGTATTGGCTCGTCTGTTGTGGATGAGCTGGTTCCGGAAATCGAACCGGGACAGTTAACTTATGTGGATGCCAACAAATTTGTACCTCCGGAAGAACTGACTGGCGAAGAATTGCATTACAGCGTCGGCGGCATGGCGCTGAATGTTGGTGTGGACCTGGCAAAAATCGCAGGCGGCTATCCGGTCGCTGTGATCGGCAGAGTAGGCTCTGATTACCGGGCAGATATCGTGCGAAAGATTTTGCGTGAAAACCATATATCCGACCACACCCTGATCGTGGATGAAACGCACAACACCTCGTCTACAGAAGTGATGCACCTGCGCATGCCGAACGGACAAATCGAGCGCTTTTTCCGCCATACACTTGGCGCTATGGGCGCTTTCTCGGAAAAGGACATCCCTGTGGAGCTGTTACAGGCTTACAAAATTGCCTTGTTCGGCTATGGCTTGCTGCTGCCTCAGCTCGATTTGAAAGACGAGGAATACGGCACCGTGCTCGGCCGGGTGCTGGCCAGAACGCAAAAATCAAACGTGCGAACAGCCATGGATTTCGTCTCACCAAATGCGGAGAATATGTTCAAGTTTATGCGTTATAGAAAAACGCTGAGTTATGTTGATATCATTTGCATAAACGACGATCAGGCTTGTGCACTGACCGAACATGCCGACTCGGAAAAAGCGTGTATTGCCCTGGTCGAGGATTTGCATGCCGGAATCGCAGCCGTGCATTGCGGAGCTAAAGGGCCGAATTACGCTTACAGTCAACAGCATGGATTAAGAGTAAAAGAAAACTTTGCCGTGCCTGACGAGGAATACGTTGGCAATGCTGGTGCCGGTGACGCGTTTATGGCTGGCTTTTTGCACAGCATGTATCGCGAGTGGCCGCTGGACAAAGCGCTGACTTTTGCCGCAGCAGCCGCGGCGATCAGCCTGGGCGATGTTTCCTGTACCGGAGCTATGAAAAGTGAAAATGAAATTTTTAATTATATACAAAACAGGTAGCTCATGTATCAAGTGATAAAATTTGGCGGCAGTTCGCTGGCAACTGCCGAACGCGTTAATAATGTTGCTGACATTATTAAGAGTTATGCTGCCAAAGGTGAACCGGTTATTGCCGTATTGTCGGCAGTGGGCGGTGTAACGGACCAGCTTTTGGACGCGGCAAAAACAGCAGAAAAAGACAGTGCCCTGGCAGCGGAAAAAGCAGAAGCGATCCGCAACAAGCATTATCAGGTTTATCCGGAAGAACTCAAGGACCCTGAGACAGAACAGCGCATTAACAGTGCATTCGATGAACTGCAGGATATTTTAAAAGCTGTGGCTCTGGTGCGGGAATGTTCACCCCGCACGCTGGACCACGTCATGAGTTTCGGCGAACGACTGAACGCTCAGTTGATGACAAAACTTTTGCGCAACAGCGGCTCCCTGGCAGAATATATCGATACTCGTGAAATTATTCTGACCGATAAAAAACACGAGACAGCCCGTGTGCTTATCGATCCCACGTATGCCAATATTCGGCGACGTTTCACTGAAAAACAGATTTACGTGGTCACAGGTTATATCAGCTCCAGTGAAGACGGCGTGACTACCACCCTTGGACGCGGTGGTTCCGATTATACAGCCGCTCTCGTCGGCGCCGCGCTGAACGCGGACAAGATCGAAATCTGGACGGATGTCGACGGATTTATGTCTGCAGACCCGCGCAAAGTTGACGATGCTTTTGTGCTGCCGCGAGTCAGTTACGAAGAGGCTATGGAGCTGTCTTATTTTGGCGCCAAGGTTATTCATCCGCAAACGTTGACTCCGGCAATTCAGCAAAATATTCCAGTGGTTATCCGCAATACCTTTCATCCTGAAAGACAGGGCACGGTAATTTCTTCAAAGAGCGAGGACCACGAGCACCCGGTGCGCGGCATTGCGTCTTTTCACAACATTTCCATGTTCAATGTGCAAGGCAGCGGCATGGTCGGCGTGCCAGGCATTGCCAGTAGATTGTTCGGTGCGCTGGCTGCAAAAGGCATCAATATCATTATGATCACCCAGGCGTCATCCGAGCACAGCATCAGTTTTGTTATTCAGACAAAAGATGTTGAAGCGGCTAAAGATGCGCTTGAAAACGAGTTTGAAGCAGAACGAGTGTCCGGCAAAATCGATGAAATTGACATTAAAAACGATCTGGCTATTATCGCGGCTGTGGGTGAGAATATGGCCGGTATTCCCGGCATTTCAGGTAAATTGTTCGAAGCACTCGGCCACAACTCGATTAATGTGGTCGCTATTGCCCAGGGCTCATCCGAACGCAATGTGTCCCTGGTAGTAAACGAAGACGAAGCTGAAAAAGCGGTCAATGTGATTCACACTGCTTTTTACCTGTCAGAGCGGGTAGTGAATTTATTTGTTGTCGGAACGGGAAACATCGGTAGCACCTTGTTGCGGCAAATCCGCGAAAAGCAGGACCGGCTGTCCGATAAAAAAGGCTTGCACATCCGGGTGTGCGGACTGGCGAATGTCGACGGCATGGTCATTAACAGAGGCGGCGTGGATTTGAGCCGCTGGCAGGAGCTACTGCAGGAAACCGATCGCAAGCCCGACTTGAAGGACCTGCTGCGCAGCATCAATGACTTGCATTTGCAGAACAGCATTTTGGTCGATGTTACAGCCAGCGAAGGCGTGGCAAAATCGTACGTCGATTTTCTCAAGGCTGGTGTGCATATTGTCACTCCCAACAAGCGCGCCAATACCATGGACCAGGCCTATTACGATGAGCTGCGCGCCTTGACCGAAGACCATCGACTGCATTATTATTACGAAACCACAGTTGGCGCCGGACTGCCGTTGATCAGTACGATCCAGGATTTGCTGCAGAGCGGAGATGAGATTCTCAAAATTGAAGGCATCTTTTCCGGCACCCTGGGTTATATTTTCAGCAACCTCAAAAAGGACAAGCCATTCAGCGAGGTTGTCAAAACCGCGTTCGAGCGCGGTTATACCGAGCCCGATCCTCGTGACGATTTATCCGGCATGGACGTAGCGCGCAAGATTCTGATCCTGGCGCGAGAGATCGGTTTGCGCAAAGAACTTGCAGACGTGCATGTTGATCCGCCTCTGCCTGAAGACATCAACAAAGGTTCGCTGGACGAGTTTTGGAAAAAACTACCCGGATTGGATGACGCGTTTGAACAGCAGCGGGCGCAGGCAGAATCTGAAGGCAAGCTGTTGCGGTTTATGGCCTCGCTGGAAAACGGCCAGTGTCACGTTGGCATTAAACCGGTTTCGGAACAGCACGTGTTGTCCCGCGCTGACGGCACAGACAATATTATCCGCATCGTCACCAAACGCTATTACGATAATCCCATGACCGTCCAGGGCCCCGGCGCCGGACTCGAAGTCACTGCCGGCGGGATTTTGGCGAATATTATCAATTTGGGATTTCATTTGCCCTAACACAATAAAAGCATCACGCAAAGAACGCAAAGAACGCAAAGAATTGAATTAATAATAAGATTTTACAAATAGCTGATTTACAATCATAACGTGCGAATCGAAAAGCGAACGCTATAATTCCCCTTTGCGGCTTTGCGCCTCTGCGTGGTTTTGTTTTTTAGAATTATGAAAGAATTGACAAGCCGAATAGAACCTTATAATGACTGAAAATGAGATTTCAAAAATCGTTGTCGATGTAGCTTTTAAAATCCACACAAAATTAGGGCCTGGATTATTTGAATCTGTCTATGAAAAAATACTTGTTTACAAATTAGCCAAACGTGGTTTAAAAGTCGAACGACAGAAAGCAATTCCAGTTGTGTTTGAAGAAATCCGATTTGATGAAGGATTTCGTGCCGATGTTATCGTCGGAAACAAAGTGATTTTAGAGTTAAAATCAGTTGAAGAAGTCTCTAAGGTTCATAAAAAACAATTATTAACTTATCTGCGTCTTGCAGATAAAAGGTTAGGACTGATCATTAACTTTGGCGCTGCTTTCATCAAGGATGGCATATTTAGAATTGTGAATGGATTGCCAGAGTAAACTGGTTTTCCTTTGCGGCTTTGCGTGAGGACATAAACAAAAAAGTAAAGAGAACACTCACATGCAACTATACAGCACAAAAAATGCCTCACCTCCGGTTTCATTCCGGGAGGCACTGTTTACCGGTCAGGCGCCCGACGGCGGATTGTACATGCCATCTGTGTTTCCGGATTTTCCGTTAGATGATTTGAAATCCCTGGCCAATAAGAGCTATCAGGAACTGGCTTTTTATGTGTTATCAACATGGCTTGGCGACGAGTTCGAAGAAAAAGGCCTGACCCGTGTGCTGGAAAACGCTTACACATTTGCTCCGGCTATTTCAACGCTAAATGACCGGGTTCGTGTGATCGAGCTGTTTCATGGTCCCACGTTGTCGTTCAAAGATTTTGGCGCCCAGTTTATGGCCAAATCCATGGGCTATTTTTTGCGTCATGAAGATCGCGAACTGACTATCCTTGTTGCCACATCCGGCGATACCGGCAGCGCGGTGGCTCACGCCTATCACAACGTCGATGGCATCCGCATTGTGCTGCTGTATCCCTCTGGCCAGGTCAGCCAGCTTCAGGAAAAACAGTTCACCACGCTGGGCGACAACATCATGGCGCTGGAAGTGGACGGCACGTTTGACGACTGCCAGGCACTGGTCAAAACCGCGTTCCGCGACCAGGACATCCGCCAAAAGCTGACCATGTCCTCGGCAAATTCCATCAACGTTGGTAGACTCGTTCCGCAGGCGATTTATTATTTCTGGGGCGTTATTCAGAATCTGCATCACACCGGTGGAATGCCGGTGGTGTGTGTGCCCAGCGGAAATTTCGGCAATCTGTGCGCCGGACTGTTTGCCCATCAAATGGGCGTGCCGGTGAAACAGTTCATCGCCGCAGTCAACAGCAACTCGGTGGTGTCCGAGTATATCGAAACCGGCGAGTACAGACCCCGGCCGTCTGTTCGGACGTTGTCTAATGCCATGGACGTGGGCAATCCCAGCAACTGGGAGCGCATCCGCACTTTGTACGATGATGATTATCAAACCATCAAACGTCACATCTGGTCAACTTCGGTTAGTGACGCAGAGACCGTAAACGCCATGAAACGCGTTTTTGCGCAGTATAACTATATTGCCGATCCACACACGTCTGTGGGACTCGAAGCGATGCAGCGGTACCAGGCGCAACGCAGCAACGATAATCCATTTCTGGTGCTGTCTACAGCACATCCGGGAAAGTTTCAGGACATTGTCGTTGATGCTTTGAAAACTGATTTTGAGTTGCCGGCTGCTTTGCAGGAATGCTTGCAAAAACCGAAAAAAACCGTCGATCTGCCTAATAACTATGATCAGTTTAAAGAATTCCTCTGGGAGCTCTAGCTAAAATTGATATGAACATAAAGCATACAATCCAACGGGTGGACCTGCACAAACTGTTCGTGCTTTCTTTTTGGCTGTGTGCCGCTGTGTTGCTGGTTTTAGTGGTTATTCCGGACGATCCGGAAAACGGCGGCTTGCTGACAATGAAATTCACCGAAACCGGATTTATCGTTCATGCGGCAGCTTATTTTGTGCTGTTTGGGCTGGGTGTGGCCGCTTATCCAAGCGCTCTCATGCGGCTTATTGCGGGCGTGGTTCTGTACGGCGTGGTGTGCGAGGTCATTCAGCTTTATATTCCGTACCGGTCGTTCAATCCGGTGGATATTGCAGCGAATGTGCTGGGCATGGTTCTGTTTTATGTGTTGTATATATTTTGCAAAAGAATTAACCACGGAGGTCCCCGAGGTGGCACAGAGCTCACGGAGGAAGAATTGAACACTGGTTGAACGGATTTGAACTTATACGGATTTTTATTTTATTCTTAAAATCATCCGTGAAAATCCGTTTTATCAGTTCTATCCGTGTTCCATAGCAATTCTAAATAATTTTTTTTACATTCTCTCTATGCATACTTTGCTTTCAGACTTTTTTCATTTCTCCTCGCTCATTTCGATTTTTTTCTCCAGTTCTTTTCGCAATTCATCTACTTTTTCAGGGTTGAATGGCGGCAAGATTTTGTTAACGTGTTGTACATCTTTAAACGCCTGATGATAGAGACCTTGATTCCGATAGAGCAATGCTCGATGATAAAACAACTGCGCTTTCACCTCGTCCGATACTGCAGGTGATTGATCAAGAAAATTTGCAGCTTTTTGATAAAATTGACGTGCGTTGTCAGATAAATTCTCACTGGCGGCCATTCGTCCCAGCCAGACAAGACACCTTACCATTCCGCTAGTATCGGCCTGGGATTCGTACAGATTCAAGGCTGAAAAAAATCGGGTTTCAGCCTGTCTGTTGTGCTCCATTTTCATATAAAGTTGTCCCAGTTGTTCTTCAACATCAGCGAGCCGGATTGTATCGCCTAAGAGTTCCATCTTGTCGCCTGCGCTCCAGAGTGATTCTAATGCCTGTTCATTCTTTTCCATCTCGAGCGCAGTTTGCGCTTGCGAATAGTACGCTTTTGCTAATTCGTGGGTATCGCCGAGTTTGTCAGCGAGATTTACAAAAGTCGTTAAATATTCAGATGATTTTTTCAACTGGCCGGTCTCACGCATAATTCGTCCCATTTCGCCGAACATGCGCGCAGCGTTCAGGCTGTCCTTATAAGCTAAATAGGAATCTTTGCTCAACTCGTAATACGACCATGCCTGCAAGGGTTCATTCTGTTTCTCGATGACCTTGCCAATGCGCTTGTATAAATCCGCTGATAAAGAATCCTTGTGCAAGGCATAGGATACCTCTACAGCGTGCCGATAAGCTTTTTCGGCTTGCTGCCACATTTCCAGCTTTTCATAAATTTCTCCAGAAAATCGGGCTGCAAGAAAAAATGGACGGTCCTCTCCCAACCGGGCAAATTCACTCTCGGCCGTTTCAAAAAGATGTAACGCTTTTTCCACATCACCCTGATTCATGCAAAATTCAGCATAATTCAGTTTCGCCCAACCCTGTGACAGTTGGTCGGGGAAAAATTCAATGAGATGCTGATACACAGTATGAAGAACAGCAGCCTTTAAGGAATCAACCTCGTGTGCCGTTGCATTTTTGTGCAAGGTCACAGACATCTGCCAGGCCAGTGAACCCGTATCATTAGTCATTTCCGATGAAATTGCTTTTTGTAGCTCAATCAAACGGGCGCTTGCCGGACTAACAGCCGTGCAAAGGTGCACCACATAGGCAGAGTCCAAAGAAATCGTGTATTCACGAAGGGTTTTTAAATCCGGCCAAAAGGGCAACTCGCCAAAACCTGTGTCGGAAAAAGGATAAGAAAAAAGAATATGAGCCGTATCCCTCGAGTTTCCTCGAATCAAAGTCGTGCCATTCAAATACGAAAGCAGTGAGTCAGGATTAGTTTGTTCCGTGACATCAACTAACTTGAACCGGCATGTTGTTGAATTATTGGAATCTGCCATTTTTTGAGCGGCATAAGCGCCGTTACAAAATCCGGTTTTGGCGTCAAAACTTTTGGACGATGAAAACAGCACACCCTTTTCACTGTGATGAAACGGAAAACCAAAAGCTGTGCGCATGCTTTTGACATGCTTTATGAAATTATCAAGAGAGCTTTTAAACAAATTATTTCTATCTACTTTGATGACCTCGCTGGCGAGAAAACTGCCTGACGGAAAACTGATTGCATCGACCTTGATTTTTAAATCTTTGCCTAAATCAGGAAAAAGAAAGAGCAAGACATCGACATTGTATTTTTGCTTCACATCAAGCAGAGACAGCGGGTGATGGGCAGTTACAAAATCATCCAGAATAGCGGCACCGAGGGAAAACTGCAGCGTGTCAATTGGTACATAATTGGTGTTTTGATCCTGGATTAAAGTGGTGTGCCAATGTTGATAAAGACTGTCGAGCGCAGCAATATCTTTCTGATGGCGCGGAGCAATCGTCCACATTTTGCGCATGCTAAAAGTGATCATTTCATCAGAATGAACCGGTGCTGAAAAAGTGAACAAGATTGTCATGATGATAAAAAAGCGCATATCATACGCTCAAAAGTTTTTATATTGGATTTAATTGGATCGTTGTAGTGAACGCAAATGGCAGTTGGGCAAATGAATGAATTCGAATGACCGGGTGCAATGATTTCATGCCGAAATATTCCGAATGTTCTTTTTCTTCAATATGTAAGGAGAAGAGCTGCTTGCATGAAAATCTCATTTCGATGTGACAATTTTGAAAATTCACCCACACTTTGTTATTCTCATGTTTTATTTCGCACGGGATAAGGTGAAAATACAAGTCGATGTGATGCGTGCCTTTGCCTGTCACTTTTTCATTTATCGTCCAGGTTAACCCGTTATCAAAATTAATGGTTCGATAATGAATTCCGGCCGTTTGTGCATATCCGTTGTGATGGCCGTTGAGAGCGATTTCATCATTGACCTCAACGGCATGGTCCAGCGACGTTCCGGGTTTTCGCCCCCATTGAAAGGGTCCCAGGATGTCGGCTTGATTCTGGCCGTCAATGCATAACGTATTGTGGGCTGAGGTGCCGCGAAAATAGTCACGCTCCTTTCCGGCTCCAATATAACCATAGGTTCCGCTATCGATGAAAATTTTTTCTCCGCCGACCGAAAGCGTGAAACTCAACGCATCAGCATGGCCGTGCGCCGCCATAGTGCCAAGACCGATGGGCCCGGCATCGAACACAAACATTTGTTCAACAGGTTGCAATTTGCGAACTATCGCGTAACCGCCATGTTGAAAAACGTTCAAGCGTCTTTTATTATTTTTAGCGCTCAGAGAATCATACTTTTTGATTCCGGCATCGCCAAAAAGCCACAGTGTAGCTTCCGGGGCATTGTGTGTTTTCTTGAATTCTTTTCGCTCAAATAAAACAGCAGCCACTGCCAATAACTCGTGATAGCGGTTTCTCTGCACTTCTGTCAACATGAGTGCTTCTCCGCCGTCATCATCTCCAATTGCCGGCACATTGCCGCTGCAATCGATGATAGCGTTGACAAACTCTGCCATTCGCTGCAGTCTGTTCATAAATTGTTCAGGAACCTGATGGCCAACAAAATCTGCTGCACATTTTGCCAGAACGCCCAGATCAAACACGTATTTCTGGTACCAGATGGTTTGTTCTTTTGTCACGCCGTCAGCATGCACCTGATTTAAAACGTTATGAAAAACAATGTGAAAACCTTTTTCTCGCCAGTCAGCCGAATGTTTGAGTTCCGGGAAATAACAACCCGCGTAAATCAAGCCGACACCTTCACCAATCAAATGATTATTGGCTGAAGAATAGAGCGAGAGATGATGCCTGATAAAATCAGCATGCTGTGCAACGGAATGCAGAATTTTCGTGAACAGCTCTTCGGTCAATAGCGAACTCTGTTTTGCCAACTGGATCGCCCAGGTCCATGAAATGAGACGCACCGCACATTCCAGCGAGCTGGTCCAGTTTATGCCGTATTTCCACGGATTGTCTTCCAGCCACTGCTCCCACTGGTAAAAAAGAATGCGAGCATATTTTTTATCGCCGGTGAGAAAAAACGCTTTGGCAAGAGTGACAAAATGTTGATGCCGGTTCAATTCCCACACATATTTGACTTCTTTGACGAAATCAGAGTTATAGTACGGAACTTTATCCCACCACATCACAGGCAGGGAACGGTTTTGCAAAGGATCATAATGCCAGTCTATTTTCGAGCCGAAATCAATCGTCTTGTCGAAAAGCCGGACGCGGTTAAGGACAAGTTCATTAGCAGCGCTCAGAGTAGCCTGGCGGTATCGAGGAAAATTCGTCGTCATGATGTGTTGCAATTTATCAGGATGAATATCCTGCCAGGTAAAAATATTTCGCTGACGAAATTCCGAAAGCAGCATGTGCGTGGATGTCATTCGATGCTGTTTCAGGAATTGTTCTGTTGTGTCCGGTGCAGAAAGATGATGGCGAAAATGGCCTATTTTATTACAGGAAAACTGGCAAAGACGATGAGCAATCTCTCGTGCACTCATCGCTCGCAGACGCTGCATTGTTGTGCGCAAAGACCGGGACATGCTACTCCCGGATCCATTGCGAATCGCGTCTGTGACCAATCAGACTGGCGCGGGTTATGGATTTATTCCCGTATTTTGTGCGAATCTGATCCATCACCTCATCCACCCGGCTGTCTTTATTTTCCGAATCGAACAAGTCGAGTTGACCTTTTCTATGTTCCAGGTTTGACATGCCGACACCGAGCAAGCGCACCTTGCTGCCGCTACGCTTGAACTGGCTGAACAGTTCAAAAACGTGCTTGAATATTGTGTCACAATGATTGACTGGCGAGGCAAGTGTAAGAGACCGGGTAAATGTGGTAAAATTTTCCAGCCGGATTTTCATGGTAATGGTCCGGCCGCGAATATCCTTGCGCCGCATCTCGTGAGCCAGTTCATTGCAAATATAAAAAAGAGTTTGCCGCAGCTCTTGTGCATCATTCACATCTTTATCAAAAGTAATTTCCTTGCTGATGGATTTGCGTTCATGCTCCATACTCACAGGCCGGTCGTCTATGCCATGGGATAAATTATAAAGATGTTCACCCATCTTGCCGAATTGCCGGATCAACATTTCTTTGGAAAAACCGGCAAGATCGCCTATCGTCTGGATGCCCAGCTTTTGCAGCACAGGCAGCGTTTTTTGTCCGACGCCCCATAGCCGCGAAATGTTTAACGGATGGAGAAAATGCTGTACCTCGTCATGCTGTACGATAACCAGACCATCCGGTTTGTCCAGGTCTGAGGCGATCTTGGCAATAAATTTGTTCGGAGCAATACCGACAGAAGCCGTTAAATGTGTGTCCTTTCGAATGCGGGCTTTAAGATTCTGTGCCAGTTTTTCCGGGGAACCAAATATTTTATATGTTGAAGTAATGTCGAGGAATGCTTCGTCGATACTCAGCGGTTCCACATCCGGACTGTAATGCTGCAAAATCGCCATCACCTGCCTGGATACCTCGGCGTAACGTTGTCCGCGCGGGTGAACATAAATAGCGTGCGGGCAACATTTGTAAGCCCGGGAAATTGGCATCGCCGAATGTATGCCATATTTACGCGCTTCATAACTGCATGTAGAAACCACACCGCGCCCCTGGCCCTTTTTCGGGTCAGCGCCGACAACAACAGGTTTGCCCCGAAACTCGGGGTGATCAAGTTGTTCGATGGCAGCAAAGAAAGCGTCCATGTCCAGATGTAAAATATATCGGGAAATCATACTTTTGTTAAAAACTCTTCAATGATCTCTTTCCACTCCTCGCCGTGATAAGATTTAACTGAAATGCCAGTATTCGTATTGCCTGTCAGCATCCTGGTTAAAAATATCCCATCCTGATACAGGCAAAGCACAGGCACATTGTGATTCAAAGCGTAGCAAATTTCGTAGCCCACACCCAGCGATGGATTTGATACCTCAGCAATCAGGCAGTCTGCTGCTGTTAGCCAATTGATGTCGCGGGTGTAGATTTCTTCGTCCGTGTGCCTGCTTTCGTGGTCAATAACATCCGGTTGAATAATATGCTCCGTTAAAACGGTGTGTCCGCAAGACTGCAAGTACCGGACAATCTTTTTATATGTATCAACAAATTTTCGCCCGCCTGAAATCGAGCCGGCAAAATAAATAGTCACAAGCGTCTCCTGATCTGTTTTGAGGTAAATTAAAAATGTTCACAATGAAAAGAAATAAAAAAATGAGACAGATAAATCAGACTTTGGTTAGTATGATAAAAGAACGAACGCCTTGTTTCACAAATGTACGCAAAATTCGATGTAAACCAAAAGTCGATAAAAATCTATAAATGAATATCTGAGATGAATTGAAAAAATCTTCGTTCCCCCGGGCGAATTTTTGTGAACGAAACAACTTGTTTAAAAACCGGCCTATCAGTAAAATTAATGCCGGGATTTTGGCGACGTATTTTATCTCCTTTTCCAGAGTACCGGCATCAACCACGTCAAGTCCGGCGTTGCGGGCCATCTCTTCCAATTCATCCGGTCGAAAAGCAGTGTGAAAATAACCTGTGTCCCATTCGCTCTCAATACCGTATTCTTGCATGACACCCAAATTCATCCAGATGGGTCGCTTTTTTTTATAATTCGGCGTGGTCAATAAGGCCCGGCCGTTCGGTGCCAGGACGTGAAAAATGCTGTCAAAGACGCGCTGGGGATTCAAACAATGTTCCAGGACTTCACTGCACAGGACATTTTTCATAGAATTCGGTCGCAGGCATTGCAAGTGCTCAGCATCGGCAACCGCAAGAAAAACAGGGTTTTGCTGGTGCGCCTGTTTTAAGGCCGGCAAACTCAAGTCGACGCCGTAGCATAACCCACCATCGTACATATTCAAATACATGGCGCGGTTGGTACCGATTTCCAGCAGCGAACCACTGCAGCTCTCAAGCCACTGCCGAACAAAATTGCAACGCAACTGTCCTCTGAGCGTGCGATAAACCTCCTCCTCTTCCGGATACCGCTCGCCGACCGCATCGTAAAATCGTTTCATTTTCTTTTGTTCAGAGATTGTCATGACCGCCTGAACCGGTTTCGCGTCACAATGGATTTCAAAGTTAAAAGTTCTGTTCTCTGGAAAAACCCGGTAATAAACAATACCAGGGGATACATAGCAACGATGGCTAATTTAAGCACGGAATTTTGAGAGACTGGCGCCCATTGAGTGACGAAATAGAAAACAGCCGCAATTATGACCATTTTTAAAATCCGCGACCACTCGTATTTTACCGGGTAAAGCTGCTTGCCCACAGCATAAAGCGTCACCGACATGATCACATAGGCGACAGTTCGCGCCCAGGCTGCGCCCATCATGCCAAGCATGGGTATGAGCGTCACATTCGCAATCACGTTGCCGAGCATGCCGGCAGCGGTGATCCAGGGTAAATATTTGGTTTTCTTGTGAAGGTAAATTCCGATAAGAAAATTAAGATAGGCAGCATAAAAAATATACGCCAGAAAAATAACCGGTACAACTTTGGTGGCTGACCAGAAATCTTTTCCCAAAATGGAAAAGCCATTGATCTGAAAATGGGCAATTTCATTAATAAATGCGGAAAAAAACAAAAACACAAAACTGCACGCTAAAAGCACATAGGTGAAAACCTTGCTAAATATTTCTTTGGCATTTTCCTGTTTGAGCGTGGACAGGAAAAACGGGTGCCAGGCAAACCGAAACGCGGTGACAAACAGCGCCATGAACATGCCCAATTTGCTGCCCTGACTAAAAAGTCCCACTGCTTCCACGTCAGCCAGACGTTCGAGGAAAATCCTATCCACGGTGTCCATGAGTGCAACGCATAATGTAGAGGGTAAATAAGGAATACCAAAAGCAAACAGCTCCCCAAGGGTGACTGTGGAATAGTTAAAATTGAAACGCCGGAGACCAGCCGGCAACAGTGCCAAAAAGGTGACAAATGAGGCGATGAGATTAGCTACAAAAATGGCTTCGATGCCATAATTCAATTTTATGATGAACACAATATTGAAAACAAAATTGAATGTGACATTTAAAAATTTAAAAGCGATAAAGGGAAAAGATTTTTCTTCGGCGCGCAGAATTAAAAACGGCATAAATGAAAGCGCATCAAATAACAGAATGCCGCTGGCAAGCCGTATCATCAAGGGTAAATTGACGTTTAACTTTTGCACCTCGGAACCGAAAATTCGGGCAGCTATCCAATCTGCATTAGTAAAAATGATCGCGGTGAATAAAAGTGACGTTCCGATTATGGTCAGGAAAGCGGTGGTGAACACGCGGTTCTGACTGTCTTTGTTATCAGCTAAAATATAAAACCGGAAAAACGCCGTATCCAGACCATAGCTATAAACGATCGTAAAAATGGCAAGATAAGCAAAAACGAGTCCGACGACACCCATTTCGGCTTTGGGGAAAATATTGGTATGCAGCGGCATGAGAAAAAATACAATTGACCGGGTAAGGATATGCCCGACGCCATAAACGGCCGAGTGTTTGAAAAGTCGTTTTACTGCTGCAAAAATAGACATAGGTTCAAATGTTAGAGTGTGTTCGGTTGATAAAAAAATTGGCGATTAAATCGCCAAGACAAGAATGTACACTTTTTTTGCAAAAATCGCTATAATAAATTGACGCGTTACGAAAACATAGATTCCTCGTACTTTGTAAAATGACATATTCTGTTATTATTGGAGATATCTTCATCCGAAACAATGGGTCGCTACTTGATCACGAATTAATTTTATAAGTAACTATTTATTATAATTTTAAGAAATATATTGAGTTCATTCAGCGACCCATTGTTGGGTCTGTTACCGATGCTTCTCACATTTAATAAATATCAATTATTCAACAGTAGCTGAAATATTACAGAATGACTTGATCATTTTCAATTGAACAAAGCCCCGTGCCGCAACACGGGATTTTGTTCTTCTTGCCGAATTACCAGGTAATCTTTATTTTTCTGCACACATGAAAATCTAATAATTCTGCAGTAATTCCAGCATCTCCCGGTCCAGTTTGTGGCCGCGGTAATTTTCATAATCCACATCGTCGCGACCGCTGTCCAGGATGCCAAAACTGCCGCGGAAATTCCATAGCGCCCAGCCAAGTCCGGCCGATTTCATCGCTTTGAGCCGGTCACGCATAAAACGAATGGTCACATCGTGAGGTGTTTTGTTATAAACGCCCCACTCGCCAACGAATACAGGCACGCCCTGTTCTTTAAGTTCAACCCATGGTGCCAGAAAACCGTTGAGCCGAAACCGGTGCTCATGGCCGGCCGGCGCTTTTATGAGTGAAAGAGTGCCGTCGGCAGCGAGCTGATAGGTTGCCTGAGGTACACCCCAGTCCGAAATTCCGGGATTGATAACCACGTCTTTACGTGAGCCCGGGAAATTCAATCTGAGCTCGGAAAACGTCATCCAGTCGCCGTTGCCTATCAGAAAAGATAATTCTGTAGCCTCGTGCTCCAGTGTCATCGAATAATCTCTATCATAAATATTTTGGTAACAATTCCATTCTTCACGGTAAATCACTTTTTTCCATTCTCCGTCTCCGGGACCCGGTTCAAACACTTTGTGCCAGACTGTGCTTTCTTTGGTCCGGACGGAAAAATCAGCTCTGGTAGAAACCTGCTGCACATGCAGCGTAATTTCAGTGCCGGACGGGAAATAACCGTTAATGACCAATGGCGTCTGAATATATTCCTTGTACGAGCCATAAAAATAATTGGCCATCGGATAAATCGGCCACTGCGGTTCTGGCCAGGTGTCAGAGCCGTCAGCCCAGCTCGCTTTGTAATGCGTCAATTGAAATGGATTGTAAAAGTGCGGCGACATCACCACACCATATTCCAGGATATCATCGACTCGCGCATTGCCCCAATCCACCCCGTCGGACATAATGATGCGATTCGGCGTGATATCCTGTATGGCTTCTATAGCGCCTTTTACCGCATTGAGATATGTCGGTCCGTCAACATTGGCGGGCTCATTGACCAGATTAAAACTCAGGTCCTCAGACGGCACATCTTTGTACCGTTCCGCAAACATGGCCCAATGTTCGGTAAACGCTTGCTGAGCTTCAGCATTCTCCCACAAACTCACATCTTCATTCGGCGGTAGAGGATCGGAGGGGGGATTTACGCAATATCCGGGCGCCCGGTGCAGATTAATGCAGACGTGGATGCCGTATTCTTGTCCCCAGGAAATAGCGTCATCGATCTCCTGCAATTCGTTTTCAATAAACTGAAACCAGTCGCCGGTCTCGCAATACGTCCGGTAATCAATAGGCAAGCGGACGAAATTGAACCCCAGATCAGAAATCATTTCAAGATCTTTTTCCATATAACCTTCATTCGACCATTCCAGGGTAAACTTTCCAAGCAGATTAAAGCCTTTCCAGTTCGAGGTAAAATCCGGTTCAGGCGGTTCGGGCAACACTTTGAACTGAAAATGATCGCCGCCATGCGGTTGCTGATTTTTTAATGTATCGGGATAGAAATTTTTAGCAATACCGATAAAATGATAAACATCTGTTTTGTTCACTTTTGTGAGCGAAGCAATTTTGTTATTTATCGCGCCGTCTGCCCCGGCATAATGCAAAGCCACACCAGTTCCTGAAGACGGACCGGATTTCAGGATTTTAACAGTGCTCGATTCCTGACCAGTCACCGCGCGAATGAAATAAACACCGTTCGCCAGAGATGCGCCATTTAAAGTAAATGCATGCGCGCCTTTGGCGAGCTCATGCTGATACGACGCGACTTGCTGGCCAAGGACATTGTAGACAGAAAGCGATACAAACTGCTGATCCGGCACATTGACGTGAAAATGCGTTTGGCTTTTGAACGCATTCGGATAATTTCCCGAAAGCTGAAAACGAGTCGGCTGAATCGCACCTGACCGTACATTGGTCATGGTTTCAAGATCAAAAGTGGTCGTGTTGGTTAAAACGACCGTTTTATTTTTAGTGATATTTTTAACAATAATGCTGTCAAGTTCTACTGACTCTAAAGTTATATCGTTCGACGCGGAAAACGAAATTGTGCTCTCTGCGCCAAGCGTCGATATTATCAATATGAAAACAAGTAAAATGATGTGTTGCATTAACTTCATAATAAACCTCGTTCATGAAAAGTTATTTTGCTTTTGAAAAAAAAGTTCTAACCGGGTGACTATTTCCGGAGTTTCTTTTATTTTGCTCAGTGGTTCAATTTGTTTAAAGATATATGTTTTATTCAGCTTATCGGATTGTTTATCGATCACATTTTCCACATCAGCCCAATCCTGGTTGCGATCAGCAAATGCTTTTTGGATGACAAGGTCTTCGGCGGAACAGGTTAACAAAACACAATCAAAAGCAAATTCATATTTCGACGCTCGATGCATCATCTGTTTTTCAAAAGGGAGAGCAGCCAGTGCAATATCGACTTTTACGTTTTTTGAAGAAAAGAGTAACAGGACTCGATTCGAAAGAGCGAACGATTTGGCGTCCATCAAACGTGAATCAAAGGATTCAAGTAACACATCGATCATATTTTCTTCGTTACCAAATCCAGTGAAAAGACTGATATCAACATCCTGGGTCATGCGAGGACTACCCCATCTGATGTAAGCGAGACCGCCGATAAAACAGAACTCCCAGTTTTGTTTCTCAAAAAACTCCTGGAATTCCAGGGCGGCTGTGAACAAGTCATTCATTCTTCCAGTTCACCTCTGGCTATTAATTGCTGGCGGTATTTCATAAACCATTTTTGCTGTTCAGCAAGGCCGCTGGTTTGCCTGGGCTCGGCGTGATCAACAGCATACTGCAGCATCTCGTCGAGGAGCTGCCAGTTTTTTTGCCAAAAATCCGGATCTTGCATTTCCTGACGCTTGATCTCTTGCATTGCCTTCCCGGCCCGTTCCCAGGCTTCAACCCAGCGTTTCAAATCTTTTTGCTCTTGTTCGTTTTTCACAATTTCCACTTTTTTTTGTTATTTGGAACATTGAAATTTATTTGAGATTTGTTTTTTGTTATTTGACATTTTTTCCGCAAAACTTAAAATCGACCATTAACCGAAACCAGGCTTAAAATAAGTTTCTTTTCACTCTCAAATACTAGGGCATTACTTTAACCATCACCACATCATGACTCGGCACTGCTGCAGTATAACTGCCGGTAAACTCGCCGACGTTTTCGTGCTTCCATAAATCCCGCACTATTGCTTTCAGATGGGCCGGATAACCGATATCGGTCCAGTTCAACGTGATGTTAGCGGCTTTTTGGCTGCGGTTAAACAGGCACACCGCTCTGGAACCGTCGCTGAGTTGTTTGGCCCAGATTTCCAGTTGACCGTCGTCGCGAACGCGACTGCCCTGCATGCCAAGCGAGTCCTGGTTTACAGCAATGACTTTTTTATTTGTTAGAATATTTTTGATTTCAGGTGACATATTCCGTATGTCATTGCCGGCCATTAGCGGCGCTGCCAAAATGCACCACAAGCTGAAATGCGCGCGATACTCGGGAATGCTCATGCCGCCGTTGCCGACTTCGAGCATGTCCGGATCGTTCCAGTGACCGGGACCGGCATAAATTTCCAGACCGTCCTGCAAATCCAGGATGTGTGTCCAGCCCATGCCGCCCCAATCTCGCCTGCAATCCCAGCAATCCTGGATATCCCCGGTTGTGCGCCACAGATTGCCGACATCCTGCGCCCACAGCCACGGCTTTGTGGAACCCCACTCGCAAATGCTGTAAACAATCGACCGGCCGCTGATTTTGAGTGCATCGCGCATCAAAGCGTAAGAAGCTTCGGAATTTTGTTTGCCGTGGTTACACCAGTCATATTTCAGATAATCCACACCCCACTCGGCGTATTGCCGGGCGTCCTGAAATTCGTAGCCGCGACTGCCCGGCCGCCCCTGACAGGTACGCCGACCGGCATCAGAATACAGTCCGAATTTTAAACCTTTCGAGTGCACATAATCGGCGAGCGCTTTCATACCGGACGGAAAGCGCTCCGGATCGGCAATGATGTTGCCGTCCTCGTCGCGAGCAACCTGCCAGCAATCATCGATCACCACAAATTGATAGCCGGCATCCCGCATCCCGGATTCGACCATGGCATCAGCGATTTCCTTGATCAGGTCTTCGCTTACATCACAAGCGAATTTGTTCCAACTGTTCCAGCCCATTGGTGGCGTTAGAGCAAGGCCGTTATCGAGTGCTGAAGCGTTCATTGTAAGTAAACACAAAATAATAGTACAAAGACCGAAACAAAAGAAGCGCATTATTCCTCCCATTTTTATAATAATTCGGCTAATCTTTGGAGTGCATTCTCTATGTGAATGCACGCGAACAAAGCGAGCGATGATTTGTCATATTTCTAAAATCATTCAATCATTTTTGCGGGCTATCGCCCGCTGCGCCGACATAGACGGCGCACTCCAAAATTAGATCACAATTCAACAAGAACAAAATAGATAAATAAAAATATCAATTCAACACTTTTTCAAAAATCTCGGTTTAGCATACAAAGACGCTGCCAATATTTCAACAGTCCAAAAAAAATCCCCGGCCATAAATCTGCGCCGACATAGACGGCGCACTCCAAAATTAATAATTCAATAAGAACAAGATAGACAAATAAAGATATCAATTCAATACTTTTTCAAAAATTCCCGGCTTTGCATACAAAGACGCAGCGAATATTTCAACAGTCTTCAAAAAAATCCCCGGCCATCAATCTGCGCCGACATAAACGGCGCACTCCAAAATTAACAATTCAACAAAAACAAAATAGATAACTTAAAATATCAATTCAATACTTTATTTTAAAAAATCTCAGTTTAGCAAAGATGGTTGCCAATATTTCAACAGTCCTGAAATAAAAAATCCCCGGCTATAAACTCGGCCGGGGATTGTCATTTTATCTTATGTTGATTAAAACATCAAACTAAACGAGTACGAGTTCACGTTTCCGAGAATACCGATATCCCGGAATGCGTAATTCAGTTTCATACCCAGACTGCCGACGCGCCATAGCACACCAAATCCGTAGGACATGCCAAACTCTGATTCCGGCATGAACAAGCCTTTGTATCCCGCGCGGAGATAAAAACTGCCAAAAGTCGGTAGCGTGTAACGGTATTGGCCGCCAACATTGACAGACTCGCTATTGTTATTCGGATGCAGGGCATTGACTTCCATGCTTAATCTAGAGTTGGTGGTCACAATCGGGTGCACGGCAATGCCGATGCGAAATATCAGCGGCAATTCCCAGGACTGGGTTTTATACTGGCCTTCGACATTGCCAAACTCACCGGCCTGGTCGGGATTTGGGTCGATGGGACGAAGCAGGTCCATACCCTGATATTGCATGCGCGTTCCGTAATTGGAGATGCTCATACCGATAGTCAATCCGTCGGTGCGCTCGCCTGTGGGCGAGAAAAAGAAGGTATTGACCATAGTTCCCAGGTCAACAGCCATGGCATTGGCATTGGTGTGCCAGATGTTCGAGGTGACAAATTTCCCAGACGCGCCAAACGCAAACCACTGCGCCAGTCGGCGCGCATATGACAGAGAAAACGCAAAATCGTTTGCGCTGTAATGCTCGCCTGTGCCTTCCTGCATATCCAGAGTGGTGACCGCTTCTTTGCCGTAATCCATCTGATAGAAGGAAAACGCAAACGTGCCGTAGCGCGGAAAGACCAAAGCGGCGGCTGCAAAATTGGTGTTGATATCCACGAACCACGGCTGCATGCTAAAGGCGGCTTCGCTTTTGCGCATCAACGCCAGGCCGGCCGGATTCCAGTACACAGATTCAATATCATTTGTTGTGGCAACAACCGCATCGCCCATGGCTGCCCCCCGACTGCCATAGCCTATTTCCAGAAAATTGCCGGCTGTTGTTCCCCGGCGGTATGGCTCCTGGGCAAGGGCAAGTCCGGCAACCAATACCAGGAGCACAAAAAAAGCGAGTATTTTCTTTTTATTGTCAATCATAATAAACTCCTATCCGATTATTTGATGATAGCAAACTTGCCAAGCTTTTCAGCGCCTGTGGCATGCGACTCGATGTGGTAAACATACATTCCGGCAGCGACATCGAGTCCTTCGCTGGTTTCCACGTTCCAGTGTGCCACGCCGTTATTGCTGGCGTTTTCCACTTTAATTTCATCCACGAAAATACCGCTGGCTGTGAATATTTTTATAGTGCATTCAGCAGGCAAGTGTGTGAACATAATCCGGCGCCTCTGATTGCGGAACCAGTTTTGCATGGACGGTTCCATATCATTAGTCGCCACGTACGGATTGGGCACTACCTTTATTTTTTTCATTTCGTCTACAAGAGCTGCCTTGTTGGTCTTGCCGTCGGGCAGTACTTTGTAGGTGAGAGAATCAGTGACAAAATGCGGCCGGTTGAACGTAGCATAGTAAACGTCTCCTGGCTGCGGTTCTTCATGAAACCATGCCACAAAAATGGTTTCATACCAGTCGCCACGTGTATCATCACGCACACCGAACAGCACGCGGTCACCAACAAGGTCAAACGTACCGTTTTCATTTTCATCGATACCGACGATATCCAGGGTATCGAACTCGCCGTCTTTGAGAGGAAATGACTTGTTAATCATAAAGAAAGGATAGGATAAATCTTTAAAAATCAGTTCTTCATCAATACGGCCGGAGGTATCCTCAACCGCGCGGAAGCGCCGTGTTTTCGTGGTATAGGCTTCAGGGTCGTTGGTCACGATGAATTCATAATCCCAGGGAAAATATTTTATAGCATCATCTGTCGTAATCATCGTCATCTCTGAGCCACCGACTGCCCAGCCGGAGTTGATCATATCCATACTGCCGAATTTGGTCGTGATTAAATTTGACATCATATCCATAACCACGCCGTCAGCGACATCCGATTGAATCTCACTGCCTATTTTCATGTACCATTCCTTGCGCGGATTCACCACATCTTCCTCAATGGCATCATATACCAGGTTGTCTCCAATAAATCCCCCCGGATCACTTTCCACAACAACACGGTTGCTATCGGTCACATCATAGATAATATAACCGTTAGTGAGATAGTAAATGCCTGAGGCTTTGCGGTTATGGTGGAAAATCGTGTCTGCTTTAAATTTAAATGTATAGACATGATTCGGTTTGAGAGCATTGCTCGAAACCACCCGCGGTTTTGCATAACCTGCTGACGTTTTTATACTGTTCGCTAAAATGTCGATCGAAGGTGGTGTATAACCGGCTGCAATTTGATGCGGAGTAACCACGGCAATATTTTTGCCGACTTTGCGAATTTCTTCAAATTCATCCAGTTCTATAACAAGATTATTTTCCGACGGCGCAATGCCCGGAGGTGCCAGTGTATCAGAAATACCATAATCGTAAGCCACCAGTCCATAATAGTATGTCCTGCCGTTTTGCACATTTTCATCGACATAATAGTGCTGAATACCGGAATCATCTCCCAAATAATAACCCATACCGTTCAGCAGGCCAAAATCGGTAAATCCGGTGATGCGGTCTTTTTTATCGCACTGAAATATGGGTTTGTACATCATTGGGGTGCCATAACCATCGGTAATGATCTGGGCATCCTGGAACTTTTTATCTGTGGCGCGAATAAGCTTATATCCTTCAAAATCGTTAACCCCGCCAAGGAAGGGTTCGCGGGTAGCGACATCGGCCATGTTATCCCAGGACAGCACCACCTTGCCGTCACCCGCCGTAGCTGTGAGCGTCGGCATGATTGGCGGCTGGGCAAAACGATAGTCCTTTTCGTAAATCAATTGGGCCACGTCCTTTAATTCAAACAGAACCGGTGCACTTGGCGGGTCCTGATTCAAGTCAGAAAGGGCGTCGTAGGAATGCAGAATAGACATGGAAACTCGTTCTGTTCTGCCAGCGTAAAGCGGAAACGGACCAGAAGCAAACACCTCGATCAAGTTGGAAATTTCTCCGAGATATTCCTTGAGAATACCGGTACCGGTGAGCTGCCACATTACCCAATCCTGGTGAAAGGTTTTTGGTTTACCGTCCAGTTGCTCGGTGACATGAAACAGGCTAAAGGCGGTCAAGCCGAGCATATCAGATTCGGTCACGTCCGTAGCATTAAAGTTTGGTTCGCAGCCCAGACCTTCCACATAATCCGGTTTGTGATTGCATTCGCCTTGATCCGGTCCCGGGTAATTCAAGTCAGCCGGACCAATCCCGTCAAGTCCGACATCGTCACCGGGATTTTCTGTTTTATCATAAAATCCATTACCATTCGCGTCATAGCCATCCTGCCAGTCCTGGTCTTCATCGCCGGACCAGTGTTCGGCGAGGTCATCCAATTCCAGTCTGTAAAATTTTAAAAAGTCATCGACATCATGAATGCCGTCTGTGGGGCCGACTAATGTGCCGGCCGGATTGTCGCGTTGCTCATCGATCAGGCCGTCCTGATCGTTATCAATGCCGTCATAGGGCAAGCCTGGACTTTCCAGAAAGGCAAATCCCATGGTGCCGCATTTCAAGCCGCCCTGACCGATACCGTCGATATCCCATGAAAATGCCAAATCGAGAAAAGAGTCAAAATAACCGATTTCATCATTCGAGTCGTTACCAATGGCGTTATCAACATGGTAGCCAAAAGCGACTTGCGGCAGGTCGTATTCACTGATATTGGCAATATTGTATTCCCAAAAAATAGCATCGCGTGCCAGTGGATTGTTCCACTGATAACCGCGCGTTTCAACGCGCACGCCAAGTCCGCCCCAGGGCTGGCCTTTTTGAATAGTCACACTTGGACGTTTGTCGCCGATTTTCACTCCCGGTCGCGGATAATATCGCAGCGTATCCGATTCTTCGAGATATTCCTGGTCCTGGGCATCGTTTGCAACAAAGTACGTTTCCAGGTCTGCATATTTGACACCCAGGCCGAAACGGCCATTCCACACCCCCGGCCATTTGGTTTCGTCGCCGCGTGCCGGCCAGCCAGCCGGCGGCCACGATTCAGGCCGGTTGCTCATGGCCGGATGCTCACCTTCTTCATTAAAATAGCCGAATACCGGATACAAGCCCCATTGAATCGTGCCGGTAGGGTCGAGATCAAGACCGCCCCGGAAAGCGGTTTGGCAATACCATAACGTATCCAGTTTTTCAGTCGCGATCCGCTCCGGATCGGTCACCGGTATGGTATCCTGCTCCAGAAAAACCTGAGCGGTAATTAAAATATTAATTCCGTCTGTCATTTTCACGCCAGTGTAATCGTTGGGCCAGCGGGACACGTCAACGCGTGGCCAGTCGGAGAGTTCACACTGGTTCTGGAAGTACAGAAAAACCCGGTTACCGGTCATGTATCCTTCACGAATTGCAGCAATGTCACCGGCCGGGTCATCTGGTCCGTCGTACGGTTTGCCCTGTCCCCACGCAAGCGATACGAGCGTAATGCAGAGCATAAAAATAATGTAATGTATTCGTGCCAACTTCATTGTGACGTCCTCGTTTTTAGATCACATTTTTTTCTAAAAGATAAAACTCACACCAAATTTCACATATCGTGGAGCGGAAATCGCTGCCGGATTGATAATCCGATCCTGGTATTCGTTGAACAAACTGCGATGGTTCGCCAAATCAACATCACGGATAATAGCTTCATTTGCGCGCCCGGTTGTCGGGTTGACCCATAGTTCGTTCTTGCGATCAAACAGATTTTCAACTTTGAGATTCAACCGCAGCTTGTATGGATCAGCAAGATCGATATCATAATACCCGTAAAAATCAAATGTCACTTGCATTGGCTTTGTCGAATTGTTTGGATAAAGATTGACCCGCGAGAGGCGGCTTTCTTCGATAGGCGCCCAGGTATATGGCGTACCTGAATCCACATAACCTGAAACGGTAGCGCTATAATTCTTTTGTGCATAGTTTAAACTCAGATTAAAGGTATGCCGCTGATCCCATGCCAATGGAATGAGCCGGGAAATCGGGTCTTTATTATCTCCGGCCCGGGTAAAAGTTTGTGTTGGATCATCAGCGTTGCCGCGCGTGTACTGTAGAGTATAGTTCATATACGCATTAAAGTATCCGTAGGCTAGATCGTATTTCAGTTCCAGTCCTTTGACGTTACCGTAATCTTTGTTGGTATAAAGTCCGTAACGAATCTGATTGTATGTGGTCATGATTCGCATACTCAGCAAATCGTAAATATCCCGGTAATACAGATTCACTTCCAATCCCATACCTTTGATGATTTCCTGCCAGAGACCAATTTCGTATTGAACGGTTCGCTGGGCTTCGAGTTGGGGATTGCCGGTTTCGGTGACGTAATCCGTTGGCTGCACAAGAAACGAATGATTCTGGAAAAAGGCGTAATACGGCGGCGCCTGAAAAAAATGGCCGTAACTAAAATGCAGTAACGCGGCATCACTGAGCTGATAGGACAAGCCAAATCGCGGACTGAGCTGTTGTTTGGTGTCGGCATCCACATAATCAGACATAAAGGCTTTGTTTTCAAAACTTAACTGATTGGCTGGATTTCGCCAGTTGGTTGGATATTTGGTATCCGGATTGAACGAATCGTAGCGGAGACCAAAGTTGATCACCATTTCATTGAATTCCATTTTATCCTGCAGATAAGCGGACAGCTCTTTGGGATAGACGTGATAGACCTCGCCGTAAATCGTTTCATCACCTAAAAGCTCAGGTTCATAATTCGGATAAATATAGGTGCCTTTTTCCTCATCATAATAATTGTCGTATTCTTCCGGTTTATTGCGATATTTATTCTGAATCTGATGGTGACGATTGTGAATATCATGCGAGATATACTGAACACCGGTTTTCAAACTGTGATGTTTATGCAACTGCCAGGTCAAATCATACTTGGTCGTCCAGTCCCTGACGCTCCGCCGGGTGTGACCTTTGTCCTGGCCTCCTGTGTAAAATCCTGGACCCGCAGCATTGTGATAGCGGTCATGGATGTACCGGTCGTCCAAAGGATTTTCATACAAATAGTTGCCATAGTAATTATCGACGTAAGAGATTTTTAACTCGTAGAAAAGCCGCGAACTGACACTGTGATTGAGCTGAAAAGAGCTCATGCTGTTTTCTTTGTGACTGCGCGCTTTTCCATCCGGTGCATACTTGTAAGTGTGGCTATAACTTCCCCAATCGTCATCTTCACCCGAGTAGAGCAGCGACAATTTTATGTTCGGAGTTGGCCGGTAGGTCAATTTCCCGAACAACGAGCGGTACGTGCCGTTGTTCAAGGGCACATACGAACTGTCGCCACGATGGGTGTCGATCCATTGGGCCGGATTTCCAAACGAGTAATCACTGTAATCGTCCATCAAAAACCGGCGGATGGCATTCAGGTGATTCTTGTTGTCCTGATAACGAACATTGACAAAATAGTTCAATTTTTGGCTGATAATTGGCCCTTCCGCCTGAAGCTGATAGTCCTGGTTCCGGTAAACCTCACTCGGTTTCAGGCCGATAAACAGCTCGTCGTGCGTGGTGTAATAATTTCCGAAATAACCGGTAACTCTGCCATGAAGCTTGTCCCCGCCATCCTTGGTGACGGCATTGACAATGCCGGACATGGCACGGCCGTACTCGGCGTTAAACGTGCCGGTAATGATCTCCAGGTCTTCGATGACATCGCTCTCCACATCCACCATGCCACCAACGCCGTCAAAGGAGTTATCGACCTGGATACCGTCAACGAGATAAGAAACTTCGTCTCGCCTGCCGCCGCGAAAGTGCCCGTTCACCACACCGGCCTGCATGTCGATGACGTCCTGCACATTTTCAATCGGCAATATGTCCATCTGATCGGAGGACACATTTCGTATTGAACTGGTTTGATCTTTTTTAAATGATATGGCTGAAGCGGAGACAGTGACGACCTCGCCCTCGATCACTTTGGAAGTGAGTTGAAAGTCAAGTGTCACAGTTGAGTTGATACTGACTTTGACATCCTCGTACTGCATTGGAGCATACCCCATCATCATCGCTTTGACGGTGTACTTGCCGGGCGGCAGGTTGATGATAAAATAATCACCCTGTGCATCGGCTGCAGCACCGTAATTCGTGCCCACAATGACGATATTGGCTCCTGCCAGGGGTTCGCCGGTTTCTTTATCGGTGACCGTGCCGGCCACTTTGCCTGTTGTTGCTGCCATAGAAACAGAAGCAATCAGCAGGATCAAACTAACGAACCACACTATTTTTCTTTCATGCTTCACCGTGTGACTCCCTGATATTGTTGTCTTAATTATTCGATAACAAAATACTATGCGATAAACTGCGAGGCTATGATGCTTTGAGAAAGATACGTTATGTGAATCATCATATCATTCATAATTGTTAGAATCAGATTTGAAAGAATAAAAATGTAAATCAGGAAATTGGATGCGAAATGTCTTAATCGTTTTCGCTTTCACAATTGTAAATATACGATTTTGTTTGAGAATGTCAACAGAAAAGTAAATAAATGTAAAATGAAATCCGGGTTTTTATGTCAAATCGTGTCTTACAAGGAATGTTTATTTATCCATTGCCGGGTCGCTCAGCGAGGGCGGCGGTTCCTTTGTTCCCCATTTTGAAGGTGCAGCTCCCATAATAAATTGAAACACCCCGCCATCCTGAATATCGCGGTGCCGGAACCAGGCCCGCGACCACGGCTTGCCATTTAGCGTTGCAGATTGGATAAAGCGATTTTCCGGTGATAAATTTTTTGTCTTGATGATCAGTTTTTTTCCATGTGCCAGAGATATCTCGGCTCTTTTATACATTGGGGCCGTAATCAGATAAACATCCTGACCAGCGTTAGGATAAAATCCAAGTGAATGAAAAGCAAACCATGACGACATGGCACCGGCATCGTCGTTTCCGGGCAGGCCGTCCCTGCCAGCGTGGAAATGCCTGTCAATTATTGACCGTAGCAGAGCTGCTGTTTTATGTGGTCGCCCTGCCCAAATGTACAAACAGGGCGTTAAAAATCCCGGCTCATTTCCCACGTTGTAATAATGATTAACAAAAAACGTATCCAGTCTGGCGATGAACGCTTCACGTCCGCCGCACGCCTGGATCAGCGCATGGACGTCATGCGGCACGTAAAACGAATATTCCCAGGAATGACTTTCGTAGAAAAAATCCGGCCAGCTTCCTGACTGCAACACATTAAAATCTTTTTTCCAGCCTCCGTCCCGGTGACGCGGCCAGATGAAACCGCGCATTCCTTTATGCTCAACTGGCCGCCATAAATTTTGCCAATAATTTGCGCGCTGACAGTACTGGTTGATCTTTTCAGTTTTCCCCAAAGACTGAGCTGTTTGATACAAGGCAAAATCACAATAGGCGTACTCGAGCGTGCGTGTCCCGGCACGTTCAAAGTCAGTGGATACATAGCCCAGCGATTTGTAATCCGAGAGACCGCCCCGGCCATGTTTTTGCGGTTCGTCAGGGATCACCATGGCATTTTTTTCCATCGCTTCAAAAGCGAGTTCATAATCGATACCGGCCAGATTTTTCGCTTTGGCATCAGCAAACAGTATATCGCAATTACTGCCGCCCTGAGTACGCCCGTTGTCGTTGCCGCTTCGCGCATCGGGCATAAAACCTTCGTGCTGATAAATATTCAACAATGATTGCAGCATTTCTTTCTGACGTTCCGGTTGAATGAGCGTAAGCAACGGATGCAGTGTTCGAAATGTATCCCAAATCGCGTAATAATCGTCATAGTAAGACCGGTCCGATGGCCACTCCGGATGCTCGGCAGTGCGGTCAGTGGGCATCAACAAGGAATGATAAAGCGCAGTGTAAAACATCTGCTTTAATTCATAATGATCTGTTTCCACAATGATTCGATTGAGAGCTTTGTTCCATTGCTGCTGAGCTTGTAGAAAAGTGTGCTCAAAAGACCCGTGCGGTGTTTCGGCTTTAACATTGGCTTTGGCTTTTGCCGCACTCTTGAAGGAAATGCCGACTTGAAGCTGTATTTTTTGACTTTTTCGAGTTTGAAAGGTCAGAAAAGCACCAGTGGGTTCTGTGCTGCTCACTTTGTTTGTATTAAGAAATGAATCTTCACGCCAGATTCCGGCAGAATCGGGCTCAGTGTCAAAACGGGCGTAAAAGTACACCGTGTAAGGTCCGCCTTTATTCCAGCCACCCCGGACCGTGGAGCTGCCTTGAATTTCGGTGGGTGAAAGAATATGCACAGAGGAATGAACTAGATCCTGTGCCTCGCCCCATTGCTGTCCGGACCGCAAAAAAGAACCGGCATCAACGAATATGTTGGCTTTTTGAGTTGCGGGAAAGGTATAACGATGAAACCCCACGCTATGTGTCACTGTCAACTCCACATCAATGTCATAACGATCAAGATGGACACCGTAAAATCCAGGTGTAGCACGTTCATCACTTCGCAGCGATCCGTAATCTGACAGACACACCTCGCCCGTGGACGGTGTGACGAGAATGTTGCCGTACTTGGCACCTCCGCCGGTTCCGCTAACGTGGGTGTGACTAAATCCCTGTATTAACCCCTCTGACTGGTAACCGGAATTCGAACTCTTGTCACCGCAGTCCGGCCCAAGTTTAACCATGCCAAACGGGCGGGCTGCGCCGGGAAAAACATGACCGCCACCCTCAACACCAATGAAAGGAGCGACAAATTTATTCAGCGGTTTCACACGACGGTCCTGGTCGCTGATTATCACAGCCAGCAAGCCAATCACAATCAAAGCAGCAGCAATTTTCTTTATCAATGTTATTTATCCTATCATTGAAATGTTTTTCTTGTTATTGGGATCCGGCTATTTATGCCATAAATAATCATATTTCTCATGCCCCTGTCTTCTTTGAGCTTGTTCCTGGACGCTCCAGCGTCCCAACCTGCATTGCTACAAATAGAACGGCCACAGCACACGTTAAAATATAGACATAGATTTCTTTCAATAGGTAATACGTTCAGAGCCCTTTTATTCTGTGCTTTCATAGCCACACACTTGAGCGCGTAGATTCAGATCACTTTTCTTCTTTCCACTTTGAAATTTTTTCACTAATAAAAGAAACGATTTGCTCATGTGTTTCAGTTCCGCGGCCTTTGATATGAATTGGCTGGCCGAAATGAAAACGTACTTTTTTATTGGGATCAATTTTCCCTAGCTCTTTGACCAGTTTACCGGATCCCCAGAAATCTGTTTTTATTGCTACTGGCACAACAGGCCTGTTTGCGCGCCGGGCAAGTTTAACACCTATGGAATTAAACTGTGCTGGATTAAAGTCTTTTGTTCGTGTACGTTGCGGAAAAACAATAACGCTGTATCCTTGCGCAAGCCGCTGCTTACCTTCTTCCAGGACTTTGACCAAATCCTGGCGAGGATTCTCCCGACCAACAACAATAGGATTTCGTGATCTCATCACATGGCCAAAGACAGGATAGTTAAGCAAACTTTCTTTGACAACGAAATTAATTGGCCCTTTTGGAAGCAAAAGGCAAGCCAGTGCCATGGTCTCCAGAGTGCTCATATGGTTGGCAACGAAAACGTACGGCCATTCCGATTCCCGCACAACATCGAGATTGTCCACCTCAATTTGTCCGCCGACCTTTTCTACTGCGCGCATAATCTCAACGCTGGCGTATTCGTATTGCTGGTCGGTCAGTTCACCTCGCCTGGCCAGTTTGGAAGCGTTTACCACTGTGTTTAGGACTGTTGAATAAAACGCAAAAGCAGGGAATAATCTGGCAAACAACGAGATTTTTCGAACTGGTGTTTCATAGTGACCGTTTTTGAAATGTATTTTATCTGCTTTTAACATTTTGCCTCATTTTTATATCATTTTTCCAGAACAAGGAACTTTAAAATTGACTATACAATTATCTTTCGGGTTCCTGGAATAATATATTGGAAATTAAAGCACATTACTAGCCAATTCAGCCAGCTCGGAGCGCTCGCCTTTTTCGAGCGTCACATGAGCGTGTAGGGGTTCGTTTTTCATGCGTTCAATGACATAACTCAATCCGGTTGAAGCAGAATCGAGATATGGCGTATCAATTTGGTGAGGATCTCCGGTAAACACAACCTTCGTGCCCTCTCCGGCCCTGGTGATTATGGTTTTCACTTCATGAGGCGTCAGGTTTTGCGCCTCATCAACAATAAAATAGATGTGGTTTAAACTCCGGCCTCTAATATACGCCAGTGGCGAAATGACCAGTTTGCCGTTATCGAGCATATCGCCAATGAGTTGATAGTCCGGATCCGATTCTTTATATTGCCCGCGGATTACACCAAGGTTATCGTACAGCGGCTGCATATAAGGATTTATTTTTGATTGCACATCGCCGGGTAAAAATCCAATGTCTTTATTGGATAACGCGACAATTGGCCGGGCCAGGTAAATCTGTTTATAAATCTTCCGGCGTTCCAGGGCACCAGCCAGGGCCAACAGCGTTTTACCAGTGCCAGCTTTGCCGCTCAAGGTGACGAGAGGCACATCCGGATTCGTCAGAGCGTGCAATGAAAATGTTTGCTCTGAATTTCGCGGCATAATGCCAAAAGCCGAGTTCTTTTTAACCCGCTCTATCATTTGACTTTTAGGATTGTAAAAAGCCAGAGCGGATTTGTTGTTGCCTCTGAGAATAAAATATTCGTTGGGGAAAAGGGGGTCAATTTCTGTCTCCACAGCGGCGATTTCGTGTTCGATATAAAGACGGTCGATAATATTCGGATCAAAATTTTCAATTCTTCGAATCCCGCGATATAATTTGTTGATATCTTCAATCTTGTCAGAATAATAATCCTGAGAAGGTAATCCAAGGGATTTGGCTTTAAGACGCAAATTTACATCTTTGCTAACCAACACAGTGGCTCTGTCTGTAAGAAGTGAATGAAGATGAAGTGCAGCACTTAGAATGCGGTGATCAGGTTTTGGTTCGACAAAAGCCTGAACCACCTTGGGATCGTCTTTATATTCAGTCAAAATCCGGATATGACCGCGCCCTTCTCCCAGAGGAACGCCGCTGTTCACCAATTTTTCACCGGGCAATTGATCCAGAAAGCGGATGAATACACGGGCATGAAAGTTGATTTGGTCATGCCCCTTTTTGAACGCATCCAGTTCCTCGATTACGGTGATAGGAATGACAATATCATTATCTTCAAAATGAAAAACACAGTTCGGGTCGTGCAAAATAACATTGGTATCCAGCACGAGTTCTTTCTTCATTGAAAACTCCCTGAACGTTCAGATAATATTTCAAAACGTTCGTAATCGGTTGGTGGGACCAATAGAATCGATTTCAGCCAACAAAATTAACTTTTTTCTATCAAAAATAAAATAAAAAATGGAAAATAATTTATACACGGTTGGACTAAGAATGCATGCCATAAAAACTGAATGTGAATATTATCGAAATAATTATACTGATAAATTCTGATAACAGAGATTGAAAGAACTGAGATTATATGCTTGAGTTAAAAATATAATTTTAGTAAAAAGGGAAAGGTTCACCTTTATCATGTTTAATATGAAAAACTTTCCCTTTTTGCTCTGATTCAAGAAAATCCACAAAAAAATCAGTAATATTCCGGATTGTATTGGCCTCTTTTTTTAAAGCCCGGAAAATCCCGCATGTGACTATATCGCGGATAGCTTTCGAAAATATCACCATTTCCATGCATCCGGGGATCACCCTGCGTTGCCAGCGTGGCATGCAATGTCTTTTTCAACTCTAGTTTGATATCGAGGAAATCAGGATGTTCAGCCAGGTTTTCCGTGCATGCCGGATCTTTTTTGATATCAAATAATTCCTCCTTTGGGCGTTTGTCGAGTGACAAGCTTGCCAGCTTTGGATATTCCCTTTGGTGATCAATAAGAAAAGTCTTTGAAGGACAAGCGTCAATATCATGGTACCCTTCGGGCTCGCTGGAACCGGTAGGATTACCTGCGGGCCAGCGATCCGGTTTCATATTCTCAATGTAAAGATAATCCGCCGTGCGGATTGCCCTTGAAGGATAGCCGAGATTATCAGGCCGGGCATGCGTATGACGTTCGCGCCCAAAAAAGACTCTTGAACGCGACGGATCAACAAGCCTCTCTTTTTCTGAGCATAAGATATTCAGAAAACTTTTGCCTGTTACCATATTCGGGGCAGGAGCGTGAGCAACATCGAGGAACGTCGGAGCAATATCGATGAAGCTGATGAGATCATCCACCACGCGCCCACCTTTAATGCGCTCCGGCCATTGCACAGCAAACGGCATGTGCGTGCCGTATTCGTACAGGTTAGCCTTGGCTCGCGGAAAAGGCATGCCATTATCAGACGTCACCACAACGAGGGTGTTTTGTAGCTCACCGCGTTCTTCCAAAAGTTTTAGCATTTTGTCCAGATGAGAATCAAACCATTCGATTTCAACAGCATAATCTAAAAGATCGTTGCGGATCACATTATGATCAGGCAAAAACGCCGGTGGTGTCACCTGTTCCGGACTTTTTCCGGCGGCCAGGCCAGAGCTTTTTTGGTACGAGCGATGAGGTTCAAAGGCTCCGAACCAAAAGAAAAACGGCTTGTCATCTGACTTTTGGTTCAAAAAAGTTTTAAAATTTTCAGCGTAATTATATTTGCTAATCCCACCGAGCGGACGCTCGTCATAAAAATGTTCGTTCAATTCGGGACCCGCCGGATTTCGTGGCCAGCCGGTAATCTCGTAATTTCCCGGTCCCCACGGTTTGCCGGTTACACCGCACTGGTAACCGGCTTTTTCCAACTCATCAGTAAAAACCTTGAATTTTCTCGGGAAATTGCTGTTATGCGTTCCCGCCTCTTCCAATTGCCAAATATGCCGGCCGGTCAAAATGGCTGAACGGTTGGGACTGCATTGCGGAGCAGCCGCAAAGACGTTGTTAAAAAGAACACCATTTTTCGCAACCCGGTCAAAAGCCGGTGTATTTACGAACGGACAGCCATAGGCCCCGGCGTGTTTCCAGGATTGGTCGTCTGAGATAGCAAACAAAATATTGGGGCGTTTAATATTGTTGTTCGCGTATAAAAATCCGGGAGCTAACACTCCGGCAATTGAACTTGCAGCAGCCGATTTTAAAAATGAGCGTCTATCCATGGGCTCTCCTTTTTTTAATAGCGACACCTTTCATCATAATAATGGTGCAATGGTTGAAGTTCACTAGATTGAATATGGAATTGATTAACGAAAAAATGGCGAATATCGGCACAGAGATCACATTTACCCGCGTAACCGGATTTGGGCTCAAAACCGTACTCTTTCACCGCCAACTCGTAAAATCCCCGAATTCCTTTATTATAAAGCAGGTTAATGAACGGATATTTTTCAGTACTTAACGGTTCTCCAACATCCTGAAAGTGCAATGCGAATCCACTGCACAAGCCCGGCACATAATTGCCGTACAAATCTACATGAAAATGCTCCACCTGAGTGAGCTCGGTACATCCGCCCGAATTGTTTGCCAGAATAGACTCTACTGAAATGCTTCCATTAATATCCCGGAAAAAATCCAGAGCCCGGCCGCCCGGATTGATCCAGTAACGGTTTGGAATAGACTCGATATACGAATCGCCGAAATATTCATCAAACTCGGCGAGATTATGCCGACTTCCGGCATCGAGCATATCCAGCTCTTGATAAAACTCTTTGATCCATGGAAAAACGTGCATGCCGGTTGTGTGACAGGCATTGATCACACCTTTTACTTTTTTAAATGGTATGAACTCATTGTGAAACGGGCTCATTGACACAAGCAGCCGGGTCATGCCGTGTTCAAGCAGATTATCCAGCACATCGCACGCTGAATCGTGATCTTGAAACCAGGACGAATTGGTTTCAATATAATCTATTGATATGTCTTCTTCATAGAACACATCAATAATATCATACAATTTATCCGGATTGAGCAAAGGTTCACCTCCGCCGATATGCATAGAATGACAGCCGAGGGTTTTTGTTTTTCGTAAATTATTTCGAGTTGTTTTTTCATTGATGTAATGGTTCGGCCACTCCGGACTGCACCGATAAAGACAATGCCGGCATTTTGAGCTGCAGGTATAGTTCGTAATGAGTCCCCCGCTATTGAGGTGTGTGATATTCATATTCAAAACAGGACTCTTCACTTGAATGATTAAGAAATGGCGTTGGGTCCATCAAATGCTCAGGTTGTCCGTCCGAAAAGTAATTACCACCACAATAATGAGAAATAGATGGGTTGGTGCGATAAACTTCAAAATGAAGCATACTTTGTTGCGATTGCTCATTTAATCTTCGGATGTAATCAGGAGAAGAGTCGTCAATCTGCGATGGATTGAGAACCTTCCCCACATGTCCGACAAGTTGACCTGCACGCAGTTTTTGATCTTGATGGACCACAACGTCGTTCATTTCTGCGTATTTGAAATAATAGTTAAAAGAGCTGCGTACAGTCACAGCGAATGTTTTATTCCAATAAGGGATGATTTCGGGCGACGTAAACACAGAGATATTCACAACCACGCCGCTTTCGACAGCTCTAACCTCGCTGCCAAATGGCGCGTATATATCCACGCCACAATGGTGCCTGTCGCCCCGGTTTTCCCAGAATCCGCCGGGATCACCGGGGGGCGGCGGCTTTTTGCTGTAACTATCCGGTACAGGCCAAAATAAATTATAAGAACGGGCCACGCTTTATTACAATTCTCCTTTATAGTTCACTCCGAGAACAGTATCAATGCCGTCCGGAGCTTTTGCTGGCAGTTGAATCACTGTCGAGTCTTGCTCTGCTCGAATTTCAAGTGCACTTTCTTTGTCGGATAACAGGAACGCTTTGCTGACCGAATCTGCTGCCAGGGGAATATTGAGTTTGCTGTACGTGGGCCATTCAAAAATGTGTGCATATAGTGTGCCAGGCTTGTGTGTATAGCGGCCCCATGCCGGTGCTTCAAAAGGACTGGCTTTTGAGCCATAAATCGACTCGCCATACACTGTCATCCATTCACCTATATCCTCAAGCCGGACAACAGAAGGTTCTGGTATTGTGCCGTCTGCTTTGGGACCGACATTCAACAGATAATTTCCGCCTTTGGACACAATATCCACAAGATTCCGGATCAACGTTTCAGATGATTTCCAATTATCATCAAAGTACTTGTAGCCCCAGGTATCGTTCATGGTCATGCAGCTCTCCCAGAACACACCGGCAAGTCCGGTATCCGGAATTTCCTGCTCAGGCGTGCCAAAATCACCGGCAAAACCTTCACCCGCATCAAAACCAGACATGCCTTGACGGCCAGCGCCAACGCGATTATTGATTATTATATCCGGATTCAGGGAGCGTACGTAATTATAAAGCATGATACCATCTTCTTTAGTCCACCATTCGACCCATTCGCCGTCAAACCACATTACACCGGGATCATAATTTTCGATGATTTCTGCCAACTGAGCTTTCATGTAATCCACATATTCCTGTTTGCGGCCCTCATGCATTTTATTTCTCGCATGACCAGCATGCGGGTTATCAGCTTCAGGGTCTACATATTGCGATGGGTGGTGCCAATCCAGGATCGAATAATAGGTACAAAATCGCACGCCATTTTCTTTGCAGGCTTTTTTTAACTGCGCCAATATGTCTTTGCCGTATGGAGTAGCGTCGACAACATCCCATTCGGTTTGTTTGGAATCCCACAAACAAAAACCGTCATGATGTTTTGACGTCACCACCAGGTATTTCATGCCTGCTTTTTTAGCCAGCTTTATCCACTTGTCCGCATCAAATTTTTGTGGATTGAACTGGTCAGTGAACTTTGCATATTCTTCGCGGGGAATATTTAACGACGCTTGAATCCATTCGCCGATACCTTTTACTCTTTGGCCGTTCCATTCTCCGGCTGGAACAGCATAAAGTCCCCAATGGATAAACATGCCAAAGCGTGCATCCTCCCACCATTGCATTCGAGCCTGTTTTTCGGCCTGGGTTTCGTCCATGTAATTTTTTTGCTGGTCGCATGAAAAGCCAAAAACCAACAAAGTCACCAACAACCAAGACATATGTTTCATTTTCATTCTTCCTCCATAACATGTCAATGTGATTATATTCTGTTATTAATTTTCGTGATATCTTTATATTCTACAGATAAAATATAAAATAACAGAATAAAATTTTTAATGCAAACGAAAATCACAAAATGATACTTAAACTCTGTTCCGGGTACCATAAAATTTCACATTGAAACTAAATATTTCACAATTATCGAACCAGATAACATTAAACATGTTTTAATAAGATTTAACAAACGGAAGGCAAAACGCAAAGTTGGAAGTAACACGAGTTCCCCCCTAAACGCGAACTCGTGTGGAGATAAAATAGCAGGGTTCAACACATTACGAATCGAAAAGGTTAGCCTGCACAGATTTACTTTCTTCTTTTTCAATGCGTTCAAGCTCCTGAATTCTGTCCTCCAATGCCGTGACCAGTTGCATGTGATCACCTGACATTAATTTTGTACCAAACTCTTTTTCCAGGTATTCGAGGGTGTCATCCAGATTTATGGATTTTTCACGTAGTAATTCCAAGTCGGTGAAATTTCGCCAATATTTTTCCCAATTCGGGAGATGCCTCTGCTTTTTTTCCCGTTGGGTGCGTTTTGCTGGCATTGCCATAGTATCACTCCTTTCTGTTATGCAGCTTCAATCATGTGCTGCTTTTTTACATCAGGGATAAAGTTTTGTCCCAATTCGGTCCACACAAATTGTTTAACAGCCTGAATCATCTCTGACTGCCATTTTTTAAGATTTTCTTTCCAGCGCCGGTATTCATAATTCATGAGGTCATAAGACAAGTATTTCGCATAGATATCGGAATCTACACTCGACCATAATTTCTCCAGATACTGATAATATTTCAGATCTGTAGTTTGATAGAATGATTGAAAATCTTCATAGGTCACATCATACATTTCATTCAAGCGGTAAAAAATATCATTTATTTCATCTATTGTTTTTAATAATACGTCAGTGGGATCGGTCAATCCCGGATGCGCGAGATGATTATTTTCATATTCCTGAGTAAATATGGTATTGTTCTGCATAATTATTCTCCTAAAATTTTCTTAGCAATCCACGCACGAGCCCGATAATTGTAAAGCCCGGATCATCACGCGAGATATAGATCGGCTGCATAGACTGATTTTCCGGCTGTAAGCGAAACCGGTCTTTTTCTTTGAAAAAGCGTTTAACAGTCGCCTCATCTTCCAACAATGCGATGATGATATCTCCGTTTCGGCACGTTTGTGTTTTTTGCACTACCAGGATATCACCATCGTGAATATCGGCATCGATCATGCTATGTCCCTGCACCCGGAGCAGAAATGTGTCTTTATCACCTGCCCAGTCCGAGTCGAGATACATATCACCTTCTTTTTCTTCGTAAGCTAATTGAGGCATACCAGCCTGCACCTGGCCAACGACCGGGTATTTCTTAACCCGATTGGCGGACAAATCATTCTGTTCAATAATAGCCAAAGAACGGGATTTCCGGTCATTTTTTGTCAGATGTCCTTTTTCTTTCAGCACCTGAAGTATCTTGTGGATTCCAGCAGTGGATGTTTGGCCAAAAATATCAGCCAGCTCACGCACGGTAGGTGGATATCCGTACTCGTGCTGGTAATCACGAACTGCTTCGAGGACTTTTTGTTGTTTTTCTGTCAATTGATATATCAAAGTGAACACAATTCGATTATATGAACATTTGTTTACCCAAATATAGCATATATGTACATATTTGTCAAGTTATTTTTTAATTTTCTTGTACTACATTTACAATAGGGGTAGATACTCGAATGTGTGTAACAATGGGTCGCAACCTGATGGTGGAATAAGTTTATAAAGTGCTATTTAATTGGATTTTAACAAATAATTCAAATTCATTCAGCGGCTCATTGTTGGCATTGTTTCTGAGTTTTCTCTTGACAATTATTGCTCTCCGGGGAACTATAGTGTTACTCATCAGATATTACCTGATAGAATAAAGAGAACAAACGTTCACATATTAACGATCATAATAAACAACGACGCGACGTTTTTCAAAAAGTTTGATCAGCAAAAATCCGCCAATGAATCCGCCAATGTGTGCATACCAGGCCACTCCGCCGCCGGTTCCCTGGGACACGACAGCGTTCATGATTTGAAACAGAAACCACAATCCAAGAACAATAACCGCGGGAATGCGGTCTATGCTGATAAAAATGAACAGAATCCAAATAACGTGCACCCGTGCTCTGGGGAAGCGAAGGGCATACGCGCCTAACACACCGGATATAGCCCCGCTTGCACCGATCATTGGCTGCTGGGAAAGCGGCGCCATGAAAAAATGTGTCAAAAACGCAATGACTCCGCAGATTAAATAAAAAACAATGAAACGCCCATGACCTGTGAGATGCTCGATATTATCTGCAAAAATCCACATAAAAAGCATGTTGCCCAGCAGATGCATTAATCCGCCGTGTAAAAACATGGATGTAAAGACTGCATGCAGATTTTGACCTCGCACAATCAATTCCGGAACAGCCCCGTAAGTATAAACCAATTCCCTCAGCTCATCCTGTGGCATCCCCAGTTGATGAAAAAACACAAGCACATTTACAGCAACAAGCGTCAGCGTAACCACCGGAAAAGTGGGCGTGGGATTATCATCTTTGAAAGGTATCATTTAACGCTCTTTATTTATCCAAAATGTGTGGGATCTTTTTGTTGTATTATTGCATCTATCTGTAACATGAATTTCAACGCTATGCTTCCCTGGACTCAGAGAAGTATCCGGATTGTAAAACAACAATAATTTTTCAGGATCATATTCAGCAATCACTTTTTCGCCATCTAATTTCAAAACACGATTTTGCTCGCCGGCAATTCCGGACCACTCGTCTTCAAACACTGCCCGAAGCTGAGGCCGGGTGGTAGAAATCCGTGCGCCATCCGATGGTGATAACGCCAAAATCACCGGCGGTGTGGTATCCTGTGCCACGCAATATGCTCCCAGACTTCCAATGTGAGCAGTCAAAGAGTGATTACCAAAGTCATTTTTATGACCAGCAAATCGGAGTTTATTGCGCCATAAAGAATAGATCGCCAGCTTGTCCGGATAAGGTGCATCCTCGGGATACTGGATTGTCAAAGTGGCACCTTTGTCCATAGGCACATCGTTCGGGAATAATTCATAAATGTGACCGAAAAGTCCATCGATATCAGGATCGTTGTCTTTGAACTGTGTACGTACGTAATAATCTTTAAACAATGAATTGGAAGAAAATAAGACCCGACACTTTTCATCTTTTGTGGTCACGCTTTTCACCGCTCCTTTTGGCACTGTGGTGAAATCGAGCCATTCGTTTTGGATAATATTCTCCCCATTTTGATTGTTGTAAAAAAGCCGAAGCGGAACCGGACCGTCTTCCTGAGCAGACAGAGGCCAGGCACCCACATACCTGCCTTTTTTCTTAACAAGAGGAACGACATACTGTTTGCCTGTGGGTAGCCAACCGGTTACCTTTAAATGATAAATCGGAATATTGGCGAAAAATGCCAGACGAGCATAACGGTCATAATACTCTGCAACCATCTCTACAGGCGGCGAACCGGAACTGTCCGTGGATGTTTCGATTTTATAATTTCCATCATCTCCTGCAAAGCGAGTTGACGCTGCTGTTATTGAATCCAGAGACATTGATTCTGAATTATAATTAAAATATAATTCGTCGTTAGGTACTTTGACTTTTCCCGTGACAATGGCTGCATTTCCCCAATAGTCACTTACTATAATACGATATTGATGTTCACCGCTTTCAAGAGAAACAACTCCAGATGGAATCTCCAGAACAGAGTCGAGGATTTTTTGAACATTATGATTTAGCAAAGGCGATTGATTAAAATCAACAACACCGTAATACACATTTCGGTTGGGGTAAAAAAACAACTGATTGCCGTAATCGCGAAACAGATTGTAGAAATAACCGTTGCCGTTCACGCGTTGCCGGTAGTCGCGGTCGAGATTGAAATGATTGTTTTGTGAATAACTAAACCTGTCATATTTGGCACGGAAAATGAGTTTATCATTTATATAAAGTTCATTAAGATATGTGCCAAACTTGTTCGGGATATCACCCATCTGGTCATAAGCGGACACGCTGAAAGAAATCCGTCCGCTCACCTCGACTGTTTTATCGATCCGGTAACGGTGATTGCCCATATCTACCGGCCACAACACAATCGGCCTGACATCGCGGTTAACTGTTGACAGAGCGTCCATTGGCATGATCTGGACTTTGGTAATAAAAGGCGCCAACTCGTCCTCAACACGGAAACCGCAGGAATGCGGATTAATCGGCCGGTGCGACGGGTCTCGCATTTCAAAATGAAGATGAGGAAATCCCACCCCGGTGTCACCGGTATAGCCGATAAGCTCTCCTTTTTTTACCGGGAATTGCGAATTTTGCGGATAAAGATTCACAGCAAACCGGTTTTCTTTTTGCTGTTGCGATTTTACATACTTTGTAATTTCTGGAGTAAAAGATTTCAAATGTCCATAGACCACATGCTCGCCGGTGTCCAGGGTCAAATAAAGTGCCCGACCGTAGCCGAACGGAGACACCCGAATACGGGAAATAAATCCATCGCCAACAGCAAAGACTTTATAACCGGTTTGCCCCCAGGTTTTAATATCAATTCCGGCATGAAAACGTCCGTTCCTGGATTCGGCAAACGAAGATGTCAAAGCATGACTGGCATCGGTAGGCCATAGATAATCTGCTGCCCGGCATTCCTGAAACAGCCAACTCGAAATGCTAAAAAAATAGAGAATAATTGTGAAAAAATACTTTATGATCTTACCTCTCCGCTAACATATCATCCAGTAATTGAGCAAGCTCTCGAGTCTGAAATTTTCTGTTGAATCGGTTTACGAAATTCTCATCTTCTCGTTTTAATGATATATGTTGATTTACTATTTCATTCATTGCCTGCACAATGGCATTGACATCTTCAGGCGCAGCAAAAATGGCTGCCGGATAGGATCGCAGTAAATGCAATGTATCCGGCACGTTACTCATCGCCAGAATAGGTTTGCGTGCACCGATATATTCGAATACTTTGCCTGGAATAAAATGTGCATTATCATGACTACGGGCAATCAACACCAGGGCGCCGGCCTGGACAACATATTTTAAAGCGCGATGATGGGGTTGATACCCCAAATGTTCTATCACGTCGGAAAGCTGCAAACGTTCCACGGTTTCCATAAATGTACCAAGCGCATCGTAACCGACAAATTGAAAACGAACCGTTTTTTTAAGCTTTGGATATTCCTTGAAAAATTTTGCAACAGCTTGCAAAAAGAAATCCGGATGACTAAAACGGGTAATTGATCCGCAATGACAAAAGGTGAACTTTTCTGATTTTTCAGATTCAGGAAAATCAGCAGGATCAAAACCGTTGGTGATAACATGAACTTTGGAAGCATAAAAATTTTTCTTTAACTGCCTGGCAATTCCCTCAGAAACGGCAATAACTTTATCTGCCGAGTTTAAGGCGCGCTGCTGCAATTTTTGATTACATAGCCGGTGGATTTTTGTCGGTTCGTGAACGACCACACCACCAGCCCAACTGTCCCTGAAATCAACGATCCATTTCAAGCCGAACCTATTTGCTAAAATCCTGCCAATTAAATGCACAGAATGGGGAGGAGATGTGGTATAAAGCGCATCAAAATGTTCCTGTCGTAAAAGTTGTGCAACCTTGTGAATAACGCCCTGTTTCCACAAAATCTTGCTGTCTGGTATGAGAAAAAACGGCACTAGCTTTTTGTTGAACTGATTCAGAACTCCGCGGCCAGCAAGTTGCCTGTCTTGACCAGCCGTATCCGATTTGTTAAATCGAGCTAACATCCGTTGCGGGTCCAATGATTCGGTGCGGATAATTCGGACGTGCTTTAGCTCGTCCAATTGTGACTGATCCTGGGCCCAGTAGGCAATCGGTTTGACAGTGATAACAGTTGGCTGCCAACCAAATTCCGGTAAATACCTGGCAAATTTGGCTGGCCGTTGTGTGCCACCCATACCCAGAGGTGGAAAATAATACGCTACCATGAGGATTTTTTTCAATGGCGCCCTCGCCGCAGTTTCCACTTTTCTAACGATTTCGTCGCCGCCCATAGACTCATGTTTATAGGATTGATCATTCGGTGCCATCTTTTCGCCACCCTGTGCAAAACAGGTTTTTTAAAAAGAGTGGCAACAGTACGCATTTGTCGCACATGTAAACGCTGGTACATGATAGAAGCCAATCGCTGCACAGGATACAAATCATATCGCGTCCAAAAACCGACATCCCACAGATGCCAGTGATTTTCCAGCGTGCTCAATCCCTTGCTATAAATCTCAATCATTCTTTGATTCCCGGTAAAGCAGGCATACTCGTAAGCTCCAATCAGCGCAAAAATGTGACCATTTAGCACATGTGATGGCGGATCGGTTGGATATTCTTCAAACACCAAAGAATTGTAAAGTTTGTCCACAACGCCGCCGTCATCTATAGAATGATAAAACGGCTTGACTGCCTCGTGACATGCGTCAAGATAATCTTTTTTTTTCTTTAACCAAAAAGCCCGTAACAACAAAGAGACCGCTTCGCCCTGTGCCATGGCGGAAATCCAGGGTGGTTCAGGGCCATAAAAATCAAATCCATAGTCATAAATCCAGACAAACGAATCATGGTCCCGGGACTGTCCGTTTTCCAGCAGCCATTGGCAACAGGCAAGGGCTTTGGTTTGTGAATCGATGCTGCCAGATTGTGCCCACTGCGTCATATGGTGCAAACCGTACTGAGCAATAGTGATGGGTGCATATTGCAGCCCAAGATCGCCACCATAATCCACGCGGGGAACACCATTTTGATCGATATGATAATTAAAGGATTCCAGCCCCTGCCAATCGACAGGATATATAAACGGCCTGGTATTCACGGATCACATTCTGATAGATTTTTCATAGCTATCAAAAATACAAATATTTTCCATGATGTGCAAGATCGAGAGTTAAAAGCGGGGCTAAAGCCCCTGATGGTTCGGAATCTGAACCACGCGCTAAAGCGCGTGGCAATGAAGCGCGTGTGGCAATGAAATGCATGGTAAAAATGCGCGCGTGGTTATGGAGCGAATGACAAAAAGCGCCTGGCAGGAAAACACATGTGGCAACAAGCGCCTGGCAACAAAGCGCGCGTGGCTATGCTTGTTCCGTCGCTCCTGCGGCGGAATGCAGGCCGGGTGCTCTTGCGTCCGGGGGCTAAAGCCCCTGATGGTTCGGAATCTGAACCACGCGCTAAAGCGCGTGGCAATGGAGCGCGTGGCAATGGAGCGCGTGGCAATGGAGCGCGTGGCAATGGAGCGCGTGGC
>CAZSMC010000008.1:45637-46751 GCA_964607755.1 uncultured Cytophagia bacterium | reverse complement strand
AGCGCGTGGCAATGGAGCGCGTGGCAATGGAGCGCGTGGCAATGGAGCGCGTGGCAATGGAGCGCGTGTGGCAATGAAGTGCATGATAAAAATGCGCAATGAGGATAAATTTTCTTTGCCTTTTTTAAATAAATTGGCTGAGATCATCTTACATTCCAGCACCGCTCTGTCCATTCCGGCTATTAATTCTATGTGAGCTTACGTCCACTACAAAGCCCGGATGCAAAGAGATTTCAACATAAAAACAATCCGTGAATATCCGTCCGCGTCCTTCCATCAGTGTACCATGTTTTTCGTTTTGCGACGCTGCGTTATTATTCCCCTCTTACAAACAATTTAAAATATATGGATAAATAAGATTAAAAACTTGTTATTATAAATAGAACATCCAAATGAATTGAATCGATTTTAAATGCGCTGTTTAAAAAGGAGAAAGTTTAATGATATTCGATGACAGAAAACAAGCCGGGCAAATGCTGGCTGAGAAACTGCTGAAATTCAAGGAAAATGACAATGTCATTGTCCTGGCGCTGCCTCGCGGAGGTCTGCCCATTGGCTATGAAATCGCTCGAGCCATCAATGCCAAGCTCGATGTTTTTCTGGTGCGCAAACTGGGGGCTCCCATGCAGCCGGAGCTGGCCATGGGCGCTATTTCTTCCGGCGGCATTACTGCCATGAACGACGATGTTGTCAAAACGCTGCACATCACCAGAGATAAAATCGACAGCGTTATCAAAGAAGAACAAAAAGAACTCAAACGCCGTGAGCAAGAATATCGCGGCGACCGGCCGTTCCCGGACCTGAGCGGTTTCATCGTCATTCTCGTGGACGACGGCATTGCCACTGGCGCCACCATGAAAGCAGCGGTCAAAGCGGTGCAAAGCAAAAATCCGGAAAAGCTCATTGTTGCCGTGCCGACCGCACCTAAATCCTCCTGCGAAGCCTTGCAGGAGATAACAGATGAGACCGTGTGCCTCTCAACACCGGAACCGTTCCAGGCTATCGGACAGTGGTATCGCGAGTTTCCGCAGCTCAGTGATCAGGACGTGCGCGATTATCTTGAACGAGCAGAAACACAAAACAGGTGAATAATATGAATGCACAAGAAAACAAT
>CAZSMC010000008.1:0-45537 GCA_964607755.1 uncultured Cytophagia bacterium | reverse complement strand
ATCCGCAAATCATGCAGCTCAACCGCGAGGCGTTGCAGCATTTGCCAGAGGATTCAAAACTCGAGGTCGTGGAAGGCGCCACGCATCTCTTCGAAGAACCTGGCGCTATGGAAGACGTGGCGGAAAAATCCGCCCGGTGGTTTTCGCAGTATATAAAATAACATCTGCATATCGATTCCGATAAATCATTTTGTAAAAATAAAAATCAGATAAAATCTGACAGTCGAACGATCAATTAAAAAGGAGTGAATCCATCATGCCAGTTCACAACAGTGATATTGCCACTGTACTCAATCAGGTCGGCGACATGCTCGACATCAAGGGCGAAAACCCGTTTCGGGTACGGGCCTATCAAAATGCTGCGCGTACCGTGTCCGGACTGTCGCAGAGCGTTGCCGATATGGTCAAAAAGGGAGAGGACCTGTCAAAGTTGTCCGGCATTGGCAAAGACATCGCCGGCAAGATCAAAGAGATCGTCGAGACCGGCACGCTACAGCAGCTCGAGATCCTGAAATCCGAATTGCCGGGTGAGCTGCTCGACTTGTTAAAGATGGAAACTCTGGGCCCGAAACGGGTCAAGGCGCTGTACGATGAACTGGACATCAAAAATCTGTCGCAGCTCGAAAAAGCGGCAAAAGATCATAAAATCCAGAACCTGGACGGATTCGGCAAAAAGACGGAACAAAAGATCCTTAACGAGATCGAGCGTTTTAACAAAGAAGGAGAAAAAGGCCGGTTTAAGCTCGTGGTTGCCGAAGAATATATTTTACCTTTAAAAGAATATCTGGAAAAAATTAAAAGCGTTAAACTAATTGACATTGCAGGCAGCTATCGCCGGCGCAAGGAAACTGTAGGTGATATCGATATCCTCACCAGTTGTAAAAAAGGTTCGGATGTGATGGAAAAATTTGTCCATTATGAAGACGTCGAGCGGGTGATTTCCCAGGGCGAAACCAAATCCTCGGTTGTGTTGCGCAACGGCTTACAGGTCGATTTGCGGGTTGTGCCTGAAGCTGGCTATGGCGCGGCATTGCACTATTTTACTGGCGCCAAAGCGCACAACATTGCCATCCGCAAAATGGGGGTGAAAAAGAATCTCAAAATAAACGAATACGGCGTTTTCAAGGAAGACGACCGGGTCGCCGGTAAAACCGAAAAAGAAGTTTTCGAGTCTGTGGGTATGCCGTACATTCCTCCGGAACTACGGGAAAATTCTGGCGAAATCGAAGCCGCGCAAAAAAATAGACTGCCCAAATTGATCGAACTTGAAGACATTAAAGGCGATTTGCAATCGCATACCAAAGCCTCGGACGGCAAATTCACATTGGAAGAAATGGCAAACGCGGCCAGGGACAAAGGCTATGAATACCTTGCGGTCACCGACCACTCCAAACGCGTCAGCATGGCTGGCGGGCTGGACGAGAAAGCCCTGGCAAAACACATTAAAGAAATGGACAAGCTCAACGACAAGCTGAACGGCTTTCGGATTCTGAAATCTATTGAAGTGGATATTCTGCCGGACGGCTCGCTGGATTTGTCCGATGACATTCTCAAGGAACTTGACATTGTCATTTGTGCAATGCATTACAATACTAAATTGTCGCGGGACCAACAAACCAAACGCGTGCTCAAAGCTATGGAAAATCCGTACTTTCACATTTTCGCGCATCCCACCGGCCGGTTTATTGGTGAGCGGGAAGGTTATGAAATTGATCTGGAAGCGGTGTTGAAAGCAGCAAAAGACAACGGCTGTTTTCTGGAATTGAACGCTCAGCCCGAACGCCTTGATATTAATGACGCTTATTGCCGGATGGCCAAAGAGATGGGCATCAAAATCGCCATCTCTACCGACGCTCACACCACTTCAGACCTCGATTTTATGCGCTTTGGCATTGGTCAAGCTCGCCGGGGCTGGCTGGAAGCTGACGACGTGCTCAACACCAGAAGCTGGAACGATCTGAAAAAATTGATTCGGAAAAAATAGCGAGGACATGATTTATGACCGAAAAGAATCCATACAAAAAAAATCAACAAATTATCGATCGTTTGTTAAAAGCCGGAGTCAACGTGCAAGAGTTCGAGACTCAAAAAAGGAAAACACTGCAGGGCAAGACGTTTGTATTCACCGGTGAACTTGATGAGTTTAGCCGCAGCGAGGCCAAAGAAATCGTCGAGTCGCTGGGCGGACGGTCGACATCCAGCGTCAGCGGCAACACCGATTACGTAGTGGCCGGTGAAAATCCCGGCAGTAAATTGGATGCAGCCAGGGAACACAATGTGCAGGTTATTGAAGAAAAAGAATTCAAAAAAATGATTGGCAGGTAACAGAACTGCTTTTTCTTCTCTGTTCGAGTGCAAAAAATATTATGCGATATGGCAATTTATCCGAATGAAAAATTGCCTGATTTTGTTTATAATAAATAAATAAATAACAGGAATTTTAACCAAACAGGAGGAATCGTTATGCGAAAAAGAAACGGTCTCGGAATAGCAGCACTTTTGATGGTAGTGATTTTTTCATTGCTCGTCTGCCAGCCCCGGGAAGAGCAGCAGCCGATGGGTGAAATGCAAGGAGAAAAAATTACCCGCGCTGTTGCTGTATTACACCCGACCGAGGGAAATGATGTTACCGGAACAGTGTGGTTTACAAAAACCGAAAACGGCATCAAAGTGGTTGCAGATGTTAGAGGGCTCACTCCCGGTAAGCATGGTTTTCACATTCATCAGTACGGTGACTGCACTGCGCCTGATGGCACCTCGGCGGGTGGTCACTTTGCCCCGGACGGCAGCCCCCATGGTGCGCCGAGTGATCCGGCGGATCAGCGGCATGTCGGCGATCTCGGCAACCTTAACGCCGACGAAGAAGGTGTTGCTCATCTGGAATGGACCGATCCGGTGATTTCCTTCAGCGGTGGTCATAATATCATCGGTCGTGCTGTGGTTGTGCATGCCGGTGAAGATGATTTAGAGTCGCAGCCAACTGGAGATGCCGGGGCTCGTGTCGCCTGCGGTGTTATTGGCATTGCCAAAGGCGAAGGTGAATATTCGATGTAAATACCTGTTCGGTGAATTGAACGACAAATTTTAACAAATAACCTGGCGGGACGTTGTGTCCCGCTTTTTCACATGCCCCAAATCGCTTTACCGCTATTCATCAGACCGGAATGTTAGCGAATTCAATCGCTAAACAGCACTATTGAAAAACGGCTCTGGATTTGAAAGAAATTCCCTTTCGCGAGATGCGTTCCAGAGCTGCATCCATGATTATGTTGAATCATACGCATTGTGTGGAATTGGCAAGATGGAAGCAGTTGTTTTTATTGACATTCAAGCATCAGGAAAAACAACTTTTTATAAGCAAGGCTTTTTCGAATCCCATATTTGTATTAATTTGGATATGCTAAAAACCCGCCATCGCGAAGCTGTGCTGCTGGAATCTTGCCTGCAAATGAAGCAGCCATTTGTTGTTGACAATACCAACACTAAAAAAAGCGTGTTTTGGACCGGGTAAATAGATTCAAGGATCACCCGGCTGTGATGTTCTGGAATGTAGGCAACGAACTGGACTGGATTCCGCCGGGCGTGCCACACCACCCGGATTTGTGGCAGCGGCTCAATGATGTGGCCAGAGCTATCAAGGAGATTGACCCGCATCATCCGGTGATGACCGGGTAGGCAGCGGACGATTTGAGAAGAAAATTCAGCAGATCAAACAAGATTGTCCGGATATGGACCTACTTGGCATCAACACCTACGGCGACATCGGTGAGGTAACGCACCTGGCGCGTCAGTTCTGGGATCAGCCTTATGTCATTGCCGAATGGGGACCCACCGGGCATTGGCAGGTGCCGAAGACAGCCTGGGGCGCTCCCCTTGAGCAGACAAGCACGGAAAAAGCCCGGGCCGGCTATTCAGCAACAGAGTGCGGCGACGCTGTCATGGATCAGTTTTCTCCCATTTATCCCGCCACTAATGGCGCTGTGCAGAATTTTGGTATGGTCGCTGTTGCGCTGTGGTTTGGCGGCGGCGACCTGTTAAAAACGTTGAATATGGCGGTTCAGGCGGCAGATTATACAGATGCTGATTGCAATGCTGCCTGCGCTGCTGGGGTTTTGGCTGCCATGCACGGCACAAAGATCATCCCGGATTACCTTGTGGATGCGTTTGGCGGGCGCACAAAAGGCGAGTATATCGGTTCGGTAAAACTAACGCCCCCTGTGAATACAACCCCGCAAGAACTTGGCAAAAAAACAGCAGCAATGGGTCAAAAAATGCTTGCATACTGGAGCGATGCCACAACAACGGACAATGAAATTCACATCCCCATAGAAACGTGCATTGCCACTCAGCCGCTTGAATTATTCGATCCGAACGAGTTTGTCAACTATTGGAATCCTGACTGGACGCTCATTCGGGCCGGTTACGGAACGCCCGGCGGCGGATTCCGAGGCATCCGCGGCGGTACGTTTTACGATGCCGAAGATGATGTGCTGGCAACATATCCGAAAAACGAGATTCGTAATTGTTATCTGATGCGACAGGTCAAACTGGATGATGACCCTGTGCTCGAACTCGAGGTTGGTGCAGATCCCGGTCGTGCCTGGACGCTGGAAATCTACGTGGACAATATCGAAATTCCCGAGTCAGAGCAAGTCATTGATGGGGGAGAAGCATTGGACTGGACAAAAGAGGATGGCAGTTTACCATGGTTCCTGCCGCACTATTTTCCTTCTCCACAGGATGACTATGAAAAGAGCAAGGCAAAGAGAACATATAAAACCATCACCGCCGGTCTTTCAAAATGGGCCGGGCAAAGTGTGACCATCCGTTTGTACATGGTGCCAATAGTCTGGAACCGCTCGTCAGGAAATGCATACTGGAAAACGGCAGTAATTAATTAAAGGAACCATCTTTTGGATAAAAAACCGATTCTGTTAGTCATCGCTTTTGTTTTTATAGCTCTTGTCATTTTGACTTGTAATGGCAGTCCTCCTCCAAAACCTGTACTCATGGTGGTCGGAGATACCGATTTGATCCGCGGAGATCAAATGGTAAAAGAAAGACTGGAAAAATTAGGGTATATTGTGCACGCTAAAGTCGATTCCTTGACGACTCTGGATGATGCGAATAACGCACAGTTTATCTTGATTTCGGCTTCTATTTTGACCGGAAAAATCAGGGACAGATCGACGGACGCTCAGGTACCGCTCGTTTGTCTGGAATCGTATCTTTACGATGAATTATGCATGACAGATACCACCTTCAAGGTTGAATACGGATCGGTTCGCGATCAAACGCAAATTCTGATTACAAAACCAGAACATTCGTTATCAGCAGGATTGGAAGATACTGTGACTGTACTGACCCAGAAACGTGGCGGCTTTTTGCCGGCGCTGTGAAATGGTGTCTGGAAGAAAAAATAATTGACGGACCAGAACCGTCTCATGAAACACCAATTCATGCTGAAATTTATAAAATGCGGCCGGAGGTTGGGGCTATCATGCATGTGCATTCTCCGTATGCGACAGCCTGGGGATGTATCGGTAAAAAAATACCGCCGGTAACTCAGCAATCTGTAAAACTTTTGAAAAATATCGGCATTGTACCGTACGAACCCGTCGGTTCTGAAAAACTGGTTGAATCTATCGTGAGTTACTATAAAGATCCAGAGGTTACGGTTGTGATGATGGAAAATCATGGTACTTTTGTGGTTGCTCCGGACCTGTACGAACTTTTATACCGGAGTGAAGTGATTGAGAATACAGCCCGAATTGCCTGTTTCGCCAAAGGTATGGGAGAGGTAAAATCTTTTGATTTCGGTTCAATAGAATAAAGTGCTCTCTAAAGCGGTTATTCTTTGTCTGATTTTCTAAAAGTGCTGATAAAAAAAAAGAGCTGCCAAATCCAGCAGCTCTTTTTCGAAATATGGTATCTTTATTTATCTGTTAGCGCAGCTACACCGGGTAAGGTTTTACCTTCCAGCAGTTCCAGACTGGCCCCGCCGCCGGTGGAAATGTGACTGAATTTATCTGCCTGGCCGGATTTCTTGGCAGCGCTGGCAGAATCGCCGCCGCCAACGACCGACGTCACTTTGGCATTGGCAATAGTATCAGCCAATCCATAGGTGCCTTTGTCAAATCCTTTGACTTCAAAAACGCCCATGGGCCCGTTCCAGATGACTGTTTTCGCCTGGTTTACTTCTTTATTGTATATCTCCAGTGTCTTCGGACCGATATCGAGTCCCATTTTGCCGTCAGGAATCGATTCGCCCTCAGTCGTTTGGCCCTGTGCGGATTCGCCTTTTGGAAACTCGGCAGCCACTACATGATCGACGGGCAAAAGCAGTTTGACATTCTTGTCTTTTGCTTTTTGCAGGTATTCTTTGGCTTTGTCAAGATATTCTTCTTCTACCCGTGAAGAGCCAACCTCAATACCTTTTGCTTTCAAAAAAGTGTAGGCCATGGCACCGCCGATGAGCAGACTGTCAACTTTGTCCAGGAAATTATCGATGACCTGAATTTTATCGGACACCTTGGCGCCGCCAAGGATGGCGATAAAAGGCCGTTCCGGATTTTCCAGCACTTTGGAAAAATAATCCAGTTCTTTTTGCAGCAGATAACCGGCCGCTCCCTGTCCCAGTTTTTTGGGCACACCAGCCATGGAGGCGTGATTCCGATGGGCGGTACCAAAAGCGTCATCGATATAGACGTCAGCTAATCTGGCCAGACCGTCTATGAACCACTGGCGATCCTCTTCGGACATTTTTTCACCGTCTTTTTTTCCCTCTTCTTCAGGATGAAAGCGAAGGTTTTCCAGGAGCAACACTTCACCGTCATTCATTTCCGCAACCATTTTCTCAACATCTTTGCCAACACAGTCCGGTGCAAAGGCAACCTGTGTTTTCAGCAATTCCCCCAATCGTTTTGCCACTGGTGCGAGCGAGAATTCGGGTTTCACTTTTCCTTTTGGCCTGCCAAGATGAGACATTAATATCGCTTTGCCGCCTTCGCTCATCACCTTTTTGATCGTCGGGAGGGCAGCGACAATGCGCTTGTCATCTGCGACTTGCTTGTCCTTGGTGAGCGGCACGTTGAAATCCACTCGAACGAGCACGCGTTTTCCCTTGAGATCAAGATCATCAATGGTAAGTTTGTTCATAAAGGCTCCTATTTATAGTTTAACATGTGCATGATTTAAAAGAAAAAAATTTAATCATTTCAGGCTGAAAATCAAAGGCTGAATAAATAGACGTACCGGCGTGTTCTGCTTATGTTAATATAATCTAAATTAAGACACCAGAAAAAATTTCATAAAATATAAAAAAGTATTGATTGTTTGCTCTACTTTTGATACCCTATGTTTGTGAAATTGATAAGCGGATGAAATGAGATAAAAAGGTAAAATGTTATGGATAAAAAAAACAGTGCACAAAAAAAGCATGGACATCCGCAGGCATTGCGTGTGCTTATCGGCACAGTCATCCTTGTCAGTGTGACCATTGCCATGGTGGTGACGTTGCTCATCACCCGGCAGATTGTCGAAGAACCGCTTCAAGATGAGATCAAAACGCTGACCATTACAAACAAGATATTGAATGCTCATCTTGGAGATCTTGAGCAAAGTTTGAAAGAACAAGAGCAAAAGATACAAGGACTAAGAGAAGACCTTTACGTCGCGGCTGGTGATACCGCAAATGCTCTGGCTATAGCAGCGTCTTTGCGCAAGACCATGGAAGACCAGGAAAATAAAATTCTCGAGCGATTATTGGTTTTGGAAAAGAAGCATGAAAATGTATGTGAGACCTTGCAAATCACTCAGGATGCGCTTGACAAGATTGAACGACAGATTGAGGGACAAAAGAAAGAAATTCGTGAACAGAGCAGGCAGTGGAAAAACGCCATAAGCAATTTACAGCGCAGATTTGACGACTTGGATAAACGGACCAGTCTAAAATGACAGTTTCGCCAATCGCTGTTCCACAAGTAAAAGACAGGCAGGCACACTATCTGTGATTTGCAATTGACCGGTTTTTTTACATTCCGGGAAAAGGCGAGAAAGATCGAAATCTATGAGGATTACAGGTTTAGCGTTTTTAAGAGCCAGCGAGATCTCTGAAATGGTACCAGCCGAGCCAGGGCAGCCAACAACAATATCGCTGGACAGCACATTTATAACATTGCGGGCATCTCCCATATTTGTGACAATGGGAATGTCGATGAACGGATTGGCTTTCGAAGTCTGGTTGCCCGGCAAAACACCGATTGTCAGTCCGTGCTGACTTTTTGCCCCTTCTGCTGAAGCGCGCATCACACCTTCGTCGCGACCGCCGTTGAGAAGTATCCAGCCTTTTGCGGCAATGCCTCTGCCAAGTTCAAACGCCATTTTCCACACCTCACTTGAGGTTTGCGACCCCCCCATAACACCGATAATCGGTTTTCTTTTAGACGGCACGTTCTGCCTCCTCTTTTTTCCTGGAACCTGCCAATTGCCCGCACGCCGCGTTGATATCCGTGCCTTTGCTCCAGCGCACTGACAGTCCGCAGTTTAATGGATGCAACCAGTTCATAAACATACCAACAGACTCTGTGGTCGGACGGTGATAATCCGGCACAACCGGATTGTAAGGAATAAGGTTCATTTTGCACGGCATTCGATTCACGATGTTGCGGAGTGCGCGGGCGTGTCGCTCCGTGTCATTGAGTCCCTGGAACAGCACATATTCGATGGTAGGTTTCCTTTTCATCACACGGGCATACTTTTGCACCGCTACAATAAGATCATCAAGGCTCCACAAACGCGTGCCCGGCATGAGTTGCTTTCTTTCTTCTTCAAACGGAGAGTTCAATGAAACCGCTAATTTGTATTTGTGCCGTTCCCGTGTGTATTGGTGTATTCGGTCGACAATTCCGGCTGTAGAGATAACCACGTGTCTCGGTCCAATGGATATGCCATTATCGTCGGTAATCAGAAAAGCAGCGTTGATGACATTGTCGTAATTATAAAAAGGCTCGCCCATGCCCATAAAGACGACATTTGTCGGCAACGCATCCTGGTCATCAGCAACAAACAAAACCTGATCGACGATTTCCCCGGCTGTGAGATTCCGCTTGAAACCCAGCTTGCCAGTGGCGCAAAAGTGGCAATCGAGTGCGCAGCCAACTTGAGAAGAAATACACAGCGTCCGTCTTGCTCCTTCGATGATGAGCACACTTTCAATAAAAGAACCATCTATTAACCTGAAAAGATACTTGATCGATGCAGATTCAAGCGAATGATTTTTGTCCGCCAGTTCCAGCCAACCGAGCTGAGCATTTTGCGCAAGCTTTTTCCGTAAACCCAATGGCACATCAGTCATTTCATCAAATGTGCGGACACGTTTTTCATAAATCCACTTGTACAACTGACGGCCGCGGTATTTTCTCTCGCCAATCGACAGGGCAAACTCTTCGCACTCTGGCAGGCTTTGCCCAACCAATATGTTGTTTTTGTCATTTTTCATAGAATCTTGAAACTTTTCGTTAAATGGTGTATTCAACTTAACAAATAATGTAATAGTTTCAAAGAGTTACTTGCAAGCTTTGAGTGACTCATTAATATTCCATAGTTGACTTTTGGCATGGAAATAACTAATTTAATTGTTTAATTTTTTGATAATTTAGACACTTTATACCCAAGGTTGGAGGATAAATGAAGGCGGAAGCGCTGAACAATAGAAACGATATTGAAACGATTCAGGAACTGAAAAAAGCGCATGAGACCATTGTGCAGCAGCTCAGCAAAGTCATTGTCGGGCAGCGCAAGATTATTGATGAATTATTAATTACTTTATTATCCCGCGGACATTGCCTGCTCATCGGTGTGCCGGGTTTGGCAAAGACCTTGATGATCAGCACTTTGGCACAGATTCTGGACCTCAAGTTCAGTCGGATTCAATTCACCCCGGATTTGATGCCCTCGGATATCACCGGCACTGAGGTGATTGAAGAAGACAAGACAACAGGCAAAAAAGCGTTCAAATTTGTGCGCGGACCTGTATTTGCAAATATAATCCTTGCCGATGAAATAAACCGCACACCACCGAAAACCCAATCTGCCCTGTTGCAAGCCATGCAGGAACACGAGGTCAGTGCGGCGGGGGAGACGTATACGTTGAAAGAACCGTTTTTTGTTTTGGCTACACAAAATCCGATCGAACAAGAAGGCACTTACCCGCTGCCCGAAGCTCAGCTCGACCGCTTTATGCTCAATCTTTGGGTCGATTATCCTACCGCTGAAGAAGAAGAAGAAATCGTGCGCTCAACCACAAGTTTTATGCAATCGTTGCTTGAACCTGTGTTGACAGCCGAGGAAATCATTAATCTCCAGGACCTGGTTCGCCGGGTGCCGGTAGCCGATCATGTGATTCAGTATGCTGTGGGACTGGTGCGGAAAACACGACCGAACGATCCTGCTGCACCTCAATACATCAAAGATTGGATCAAATGGGGAGCCGGTCCCAGAGCATCGCAATTCCTTATTCTTGGCGCCAAAACCCGGGCTATACTCAACGGTCGTCCCACGCCGGATATCGAGGATGTTCGCGCCGTTACCAAGCCTGTTTTGCGGCATCGGCTGGTGACTACTTTTAATGCCGAGGCTGAAAATATTTCTACCACAGAGGTGATCGAAAAATGTGTCTCCGAGGATAGCACCCACTGATGGATGAACAGAATCAAGATTATCGTCAACTTTTAAATCCGCAATCTGTCAGCAAAATGTCCAATCTGAGCCTGATTGCACGACTCGTCGTCGAAGGATTTATCACCGGGTTGCACCGCAGCCCTTATCATGGATTTAGTGTCGAATTTGCCGAGCATCGCCAGTATATACCCGGAGATGATATCCGGCACATGGACTGGAAAATATACGCCAAGACTGACCGATATTACGTCAAACAGTTCGAAGAAGAAACCAATCTCAAAAGTTATATTTTGCTGGACATATCGGCGTCCATGGGATATTCTTCCCACACTGTGTCCAAATTGCAATATGCAACTTTTTTGTCAGCAGCGCTGTCGTATTTGATGCTCAAACAGCGCGATGCCGCTGGCCTGGTGACATTCGATCAATCGATTCAAAAATACCTGCCACCGCGTTCGGTTAATTCTTATCTCAATGTCATTTTAAAAGAATTGGCAAACATACAAAGCGAGAAAAAAACAAACATCTCTCAAACGTTGCACGAGATGGCTGACCGCATCGACAGGCGCGGATTGATTATTTTATTCTCTGATCTTTTCGATGATCCGCAAAAAGTTATTTCCGGTTTGAAACATTTTCGGCATAAAAAACACGAAGTGGTGGTTTTCCACGTGCTCGACCCCTATGAACGCTCATTTGATTTCTCTCAGGATGCTGTTTTTCAGGATATAGAAACCAACGAAAAACTTGCCACTCAACCCTGGCACATCCGCAAGGAATACCGGCAGCGCATGCATCAGTTTGTTGAGCATTATAAAAAGCAATGTCTTGCCAATCGAATCGACTATGTCTTGATGGATACGTCAGAAGATTTTGACCGGGCTCTGCTGCAGTATTTGACAAAACGAAAACGTATCGGCGGATAAAGTTTTCACTTATGACCGGTGAAATCCAAATATGGCTGATTGCGGCAGCCGCACTTGTGTTGGCAAGCGCGTACTTTTTATGGCGACGCACACGCAAACGCTCCCCGTTTCAAGCCCGTCTTGCGATTTGATTTTTGTCGGATTTGTCTTGCCGCCAGAGGTGGTAAAAGCGGCCGAGAATATTTCAACCGCACATCGACAGTACTCTTCTGTCAATTTGCCCGCATGCCACTTATGGATTTAAAACCGCAATCCATTGGTAAAGTTGTGTCACAGTCCGTGCAGCTTTTTAGTCACCAGGATAATGATGTTGAAATTCAGTGTGACATTGAACCGGGTCTGTCTCAAGTCGAACTGGATGAGGAACATTTTCGCCGGGTCATTCATAATGTGATCGAAAATGCAATTGAGGCTTCTGACAAGGGCGGAAACGTAAAAGTTTGGGTGGCGCGCGGCGGACACGGAAAGTACGGTGTGGTTGTTTCTGTAGCAGATCAAGGTTGCGGCATGGATGAGGAAACCCGCCAAAAAATATTCGAGCCTTATTTCACGAATAAAAAAGACGAGTCCGGTATTGGCTTGTTCCTTGCGCATAAAATCATTTCAGATCACGGCGGGACAATGAGTGTAAACAGTGAACCGGGCAAAGGTACTGTTTTTAGCCTCATGTTATAAAAAACTCCGGTACATCGAGAGTTAGTGCTCAGTCGATGTACCGGAGTAGGGAAGTGGCGGAGGGTTGTGTGGGATGCAGTATCTACAGCGTTTCTTTAACCTTTTTAACCGCTCGCTTTGACAGTCTGGCACAAGGTTCGCCGGTACAACGTTTCTCGCAACAGTACCAGACCAGGCATTGCCGGTCGCATCGCGGTGTGTCATCGGATAGTGTGGGCTGTGAAAGCAGTGACTGCTCCATCCGCATGGCTGCTTTTCTCGATTGGGCTTCTTTGGCCAAAACGTGCCGGGTTACCAGAGACACAATATCAGAGGCAGCCTGTCCCATAGGATTGAGAAGCATGTCCGGACGCCCCTGACGTATGGCTGAACTGATGAGCTGGTCCTGATGAATCTTGCCTAAATAACTTACAGAGACATTTAAAAGGTCACGGATTACAGGCCCTAGTAACGAAACGTCCCTTAGCGATTCACCTTCGTTGCACTTGATAATGAGCTTTGGGACAAAGCTGCTAAAAATATGGTCAAGATGCGCATAGGATGCCGGGTCTTCCTTCTTGAGATGTTCTAAAGCTGCTGAAAACGGTTTGACCAATTGTCCATCCGACAAGTTGCCACAGGTATGAAATAATTCTGTTGCGTAAACCGAGTTGAATGTTGCCCTGCGCAAAAGATGAATCAATGCACGGCGGATGAATTGAAACGTGTTTTGAATCGAAAAAAGTTCTCCTGTAGACATCAGTATCTTGTCATCGGCTGCTAAAAAGATATCCAGAGCCAGATCAGTCGAGGCCATGCCAAGGTCAAGGATGACGTAATCTGCAGGCAATGCTTTCAATTCTTGAAAGAAACGGAATTTTAAATTATTGGAAACGGTAATGCGGGATGTGAAATTCGTGTGAAAGGGAATAATTTGAAGATATCTGAAAAAAGTTTCATGACAAAGCTCATCAAACGATTTTGACGGATCGGTCAGGAAATCATTCAATCCCGATTCAATATCTTGAAGCCCTAAATAACTGTGTAAATTTTCACCCTGGAAATCTGCATCAATGAGTATGGTTTTCCGTTCAAAGCCGGCAAGGCACATTCCCAACATCGCAGCGGTAATGCTTTTTCCCACACCACCCTTGCCTCCGGCAAGAGCCAATATACGGGGCGGGTGTTTTTCGCGATCGTAACTTGTGGAATCTTGTTCCAGGTGGTGATGTGTTAAAACATACTTGCCATCCAAAGATCGACACACGATATTACCTTTCAATTTTTTGAATTGCTCCTCGCGCCCTTTTATTTTCCTTTTGCAAGAAATATACCACTTTTTGGTGAAAGGTATGAAAGGCTAAGTTTAATAAAAACAGGACAGATTATTGAAAGTAGATCGTCATAGTATGACGCAGATTGTTACATTATTGAAATTTAAAACATCCAGTATCAATAACGAACAGGGCAAAGAGACATACTATTTTGCATACAATCTTGCTTGAGAAACGCCGGCTGCTTTTAATAAGCATCTCTGGCATAAAACAATGTACAAATGCCAAAATGCAAATAAATCTCAGATCCCAATATTTAAATGGATAAATAAATAGATTGACATTTTCCATCAATTTTCGCTTTATTACAAAATTAATATTTATCTGATTGAAACTTGTCCTTAAATTTTTAGAACTTTTAATATTCAATCTTTGAAAAAATTGCAATTTAGATATTTTGAGGGTTTTACCATGGAGCAATATGAATTGATCATGCTGATGGGTTTTGGGCTGTTGAGCGCTGTTATTCTATTTATTCTGACTTTGCAGTCGCGCCGAATAAAGTTTTTGACAGACCAACGTCAACAGCCGCAATGGCAGGTTTTTTCAGAATGGTTCAAAGAGATGCGATCCGGACTTGACCGCACAACAGATATTCTGCAGCGTCAGCTCAGCGCGACAAATGACTCGGTCAACCAACGGCTCGATAATGCGGCTCAATTGATGCGCCTCTTGAACAGGGATCTCGGACAGATTCATCAAGTTGGCCAGCAAATGCACGAGTTTCAAAATTTTTTGCGCACGCCAAAGTTACGCGGAAAAGTTGGTGAGCATATTCTAACGGATATTTTACACCAGATCTTGCCCAAATCTCATGTCACACTTCAGCACCGCTTTCGCAATGGCCATGCTGTGGATGCGTTGATCAAAACCGAAAACGGCAATATTTCCGTTGATGCCAAGTTTCCGCTGGAAAATTATCTAAAATCAACTCGTGCTGAAAAGCCGGAGCAGGCAAAGAATTTTAGACGTGAATTTTTCCGCGACGTGCGCAAGCACATTCAGGCCATCAGCCAAAAGTATATTCTGCCGGATGAGCACACCATGGATTTTGCCTTGATGTATGTGCCATCGGAAACTATTTACTATGAAATATTAAACAGCGAACCTCTGCTCGCTCACGCGCGGGAAAAAAATGTTCTGATTGTCTCTCCGAATACGTTTTACTATTTTTTGCGCATTATCCTTCTCGGACTACAAGGCAGGCAGATTGAAGAACGGGCGGCTTTTATCATCAAGAACCTGCAGTCATTGAAACATGAAAGCAATGAGTTGTTCAATCAAGTCGGGGTTATGAACAACCATCTCAATAACGCCCAGAAAGCAGCGGATCGCGTGCATGTACGACTATTAACGTTACAACAAAAAATAGATATTATTGCTGAGCCTGGAAATCCGACAGATTCCGAACGGCCAATTTGAAAAGTGAAAAAAGTTACATCGGCGCATTCCGGAATACCCATTTTCCGTTGTCGTTTCATTTTAGAAAATGTATATTGAACGAGTTGGATTATATTGTTTTTTCGTTACCATTCAACATTTCTATTATTTGACGGGATTAACAGGATAAATCGGATTAATTATATATCTTGTCGATCCTGTGAATCATGTCAAAGAAGTTGTGGTGAATAATTACGTTTTTTCAAATTATTCGAAACAGGTAACGTTTCACATTAATTTTAAAAGAACAAACTCGATAAATCAGCAGGGATATTATGAAATATTTTACCACTCATAAAGTGGGTCTTGTTTTGTTGCTGGTTACCATTTCACTGCTTTTTCTCTCGATGATTCGCCAGTTTTTGATGGTCATTCTTCTGGCTGGTATCTTTACCGGAATGGCAAATCCAATATATAAACGATTTTTGCGCTGGTTCAAGGGACGAGCCAAACTTGCGTCTTTGGTCACACTTTTAGCTGTCTTTTTGATTGTACTCCTTCCATTTTTAGGTCTTCTTGGTATTATAACTGCCCAGGCGTTCAGAGTGAGCCGTTCTGTTGCCCCCTGGGTGCAGGACCGATTGCAGGAACCTTCGACGTTTGATAATCTATTCAGCTTTTTGCCCTTTTCCGAATCGATCGAGCAATACCAGGACGTGATTTTACAAAAAGCCGCCCAGGTTGTTGATATTTTAAGCCGCTTTTTGATAGAGAGCTTGTCAGCCGCAACCATGACGACAGTTAATTTTATTTTCATGCTCTTTCTTTTTCTTTATACGATGTACTTTTTCTTTTTAGATGGTGACAAGCTGCTGAACAAGATCCTGTATTATATGCCGCTTCACAACCGTGATGAGGAGCGCATTTTAGAAAAGTTTTCATCCGTAACCCGGGCTACCATCAAAGGCACGCTTGTTATTGGTGTGATCCAGGGAACGCTCGGCGGATTGGCTTTTGCTGTGGCAGGTATAAAAAGCGCGCTTTTCTGGGGCACAATTATGACGATTCTTTCGATCATTCCGGGAATCGGTTCTGCTCTGGTTTGGCTGCCGGCAGCTATAATTCTGGCAGCTTCTGGTAAATGGGTCGCTGGTATCGGACTTTTTATTTTTGGGGCTGTTGTCGTGGGAACGGTTGATAATTTTTTACGCCCGGCGCTGGTTGGCCATGATACAAAAATGCACGAACTGCTCATTCTGTTCAGTACTATTGGAGGAATTATTTTTTTCGGTATTGTCGGATTTATTATCGGTCCTATTGTCGCGGCGTTGTTTGTTACAATTTGGGAAATTTATGCCGAAACTTTTCAGGATGTGTTACCAGTAGTGAATCGAGAGAAAAACAAATAGATGGAACTTTTTTCAGTACCATAAATAGAAATATTGATATAAATACTCAGTTACAATTCCAACAATGGGTCACAAAATGAGTAAATAAGACATTATAATTTCCATATTTATAGAATGATACAACATTAATGCAGAAAAGATTTGTGACCCATTGTTTAGTTTAGATAGAGCATATCAACCAATAACTGAGCTTATACTATTGATAACAAAATTTGCTTGATTGTCAGGTGATAAATCAATAAATTATATAACATGAATGGCCACCTTAGCTCAGTGGAAGAGCAGCTCACTCGTAATGAGCAGGCCGTCGGTTCAAATCCGACAGGTGGCTCTTTTTAAAGGAGTTATTGCAACGATGAAAAAAGCATTTCCATTCATCCTTTTTTTACTTTTCACATCCTTTACTGTCAGGGCTGCTGGAACCTCCGGCTTTCAATTTCTTAAAACGCAAACCGGAGCGCGAGCTGCCGGCATGGCCGGTGCTTTTTTGGCTGTGCACGGAGATGTAAGCAATTTGTATTACAATCCTGCTGGTATTGCTTCTATCACACAAAAGCAAGGTTCGTTTACTTATACCAACGAGCTTTTAGATTTTAACAGCGGTTTTATCGGCTATGTCCACCCCAACACAGGCCCGGGAAATGCCGGCGTTTCATTGCTCTATAAAGATTATGGCACTTTTGACGAAACAGATATTAACAATCAGAAAATCGGTCAGTTTGGCTCGAACAGTTTTGCACTGTCAGGTTCCTATGCAACTGAAATCATGAAAAATCTCTATGCCGGCGCAAGTTTGAAATATCTTTATATGGGCATTCACGAGTATTCGGCCACTGGATTAGCTGTAGATGGCGGTCTTTTGTACAGGATACCCTCGCAAATGTTGACTTTTGCATTTGGAGTCAATCATTTAGGCACTATGCTCTCGTCCTTTGTTGATGAAAAATTCCCACTGCCCATACAAATTCGCGCCGGGCTGTCGAAACGGTTGGCGCATCTGCCGCTATTACTTGGCTTTAATGTGTACAAATATAATGATGAGGACTGGAATTGGGCATTGGGTGGCGAATTCACGCTCACTGACAACCTGTATTTGCGCTGGGGCTATGATTCTTTTGGCTCAGACCTTGGTGTCGAATCAGCCAAAGATACATTTGCCGGTGCTGCGGTTGGACTCGGATTTGAATGGAGAACTTTTCGTCTGGATTATGCGTTTTCTAATCTAGGTGAGCTTGGTTCGCTCAACCGATTTACACTCTCAAGTTCTTTTTAACCAATGCCACAAACACTGGAATAAAAAAAGATATAAAAATGTATTGACAATGTGCATTTTTTTATTATTTTGATGTTTAAAGAAAGTGAGGTGAAAAAATGCGTAAATTTGTCGTCTTTACAATATTCATATTTTTGCCGCTTGTAGCTCTTGGGCAATTTAAAAATCATACTGCGGACATGGAGTTTGGTGATCAGTTAAAATCAACAAATGCTCAGGGTGTTGTCGGACTGTTAGGCTTGGATCCGTCCCGTTTTCATATGTCGCAGTCCTATACGATGAGTTACACCTCTTTTGGTGATCAAGGAATTACCCAGGGATTGTATTTGAATACAATGTCTTATCAATTTCAAATTCCTTTAAAAGTATCACTGCAGCTTGGCTATATGCATCAACCGTTTCAAGGCGGGAAAAATAATCCTGCTTTTACTAACAGTCCTTTTGTGGCCGGTGCCGCTTTGCAATACAAGCCATCGGAAAAAACACTGATACATTTTGAATTCAGTCAGAGACCCTATTCAACATATCGATATATGTCGCCTCTAAGAGGTTATTTACCGTATTAGCGAACACTAAATAAACTGGGTGGCATAACATGGCGCGGCGTAATCAAAAAAGAACTACATCAAAGAGAACACGTAGTTTGTTCTCAGGTCGCAGTAAATCCCGGAGCACTCGTAAAAAACAGTCGGGAGATATAAAAATAACATTCGCGATCTATGGACTCGTGTTTCTCAATCTTGTGCTTATTTTCTCCAGTCTCGATAAAATTTTTAGCAGTAAAAAAGATGTGGTTATCCAGCCAACTCCTCTAAAGATTGATGTCAGAAATGGCTGCGGTGAAAATGGCCTGGCCGAAGAAATGTCGAAAAATTTGCGTTATTACAATTATACGATCACAGAAATTGCAAACGCAGATCATTACAACTATGAAGATACATTTATCATCGATTTAAAAGGCAATCGTCCGCAAGCCATTGAAAAATTACGCAAAGACATAGGCGTTCCAAAAGAGGATGTTCTCGAACTTTTAGAGGATAATGCCAGGGCTGATGTTCGAATTATTATCGGGGGAGATTATCAATCTTTGAAAATCTTTAACGCTTTGCCCTAATCGTAAATTTTGTGAATGACAATACTTTATAATATTTTAATTGTCCCGCTTTTATTTGTTTTTTTTCATATAGCGGGACTTTTTAATGCCAAGATACGAACCGCTATTCGTGGCCGCTCTGTTTTATTCGAACAATTAATGTTGGATATAAAATCCTGGCCAGAAGACGCCACGCGGATCTGGATTCATATTTCCTCTATGGGGGAATTTGAACAGGGTAAACCTGTTATCGATGAGATTTTATCCCGCCTTGTCAATGCGTATGTCCTTGTCACATTTTTTTCTCCATCCGGGTACGAACATGTTCGTGAAACACGCGATCGTGTGGCTATTTCCTACTTGCCGTTTGATTCCAGTCGCTCTGTGCGTCGATTTCTCGATCTTGTCCAGCCGGATATCAATCTTGTAGTCCGGCACGATATTTGGCCGAATTTCCAGTGGAACATGCAAAAACGTGGCATTCCTTCTCTTCTTATCGATGCCAGCATTTCGGACAAACGGCTAAAAGATGTTCGATGGCTAAAACCACTTTATCGCAATGTATATGACACCTTTAGCGCTATTTGTGCGGTTTCGGATAAACAAAAAAAACGGCTCGATAAAATATATTCGAAAAAATCGATTTATACGTGCGGGGATACACGCTATGACAGAGTGTCTGAACGCGCCAGTCAGTTGATTAAAATCAAACATCTTGCCGGTTCCGGATTGTTCATCAAACAAAAATGCCTGGTCGCTGGCAGCACCTGGCCTTCGGACGAAAAGCATCTTTTACCAGCCATTGAGGATGCTGTAAACCATGATGACGAGTTTAAAGTCATTATTGCTCCCCATGAAATTTCCACAGAGCATGTGGGTAAAATTGCCGGTTTTTTTCAGCGCCGGGATGTCAGAGTTCGTTTGCTAACAGATTTTGAAAATGGAGATGTTGCACCCTTTCGTATTTTGCTCATCGACCGGATCGGTATATTGGCCAATCTTTATACACTCGGATCGATGGCTTTTGTCGGTGGTGGTTTTGGCCCGGGTATTCATAATGTGCTGGAACCAGCAGCTCATGGAAGCGCTGTGTTCTTTGGCCCCCGGCATCAAAATTCACCTGAACCAGGGCAATTATTGGAACATGGCGGAGCGATTCTCGTTGAAACCACTCAGCAGACCAAAGATGTACTGATGACATTTTTGAAAGACGACTCTAAAGTGACCAGCATTGGAAACCGGGCAAAGAATTTTGTCGAAAAAAATATTGGCGCCAGTCGGCGAACAGTCGATATTATGGTAAAATTTTTATCATGAGTACAGGGACATATATGGATGAAATAAAAGCGGTAGAATGGGTCGATGGTAAAGTAAGACTTTTAGATCAAACACAATTACCGAATGATCTGGTATTGCTGGAGATTTCCGATCACCCCGGTATCGTTAATGCGATTAAAAAAATGTCGGTGCGCGGAGCGCCGGCTATTGGCATTGCCGCAGCGTATGGCGTGGTACTTTCAGTTTGGAACGCTGACGAAACAGACCGGGCCGGTTTTCTAATGAAAGTCAACAAGGCGATTGAAGATTTAAAAGCATCCCGGCCCACGGCAAATAATTTGTTTTGGGCGCTCGAGAGCATGCGCAAAACCATGTCAAAGAATCTGAACAGGCCGCTCAATGAAGTCAAAAAGGCCATGCTCCGAAAGGCGAATTTTATTTTAAAAGATGATATTGAACGGTGTCAAAAAATAGGCCGTTATGGAGCTGAGCTGTTGCCTATTCGGGCGAATGTGTTGACGCATTGCAATGCCGGAGCGCTGGCCACCGGAGGCCATGGCACCGCTCTTGGTGTTATTCGTTCGGCTGTGGAAATGGGCAAACAGGTTAATGTATATGTGGATGAAACCCGGCCGTTGTTGCAAGGAGCGAGGCTGACAACTTTTGAGCTTTTGGAAGATGATATTGAATGTCGATTGATTTGCGACAGCATGGCTGCCACGGTGATGAAGCAAGGACTGGTCAACTGCGTTGTTGTCGGGGCAGACAGGGTGGCGGCAAACGGCGATGTCGCTAACAAGATCGGGACGTTTGGGTTGTCAGTGCTGGCCAGAGAGCATAACATTCCGTTTTACGTAGCAGCGCCGCTATCAACGTTTGACTATTCGCTCCAGAACGGAGAGGACATTCCAATCGAGGAGCGAGATCCCGAAGAAGTAAAAAAGTTTGCCGGGACATTAGTGACGTCGGAAGAAGTCAAAGTCTTCAATCCGGCTTTTGACGTCACCCCGCATCAATATATTTCAGCAATTATCACTGAACGGGGTGTGATAAAATTACCAGATGCTGAAAAACTGGCTGAATGGAACAAATAAAAAACAGTTTTGTAGAAGAGTCCTTAAAATGTAATTTATAAACCGGCAATAGTCGGAAACACAAAAAATAGTCATGAAAATGAATAAATTTTCAATTTTGATGTAAACAATTGGAAAAATAAAGCTTGATAAATTAAAACTTTTTATGTATATTGATAGGATTTAATTTATAATAATCATTTAGAAAATAAAGGAGATTTTTCGAATGAAAGCACGTTATTCCTTGGCAGTTGCAGTACTGTTCAGTTTTGTGGTTATTTTTACTGCCTGCCAGACGAAAGAAGTGACTTCGGCCAAAGTCTATATTCAACAGGAAAATTGGGATAAAGCTATTGAACAGTTAGAAATTGCCGTAAAGTTGTATCCGCAGGATGCCGAAGCTCATTACCTCCTTGGTGAAGGATACGGTCGAAAAGAAAAATGGGAGCAAATGAACGAACAGTTTGCAAAGTCCCTGGAAATTTCCTCTGAATTCGAACAGCCGATTAAAGCAACCCGCGAAAAATACTGGGTCAAGAATTTCAATACCGGTGTAAAAATGCTGAATAATGACCAGGTTGACCAGGCGATCGACAAATTCCTTACAGCCCAAAAAATCGACTCGACTCGTGCTGATACATATCAAACCCTTGCGATCTGTTACACCAGAAAACAAGAGTTTGAAAAAGCGAAAGAAAATTTCAAAAAAGTAATCGAGATGCAGCCGGACAATATGGACGCGATTATGGGGCTTTCCCAGGTATATTTTAATCTGCAGCAATATGAAGAGGTTATTCCGTTGATGCAAAAAGCATTAGAGATTGAACCGGATAATGCGAATGCTGTTGTGAATCTGGCTCTGGCTTATGACATGACAAATCAAACCGAAAAAGCCAAAGAAACATATAGAAAAGCGTTGGAAAATAGTCCAAATGATACGGATATTCTTTACAATCTCGGCCGTTTGCACTTGATGAATGACGAGTTTGATGAAGCTGTGGAACTGTTTAACAACGTTTTGTCCGAGAATCCAGAAGATTACCAGGCGAATGTGAGTGTCGGCCAATCTTACCTGCAAATTGCCCAGGATTATCAAAAGCAACTGGTTGACAAACAGAATGAAGGGGAGAATGTTACAAACGAAGAAATAGAGAGAAAACGAGAGTTATACCTGAGAGCTATTCCATATCTGCAAAAAGCCGTTGAAATTGGTGAACAAAGTCCGGAAACCCAGGTCGAATCTGCGATATACTATAATCTTGGTATTGCTTACGCGCAGACCGATCAGCCCGAAAAAGCGGAACAAGCTTTTGCAAAGGCCGATGAATTAGGTCAACAATAATCGTAAAAGAGGCTATTTACAAGAACGCCCCGTTTCATCAACGGGGCTTTTTTTTGGACAGAGATAAAAATTAAGAAATGAATCATTATTCGTCTGCTAGAACGATACTGAAAAAATATTCGATCATACGATAACCCGGAACTGAATGCAACCGAATTTGTTAAAATGTGTGACAAAACACCTGTCTGCCCCGTTTGATTTCACTTGCTTTTGCTTTTTATTTTGTTAATTTGACATTATGGAACAGAGACAAACAGATATTCAGGAAAGAATAAGCTTATTAAGACAGCGCGGGAAATTGCCGAATCATGTAGCAATTATTATGGACGGGAATGGGCGCTGGGCAAAAAAACGTGGTTTGCCACGAACAGAAGGTCATAAAAAGGGTATTGAAACAGTCCGCAAAGTTGTTGAAGCTGCCGGAGATTTAAAAATTCATGCTTTGACTTTATATACCTTTTCAGCAGAAAACTGGAAGAGGCCAGCATCGGAAGTTTCTGCCTTGATGACATTGCTGTTGCAAACGATTAATAATGAAGTAAACGAGTTGAACAAGAAAAACGTCCGATTGATGACGATCGGAGAGTTCGAATCCTTGCCAAAAGCTCAAAAAATGGCATTCAGCAATGCCATTAACCGGCTGAAAAAAAATGATGGCTTGATTCTTAACCTGGCTCTGAGTTACGGAAGCAGAAATGAAATACTGAACGCCGTAAGGCGCATTGCTGAAAAAGTAGAGCAACGTGAACTGTCATCAAAAGATATTGATGAAGAACTTTTTTCTTCTCACCTGCAAACACATTCCATTGGAGATCCGGATTTACTCATCCGGACGAGCGGAGAAATGCGCATCAGCAATTTTTTGCTCTGGCAAATTGCCTATGCTGAACTTTATGTGACTCCAACTTTGTGGCCTGATTTTGATAAACACGATTTTCTCGATGCGATTGAAAGTTATCTGAACAGGGAAAGACGCTTTGGACGGGTTAGCACGACACAGAGCAATACATAATTTATTTTTCCAGTGGAATAAAACTCCATTACTTAACTTGACAAGAACTCTATTGCTTTTCTGTTCGTTGATGAGTGGTAAAAATTAATAACTTTAGAAAAGGTTAATTTGAAACGGCGTAAATGGGTTCTCTTTGTCTTTATTTTTTTGATTGCTGTCATTATGGCTGCTTTTCATGGATGGCGGGAATTTGGGGCAAACGAGAAACTGAAAAAATATATTCTTGCAAAAACACGCCCCATTCTGGGTGATGATATCCATATCTCCCGGGTGCATGTGGGATTTGGGAATGTACACCTTTTGGGTGTTCATTTGCCACTCAGAGATGAGCGTATTGACGTCGAAATCGAGGACCTGGTTGTCGGATATAACTTTATTAATCTCATTCTTCCCACATACAAAACAACAGAGCTTGCAAATAACGTCCAGTTTATCAAGCCCAAAATCACTGTCACGCTTGTGGATTCGGTTCTTACAGATACCAGTCATCAGCCAGAAACCCGCTATCCCGGCTTGATAGAATGGCTCAAACCATCTTCAAAACAATTAAATATACTTAACAGAGTTTCAATAAGAGACGGGGATTTATTTCTGGCAATTTCTGATTCTGAAAAAGTGCATGTTGTGCAGAGCATTGACGGCGCGGTTTATAATGAAAAACCCGGAACGCTCGGCCTCAAATGGACCGGTCGTCTCTTGGATTCGAAACAACAAACTGTAATTGCAGAAGGACTATATGACCTGGAATCTGGCTTGCTCTCCTCTGGCGAAATTCACTTGCGAAATTATCAGTTGGGCAAAGATTTTTTCTTTGTCCCTGAAGATAAATTTCAATTTTCATCCGGATTGTTAAACGGCCATCTTGAAATGACCACAACTGGTACAGGCCCTTATACCATGAATACTTTTGGTCAATTTACTATCCGTGATGGACAGGGAACAGCAATGGGTGATATGCTTCATGTTAACGATATGAACATCCGTGCGAGCATTAATGGCAGCGATGTTCACATTGAATCATCCAGTCAAAAAATTAATGGTTCAACATTCAACCTATCCGGGGTCATCTCGAATATAAAAAAGCCGTTTGTTGATCTTGAGGCTTCATCTAAACAATGTGAACTGGAAAATTTTCGCAGCATTTTGCCAGAGAAATTTCAGGATAAGGTTTTTGGAACAGTTCAAGTTAATAGTCAAATCAAAGGACCGTTATCGAAACCTGTCATTCAAACGCGTTTGACGTCTCGGCAACTTTATCTTTTTGGACAGCTTTTTTCCGACTATCGGCTGAACTTTTTTTATGACAAACATCGATTTACTATTCACAATAGCACTGGCGTGTGGCAAAATCATGATTTTATATTAGAGGGAGAAATTGATGCGCGTACAAAGGAGTCCAAAATTTCAGGGACGATTGAGGCACAAGGCGAACTTGCACATTTGCTAAATCAGATAGCCACCGATAGCGTGCAGGCGTGTTCGACCACTCTGAGCGCGGATATTTCTGGGACATTGAACAATCCATTGGTAATTGGAACCCTGAATACAAACCTGCAAACTCTTGACTCGAATATTTTTCTCAATTCTGCCTTTTCAGTGTATAATCAAAAGATCCGCTTGACTGGTTTGAGAAATCCGCGCACGCGACTTTCCGGTTATGTTGATTTCTCGACCTCAGTGCCCGAGATCAGTGTTGACTGGGAAAATCTGCACAATATGGTTTTCGCCCTGTGGAAGCTCCCACAAGAAGAGCGATTGCGAAAATCGATACAATTTTCTACGCATCTCAGAGGCACGCTACGCAATTTTGAAGCACAAACCGAGTTTGCAAAACAAGAAAACGATATGACCGCTTACCGGATTATTGATTTAACAACCAGGGTAAACAGGCCAAAAGGAGGACATCTGAACGGAACCGGCAATGTCCGGTTTCATCCGGATACCGGGTTCGAAATGCAGGGCGACTTTGAATTTCAGAGAGTAAAAAATAATTTTAATTTAAAGCAATTAAATATCGACAATACCTTGACTACTACGTTCAAGATCACGAAAACTGATTCGTCGAATAATTTGCTCGGTACGATACATTTTTCACACTTTGATATATTTAACCTCCTGGCGCCAAATGATACTCTGTTTTCCGGTTATTTGAATGGAAATACGCACATTTCTGGTACCCTCAATGAACCGCTGGTCTCCGGTTCAACAGAGTTGAATAATGCGTATTACAAAAATCGCGGCCCATATTCCTCTCAGGTGAATTTCGATTATCAACAATCCGGTTTCAAACTGAACAAGTTTTTGCTCAATCTGCGGGAATCGACGTTGCTGCTGGCTAATGGTTCGTCAGACCGGAATGTTGACTCTCTTGATTTTACTCTCAAAGGGGCAGGCTTTAATATTAAAAATATTTTAGGAGTCACCGGTAAAAACAAACCGCTAATGACCGGCGAAACGCTCGTTGATGTCAACATCAAGGGTAGAAGAAGAGCACCTCAAATCAATGGCGTTATTGCGCTTAAAGAGGGCGATGTCGCTGGCATCCCATTTGACGAACTTGAGATTCAGGTTGGCGATTCTGGGTTTACCAGGAATAAAGATTTGTCAAAACTATTTGTTCAGAATTTCCGGCTGACACGATATAACGAATATCAACTGACCGGCAAAGGATTCTATCCGTTTTCGGCGAGTGACAGCATGGCTTTGGAGATGCAAGGAGAAGGTAATTTTTTATTGATTTTATCAGATTGGCAGGATTTTTTCAGGAATCCGCAGAGCTCCTGTCAATTTTCTCTCAATGTAAGCGGGACGCCACAAAACCCAGAATTCAATTCTGTAAAGCTTTCGGTAAATGATGCCAGTATGGCGTTTAAAAATGTGGTTTCACCGATAAAAAACGTTTCCGCACTGTTAACATTCGACACAGACGAGAACTTTTTTAATCTTTATTATTTTAAAGGAGATATGGGAGGACATCCCTTTAATATTTACAATGAACCAGCGAATGAAATTTATTCGGAGAGACCGCTGGAAAATATCATCATTCCTGGTTCGGAAGTCCATGCTGGCGTGTTTGTCTTCGATACACCGGATGATTACATTCCTCTGAACATTATTGGTTTGATGGGGCCGGGAAATTTTGGTATGCTAAAATTCCAGGGCCGCAATCCCGACGAAAAAATGTATTTGGCGAAAGATGGCGGGAATTTTACCCTGCGCGGCAAAATCAAGCTGTCTCATGCCGAAATCATGTATCCTTTTTACGAAGGTGAGACGACAAAAAATACAGCATTCTCGCAATTTCTGGAAAATCTCGACTGGGATCTCCTGGTGGTACCGATGGAAAATACCTGGTACACACGCGATTTCTCCGGTGCGATCGATGAAGTGCATGTGAATATTATGCTGGACAAAAGTTTTGGCGGTCTGGATTTGAGCGGCAGGCTCGAGGACGAGAGTTTTAGAATCAACGGTGAATTGCGCTCAACAAATGGATTTATCGAATATCTGGACATGAACTTTCGGGTCGAACAATTTGGCGTCCAGTTCGACCGCAGCAGTCTGGTACCGATGACTTATGGTCGTGCCCGAACCACAGTGACTGATTCTGTCGGTATTTCGTCGAATGTTTATCTCTCTCTTCAAACAAAGACTGAAATACAAGATCAACAGGCAGAAAATTCTGTCGGCGATTTCGCAATCAAAGAAACCGAACGCGCGCGGTTTGATGATATCCAGTTTAAATTATCTAGCGATAACCCAAATTTAGGCAACAACGAGGCACAAATTTTGGCGTCTCTCGGCTATTCTGCCAATGATTTGCAAGGCAGTGCCCTGTCTGCTATCGGATACAGCACGGATAATATTCTGTTCCGGCCCATTTTTCGGCCTGTTGAGCGAAAGCTGGAAAAGACTTTTGGCTTTGATTATGTGCGCTTTAGTTCGCAGCTTACTAAAAATATCATCACATTTAATTTGAACGATAATATCGCTCTTAATAACCGTTTGGCTTTGCTGGAAAGTACCCGGCTCATCGTGGGGAAATATCTGGCTGATCAGTTTTTCATTCAGTACACTGGCCAAATTGAATCAGGTATTGGCTACCGTTATAAGGCAAAAGACCTGGGCTTGCATCACACAATCGGACTGGAGTATCGTATTAGTCCACAGATTTTGTTGGAACTTGAGTATGATTATGATAGTTTGATGCTTTATAATAGAGATGATGCAAGAATTGTGCTGAGACACTGGTTTCCGTTTTAATGAACTGTCAAAAGTCGTATTGCAAGTTATCGATGGAGATACTTTGACATCTAAAACAATGGCTCGCTTTTTAATGGCAGATTGATTTTACAACGCACTCTTATGATTTTATCAAATATACTGAATTAGTTCAGCGCCCCATTGTCAGGTCTGTTTTTACGAGACTTTTTACATTACATAAATATCAATTATACACCGTCAACTATGGTGTTGATATAAATCTCACATTTTACTTTACAATCTGTAAAAAAATTAATAGATTATGGTTTATTTAAAAGCAAAGGTTGAGAGCAGTATGTTGCGTTACAGAATATTTTTAATTACAATTCTGATTGTTTCGTTTTTATTCATATCACACGCCACCGCTCAAAATAGATCGGTAAAAGTGCTTGGTGTATCTGTGGAGGGAAATGAAACCACCGATGCCAATATGATCCGGATGAGCTCCGGCATTACTGTTGGCGAAGTAATTACCGGCGAAACCATTCAGGACGCCGTAAAAAAATTATGGCGGCTTCATCTTTTTTCTGATATTCAAATCCTGGTAGATCGCGAGTTAGCCGAGGGTGTTTATCTCACAATAAAAGTAAAAGAATACCCCCGTTTAGAGCGAGTGGAAATTAACGGCAATGACAAGCTAAAAAAAGATAAAATTGACCAGGTGATGAATTTTTATAGCGGCCAGGTGATTAGCCCCGCACTATTGCAGCGCACCAAACAAAAGCTTTTGGATAAATACAAAGAAAAAGGATTCTTGTTAGCGGAAATTGATGTCCAAAAACGGCAAAGTCAGGTTGATTCGAATCGTGTGGTGGTTCGCTTTCAATTTAATGAGGGCAAAAAAGTCCAGGTTGAACGCATCCGTTTTTTCGGCAATAAGGTATTTGCCGACCGTAATTTAAAGGGTGCTTTTGAAGAAATTAAAGAAGATAAATGGTGGCGCAGTGCGGACTTTGACAAAGAAAAATATAAACAAGACCTGAAAAATGTTGTTGCGTATTGCCGAAATGAAGGACACCGTGACGCCGAAATTTTACGGGACAGCCTTTATTACAATGAAAAACGCGATGACATGTTTATTGATATATGGATTTATGAAGGTCCAAAGTATTATTTCGGTGATATTACATGGAGAGGTAATGAGATTTTCACAGATGAAGAATTGAACTCGTATCTCAGATTCGGAAAGGGTGATGTTTACTCGAAAGAAAAAATAGACAAAGCTGTTTTCGAGGATGTCGGCGGTATCTATTATGACCGGGGTTATATTTTTGCCAATATCACTCCACGTGAGACAATCGATCCGGAGAATGAACATCAACTGGATATTGATTTCATTGTCACCGAAGGCGAGCAGGCGAAGATTAACGAGATCAAAATAACCGGCAATACCAAAACAAAAGAAAAAGTAATCCGCCGGGAATTGCGTACCTATCCGGGACAAACCTTTAACAAATCCCTGCTGCAACGCAGCCAGCGCGAAGTGTGGATGCTGAACTATTTTGCCAATGTCGAACCCAAAGTTAATCCGGTGAGTGAAGACAAAGTCAATCTGGAATTTGAAGTGGAAGAAAAATCCACAGATACAGCAAACATGTCTGCCGGTTGGAGCGAGCGTGACAAGCTCATCGGCAGCGTCGGTGTGTCCATGGCGAACCTGTTCGGCAATGGTCAGAAACTCAGTTTTGACTGGATGTTTGGCCGCTTTTATCGTTCTTTTAATATCAGTTTTACCGAACCGTGGTTAATGGATACGCCAACGCTGGCTGGATTCAGTTTTTACGATACAAAACGAGATGCTTATTATATCGGCTACAAGCAGGTGAGCCGGGGCGCATCAGTTCGACTTGGACGAAAATTCCGCTGGCCGGATAACTTTTTCCGGGGCGACTGGATTTACCGCATCGACCGAACAGAACTTTCTAACTTTAACCAGTATATTATTGATGCAAATCCGAATAATATTATTAATGAACAATGGCCGCTCATCAGTAGCAGTATTACCCAGATATTTTCTCGCAACAGTTTGGACCGCCCGGAATTCCCGACGTCCGGTTCTGATGTTTCTTTGACAACTGAATTGGCCGGTACGTTTCTCGGTGGTAATGTGGATTTTCACAAATGGCATTTCCGCATGGACTGGTTCACACCGTCATTTTGGAAGCTGGTCGTGTTTTCAAGTTTCCAGGCCGGCTATATGGAAGGAATCGGTGATGAGGCGAACATTCCTTATCTGGAATACTTTTTCATCGGTGGTGACGGGCTTTCACGGTCCACACCTCTGCGTGGATACGATGATCCGTTAGCCGGATATCAGATGGTTGAAGAAGGCGGAAAAGCACTGTTAAAATACACGGCTGAATTACGAGTGCCGATTGCCCCAAATCCGACGATTTTCGGTCTGCTCTTTGCCGAAGCCGGTAGCACCTGGAAGGATTTCCGGCGCGCGAATCCGTTCAAAATGAAGCGATCCGTCGGTGTTGGCGCGCGCGTGTTTATGCCCATGATCGGCATTATCGGGTTTGATTATGGATACGGTTTCGACCGCATCGATAATCGGGGCAATCCTGACCCGAAATGGAAGATGCACTTTGTGTTCGGACGAAGTTTCTAAGTGGCAAAAATTTTAAAAATCTTTTATTACTAAATACGAGGAGGAAATTGTGAAACGAAAACAATTTTTGCCTGTTCTTTTGTCAATGTTTGTGGTACTTTTCCTGTTTTCTGGGACTGGTGTCGCTCAAAAGATAGGCTATGTAAATTCTCAACAAATTTTGGCGAATTTTAAAGAAGCACAGGATGCTCAGGAACAATTGGATAAACTCAATCAACAATGGGAAGCTGAAGCCCAGGAAATGCAGCAGCAGTTCCAGGAAAAAGGCAAGCAGCTCGAATCCCAGAGTTTATTGCTCAGCGAAGAACGCCAGAAACAAAAACAGCAGGAATTGCAAGAGCTCTATCAAAAGATTCAGCAATATCAGAATCAAAAATGGGGCGACAGCGGAGAATTTTACCGCAAGCAGCAAGAGATCATGAAACCGGTCATCGATAAAGTTAATGAAGCGATACGAAAGATTGGCGAGGAAGAGAATTTCGATTATATCTTTGATACAGTAGCCGGAAATATTCTCTATGCCAGTCCGAGTCAGCAGGATTTAACCCAGCTCGTACTCGATGAATTAGAGGAAGGTTTAGAGACAACCAGTCAGAATTAGCAAGCATCGTTCCATCACTTATTATCGGATGAGCAAGCAAAGGAATTCTTATGGCCTTTACGTTGACAGAAATAGCTGATTGGATCGATGCTGAAATTGACGGAGACTCTGATCTGGAAATTGATGGATTGGCAAAAATAGAGAATGCTCAGGCAGGTCAACTCTCTTTTATTGCCAATCCGAAATATCACAAATATATCGGAACAACTCACGCCTCTGCTATTTTAGTGAATAAGGATTTCCCGAAATCATCAAAAACCCTCTTGCGGGTGGAAAATCCTTATTATTCCTTTCTTATATGCGCCAGGCATTTTTACCGCCAACAACAGCCCATTCCCAAAGGTATTCATGAAACAGCTATCATAAGTCCGGATGCGATAATCGATGACAATGTTGCCATCGGACCTTATGTGTATATCGGACATAATAGCTCCATCGGTGCCGGCTGTGTGTTACATCCGGGAGTGGTTGTCGGCGATAACGTGTCGGTTGGTGAAAATACTGTAATTTATGCCAATGTTACAATTCGGGAACAATGTCAAATCGGCAAAAATTGTATTCTTCATATCGGTGCTGTTATCGGATCAGACGGGTTTGGATTTGCTTTCGAGGGCGGCCAGTATCACAAATTACCGCAAATGGGCAATGTCGTTATTGAAGACGATGTTGAAGTTGGTGCTAATACAACCATTGACCGTGCGACTCTGGGCTCGACTGTTATTCACCGCGGAACCAAACTGGATAATTTGATTCAGATAGCGCATAATGTCTCGATTGGAGAGCACACTGCCATTGCCGCTCAAACCGGAATTTCAGGCAGTACAAAAATCGGCAACTATGTGATGATCGGGGGACAGGCAGGGTTTGTTGGCCATATAACAGTGGGAGACAAAGCCAAAATCGGCGCACAAGCCGGTGTTACAAAATCTGTTTCTGCAGATACCTATGTGAGCGGATATCCGGCGCGGCCGGCGATGAAAGAAAAACGTGAATTGGCTCATTTAGCCGGCCTGCCCGATTTGGTGAAACGTATCAAAGAACTGGAACAAAAAGTAGCAGAACTCTCCGAAAAACAACAATCGTAATATTCATCTTGCAGATGGGAGGATGCCCTGAAAAACCAACAGACGATTAAGGAAACAGCTATATATGCCGGTACCGGACTGCATACAGGAAATCAAACCCAAATTACCTTTGAACCCGCGCCGGTGAATACCGGTATTGTTTTCCGGCGATCCGACATTCCTGATAGCCCGGACATCAAAGGGGATGTCGATCATGTTATCGATATCTCCCGCGGAACCACAATTGGTATTAAAGATGTTAAAATCCATACCGTCGAACACGTGCTGGCTGCTGTCAGCGGGCTGGAGATTGATAACATTATATGCAAAGTTGCCGGCAACGAACCCCCGGTGGGAGATGGCAGTGCTTTGCCATTTGTCGAGGTCTTGCTCAAGGCCGGAATTGTGGAACAGGACGCGCTGAAAGATTATTTAATTATTGATAAAACAATTACCTACTCTGATCCGTCCAAAGGAATCGATATCGTTGTTTTCCCGTCGGATGAATTTCGTATCACTTTTATGGTCGATTACCGTAATCCGGCGCTGGGAACACAATACACGTCTATGTATTCTTTGCATGAAGAGTTTGCTACAGAGTTTGCTGCAGCGCGGACGTTTTGTTTTCTGCATGAAGTGGAAGAACTTCGCAAGGCTGATCTGATCAAAGGCGGCGATCTTGAAAACGCGCTGGTGATTATCGATCGCGAAATGACTGACGAAGAGATGGACGATCTGCGCAAACTCTTTAATATCGATTCGGAAATTAAATTATCCAAAAACGGCATTTTGAATAACAACGAACTCCGGTTTTATAACGAACCGGTTCGTCATAAAGCATTGGACCTGATTGGCGATCTGGCATTGCTGGGAATGCCAATAAAAGGCCATGTGATGGCAGCGCGGTCAGGGCATGCTGCCAATGCCGAACTGGTCAAGATGATTCGCAAAGAATACAAGAAAAAACTCATCAAGCGAAAATACAAAGTCGCTGAAGGTAATGTCGTTCTCGATGCCGATGCGATTGCCAAGATACTTCCTCATCGATATCCGTTTTTGCTTGTAGACCGGATCGTCGATCTGATTCCGGGCGAGCACGTGGTTGGTATCAAAAACATAACATTTAACGAGCCCTTTTTTCAGGGACATTTTCCCGGCAGACCAATAATGCCCGGCGTGTTGATCGTTGAGGCGATGGCTCAGACCGGCGGCGTGATGTTGTTGAACGCAGAAGCCGATCCGTCGAAAAAACTGGTCTATTTTACCGGAATCGATAACGTCCGTTTTCGGCGGGCTGTCACACCAGGCGATACCGTCCGGTTTGAAGTAGAAATGGGCGCGCTTCGGCGAACAATGGTCAAAATGTACGGACGCGCTTATGTCGGCGAAGACCTTGCCTGCGAAGCCGAACTAATGGCCGCGATTATTGACAGAGAAGAATCCTGATTGCCCTCGGAACGAAAGGATTACGGTGTTGACTGAAATTCATCCTTTAGCTATTGTCGATAAAAAAGCAGAAATTGGCGACAATGTTGCCATTGGCGCTTTTTGTATTGTTGAACAAGATGTTGTCATTGGCGACAATACAATCATTGATTCCCATACGCTTATCGCCAACGGTGCACGTATTGGCAAAAATTGTCATATTCACAAGGGAGCTGTTGTTGCCACCATTCCCCAGGATTTAAAATTCGGCGGTGAAGAATCACTTTTTGAGATTGGTGATAACACCACAGTTCGCGAATTCTGCACTCTGAACCGGGGAACGCACGAGAGCGGCAAAAGTGTGGTGGGCAAAAATTGTTTACTAATGGCCTATACCCATGTGGCTCATGATACCTACATTGACGATAATGTTATCATTGCAAATGGCGTTCAAATTGCCGGGCATGTTCATATCGAAAACTGGGTTGTCATCGGCGGAATGACACCGGTTCACCAGTTCTGTAAAATCGGCCAACATGCCATGGTGGGCGGTGCTTACAGAGTGATCAAAGACATACCGCCGTACATTTTAGCCTCAGGTGAACCGTTGCGTTTCGCGGGGCTCAATTCCGTCGGATTGCGGCGCCACGGTTTTGAACCTGAGGTGCGGCAAAAAATCAAGCACGCCTACAAACTGCTATACCGGTCCAACCTGAACACTTCACAAGCGGTGAAACAAATTAAAAACGAGATGGAGCTGATTCCTGAAGTGCAAAATATTTTAAATTTTATTGAACATTCCGAGCGAGGTCTCATATAGTTGGCAGGTTCTCTTGACAACGAACAGTGGCGTATTATCATCTCGGGAAAAAAAGATGGCGCATACAATATGGCACTGGATATGGCTATGGCAGAGGCAGCCGCTGATGAGAAAATCCCCCCGACATTGAGATTGTACGGCTGGAATCCGCCTGCCATCTCAATGGGATATCACCAGAGAAAAACTGATGTTGATTTTGAAAAATGCCGTGAACTTGGTCTCGATGTTGTGCTCCGGCCAACCGGCGGACGGGCGATTTTGCATGACAATGAATTGACGTATGCTGTGGTGCTACCGCCTGTGAGCCGCTATTTTACACCGGATATTCATGGCGTTTACAAAGTGATTAGCAAAAGTCTGGTGGCAGGATTGCAGGAATTGAATATCCCGGTAGAATTCGAACGCACTGAAAAAACACCAAAGGATTTTAACCGCGGCGAATTTGGCAGCTTGTGTTATGCTTCTTCCATACAGAATGAGATCCGGGTGGGAAATAAAAAGCTGGTTGGCAGTGCGCAACGGCGAATCCGCGGCGCAGTTCTGCAGCACGGCTCTATTTTGATCGGCCCGGAACATCTCGATATCGTCAATGTCTTGACCCGCGGTGATGATAAATGGAAAGAAAATGTCAGGAATTATATGCACCGCCACACCGTGTGCTTGAATGAATTAAGCCCGGTACCGCTGACAGTGGAATCCGTCCGCTCGGCTGTTATGTCCGGTTTTCAAAAAGAATTGCAGATCGATCTGATTCCATCCAGACTTACCGCTGCAGAGTGCGACCGGGCTGCACAACTTTATGACAAGTTTTCTATCATAGCTCAAATTTTAACTTTTTGATTCACCTATTATGCGAAAATTAGCAATTGCAGGAGCCACAGGTTCTATCGGCCGCAACGCTTTGGTTTGCGTTGATAATTGTCCGGGCTGCTTTGATGTCAAAGCTCTCAGCGCGCATACCAGGGTTGACACATTGCAGCTTTTAGCACAAAAATACAAGCCAGGTGTTGTCGCAGTGACCGGACGGGACCTTTGCGAATCCGAAACAGAATTTTTCCGTCAGCTCAACATTACTGTTTTTAACGGACAGGATGCGGTGACTCAATTGGCAAGTGAAGCGGATTACGACATGTTTGTCAACGCCATCGTCGGGGCTGCCGGATTTTTGCCCACTCTGTCCGCGTTGCAGCGAAGCAAGGATGTTGCGCTGGCAAATAAAGAAACGCTGGTCATTGGCGGTCATGTGGTGATGGAATCTGTTAAAAAGCAACGGGTCCGGCTCATGCCTATAGATAGTGAACATAGCGCCATTTTTCAGTCGTTAATGGGTGAAGATTACAAGTCTATTGAACGCATCCTGCTCACTGCATCTGGCGGACCTTTCCGGTCGTTGCCAAAAGAACAATTCAATAGCGTGACAGTTGAACAGGCGCTCGCTCATCCGAACTGGTCTATGGGGCCAAAGATTACCATCGATTCGGCAACCATGATGAACAAAGGGCTTGAAGTCATAGAGGCGCATTGGTTGTTCGATGTGCCGGTAGAAAAAATTCAGGTCGTTATTCATCCGCAGTCGATCATTCATTCCATGGTTGAATTTCACGATGGTTCAACCAAAGCGCAACTCGGTGTGCCGGACATGCGCGTTCCCATTCAGCTCGCTCTGACGTATCCCCAACGGAAAAGGTCATCTTTTCCGCGTCTTGATTTTTCCAATTTGAAAGAACTCACTTTTGCGCAACCGGATTTTGAAAAATTCCGCTGCCTGGACCTGGCGTATCAGGCAGCTAAAAGCAAGGGAACCGCACCAGCAGTTATGAATGCGGCGAACGAAGTTGCCGTCCGTCAATTCATTGACAGCCAGATCCGGTTTGATCAGATCGCTCAGATCATCGAAAAAGCGTTGATGACCTATGCGCACAAAGCAATGCCGGATGTTGAGGATCTGCTGGAAGCTGACCGCTGGGCCCGCGAGTTTGTTTCTCAACATGTGAAAATTGGATGAATCTTTTTGAATGAATGAGCGTCAAATAGTGTTAAGTGTTTAGAACAATGAGATAATATATTTAAAGAGGAGTTCGATGGATTTTATTCTGACTTATATTTTACCTTTTGCTCTCACTCTTGGGGTATTGATTCTGGTTCACGAACTGGGGCATTTCACCGTAGCAAAACTCGTTGGTATTCGTGTCGAGCGATTTTCGATTGGTTTCCCGCCGCGTTTGTTCGGAAAAAAATTGGGTGAAACAGATTATTGCATTTCTGCTGTGCCGTTAGGCGGATACGTAAAAATGGCTGGCATGATTGATGAAAGCATGGACAAAGACGGCCTAAAAGGGGAGCCGTGGGAATTTATGTCAAAACCGTTATGGGCGCGTTTTCTGGCAATTTTTGCCGGACCTGCTTTTAATGTGTTGTTTGCCGTATTGGTTTTTACGGTCTCGATTATGAGTACAGGCATTGAAACACCGGTTGAACCGACCTATTCTGTCGTGGGTACTGTTATCGAAGGACAGCCTGCGGATAACATTGGACTGCAAGCGGGTGACCGTATTGTTGCAATTAACGGACAGAAAGTCGAGAAATGGGAAGAAATCGTTCAAATCATCCACGCGCATCCGGAAGAAGAATTAACCATAAAGTGGGAACGTGACGGGGAAATATTTACCAATAACGTAACCCCCCGGTTAGACAAGCTGAATGATGTCGGCTTGATCGGCATCAGTCCGGTAACCGAACAAAAACCTGTAGGTTTTTTTGCAGCCATTGGCTATGGATTCGAATCAACATATAATCTGACTGCGCTTATGTTCAAGTCGTTTGGAATGCTGTTTTCAGGAGAAGTATCGGCAAAAGAAGGATTGGCAGGCCCGGTTCGCATCGCCAAAATGACCGGTGACAGCGCAAAGTCAGGGTTGAGCAGTCTGGTCATATTTGCTGCTTTGCTGAGCGTCAATCTTGGCCTGATCAACCTTTTTCCCATTCCCGCTCTGGACGGCGGCCACCTGGTTCTGCTCGCTGTTGAAGGTGTAATTCGCAAACCACTTTCCACACGGGTAAAAATGATTATTCAGCAAATCGGTTTGGCTCTCTTATTTGCACTGATGATTTTTGTCGTTTTTAATGACATGATAAATATCCTGAATTAAACGATATATAATCACCTGTTTTTGCAGCCGGCACGGTGTTTCACTTTGCCGGCTTTTTTTATTGATTATTTTGGGGTTGGGTTTGTAAAAGCTCACTGTTGGGAGAAAATCTTTGCAGCATTACAAAAGTGGGAAAGCCCGTTATGTTGAGAGGTCATCTTTAACCCCGAGCTAAAGCTCGGGGCAATATTATAGCCCCGACTTTTAAGTCGGGGTTATTATTGAGATTCTTTAATAGGCACTTTAGTGCCCAAATATTAAAACTTCCACCCAAGACTGAGCTTTTACGAAGTTTATAAATTTGCGCTTGACACTGTAGAAAATATATACTATTTTTAATCTTTGCCTGCATGACATGAAACCGAGTATGCTTAATGGACAAAAGGATTTACTATGGAACCAAAGAAAACAGCATTGTATGATGTTCACAAGAGTCTGGGTGCAAAAATCGTCAATTTCGCCGGTTACTGGATGCCCATTCAATACGCTGGCATTATGCAAGAACACAAGCGTGTTCGTTCAACCGTTGGACTTTTTGATATTTCTCATATGGGCGAATTTATCGTTCGCGGTGACGGCGCGTTCGACTATCTGCAAAAACTGACGATTAATGATGTCAGTAACCTGTCAGTCAATCAGGCTCACTATACTGCGATGTGCTATGATGATGGCGGAATCGTTGACGATTTGCTGCTTTACCGTCTTGAAAATTATTATCTGATGGTAGTGAATGCGGCAAATATTGAAAAAGATTGGCAGTGGGCACGCAAACATTTACTATCAAATGTCAGTATTGAGAACAAGAGTGATGAAACAAGTCTGTTAGCGCTTCAGGGACCCAAATCTCAAAAGGTCCTGCAAAAAATAACATCGCTCGACCTCAACACGATTAAATACTATTGGTTTACCAGAACGGTTGTTGCAGGTGTTGAAATGATTCTTTCAAGGACCGGATACACCGGTGAACCGGGATTTGAGCTCATGTTTCCCAGAGATGATTCAAAAAAAGTTTGGGATGCGGTTATGCAAGCCGGACGTGAATATGACATCGAGCCCATCGGTTTAGGAGCGCGCGATACGCTTCGCCTGGAAATGAAAATGTGTTTGTACGGCCATGATATTGATCAGACAACAAATCCGCTCGAAGCTGGTTTGGGATGGATCACAAAACTGGACAAAGGTGATTTTATCGGTCGTGACGCTCTGCTCAAGGTAAAGGAACAAGGTATAAAACGAAAACTCGTCGCATTTGAATTGGAAGGTAAAGCCTTTCCGCGGCAAGGTTACGATATTTACGATGGCGCAACAAAAATCGGAAAAGTGACAAGCGGCACGTTTTCTCCAATGCTTAATAAAGGAATCGGACTTGGCTATGTGCCGGTTGAAAAATCTAAAGTTGGCACAGAAATAGCAGTGGAAATACGGGGCAATAAAAAAAAGGCACAGATTATTAAACCGCCCTTTTACAAAAAGAATTAGCCCTGTCCGCATTTCAATTATAACAGTGTTTGTTAAAGCTGTAAGATTTTATGCCAAAAAGAAAAACACGACGAAAACCAAACAAAAAGCGCACAAAGAAGACCACCTTTGCGCGAGATAAACAGAACGAGATTTTCGGTCTGCTACTCATATTGACCGGAGTGCTCATTTTTATTGCTCTGTATTCTTACGTCCCTGAAGAGACGCCAGCGAGTCTCGGCCCCGCCCATATGATACAAAATGATTTGGGATGGGCTGGAGTGTATATTGCTCATTATTTGGTTCGGTGGACGATTGGCTATCCTGTGCTTATTTTCCCGTTTCTCATTATTGCCTGGGGACTTAATCAAACATTGAATAAAAATACCCGGCAACTGTGGCGGTGGACATGGTTATCTTTGTTGTTTTCATTTTATATTTCTGTTGCTTTTGCGCTCAGTGAAGCTTTGTCCGTAGCGCCGGATGCCTCGCCTACATTTGATTTTTCCGGACGGTTAGGCGGGCTCGGGGCGCAGTTTCTTATCATGCTTTTTGGGAACCTGGGTTCTGTTGTTATCCTGATCGGCATTATTTTGTTAACTGTGCTGGTGAGCACCACGCTGTCGCTTTCAGAAGTTTTGAGTATTGTGGAACGCGTGGTTGTCCGGACTTTTTATCGAATTAGCAATTTTGTAAGCGGCCAGATAAGCGCTTTCAAAAACCGTCGCAAACAAAGACCGCAACTATCCATAAGCAAACCACACTGGGGTTCGGATTCGATCGAGACTAAAGAATCACTGTTTGAACAGGAAACGAGTGCGTCCCGCCAAACTCGGCCAAAAATTAATTTTGAAGAACAAACAGAACTTTTTCAGTCTGAGGAGGACGAGGAAGAAAATGAAGAAGAGGTTAAGGTTGAAAGCGATGCCGGTGTGTTGTCGACAATGGAATTTGAACGCGTTTATCAAAAGCCGCCTCTTGATCTACTGAGAATGCCGGAACGTTCTCAGACGTCGATTAGTGACGAGGCTTTGCATTTGAACGCCCAGCTCCTTGAAGAAAAGCTGGAAGACTTTGGCATACGCGCTAAAGTGGTGGAAATCCATCCCGGGCCGATTATCACGCTTTATGAAATCAAACTGGCGCCCGGGATCCGGGTATCGCGAATCATGTCGCTTTCAGACGATTTGGCCATGGCCATGCGCGCCAAGAGAGTCCGCATTCTGGCGCCAATTCCCGGCCGGGCAACAATTGGCATTGAAATTCCAAATCCTGCGCCTGAAACGGTTTACTTGCGGGAAATAATTCAAACACCGGAATTTCAGAAAAAACCTTCTCCGTTAACTTTTGCTATAGGCAAAACCATCTCCGGCAAGCCGTATATAAGCAATCTTGATAACATGCCGCATTTGCTCATTGCCGGCGCCACCGGTTCGGGCAAAAGCGTTTGTTTGAATACGATTATTACCAGCTTTTTGTACAAAGCCAGTCCCGCTGAATTGCAATTCCTGATGATTGATCCCAAGCGACTGGAATTATCCAATTATTCAAAGTTGTACAAGCACCATCTTACCTATGTTGAAGGTTCCAGGCAAAAAGTGGCAACAAATGCAAAAACTGCGATCCAGATGTTAAAGTCAGCGGAAATGGAAATGGACCGGAGATATGATCTTTTATCTGCTGCTGGTATTCGCAACATGGAAGAATACAACGCTCGCATTCGCAACGAAACCTATGCGCCTGAGGGCGAGGATAATCCACAGCCGCTGCCTTATCTCATTGTCATTGTTGATGAACTGGCTGACCTGATGCTAACATCTTCTGCCGCTAAAGACGTGGAAGAGCCGATTGCCCGCCTGGCTCAGATGTCCCGCGCCGTGGGCTTGCATCTCATCGTCGCGACTCAGCGGCCCTCGGTAGATGTTATCACCGGATTGATCAAAGCGAATTTTCCGGCACGCATCGCCTTTCAGGTGGCGCAGAAAAACGATTCCCGGATCATTATGGACATGAACGGCGCTGAGAAACTTCTTGGTCGCGGGGACATGCTCTTTCTGCCGCCAGCGAGCCCGGAACCTATCCGGCTGCATAATGCATTCATTAGTTCCGATGAAATCGAAGAGATTATTGAATTTGTACGGCACCAGCCCACATTCGATAAACAACCGCTCAAAGCGTATAAAGAAGAAGAGGAAGAGACTTCAGATTACATGTACGATAACAATCAACGGGATCCTTTATTCGATGAGGCGGTCAAGGTTGTGGTGCGTACGGGCCAGGGGTCGGTTTCCATCATTCAACGAAAACTCAAAGTCGGCTATTCGCGGGCAGCGCGCATTATTGACCAGTTAGAAAGCGCAGGCATTGTCGGACCGTTTGAGGGCAGCAAAGCACGCGAAGTTTTAATGACACCAGAAGAACTGGAAGCCTGGTCTGGTGACGAGGAAAATGAGAATCTGTAAAAATGAGGACAATAATGTTTAGAATAAAAACAATAGTAATTTTAGGTTTACTCGTTTTGGTTGGCACAGTTCATGCAAAAAACAATGTCGATGATATCCTTAAAAAAGTTCAAAAAAAATACACAAACATCGATGCTGTGTGCGCCGACTTTGTCCAAACGTTTCACTGGACCCTGGCTGATGAAACGCGCACTACTGAGGGAGAGATTTGCGCCAAAGATGGTGAAAAGTTCCGCATAAATACCTCGGATCAGCTCATTATAACCGATGGCAAAACGCTGTGGACGCTAGATAAAATGAAAAATCAGGTTGTCATTGACCATGCGGAAAACAGCGATGATAATCCATTCCTGAAAAGCTTTTTCAATAAATATGTGAAAAAATACAGCGCTGCTTATGATGAGCAAGAAAGCACTGACGATCTGCATTGCATCGTACTCGATTCAAAATCAAAAGACGAATTTATTCAGCAGGTCATTTTATGGATTGATAAGAAGGATAATATCATCCAGAAAGTGGTTCAAAAAGATATCAATGAAAATGCTACGACTTTTAAAGTGCAGGATATAAAGACAGATATCTCGCTTTCTAATGATAATTTTACTTTCAAGCCGGCACAGGATATGAAAGTGATTGACTTGCGTTAACAGAAAAATCTCTGCATGAAAAATATTTTAAAATATATTACAGTGGTATTTTTACTACCATTCAGTTTTTCCTTTGCACAAACACTAACCCAGGGATATGCCGGAACTGATAACCGGGCCGCTCAATATTTCCTGGGAGCCGAAGATCAGGTGCTTATGGCTGTGAACGTGTGGGGATTTGTCAATAAACCCGGGCAATACATGGTTCCGCTGGATACAGACCTGGTATCGCTTTTGTCTTATGCTGGCGGCCCTAACGAGGATGCGAAAATTAAAGGCATTAAATTAATTCGTGTTGGCCAGGACACCAGTCTGGTTTTTGATATTGATGTCAAACGGTTTATCAACCACGGAGACCTGGCACAAAATCCGTTGCTAAAACCTGGAGATACTATTGTCGTATCAGGAACTTCGTTTTACCTTTTCAGCAAGATTTTTGAACTTGGCTGGAGAATTGCTACAATCGTTCAGGCTATTTACTTCGCGCAATGGTATGCAACCAGAAAATGATAAAAAGACAATAACATGGTGTGGTTATAGATGAACGATTATAAAAATATACAAACACCGGTGAATGGAAACGGCAATCCGTTTCGTTATGCAGGAATACCTGAAGAGGAAATTCATTTGCGCGACTATCTCCGGGTTTTTGCCAAAGGGAAATGGATTATTCTCGTTTCTTTTTTCATTATATTTTCTATTACCGCAGTCTATACTTTTACGGCAAATCCGGTTTACGAAGCTACTGTGCGTCTTATGCTTCAGGAACAGAGCAATGTCGGCGAGTCTCTTTTCGATTTTACCTCGATAATGAAAAAAGAAACTATGATGAATAATCAGGTGGAAATTTTGGACAGCCGGACATTGGCAGAAAATGTTATCCGGGATCTTTTAAATGAACCGGAAGCTGCGGATTTTGAGGTGCTCCATAACGACGTGTACGAAAAACGGAATGCGGCTTTTGCTTTTATCAAAAATGTTTTCCAAAGTGGCAAAGATGAAGAAATGACTGCTGAGGATATTTTTGATAAACAGGTGGAGAACTTGCGCGAAATGCTGAATGTGCATCCCATTCGCAATACCGATATGATTGAAATCAAAGTCGAGGCTACTAATCCTGAAGAAGCGGCTACCATTGCAAACACAGTTTCCGAAGCTTATGCGCGCGTCAACCGTGAAGACAGCAGAAGCGAAGCCAGAGAAGTGAAAAATTTTCTCAATGAACAATTGACTGAATATGAGAATGATCTCAGAAACTCAGAGGATCAGTTAAAAGCGTATCAGGAAACCGCCGGTGTTGTCGCTCTGGATGAGGAAACCTCCGAACTGGTGCGCACTATTGCCGAATTCGAAGCCCTTTACAATGAAGCGAAAACAGACCTCCAAGCTGCTTATGAGCGCCTCGCCTATATTGATCAGGAGCTGGATGCTCAACATAAAAATATTGATATAGAGGCGATTTCTTCAGAACCTTATCTGGAAGAACTGAAAAAGCGAATTGCAGAAAAAGAAGCTCAACTGGCTATGTATCTTTCCACCACAATTAAAGACGATGAATCCCGCTATACGCAGCGCGAGATCAAAACGCTGGAAAACAACATCAATGCGCTGAAAGAACAGTTCAAACGGGAAGTGAGCAAAATAGCCGCCTCGGAGTTTGTTGATCCGGCTCGGGTGGCAGGTTCGCTTTTTGCCAGCAAAATCGATGTAGAAACGGAAATCCAGGCGTTGAAACCCAAAGTGAGAGCATTTGAACAAATTCTCCAGCAGTACAATCTTGAGCTGGAAAGTCTGCCTGAGAAAAAACTGCAATTAGCCAGGCTTGAACGCCAGGCCCAGGTCTCGGAAAAAATATATATTATGTTGCAGGAAAAATACCAGGAATCGCGAATCAGTGAGGTCGGCCAGTTAGGTAATGTGCGCGTTGTCGATCCGGCCAAACCGCCGAACAAGACGGTAAAACCGCGTAAAAAGCTCAATCTCATTTTGGGCGCTCTGCTCGGTTTAGGGCTTGGCATTGGCATTGCTTTTGTCCGCGAATATATGGACAATTCTATTAACAGCCTGGAAGATGTGGAAGCTTTGGGTGCGCCCTTGATCAGCATAATTCCATTCATTCAGCCTCAGGAAACCAATGGTTTTAACCGGATATCGCGTAAAAACCTGGATCCTGATGTTTTAAATATTAACGAGAGATTAGTGACGCATTTGAAACCAAAATCTCCGGCATCCGAGGCTTACCGTTCAATGCGGACCAATCTATTATTCTCTTCTGCCGACCACCCAAGGCAACTCATTATGGTGACCAGCAGCACGCCCAGAGAAGGTAAATCAACTTCTGTCGCCAATCTGGCTATCACCTTTGCGCAAATGGGTTCCAAAACCCTTCTCGTCGATGCAGACCTTCGCCGGCCCATGCTGCACAAGCTGTTTTCTTTACCCAAAGAACCCGGTTTGACAAACATCATCGCTGGCAAAGCAGAATGGCGCGAGGCTATACAAAATATCGAACACATGCAAAACATCGATGTGCTGCCGTGCGGCACCATACCACCGAATCCGGCCGAACTGCTCGGCTCAGAAAGCATGCATAGCTTTTTAAAAGACGTTCGCAATCATTATGACATTGTTCTTTTAGATTCACCGCCAGTTATCGCGGTTACCGATCCGGCTTTGCTCAGTACGTTAATGGACAGCGTTCTCCTGGTCGTCAAGGCAGGCGATTCTGAGCTCGATGCTGTGTCCATGGCAATTACACAACTGAAAAGAATAGAGGCGCCGGTAACAGGTATTGTTCTCAATAGCGTAAAGAAAAGTAATTTTTACAGCTCGCGTTATTATTATAAATATTACGATTATTATCACACTAACGGAAAGAAAAAATCACATAAACGCAAAGCGAAAAGGATAAGCAACAAAACCTGACAAACCTCGCGCTGACCGGGGCAGGAGGGATGAACAACAAAAGGAGGATCGTGATGATTTCACAGCGCGATGCACAATGGTATGCATTTGTAACGAAACCGCGGCACGAAAAAAAAGCCAAACAATATTTAGATGGTGCCGGCGTGAACAATTTTCTGCCGTTGCGTAAAACGTTGAATCAATGGAAAGATCGAAAACGCTGGGTAGAAGCGCCGCTCATTCCCAGTTATATTTTCTGTCATATTCCGTATGTGATGCGATATGATGTGCTCACTGTCCCAAGTGTGGTTCGGGTCGTGGGATTCCGGAATGAGCCCACCCCGGTTCAGGACAAAGAGATCGAAGCAATAAAGCTTCTGCTCAATAATGACGTAGAGATGTCGGTTCAAAACGGACTCGTCCCTGGCGATCATGTCAGAATTACCAGTGGTATTTTAAATGGCTACGAAGGTCAAATTACAGAAATCCGCGGTAATAAATATTTTGTTATCAATCTCACTTCGATTGGCAAGTCCATTCTCGTCGATGCCCGGTATATGAAAATTGAAAAATTGTGATTAATACCAATGAGAAAATATTTTAGAATCTTTACTTTTATCATTGCTTTTCTTCCGATATTACAGTGCACCAGGAATCTGACCTCTATCGAATATTT
>CAZSMC010000007.1:0-95458 GCA_964607755.1 uncultured Cytophagia bacterium | reverse complement strand
ATCGCATCCAGATGAAGGATTTTGTGAAGGTAAAAAAAATGGTGTTATTAAAATAGTATCTAATGGCAATTGCCTAACAAAGCAAATTCAGCCGACGCGCTTCTCGTCACATCCTATCGTAGGTCGACGAGTTCGTCGACACATAAAATCCATGCACTAAGATGAGTTTGCGGACATGTATAATTCAATTATATTATGGCATAAGTAACACCAGAGCGGGTTTTTGCACTTGCTGTTATGATTTATATTCTTTGGTATTGCCGCGACGAACTCGTCGCGCCACAACGTTTGGCACTGCAACGGGGTACGCTCATCTGTAGATACGCCAGTTGGTGAGTCTGCATTGAAGCGCGCAGCTATTTATACCGAGATTGTACATCCATTAGCTGACGACTTTTTGTTGGATGCCGGTTTGCGCGCGGATTATCATTCTGCCTGGGAATGGCAACTAAATTCAATGTTGAATTTTGCCTATGAACCGACAAAGCAATGGTGTTGGCGCCTGGGGGGCGGTCGTGTTTTCCGTGCACCCAAAATGACAGAGCTTTTTTATCAAGATCCGGGAAACATCGGCGATCCGACATTAAAGCCGGAAAACGGCTGGAATATCGAATCTGGATTGGATTATAAAACCGGGCAGCAGAGTATCGAGCTAACGGTCTTTAATCGGTATGAAGCGAATCGGATTGACTGGACTAAATCCATCGCTGACGATCCATGGCGCGTGCAAAATGTGCATCGCGTCAATGTCTATGGTGTGTCGATGTCCAGTGCTGTACATTTCTCAGAACGAGGTGATGTGCACTTGTCTTATTTGCTTGCCAGTCAAGATTGGCATAAAAAAATGGAATCATTCTTCAAATATAGTTGGCGCACTCCAAAACAGCAATTCACTATGAATGTAAATTGGCAGGTCCCCTGGCAACTCAGAACGCAGGTCAATGTGCAATTTATGGAACAGGCGCACAACTACTCATTTTGGCTGACAAATGTGCAGATATCGCGTTCATTTGCTGTTGGAGACCTGGTTTTAAAAATGAACAATATATTCGATACCTCATATCAATTTTTTCCGTTTGTTCCGATGCCCGGCCGGCATTGGCTAGTGAGCCTGCGGTTTCATAATATCGATTAGGTCATTCTCGGAATGTACGTACCCCAGGGAATCACCATTAAATTCGTTGTTCATATTAAATTAAAAAGCAGATTGGTTCTTATGCTACTCAACCTTCTTCAACCACCGATTGATTTTCGTTGGCCCCATGCCGACCATCTCGATTTCGTAGAGCACTTTGTTTTTTTCATCGATGGCGATGTCCTGTGGGGCAAACAGGGAGGAGAGGTTATTTTGCGACAGATGCTTGAGAGGAACACCGGCCCGGTTAAAAATCGTAATTATACCCCGTTGGCTGTGCGAAACGTAAGCGTGATCGTTCTTGTCGATTTTGATCTTGCCCAGTCCGACATCCACAGCCGGCAGCGGATCAGTTTGCCAGTATTTCGCCCGCCTGCCTTCGATAGCGCCGTACCAACATTGCACGCTGTTCGTCGACTTGTCACCGATAAAAACAATGGCGCCGTTTTTGAGAACCGAAATATCGGTACCGCTGTGACTGTTGCCGAATGGACTGCCGTTCAATTCCCGGCCAGTGCGATCAAGAACGTGCCATCTGGTGCGCTCTTTTTCTAAGACGAACAGATGACCTTCCTGATCTGCATCCAGTTCCTGTATCTCATATAACACGGCAATACCAGGGCGAGCCTCGCCGGTTTGACTGTCAAAACGGAAAATCATTGGCGGATCCGTATTGCACGCCACAGCCATAATGCCCTCCGGCATGCGGGCAAAGCCGGCAACACCGTCGTCCGGAATGACAATGTGCTGATATTGCGCGTCAATGCCGGTGCGGACAGGCGAGAACGACGCGGGCTTGCCAAGCTGGTCGAGCACATGCACTGGACCGTCCCGCTCGCTGTTCACCCACACTTGTTGATGCTGGTCTAATTCGATGGCTGAGGGATGCCAGAGACGCGGTCCCCAATGTCCGGTGTCAACATACGATTCATTCGGGTTGATAATGGACAACGACCACACATCGCTGTAGCTGCGGTTGCGCTGCGGGTGTCCGGCACTTTCGTGAAAATTATCCCAGGCGACAATGCGACAGCGAAAGTCTAATCCTAACTTTTGCGGCGGAATTGACTTTTCCGTGATAAACCAATTTTTCGCTTTATCGAGCGGCTTCATTTTAATTTCACGCGGATTGGCTGGCGGCCAAGTGCGACCGTAAACCAAATGTACTCCCTGGCCATCCGAGCCGGTGTTATCATCGTACACGCCGGATGAATCGATGATGTGAGCAGCGATTTTAAACGTAAGTTGGGGCGTGACTGTCCGCGGAATGGTTTTGACCTGGGTAATCACCGGGCCAATCCGGTCGCGGACATCCGTTTTCCATGGCATCTTTGCGGGGTCTGCCGGTGTGTTCCATAATGTTTTTAATTGTTCAGCGCGGGGATTTTTTGTGCTATGTCCGGGACACAGTAAATTGTAAGAGAAAAAAGCAGCGCCCCGGGTTTGTTTTTCCCTGACAATAAAGAGAAAATCATCGAGCACATCCACTTTATTCATATGAATCCCGGGATAAATGTGCCGGCTGTGCGAGTTCTCAAGGTGTTCGTCGAGTAAAAGTTCAAACAGCGTTGAATCGCGGACGTACATCATCGGATAAATGGCATCTATAATGCCACGTGCCAACCAGCCGTGACTATCCTGCATATAAATCCGTTTACCGCGGTGGACATCGCGAACCACAGCCGCACTCAGCACTATATGCGGTTTTTGTAAAGAAATGAACTGATAAATTTGTGTTATGAGCCCGGTAACTGCATCTTGCCGCCACTGCCGCCAACTGACCGGCTTTTCCTGCGGAGCCGCCTTGAATCGCTGTTTAAAGAGACGCAGCGAAAAATCATCATAAGAATATGTGCTGGCCGGGAAACGGCAATAATCCAGGTGCAGTCCATCGATGTGGTAATCCTGGATCAATTCTTTGCAGATTTTGAGGAGGTATTCTTGCACGTTCGGATTGGTTGGTGACAGCCATAAATAATGATCATTCAAAATCTGCCGGTTTTGAAAGGCATCCACCATAAACCAGTCAGGATGAGTGTGATAAAGCTGGTCTTGATTCAGCGGCGGCTCGAGTCCCTGCCAACCCGGATAGAGATTAAGCCAGGCGTGACATTCCAAACCTGCAATATGGCACAACTCGATGGCAGTTTTCAGCGGATCCCAGCCGGGATCCGTACCGCCAAGTTCTTCAGCCCAGGGTTCATAACTTGAGTAATAAAATGCGGTGCCATTACCACGGACTTGAAACAGCAGGGTGTTGAATCCCAACTCTGCGGCATTTTCCACGATACGCTGCACATCCTCTGGCGAATGGTAGTCCCAGCGCGTCACCCACAAGGCGCGAGTCTGTTCGAGTGCTCTACATGGCAAAAAAGTTAAAAGGAAAGCGAACGTCATCAAGACCGCTATTCTGATTGGCATAACCGGATCCATTTTTTTGTTCGTTGCATAAATCACAAATTAGTATCTGTTAAATTGATTATCAAGCTTTTTGTTTAAAAAAATGAAATACCTCAGTTACAATTCCAACAATGGGTCACAAAACTTGTGAATAACACATTATAATTTCCAAATTTATAGAATGATACAACATTGATGCAGAAAAGATTTGTGACCCATTGTTTAGTTTAGATAGAGCATATCAACCGATAACTGAGCTTATATAAAAAAAATCAATTATCGCCAGATGTTGAAAAAAAAAGTATGCTATGTCATAATTTTTGACGCTTGACAATGTGGCATATTCATAGTATATTTCTGTCAGATATTTATGAAATTACTAAAGATAGGGTTTGTCATTCAGGACCAAAAATTAATCATCATTTTAGCAAAAAGGTCAAAACGTTTATCATAACGTTCAATTTTTGTGCCAGGATTTACAAATATCCTTTTGACTGGAGTAGAAAAGCAGCAATAAACACGAAATAACAATATGGAAAAATTCAAACTCACAACTGATTTCAAACTGCAGGGCGATCAGCCGCAAGCTGTGGATGAGCTGACCCGGGGCTTAAAGCGCGGAGACAGGTTCCAAACCCTGCTTGGCGTCACCGGCAGCGGTAAAACGTTTACCATGGCAAATGTCATTGCCAATGTCAACAAACCCACATTAATCATTTCGCACAACAAAACCCTTGCTGCCCAGCTTTACGGCGAGATGCACGGTTTTTTCCCGGAAAATGCTGTTGAGTATTTTATTAGCTATTACGATTATTACCAGCCCGAAGCCTACGTCCCGACTACAGACACCTATATCGAAAAAGACACCTCGATTAACGATGAAATCGACCGGCTACGTTTAAAAGCAGCCAGTTCACTCCTCACCCGTAATGATGTAATCATTGTGGCATCGGTATCCTGTATCTACGGACTGGGCTCGCCTGAGGACTGGAAAAAGATGAACCTGTTTCTGGACCGCGGCCAACGCATCAACCGGGATGAGATTTTAAAAAGACTGGTGGAAATTCTGTACGTCCGCAATGATGTGACATTTGAGCGCGGCACGTTCCGCGTCCGCGGTGATATTGTGGAAGTTATTCCGGCGTATGAAAACAAAGCCATCCGCATTGAAATGTGGGGAGATGAAATTGAACGCATCAGCACAGTGGATACGGTGACCGGTGAATTGCTGAACGAGCTGGACAGGGTGGCTATTTATCCGGCAAAACATTTCATCACCCCTTATGAGCGGCTGGAATCCGCCATTAATGCCATTGAGCAGGAATTGGAAGAACGGCTGGAATATTTTCGCAAACACAACAAACTGGTCGAAGCCCAGCGCCTGGAGCAACGCACAAATTATGATCTGGAAATGATGCGTGAAATCGGTTATTGTTCCGGCGTGGAAAATTATTCCCGGCATTTATCCGGACGCAAAACCGGCGAGCGGCCGTACACGCTCATCGATTATTTCCCGGACGATTTTTTAATGATTATCGATGAATCCCACGTCACCGTCCCGCAAATTCAGGGCATGTACCACGGCGACCGTTCCCGAAAAGAAACGCTGGTGGAATATGGTTTCCGTTTGCCGTCAGCGCTGGATAACCGCCCGCTCAATTTTCGCGAATTCGAGTCCATTATCAATCAAGCTATTTTTGTCTCAGCCACACCTGCTGAATATGAGCTGGAAAAATCCGGCGGCGTGGTTGTGGAGCAAATCATCCGTCCGACCGGACTGATGGACCCGGAAATCGTTGTCCGTCCGGTTAAAGGACAAATTGATGATCTTATTCGTGAAATCCGGGAACGCGCAGAAAGACAGGAGCGTGTCCTTGTGACAACATTGACAAAAAGTATGGCAGAGGATTTGACCGATTATCTCGCCAGCGCCGGTGTGCGGGTTCGGTACTTGCACTCGGAAATCGATGCCCTGGACCGGGTGGCCATTCTAAGGGACCTTCGGCTGGCCGAGTTTGATGTGCTGGTTGGCATTAATCTTTTGCGCGAGGGACTCGACTTGCCAGAAGTGTCGCTGGTTGCTATTCTGGATGCGGACAAGGAAGGTTTTTTGCGTTCAGAGCGATCGCTGATTCAGACCGCTGGTCGTGCGGCGCGGAATGTCTCGGGCAGGGTGATTTTCTATGCCGATAACGTGACGCATTCTATGCAACGGGCCATCGATGAAACGAACCGTCGCCGTGTGATCCAGATGGAGTACAATGAAAAGCACAATATTACACCGGCAACTATTTACAAATCAATCGAACAGGTTATGGGCTCGACTTCCGTGGCTGATGCCAGAACCACTTATGGAAAGATATCTAAAAAGAGCGGTGAAAAGCTGGACCTGGATGCATGGAGAGAAATGTCATCAGAGACAAAAGAAGAAATGCTGCGCGAGATGGAAAAGAACATGATGGAAGCGGCATCCAAACTGGAGTTTGAACAAGCGGCTGAAATCCGCGACCAAATTGATATGCTCCAGGAAGCGCGTCAATCTGTGAAAAAGAAATCCTATGTCAAGTGAATCTAAAGTAAGTGTAAATAAGAATCGAAAGGTTTTAAACAGCAAAGGATGACGACACCATGAAAGTACTTGTTATTGGCGGTGGCGGCCGTGAACATACACTTGTCTGGAAAATCAAACAGAATCCGCAGGTGAAAAAGATTTATTGTGCACCGGGAAATGCCGGCATTGCCCGGGAAGCCGAGTGCGTAGATATTGATGTGGCAGATACGAAAAAGCTGATTAACTTTGCTTCAAAAAATAAAATTGATATGACCATCGCCGGGCCGGAAAAGCCACTGGTCAATGGCATTGTCGACGATTTTGAAGAAAACGGTTTGCCTATTTTCGGTCCGAGCAAACGTGCTGCTGAGCTGGAAGGCAGCAAGGCGTTTTGCAAAGATTTTATGAATAAATACGGTATTCCCACTGCCCGGTATCGGGTGTTTGAAAAATTCGATAAAGCAAAATCTTTTTTAGATGAAAACAAGGGCCCCATTGTTGTTAAAGCAGACGGGCTTGCTGCCGGCAAGGGTGTGCTTATATGCCATAATTATAAAGAAGCCCTGAACGCTGTTGACACGGTCATGAACAAACGGCAATTTGGCGAGGCCGGCTCCAAAGTCGTTTTGGAAGAAATGCTGACTGGCGATGAAGTGTCTGTACTGGCGCTGACCGATGGCGAACATATTGTCTACATGGTGCCGTCCCAGGATCACAAGCGCATCTTCGATAACGACCAGGGTCCTAACACCGGCGGCATGGGCGCTTATGCACCGACGCCATACATTAGCGATGACATAATGGATGACATTAAGAAAAAAATCATCGAGCCGACTGTCAAGGGCATGGCGCTGGAAGACCGTCCTTATCGAGGCGTGCTGTACGCCGGATTAATGATCACCAAAGACGGTCCCAGGGTTCTGGAATACAATTGCCGGTTTGGCGATCCGGAAACGCAGGTTATTTTGCCCATGGCTGAAAGTGATTTGATCGAAGCGATACTGGCTGCGCGTAATAATCAGCTCGATAAAATCGACTGGAAAAACCGGGATGGCGCGGCTGTTTGCGTGGTCATCGCCTCCGGAGGATACCCCGGACCGTATGAGAAAGGCAAAAAAATCCATGGACTCGACCGGGTCTGGGATGAGGACGTTTATGTTTTTCACGCCGGCACGAAAAAAGTCGGGAATGATATTGTCACTAACGGCGGTCGCGTGCTTGGCGTTACTGCTCTGGACAGCACCATCGCGCGGGCAACTAATAAAGTTTATAAATCTGTAAGTTTAATCGCTTTTGACGGCGCTTATTATCGCAAGGATATTGCGCACCGGGTTCTAGGATAGGAGAGAACATGAAGATACTGGTAACAGGCGGAGCTGGATTCATTGGATCGCATATTGTCGATGCATATATCAACGCCGGACACGACGTTGTGATTATAGACAACTTGTCAACCGGACGTAAACAGAATATCAATAACCAGGCAACGTTTATAGAATGTGATATTCGCGATGCAAAACTCGGTGATATTTTTGCGCAACACTCGTTTGATATTGTCAACCATCAAGCTGCGCAAATGGATGTGCGCTTGTCTGTGGAAGACCCGATTTATGACGCTGAAAATAATGTTATCGGGTTTTTAAATGTAATGCAAAATTGCGTCAAGCATCAGGTAAAGAAAGTGATTTTTGCCTCCTCTGGCGGCGTGGTTTACGGCGAACAGGATTATTCCCCGGCTGACGAAGATCATGCAAAACAACCCTGTTCGCCATACGGCGTGACAAAATTAGCAGGCGAAAACTATTTGTATTATTATCACTTGTTTCATAATATCTCTTTTACGGCATTTCGTTACGCCAATGTTTATGGACCGCGGCAGAATCCCCACGGGGAAGCCGGTGTGGTGGCCATTTTTTTGGAAAAGATGTTCAAAGGTGAGCACGCTGTGATTAACGGAGATGGAGAACAAACCCGTGATTTTGTTTACGTCAAAGACGTGGCTCGTGCCAATGTGCTGGCGCTTGCAAAGGGCGAAAACAGAATTTATAATATCGGCACGGCACAAGAAACTTCGATCAATACAATTTTCCGGATTTGTAATCAATTAACCGGCGCAGGCATGCACGAAAAACACGGGCCAGAAAAATCCGGTGAACAACGTCGCAGTGTTGTTGCTATCGAGCGAGCTGAAAAAGAACTCGATTGGCATCCTGAATACGATCTCGAATCAGGAATGAAAGAGACGATCGACTTTTTCAAGGAAATAGAGTTATCACAGACTCGATAAAACACAGGAGAGTTATTTGGTGACAAATCAGGAGTATTACATAAACGACTATTCTGATGACGAGCACTGGAAAGAGATACAACGCCAGGTTGGAATATTAGGTGTGTCTGAAAGTAGCCGGCAGCTCATCGAGACGATCGAGCAAATCGCGCCGACCGATATTTCGGTTTTGATATCAGGAGAAAGTGGCACCGGAAAAGAGCTGGTTGCAAAGGCTGTGCACCTGCGCAGTCAGCGGCACAATCAACCTTACATAACTGTCAACTGCGGCGCTATTCCGGAAGGCATTTTAGAATCCGAATTGTTTGGTCACGAAAAAGGTTCCTTTACAGGCGCTGCCAGTCAGCGCAAAGGCTATTTTGAACTGGCAAATAACGGCAGTATATTTTTGGATGAAATCGGCGAGCTACCAACTTCAATTCAGGTGAAACTGTTGCGCGTTTTGGAACAGCGGGAGTTTATGCGGGTTGGCGGTACGACTACACATAAAGTAGATGTACGGTTTATTGCCGCAACCAACAAGAATCTGGAAAAAGAAGTTCGTAATGGAAACTTTCGCCAGGATTTGTATTATCGTTTGAATGCCATGCATATTCCTGTGCCGCCGTTACGGGAACGACGGGAAGATATTGTAGTGCTGGTAAAAAAGTTTGCCTCTGATTTTTGCAAGCAAAATCACATTGCATTTGACGGATTTACAGACAGCGCGATTCGAATGATGGAGCGTTATCATTGGCCGGGAAATATTCGCGAGTTGCGCAACCTCGTTGAAAAAGTTATTGTACTTGAGCGCGGCAATCAAATCGATCAGCAAACATTACAAAAGTACCTGGACACGTTTGATCAACATGAACGAAATATGCCTGTTCCGCTCAACAAGGAAAAAGGCGAGCTGGATCAGGAACTTTTATTTCGAGCCTTGCTGGAAATCAAGAGTGAGATTGCCCAGTTGCGTGAACTGCTGGTTGCTAACTCGCCACCGCGTTATAGTCTGGGGCCCTGGCGTGAAAACCTACCGGATGAGTACAAATATGCCTATGAAAACCGAACTGAACCCAAAACAGAGTCTGTAACAGACATGGAAAAGGAACTTATAAAATCAGCTTTAGTAAAATCAAATGGTAATAAACGAAAAGCGGCAAAATCACTGGGTATGAGTGAACGCACCCTTTATCGGAAACTAAAAAAATATGATCTCAAAGATGACGAGACCTAAATCGATTACACTATTCTTTCTGGCAACTATTTTTAGTTTAATAGCCGGATGTGCTTATTATTCTGTCAAAGGCTCGCTGCCGCCATATCTGGATACAGTTGCGGTGCCGCTGTTTGAAAACCGGACGTCTGAATTTAACGTGGCTGAACATCTTACTGATACGCTCATTGATGAATTTACCCGTGACGGTTCCCTTGGAATTGATGATGAGGCAACCGCGGATGTGCTTATCGAGGGCGTTATAACCAGCATTAATGAACGCGCTGGCGCCTTTGATGCTCAAGAAACCGTAGAAGATATTAAGATTTATTTTTCCGTTCAGGTGACGTGCACAGACCAGGTTAAGCATCAGGAAATGTGGCAGGGACGCATTACCCAGTGGGGCAGTTACGATCCGGCAATGGGACCGCAAGGCCGAACCGATGCCTATGAAGAAGCTTATTCAAAAATTAGCCAGGAAATCATTAACAAAACCGTTTCAAATTGGTGAGTTTTTTTATTACGCAAGCAAAAAAAATATGGCTATATTACTTTAAAAACCTTATATTTAGATGTTACTGAACATAATTTGACATGCGGGGAAGACGTATGATACAAATATCTCAAGAAATTGATTGGCTAAAATCAAAAGTTTCAAATACCCAAAATTCCATGCTTTTGCCGCGACTTGCCGAGCGTTACATGGAAGTGAAAGAATTCGACAAGGCGCTGCAGTACGCTGAGCAGGCTATTCAACAGCATCCGAATTATGCCAACGCATATTACATTTTGGCAAAATGTTATTATCAACGCATGGAATATGACCGGGCAAGTTCATCTGTCAAAAAGACATTAGAGCTTGATCCGCATCACATGGGCGCCTTGCTTTTACAGGGCGAGCTACAAACCCGGGTAAATAATTTCGAGTCGGCCCGGAATGCATATCGACGTATACTCAAAGTGGATCCTTTAAATTCCGAGATTCAGAAAAAGGTCCATTCCCTCGAGCCCTCTGTGTCTCAGTCTGAGGAAGAAGAGATGGAAGAGGTCGAGGATAGCGATCAGTGGTTTTTTGAGGATGAAGAACAACCTGAATCTGCCACAAAAACCGAAACGGCTGAAACATTTGAAAAGGATTTTTTCCAGGAAACAAGCACTCCGGAAAGTGATTTGGGTGAAACTATAACAGAAGAAAGAGATGTTTTTTCAGAGTCTAAACCTGAAGAACCAGCGCCGCAAGAAACAGCATCTGCGCAGGGGCAGACAGAGTCTGAAACACAATCACCACCAGCAGATGTCGATATTGACCAGTCCGGCTATGAAGAGGAAGAAGAACGGTTCACCGCTCTTTTAGATGATATTTTCAGCCCGAGTATAGACGAAGAAGAGCGCCGGGAAGAGGAAGAGCGCACCGTCATTGAAAAAGCAGCTTCAGATAAAGAGGAACGTAGTCCATCTGACGAAGAAGGATTTGGCGCTTTTGAAGAAGCTTTTACTGATTTTGATGAAAAAGAATCCAGGGATCAGGAACAAGAAGATTCGCTGTCGCCTGAAGAAAAAATTCTTCACAGTACGAGGCAGGAAGATTATTCCGAAACGTTCGACGAAGAATCAAGTCCATTTGAAGAAGAGGAATCCCTTCCGGAGCATTTTACTTCTATTCAGAAAGAACCATCTGAAGAGGTGATTGACAGCACACCTCCAACATCCGAAGAAACTGAACAGAAAGATGAGGATGAAGAATCATTGGATGATTTTCTTTCTTCCCTCGAATTGAATGAACCGGAAGCCGAAGAAACCCAGACAACGGAGCCAGAGGAGAGCAAAGAGAACATTTCGTCCTTTGATCAACAAGATGATTTTTCTTTTGATATGGAAGATCAATCGATCAAGCAGGAATTCGAGGATTTTGAAGATTCGCCTCCAGGTATGGATGAGGATTTTGATTTTGACTCTCAGGATCAGGAACGTGACGAAAACTATGCAGATCTAAAAGAGGATGAGAGTGAATTTTTAGCCCGGGAATCCGTAACTGAAGAATCCCCACCTGATGAAGAAACAACTCAGGATAAGGAATCCGAAACATCGGCAGAGGAGATCAGCGAAGATAAAAGCAAATTTGCCACGCCTACACTGGGTGAAATTTATGCTGCGCAGGGTCAGTACGCCAAAGCCATCAGCGTGTTCGAGACGCTGCTGGAAAACAATCCGGATAATGAGTGGTATCAGTCAAAGATTAATTATTTGAAAAAGAAAATAAACGAAGAAAAGTAACAAAATTTTTACAGCCGTGAAAATGAGATGGTCGGAGGTGTTAATGCTTTCGGCCATTCTTTTTATCATAATCGATAAATCAACATGAACCGAACCGGCCAGATAGCGACCATCGACCTTTCAATTGTCATTGTCACTTTTAATAACGCTGATATTATTTGTTCTTGCTGCAATGCGTTGGCTGAACATCTCGACGGAATCCGGGTTCAGCTCGTTATTGTCGATAACGCCAGTTCGGATGACACCCCGTCTATGCTTAAAAAAATTGAATTTTCACTGTCCGGTCACTTTGACATCACAATTCAGTTGAACCGGAAAAATATCGGCTATACGCGGGGTGTCAATCAGGGCATAAAAACCAGTCGAGGAGATTTTATTCTGATCCTTAATCCGGATGTGATCGTTACCTCTTCTTTACCGCTTATTCTCAAGCGATTCCAGAAAGACAAGCGAATTGGCGTTCTTGCACCACAGCTCCGGTATCCGGATGGCAGGATTCAGCCGTCATGCAGACGTTTTCCCAGACGGCGTGACGTTCTTTATGAGTGTATGGCACTGACGATTCTGTTCCCGCAGAGTCCGCGCTTTAACAGTTGGCGCATGCCGGATTTTGATCATAAAAGTGTGCTTGATAACTGTCAGCCGCAAGGCGCATTTTTATTGACGTCCAGAAAAGTCATAGAACATATAGGACTCTTTGATGAGCGCTTTACCATGTTTTTCAGTGATGTAGACTGGTGCCGCCGGGTCATCGATGCCGGTTTTATCATTCGATTTCTCCCGGATTTTTTCGTTTACCATATACAGGGCGCAAGTATCCGGCAACGTCGTGCGGAGATGATCATTTCCTCGCATCGCTCGTTCATTCATTATTTTGCAAAGTACAACCAGAGCTGGCTTCATCGTACTGGCACGAAACTGTCTTTTTTTCTCTTACTCATTGGTACGCTTCCCAGATTAATTATTACAACACTATGGCATCAAAAATGACCAGGACACTGAAATTCATACAAATCTTTATATTCCTGTGCCTTGCCCGGCCGTGGGCACAGTCATCTGTCCTGATAAAGGTCTCTGAGCAACCTTCGCTGCAAAAGAAAAACGTTACACATATAGTGACGGGTATTCACGCTGTTGATCAAATATGTGCTGAATTTAATGTGCAAAAAATTGACCGGGCCCTGCCAGTGAGCCGTTCTGCAGAGCTGTCGCAATGGCTGCAGGTTCAGGTTCCCCCGGGTATTCAGCCGCAAACACTTGTCGAACGTTTCAGGGAATCTTCTGCGGTTGCCATTGCCAATGTCAACCGGGCTTTTTGTCTGGATTACACCCCTGATGATCCGAAAATAAGCGAGCAATGGGCGCTGGAAAAAATTAAGGCATTCCAGGGCTGGGATATTGAACGAGGCTCCAAAGATGTGCTCATCGCTGTGATTGATACCGGTATTGATTATTATCACCCCGATCTCGAAGACAATCTTTATCTAAATATGGGCGAAGATGCCAATAATGACGGCAGGATTGATTCGTTGGACATCAACGGTATTGACGATGACAATAATGGTTATGTGGATGACTTTTACGGCTGGGATTTTACAGATGCTCCGAACTATCCGGACAGCGGCGATTACCTGGACCGGGACAACGATCCTATGGATGAATTCGGGCACGGTACTGCTGTTGCCGGCATTATTGCTGCTGTTGCGGATAATGAACTCGGCATGGCTGGTCTGGCGCACGGCTGTCTGATTTTGAATCTTCGGGCATTTACCGCAAGGGGTTTTGGTGAAGAAGATGACGTGGCTTCGGCAATGCTTTATGCTATTGAAAACGGCGCCAATATTATCAACATGAGTTTTGGTGATGTGTTTGTGTCCAATATTGTCAAAGATGTCGTTCGCTACGGTGAGCAAAAAGGTGTGGTGATGGTCGCGTCTGCGGGCAATTCATCAACAGATGAGATACATTATCCGTCCGGTTTTTCCGAAACTATTTCTGTTGGCTCTTCAGATAAAGATGACAAACTTTCTTCGTTTTCGAATTACGGCCCGACAGTCGATATTCTGGCGCCTGGCAGTGATATTCTGAGCACAAATCTGAACAACGGTTATCAGTTTTGGAATGGCACCAGTTTCAGTGCGCCGTTTGTATCGGCAACTGCTGGTTTGCTGGTTTCGCACAACCCGGAGCTTCAAGCCGAATCTGTTCGAGGCATTCTTGTCAACAGCACTGAACTCATTGGCGGTGTTTCCGAATGGAGTTCGCGTTACGGTAGCGGACGGTTAAATGTATATCAGGCCTTAACAAAGCCGCTCGAATCTGTGGTTCATCTGTCGCAGCCTGCTCTTGATTCCGGCTTTAGTCAAGGACCTGTTGAAATTTATGGCTCGGCATGGAGTCCTGACTTTGTGCAATATTCACTTTTTTTCGGCAGAGGATATAATCCTGAAGAGTGGTATCCTATTCGCGAGCAGGTTAAAAGACCTGTCATCAATGACGTGCTGGCAACCTGGGCGCCGTTACCCGAGGACGGAGAATATACTATCAAGCTCGCAGTGGAACACGGCAACGGTTTTGTTGAACAACAATCCACTAGAATTTTTATCGATAACACACCGCCGGTGATTTCTGATGTTGAACTTTTGCCCATGCTACACGGACCAGAGCATTCGGTCCTGGTTCAGTTCAATACAGATGATTTGTGCCAGGGTTCGCTTCTTTACCGGCCGAGACATTCTACATTAGATTGGCAAGAAGCGTTCATGTCTTTCCGCACGCATCAGCCACGCTATCATTTGACTCGACAGGAAGTGGATTTGCCAATTGAACTGCAAGTCACAGCACGAAACAGCGCCGGCCTGGAACGTGTGTCTCCGTCAGACAATTCTTATTATCAAGCCGATTTGAGTCAGCCTCCTGTGAATGTTACAGCATTCACCAAAACGCTTTTATCTGTGCCAAAGGGAAGATTATTAAATCGGGACACTGATTTCAATAACAATGGCTGGCCAGAGATGGTGCTTTCAATTGAAACAGAAGGACGTATTGGTCCGCTGGCTTTTTATGAATATGACGGACAGAGCATGCAGCTCGTGCATCAGTCCGAGAAAGCGCTCATTCCACGGGATGTGGGCGATGCCGATAATGACGGAAAAAAAGACATTCTGTGCGGTTTCGGGTTTCATAGCTATTTGTACAAAAGTCCTTCACCAGGGCAATTTCCAACCGACGAGGCATACGTTTGGGAAGGAAATGGTGATGTGCAATACTGGGCCAGCCGCATCGCTGATCTTGATGATGACGGAAAAAACGAAATCATTATGCGGGTGGTTAAACAGGAAAATGGAACAAGTGTTAATCGATTTGAGATGTGGGAATCAACAGGGGATAACCAGTTCCAATCCGTTGCTGCTTTTGAAAATCCAACACCCGGTGAAAATTTTTATGGCGTTCCTCACTGTGTTTTTGGTGATTTCGATAATGACGGAAAAACAGAAATTCTTTTTGGAGACAGCGACGGCGATTTGTTCATCTATGAAAAGTCCGGCGACAACACTTTCGTTGCCACATGGCAGGATTCGTTGCCTTTGCTTGATACCATAGCATTTACAGCAGCCGGTGATTTTGACGGTGACGGTGTACAGGAATTTATTGCCGGATGTCACTCGGATCCGAATTTGAACACCGAACATGCCTACGATGCCAGGCATTGGCTTTACCGGATTTATGATTGCACTGGCGATAATAGTTATGAACCGGTCAAAGAATGGCGATTTTTTGGATTCGAATCAACAAAGGATTTTTTAAGCGGCGTTTCTGCCGGAGATATCGACGGCGATAATGACGATGAAATCCTTTTGTCCGTCTATCCGGATTTTTATATCATCAATTACAACCAGGACAACCAGGATTACGAGATCGTCTATCATCACGCTCCGGTTGAAACCAATGCGGCGCTTGTCACGGATTTGAACCGCGATAGCATCACAGATTTATGGATTGGTACGGGGGATGCGGTGAGTCACTTTCAAAAAACAGGAGAAACCACCGGTCCGGCAACTCCTACAGGAATCTCTGCCCGGCCATTGAACGAGTACCGCGTTCTTGTTAAATGGCAAATGGTGAATGACGCGGAATCCTATATTATTTTGCGCGGAACACAGCAGGATTCGCTTGCAGAATTAGCGACAGTTAAAGACCCGTTTTTTGACGATCAAAACGTAAAAGCCGGCACACGATATTTTTATGCTGTTAAATCTGTCAATCCCAGTCAATCACCATCATCCAGTTTGTCATCGCGAGTCGTTTCTGCCACACCCGGCAAACAGCCATTCGTAGTGAGGGCGCAATCTGAAACGCCATATTCTGTCAGACTTTTATTTAGCAAATCGATGAACGAATCTATGCAAAATGTTGTCAATTATACTATTAGTGGAGAAATGAAATATCCCACTTCTGTTGCCGTAGAAAAATCCTACACCGAGGCGCTACTTACCTTCCGGCAGCCGTTCCAGGATGGAAAGCAATATACGGTTTGGTGTTCAAATATTTTTGACAGAGATAACACGCCGTTAGATACCACACAAAACAAAGCGTCATTTCAATTTGACTATGCAGCCTCGCCTCCGTATTTGTTATCCGGGGAATGGATTTCTGCCAACCGTCTGGAACTCAGATTCAGCGACGAGATGGAGAAGAACTCTGTTGAAAATAATGATAATTATCAGATAGAAAATGTAACTGTCTCGAGGGCATTTTTAAACCAATCTGCTCCTAATCGCGTCACTCTGCTTCTCTCAGGGATGAATGAGTTTAAACCGGGAGATGAATTGACGGTGAGGGTTAAAAATGTAAAGAATCGACATAATATTCAGATAACGGCAGGCCGTGGAAATGTGCTGAAAATGATTTATCAAAAAAGTGCAAGTGAGGATATTATGGTTTATCCCAATCCGTTTCACCCGGATCTGGAGACAGATGTTATTTCATTTGAAAACGTGCCTGTCGGAGCAGAGATCACGATTATGACTTCTCAGGGGCTCAAGGTTAGAAAATTGCGTCAGAGTCAGGATGGATTGGTATTATGGAATTTGACAAATGACAGCGGCATAGCTGTTGCACCGGGGATTTATATTTACCACATTGCATCGAAAGAAAAAAATAAAATTGGCAAGCTGGCCATTGTGCGATGAGGGAAAATATGCTTGTTGTCGGTTTGACCGGTATTATTGGAAGTGGAAAGAGCACCGTTGCTGAACTGCTGAACAGGCGTGGCGCCGCGGTCATTGATGTTGACCGGATCGGCCATGCCGTACTGGATGAGCAAAGCATAAAGGAAGAATTAAAGCGGGAATTCGGGGATGATATCATCGCTCAAAGCGGCAAGGTCAATCGCCGAAAACTTGGGGCGCTTGTATTTGAAGATAAGAAAAAACTGGACAAGCTGAACGCTCTTGTTCATCCCAAAATGATAAAGATTGTTGAACAGAAAATCGGCGAATTAAAGCAATCTGATATTCCGTATATTGTTGTTGAAGCGGCGCTGCTCTTTGAATTGGGATTGCAGAGCCATGTTGATGTTTCACTGACAGTTACCGCTCCCAAAGAGGTGTGTGTCGAGCGCGTTCGTCAACGGAATCATATTGCCCGCGATCAGATTGTTAGCAGGATGAAATTTCAACTTTCAGATCAGCAAAAACGACACAAAGCCGACATTGTCCTTGAGAATGACTGCTCTCTCGAGGAATTAAATCACAAGGTGTATAAAGTGCATGACTGGTTGTTGAGCCAATCTGGTATGAATATGTCATGAATTCATTGGACAAAACCCCTGCGATTAAAGTACTTGTTCCTTTTGCGCTCGGCATTGTGATAGCACAATATACCGGGTTATCATTCGGACTTTTTTTCGCAATGTTTGCGTTTTTATTATGTCTGGTTTTTGTCGCACATTTTGCCCGGTCCCAATTTTTCTTTCTGTTTTCTGCGCTTGCTATCATTGCGGCAGGCAGTTTGCGGCTCGAACTCACCGACATGTCTACAAATAACATTTCTGCTTTCACAGACCTGCCGGCAGCCTTAGCGGTTGAGGGAATGATCGCCAGGCCGGTTGAGTATCGGTCCGATAAGATGGTGACAGTTGTGCAAGCCGATACGGTGTGGGTTCGAAAAACTGCGCACTCAGTAAATGGGAATGTGCTGCTTCATTGGAATCTGCCGGAAAAAGGATACAAAACGGGCGATCAAATCGTTGCCAGAGGAAATCTGCGCGCTCCTCCGGGCGTGCGCAATCCAGGTGAGTTTGATTACCGCAGGTATCTTGCCAGCCAGGATATCCAGGCTCTCCTGTATGTAAAAGGGAAGTCCTCTCTTCTTTTAATCGAACCTGAAAAGGGGGAATGGTTTTATCGTTGTTGTATTTCTCCGATGCGCAATTATATCTCATTTTTCATTGATAACACGCTGCACGGTCAGTCAGCCGCGCTTTTAAAGGGTTTGCTGCTCGGATCGCGAGGCGATATTGATGTCGATGTCAAGGAAGCGTTTGCCAGAGCCGGAGTCATCCATGTTCTGGCTGTTTCGGGATTGCATGTTGGATTCATTCTGGCATTGGTTCTTGGCTTGTTCTCGTTTTTGCGCATTCCTAATCCTCTTCGAACCATTCTTGTCATCGCCACGTTATTTTTCTACGCCTTGCTGACCGGATTCAGAGTCCCGGTGGTACGGGCATCAATTATGGCGTCTGTTTTTTTGCTGGGTTATCTTGTTCAGCGCAAGTCTCATCCGGTGAATTCGATTGCAGCGGCCGGAATTATCGTGCTCGCATGGAATCCGCAGCAATTGTTTCAGGCCGGATTTCAACTCAGTTTTACAGCCGTACTCGGCATTCTTCTCATTTATAAACGAATGGAAGAACTGTTGCATCCTGTAATTCTCAACCTTTATGAAAAGAACCGTGTTTTTCTACGGTATGTAATGGCGTTATTTTTAGTTACGCTGTCTGCTCAATTGGCAACGCTGCCGCTAACCGTGTTTTATTTCAATCGGATCCCTGTCGTCTCTCTTTTTATCAATGTGCTCGTAATACCACTTGTGGGAGTTATCGTAGCTCTTGGTTTTGGCTCACTGCTTTTCTCGCTGTTATGGTGGCCGCTGGGCAGTGCACTGGCAAACACGAACGGCGTATGTCTGTCATTTTTGATACACACTATAGAAAAGACCTCTGCGATGTCCTGGGCTTCATTCGGGGTGCCGCAATTGTCTTTGCTTTATGTCGTGCTGGCATTTACACTGCTGGGACTATTTATCGCCTGGCGCCGTATAAGATATCGTAAACTTTTGATATTTATATTTTTAATTCTGACAAATTTCGGCGTTTGGAACCATGCTGTCAATCAAAAGGCAGGCTTGCGGGTTACATTTCTGGATGTCGGGCAGGGAGATGCCGCGCTTTTTGAAAACGTACAAGGCAAAGTTATGCTGGTAGATACTGGTGATAGAACAGATCGCTTTGATTGTGGCAAACGAATTATCGCTCCTTTTTTGCAGCGACGGGGAATCAAAAAGATCGATGTGCTGGTGTTAACTCATCCACATTCCGATCACATTGGCGGCGCGCCATATCTTGTTGAGCATTTTGATATTGGCCGCATTATTCTTCCCAAAGTGCGACTGGATAATCCAATCCTGAAGACCATTGCAGAAAAAGCTTCAGCTAAGAATATCCCATGGCAATTTGTTCATTCCGGAGATCTAATCCATGAACTGGACCCTGTTTTGATCACAGTGCTTTATCCGACCAGGACAATGCTGCAAGCTGTTCGTTCTGATGCTGAAAATCTCAACAACAGCTCCATCGTGCTGATATGTCATTATTACAGCGGGTCCATTTTAATGACAGGTGATGCCGAACATGAAGCAGAATGGGACATGAATCGGTACGGTAAATTGCTCGATGTCGATGTTCTCAAGGCCGGTCATCATGGAAGTTCGACAGCAACAGGACCTGATTTTCGAAAACTTGTGTCTCCACAATTCGCGGTTGTCTCGGTCGGAGCGTTCAATCGATTTGGATTGCCATCAGAAATGCTTTTGCAGAATTTGCAAAAAGAGGGTATTATTATTCACCGGACAGACCGGGATGGCGCCTGTTGTCTTTTTGTTGACAAAGCGTTTATAAGGAAAGAAAATTATTAAAGATATCGATTCTATTTTTTACTCTATCTTGCATGTTGAACTTTTATTTTTTATATTCCAAAGCATCTAATGAACAGGAAAAAAATGCATAAAAAAGGCATACAACTGAATATCGACCTCTATAAAAACGTAACCCACATTGTAGATGGGCCATTCTGGTCATTATATCGAGGCATAAACACCGAGTCTGATCAGCCTGTTTGTTTGCAAATACTGCACGATACCTTCAAACCGGATGCCGAGGCTGTAACCTATTTCCGGCAAATGGCAGCTTATGGCAAAATGGTTCATCATGACGATATTCTGAATCTGCGCGGATATCGCCGGATCAATGATCAACATGTTATTGAATATTCTCATTTCCGCGGCAGCAGCATCAAAGAGCTTTTAAGCAGCGAAAGCGTTTTGCCTGAGCAGCGTATCCGGCAATTGCTTGTGACGATTGGCCGAACCTTACAAATGGCGCAACTCCTGGGCAACAGCCATGGCTGTGTTTCCCCGGAATATATTTTGATTGATTACAACCGCGAAAATGTAAAGATATTTGGTTTTGGCACCCATATTGTATCAGACTATCTCTATTCCCGGCATAAACAGCTATTCATGCCTTACTTACCTTACTGGCCGCCAGAGGTCATTCGGCGCGAAAGCATCAATACCAGTCGAAGTGACAGCTATGCCTTTGGTGTTTTGAGCTATTATTTTCTCACAAAAAAACTGCCATTCAAGGCTGATTCTTTAGATAAAATCTTTGAGCTGAAACGATGGACGCCACCAAATCCTAAAGAGTTAAATACTTATGTATCGGATGAATTAGCCAGTTTAACAATGAAAATGATCTCTGTGCGTCCGGAATCGCGAATCGGTTTGAGTACAGCAATGGATGAACTGGATTTTCATAAAGATGAAAATGACTATCCGGATTTGCGCAAAAGTTCGCACATGAACGTTATAACGAAAAAAATAAACGCGGTTGGGGACAGCATTAAAAGTTCTGGCCTTTACATTTCGAAAAAATTAGCAAAGAACAGAAAACGTAATTTTATTTTTTTATTCTTTGCGCTGATTTTTCTCGTTGTGAGCTTGTTCATCGTGAACAGGATCACATCAAAAAAAGAATCTGAACTCGATAAAGTTTATACCAATTTCATGGCGCAGAGCTCTGATGCCACCTCAGAGACAGAAACATCCACCGAATCCTCTGAACCGTCGTTGCCCGAAGAAATCTATCAATCACAATCGTCTTTAGAACAAGAGGTTGAAACGGATGAAAGATTTGACTCGGAAATGCAACAGCAAAGCAATGCCGTTTCCATGGAATCACAACCTGCATCGGAACAAGAGCAAGAATCACCACAACCAGGTCAGCCGGCTTTGCTGCACATAACAGCACTGTCAAACGATACGCCTGTTGATGCAACCGTGTTTGTTGATAATAAAAATGTCGGGCGCGCACGGGATGGCTCTCCTGTTATAGTAGACCAGTTGCGAGCCGGACAGACCGTTTCTGTAACCATCAAATCCCCGAATTATGCCGAATGGAGTAAAGATATTGAATTAAGCAGCGGAACAAACAAAATTGGGGCACAGTTATCAGAGCTTCAATATAAATCCGTTTCTTTTAAAGAGGTGCCGTTTGCCAATACCCTTGTTGTGGACGGCCAACACACACTGATGCTTCCCGCTTCTCTTGATCTGGAATATGGAACTCATCAATTGAACTATAAAGACTCGCAAAGTAATTTTAGCTGGACGACTCAAATTTCTGTGACCGGGAATTCACCCGAAACCATTACGTTTTCAAATGAAGACGTGGGTAAAGGAGAACTTTTGGTTGTTTTACAAAATGCGAATGAATACGGATATGTATTTGTTACAATTGATGCCTCAGACCAAAGGCATACAACACCCTTCCGGACAGAACTATTTGCAGGAGCTCATAAACTCTCATTCTTCCGCAAAGGGCATACCGTCAGTCCGGCAGATACAACAATAGTAATAGAAAGTGACCAGCAACTTCAGGTTAATTGCCGTATTATTGAGTAGTGCTTTCTATGAGGAGAAATCTAACATACATCCTGCTTTTCCTTTGCCTGACAGGCTTGCTAAATAGCAGTTATGGTGTTGAAATTCAGTCAAATTTAATAAGCGCTGTTCATCCACAGCCGCACACAACAAATATTGCTGAAAATACAGTTCTCTGGATTGATTTCAAACAGGCAATACAATCTTCATACCTGTCACCTCAGTCTTTGCGTGTGTATGGCCGTTATGCAGGCCGGGTTTCCGGACAGACTCAAATTAATAACGATTCAACCCGGCTCTCATTTATTCCAAATGATCCATTTCTTGCCGGTGAACACGTCACCGCTATTTTAACACCGTTTGATAATCAGGAGAAAAAAGTAAAACAAAGAAACGGCTTTGTTTGGGAGTTTGATATCCGGTGTCATGAAAGCGAACTGGATTTCATTCAAAAAGAGTTCTCCGTCGCCAGCAAAGTTACTTCTGTTTCTTCTATCGACATTCAGGATGACGGGCGAACGGAATTTGTGTTTGCCGGTACCGACGGAGATCAACCGCATATCAGAATAGGCACTTTTGAAAATGGCGACATCATATTGGGCAACCCCTTTCCAGTCCCTGACCCGGTCCGGCCAATTCGGTCGGGCGATATTAATGGAGATGGTATCAGCGATGTTATTCTTTTGCATCGAGGTCCGACAACCTATTCAGTCGAACCACGGATATCCATCGGTTGTGTATCTGAAGACAAAGAAATCAACATTTCCCAGACCATCAGAATTGTTACGCCCCGCTCTGGTCAGACCGAACCCCGCGACGCGGCTGTTACCGATATTAACGGTGATGGAGCGCTGGATATCGTTTTGCTTGTCCGGTCAAATATAACGCCGCTTATTTACATTCTTTACAATGACGGAACCGGCTACTTTCCCAATGATAAGGCGCACACTCATGCGTTTTATAATGGCCCCCGCGCGGAAAGTCTTATGGCAAAAGACCTGAACTTTGATGGTACCATTGATATTGCCGCAACAAGTTCAACCTATGCAGGTGGCATTTCCATTCATCTGAATCCGGGTAACGGTGTGTTCGGCAATGAATCTGACGTTTTCCTGGCTCATGGAAACCGGGATAACGAGGCATCTATTGTCACTGATTTTTCCGGAAACGGCAAGCCGGATATTGTGTGCAGTAACATTGCTGGTGAAAATCTTCTTTTAGCGTTGCATCAAGGCGTCTCTCCAGAAAACAACAAGATTCTGCCGGTTTATGAATTATCCGAGTTTCACAACGTCCATCCAAACACAAACTGGCTGATTTATAGTGATTTCGACGGTGACGGAGATCAAGACCTGGCGGCAAGTGCCAATCACGAGGATACGTTTGTTATTCTGGAGAATGGTGATGATTTTCCAAATAATAAAATAGAATATACCATTCCGGCTGATCCAATCAATTTTACAGCGGGTGATTTTAATGCGGACCAGGCAATGGATTTGTGCATTGCTGATTCAAAGGGTCAACTCACCTTTTTAATCAACAGCATGAAAAAAAACTGGCCGCCGGAAGCGCCCGAGTTGCTTTCACCGGACACGGAAAGGTTTTTTTCCGATTCCAGGCCAAGACTTACCTGGTTTAGTCCGACCGATAGAAATGGCGATTTTCTTCACTTTGGCGTAAAATTAACTCAACTGTCATCAAACAATTCGGTCGGGTATGATTCCCGGGATGAACCAGATCTATTTACTCCGCACCCTCCTGTGCCCCAGGATTTCGGTCCGGTTTCTTTTCAACCGGCTGTTGATCTGACCGACGATACGTATCAATGGTCTGTCAGAGCCCGGGATGATGAATATTGGAGTGAACCGTCTGAAGAACGCATTTTTACCATCGATACCACGCCGCCTGAAAATATATCTTTATCCTTTTCTGACCCGGATGATGGAGAACGCTGGTTTGCAATGTCTGACAGGCAATCGCTTACTGGCAATGTTCATTTTAATGAGTTGCATCCGGATTCGCTCATCGTACGGTCGGAAATTGCCGATCCGGTTTTCATAACGGATTTCCAGGATAATTTAGCTGAGATAAACTTTTCATGGACTCCAGACTCTGTCCGCGATGGAGAGTATACTCTTTCAGCACTTTTAATCGATAAAGTTGGACAGAGGGACAGCAGTCAAACTGTCATCGGACTCGACTGGCAACCGCCTGGAGGAACAGTCGCTTCAGTGACCAGCGATACATCAGAAACAGATTCCTTTATGGTGACCTGGGGTGGCGGCTCAGATGGGAATGGCAGTGGCTTGTCTGGTTATTATCAAATCAAAGTCAGCAAAGATGGTGGACCGTGGATAGTCTGGTTTGAACGAACCTCAAAGACAGGCGCTTACTTTGATGGCGAACAAAACAGCTTTTACAGATTTGAAGCGGCTGCATTTGATAATGTCGGCCAGCTTGAGCGTTTTAATGGAAAAGGTGAGGCAACGGTTGTTGTGATAAAAACCTTAAACGATGACACCCCTCCACCTTCGCCGAAAAAACTCGTAGCAGATGGTAAAAATCCGAGTCCGTGGAAAAAAACACCTCGCTTTGAACTGTCATGGCAACAACCGGAAGATGAAAGCGATATCGTCGCTTCGTTTTATAAATTAGGTGAACCACCGCAGGACAATTCTGATTACACAGCAAAAATGTCCGGACAACCTCCGGTAGCCGCAACGGCAACTGTCGAAGACGGCCAGTGGTGCCATGTCTGGCTTCAGGATGCGGCCGGTAATGTCTCTTATGAAAACCACGCCTCTGTCTTGTTGCGCTATGATAAAACCCCACCTGTGGTCGACAGTCTCTTTTTTAAAGACCCGCCGCCTGCTTATGGTGTGGGATGGTACAATCAGGAAAAAACTCCGCGGATGTTTTTGAGCGTCATTTTTACAGAGAATAATATCAAGAATGCCCGGGTGGAATTTTCCCAGTATCTTGCGCCCATCGTTGCTGAGCCTCCGGAAGGCGCGACTGAAACGAATTTTAGAATAAACCCTCAGGGACTTTTAGATACGCAAATTGACGTTTCTGTTGAAATCACAGATCTGGCAGGACACACGGGTGAAGCAACGATTCAACTTTCACTAGACAGCACAGCCCCGGAAAACACGGTTGCAACGTCACCGGATTCTGCTTTGCCCGGACTTTTCCCGGTGTCATGGGACCCGGATAAAATTATAGAAACTGGTTCAGGTTTAGCCAACAAATATAGTGTTCGGGTAAAGATCGACGGCGAGGACTGGCAGCTCTGGAAGCAGAACATACAGGATACTGTGGTCATGTATCCAGGGCAAAACGGACATGTTTATGCTTTTGAAGCAAGTGCGTTCGATAATGTTGGTAATCAGGAACTGTTCACCGGAAATGCGGAAACGGTTACTCATGTGTACTCGCCGTACGCAGACACCAAAGCTCCGGGTCCGCCTATCGACATGACAGTTAACGGAAGTGAACAGTTGAAATGGTATGCTGAAACCGAATTTGAAATTGATTGGCAAAATCCGCCGGATTCCTCGGGAATTACGCGTTACTATTATAAATGGAATGAGCCACCGACCGGAACGTCGGATTTTGACGGCGAAGGAGATGCCTCGCCGCCAATCACTGTCACGCCGCCAGATACTGGCATGCACCTGTTGTATTTATGGCTTAAAGACGGATCGGGAAATACGGATCACCAACATACAGCCTCTCAACGCATTGCCTATGATCCCAATCCACCAATAATAGACGCGATGACTCTAACGAATGCTATTTACGACAATCGCTGGTTTCATCCTGATTCTGTTGGCAAAGTAGAGATTGCGCTCGCGTTTGGCGAAGATCATCTCGATTCATTGAATGTATTTATCAATAATAGCAATCGCAACGTGACAATTCCTTTTCCCAAAAGCGGAGCGGAACGGGACACCCTCATCCATTTACCAATTCAAGGCCTTGTGGATGGTTGTTATCAATTGAGTGTAATCCTGGTGGACAGCGCCGGAAATCGCGCTCAGGCTGAAGAGGAATTTTGCATTGATACAACGCCGCCTGTGGGAACAATTGCTTCGTCTCCGGATACGAGCATCATGCCCAATTTTACTGTGAACTGGCAAGAAAACAGCGGTGAGGATGGAGAGGGTTCCGGAATCAGTGGATTTTACGACATTCAGATGCAAGTGGATGATGGTGAGTGGCAGCTTATATCCAAAGTCAGAGATACCGAATATGAAATACAGGGCGAACACGGTCATTCCTATGGTTTTGAGGTTGCTGCCCGGGACCATTGCGGCAACCGCGAAGCTTTTAAGGAGGTTGCTGAAACAACGACAATTGTTGATACGGGATTCGTAGATAAAGAATCTCCGCTGGCGCCAATAAACCTGGGTGTGCAATTGAATGATTCCAGACATTGGCAAAACACGCCGGTTTTTAACGTGTGGTGGATTAATCCGCAAGATCGCAGTGGCATTCAAAAAGCGTATTATAAACTTGATGGTCCGCCTGCTCATGCAAGAGATGTGACCGATAGCGTTTCCGTAAAGAATGATACAACTTTTATCAACATTGAAGTAACTAAAGAAGGCCGTACGCCGGTTTATGTCTGGTTAAAAGATGGCACAGGTAATGTGAATTTTAATAATTATAATTCTACGGTTTTACGTTACGATGCTACCGCTCCTGTCATTCACTCGATCTTTCCTCAAAATCCGGCATTTGGAACAAACCGGTACGATCAACTTGAAACTCCACAAATTGAATTGTCTATTCATTATGAAGAAGTGCATGCCGATTCCTTGTTCATAACAAATCCCAATTTAAAACCAACGGCTATCCACATTAATTCTACTCATTCCGATTCGATACGAGCACACGCAAACATATCCCAGTTAAAAGACGGAACACACTGGCTGTACCTTGTCATGCAGGATAGTGCCGGAAATGTCAGTACACCGGATTCTGTTCATCTCGAACTGGACAGCGCGCCACCAGGTATAAGTTATGAAACGGATAAATCAGTGATCGATGAAAATACAGTTTTTTCTGTGCAGGCAGAAATTGAAGATAATTACGATGTCCAGTCGGCGGTTGTCCTGTATCGTCAGGGTGGCGAGAGACAGGTATACAAAATCCCGATGCAGAAAACAGATAATCTTTATCAGGCAGATATTCCCGGCGAAGCGGTTGCAGAACGGGGTCTGGAATATCAAATTGTTGCCGAGGACGGTCTTCACACGAGCACCATGCCGGAAGATTCGTCGATGTTTAGCATGCGTGTGAACATCTCCGGAGATGAGGAACGAGGACTTGTTCGTCCTGACAAACTGTATGGCGGCAGTGAAGAGAACGCTTACCGGATGCTGTCATTCCCTCTGGACTTGACTGAATCCTCACCTCGAAAAGCGCTGGAAGATGACTGGGGGCCTTATCAAAAAGATGTGTGGCGATTCTTTTGGTGGGATGCGATCGAGCATGAATTTGTCGAGTTCCCCGGAATTGAGTCGTTGAGTGTCGGACAGGCTTATTGGGCAATAACGGCAAAAGATTCACTGCAAGTCACTTCCGGACCGGGCACGACTGTGGAGACCAAACAAACTTTTCAAATAAAACTGCAACCCGGTTGGAATGATGTCGCTTTGCCATTCTGTTTTCCCATTGACTGGTCCGATATTAAAGCCGCATCGTCTTTTGAGGAGGAGAAACTCCATGGTCCATACACCTATCAGGGAAGCTGGGTCTATCCTTTTGATTTGCCGACTTTATTTCCGTGGCAGGGATACAGTTTTTATGCTGAAGCTCAGAACATCACATTGAATATTCCGGCTTTGGAATCGCAGCAGTCTCTGGCAAAGAAATCGCCGCTGCCTTTTACGCAAAATGCTGATTGGGCTGTTCAGATCGTGGCAACCTACGGGTCGGCTGTAGATTCGTCCAATATTTTTGGCTGCAGCCAGTCAGCTAAAAATGATTGGGATCCTGCCTTTGATTATCCCGAGGCCCCTGAAATCGGGAATTACGTTTCGCTCTATTTTCCGCACCCCGAATGGTCGCCCAAAATTCGTAATTTTTCAACGGATTTTAAAATGACGGGAAGCGGCAACGAGTGGGAATTTTGCGTGGCATGCTGGGATACAGATGGCGAAGTCAAACTCGATTTTCATCCATTGTCGCCATTGCCGGAAGATATGCAGCTTCGTCTGCTCGATCAGGAGGCGAGCGTAAATATCGATTTGCGCAATGATTCAACTTATACATTCTGGCTGTCGGAGGAACAGTATATCCGGCATTTTAAGATATTTTCCGGAGACAGCAAATATTTCAAAGATAACCAAAAAGAATTTAAAGACAAGCTCGACAAATTTCAACTTGTGCAAAACTATCCTAATCCGTTCAACAGTTCAACAGTTATTTCATATCAATTAAAAGAGAACACTGAAATTAATCTGGCTGTTTATAATTTACTGGCTCAAAAAGTAAAGCAACTTCGATCCGGTTTTCAGGAAAAAGGATTCTACCAGCTTCGCTGGGACGGGGTTGCCGACGACGGTCGTTTGCTGGGAACAGGCGTTTATATCCTTCGCCTGGAAACCCCAAATCACACGTCCACGTGCAAGATGATTTTTATGCGTTAATCTGAGTATTTATGAACTACACAATAAAAAACATAATTTTTGCTCTTTTCATTTGGTTGATTTCCTGCTCTTATGTTTGGGCGGCACCAATTGAAAATGCTAATGTGCAGCAAGGCATAAATGAGTTTTTCTCCGCTCAATTTGAACAAGCCGTTCAAACCCTGCAAAATGCACTGAGCGAAGAAGATTTGAATCAAAGTGATTTTTTTGCAGCTCATCTGTACACAGCGTTCGCTAAAATCCGGCTGAATTATATGGAAGAAAATATCAACATGCACCTTCGAGAAGCTGTCAAAGCTTCGCCGCACGACTCTGTTGATTGGTCGAAAATTCCCCCGGATCTTTTGGAACGCTATCACCATATCCGCCAAAATGTGACAGGTACACTTTTTGTTGAATCGGTTCCGTCCTCTGCTTCTGCTGTTCTAGTGCACCTCGATTCTGAAAGAATACAGAGCAAAAAGACCCCGGCACAATTTGAAAACCTTTTTCCAGGCAGATATAGTCTGGTGATTTCTCAGCAAAACTATAAAGCCTTTACCAGGACTATTGATATAAAAACCGGAATAAACGATTCGATAACCGTGTCGCTTGAAAAGGCACAGAAATCATTGCTGCAAGCATATTGGCCGTACGGGGCAGGAGCACTAGTAATTGGCGCTGTTATATTGTCAAAGACATTCGGCGACGAGCCCTCAGAGGAAAAAATATTTAATCTTCCCACGCCTCCTAAACGTCCGGAAAATTAGACAAATGGAAAATGCGGATTGCTGATCATGTCCGGTTTATTGACTTTTGAACGTCAACTGTGGTACGCAGGACATCAGTATGTCGCTGGTGTCGATGAGGCTGGCCGGGGACCATTAGCCGGGCCGGTTGTCGCGGCAGCAGTTGTTTTCCCCAAAAACACGACAAATACCCTGGATATTCGTGATTCAAAACAATTGTCAACACAAAAGCGCCAGCAACTCAAGATGGTTGTTGAACAGCATGCTGTGTCGATCGGGATCGGAATTGTGAATCCAGACCTCATTGATCAAATCAATATTTTACAAGCCTCTCTCCGGGCCATGGACCAGGCAGTGCGGCAATTGACTGTCACGCCGGATCATCTGCTCATCGATGGAATTCATGCACCGGAAACGGATGTGCCTCTCACATGCATAAAAAAGGGCGATTCAAGATCCATGGCTATTGCTGCTGCATCCATTATCGCCAAAGTGACTCGGGACGATATAATGATCAAATTTGACAGGCAATATCCGGACTATGGTTTTGCCCGGCACAAAGGTTATCCGACAAGAGGCCATATAAAATCAATTCAGCAACTTGGATTCTCGCCAATCCACAGACGTTCTTTTCACGTCAGGCAAATGGTTGAATAAAATGTCCAGAAAGAGAGCAAAATCGGTCGGACGTAACGGGGAAGAAAAAGCAGCGGCATTTCTGCAGAATCAGGGCATGTCAATTTTAGCACGAAATTATCATGCGGATAACGGCGAGGTGGATATTGTGGCTCAGGAAGGCAATACAATCGTGTTCGTCGAAGTTAAATCCACCGCCTCATCTGCCTTTGGTGATCCTTTAGCCTGGGTAGATGACGATAAAACCGAACGCATCGCCAATGCGGCTGATGTGTATATTCAGGAGCACAATCTCGACAACATGGACTGCCGCTTTGATATCGTTACAGTGGATTTTAAAAATGATAAAATCGAGCATATCAAAAATGCTTTCTGGTGCGAAGAGTAATCCGTTCCATGTTTATATTAATTTTTGTGAATGAATTTTATATGATGCCTGTGTTGTATTAATAAAACAAGGATATTAATATCGTAAAAATAAAGAGGTCACTATGCAATCTAAACAGGGAAAAATAACCATCGAACTGGTTCAAGGAGATATTACCACGTTCGATACGGACGCGATTGTCAATGCAGCCAACGAAAATCTTCGTCACGGTGGCGGGGTGGCAGGCGTGATCTCAAAAAAGGGCGGACCCGCTATTCAACAAGAGAGCACCAGATGGGTAGAGGAAAATGGTCCTGTACCGACAGGCTCGGCTGCCGTTACCGGTGCTGGCAACCTAAAGGCCTCTTATGTAATACATGCTGTCGGACCAATTATGGGCTCTGGCAATGAAGATGAAAAATTAAAATCGGCGACATTAAGTGCATTTCAATTGGCTGAAGAACATAGCCTAAAAAGCATCGCACTGCCGGCAATCAGCACCGGAATTTTTGGATATCCAATGGACCGGTGTGCGCGAATCATGATTAAAACCGCAATTGACTACTCGGCACGAGCGCAATCCCTGGAGAAAATTATCTTTTGTTTGTACGATAAAAAAGCTTACGATTCGTTCGCTAACGAGCTACAACAACAAACTGAATAATCCGCAAATAAAATATTGATAAATTCAAAAGAATTAATTATTATACAAGGTTAATAATTGAAAAAACAAAAGGGAAAAAGTTATGAAGAGAGCGATTTTTATCAGCGCATTTACGATTTTAATTAGCATGTTAGCTTTTTGTGATTCTGCAAAACAAGTTACGTTTCAAAAGGAAGAAAAACAGATTGATGTGCTCATTAATGGCAAAAAGGTTACGTCCTATATCATAGCGGATACATTGACCAAACCTGTGCTCTATCCTGTTTCGACGCTCAATGGCTTGCTGGTAAACAGGGGTTATCCATTTAAAGATGTAAAAGGCGAAAGCCGCGATCATCCTCATCATGCCGGAATTTTCTTCACTTATGATAAAGTCAATGACAGCGGATTCTGGAACAATACCCATTATCCACCCCAGGTTCAGCATACTGGCATCGAGCAGATATCGGAAGGCGATTCAGGGGTGTTGAAAACCACCTCGCAATGGGTGAACAAAGATAATAAACCTTTGCTGCTTGAAAAACGAAAAATGGTTTTTATTCCCCAAAAGAATGAATATTACCTCGATTTCACCATAACACTTTCGGCATTGGATGAAAAAGTGATCTTTGGCGACACAAAAGAAGGCATGTTCGCTATACGCGTTGCGCCGTGGTTGAAAGAAGAGGAAACCGGCAAATACCTCAGCTCAAACGGTGATGAGAACGAAAAAGGTATATGGGGAACGCGTGCCAAATGGGTAAAACTGGAAGGCAATAAAAACGATCAACAAGCTGGCATTGCTATTCTGAATCATCCGTCAAGTGTTAATTATCCGACCTACTGGCATGTCCGTGGATATGGATTGTTTTCAGCCAATCCGTTAGGTCAATATGTGTTTCAGAAAGCCCGTGGCGTTGAAAATCCCGAGCCATTCGCTCTTGAACTGGAACCGGGCGAAAGCACTGTTTTCAAGTTTCGGATGGTGATTTATGATGGCGCTCGATCGCCAGAGGAAATCGAGCAGATCTTTATCAATTACCAGAAATAGCAGCGTCATGTATGCTGTTATCATTTTAATTGTCAGAGATGATCTTTGGCAATGTTTGACTTTTGGAGATAACGCATGAAAAAACAAATTTTTATCCTGGTGTCACTGCTCATGGTTTCGCTCCTGTTTGCTCAGGATAATAACGAACCATGGCAAATCGGGCCGCATGCTGCGTTTGCGTTTCCTACGAATGATCATATATACGGCTCAACAGCCGGGGAGGGACTTGGAGTAAAAATCATTTATAATATTAAAGAACTGAATTTTATCAGCCCTCGCATTGATATTCTCTATCTTTCCTATGGCGAAAAGCGCTCATCTGCTACGGATGGTGCATCGCCGTATTCGATCCTTATCAAGACCCGGCACGAATCCTTTCAACTCACGTTGGGCGCCCAAATCAGCACATCCAAAGGATCGATACGTCCATACATTTCGCCACTGGGCGGCCTTTTTAATTATCGCTCGGTTGTAACCCTTCCTGAGCTTTATTATTACTATGGCTACCCGGCAATGGATACGCGGAAAAATCAATGGGCGCTCGGTGCCCGCGGCCAGGCAGGTGTGCTTTTTGATATCGGACTGGGGCCATTGATTGACGTCAGTATGACTTATCAGCATATTTTTGATGTAAAAATTGAAAGCGGAGACGAAACGTTCAATCGCGACGCCGGGGATTTGATGATAAACATCGGCGTGATGCTCTATATCGATAACTGAAAATGAAGGTGATGTTTCATGCAAGCCCAGACCCCGATTGTCAGCCAGGAAGACGTTGATAAAATTGCCAGAAACCTCCATTATGATCCGTTCCAGATTTTAGGTCCCCACCATATAAAAATCAATAAGACAAAAAAGTGGATAGTTCGCGCCTGGTTACCAGATGCAAAGCAGGTTTTTGTGACCCGGCCCCGGAGTCGGGAAGAAACTGAAATGTACACCGCTCATAATCCACACTTTTTTGAAGTGGTGATGACGAACTGGAAAGAACTGCCCAATTATCAGTTCCACATCATTACTTATGATGGTCATGAACGTTTTACGCATGACCCCTATTTTTTTCTGCCTCAGCTTACTGACGAAGACCTTTATCTTTTTGGCAAGGGCGATCATCACAAAATTTATGAAAAACTGGGCGCCCATCTCACAACTGTTGAAGGCGTTGATGGGGTCCACTTTGCTGTTTGGGCGCCAAACGCCCGCAATGTCAGTGTGGTCGGCGATTTCAACGGCTGGCACGGGGGGCACCATCAGATGCGGGTGCTTGGCGGGTCCGGTATTTGGGAGCTTTTTATCCCCAACATTGGCGAGGGTGAAAAGTATAAATTCGAAATCAAGGACCGCCACGGCAACATGATGCTCAAATCCGATCCCTATGGTTTCTATCATGAAATTCGACCTTACACTGCTTCAGTTGTTTTCAATATTGATAGATATCAATGGAATGATACCGAATGGATGGAAATTAGGCGGCATACCGATCCGTTAACACAACCCATGTCCATTTATGAAGTTCATTTAGGGTCGTGGAAAAAAGTATGGGAAGAGGATAACCGGTATTTAACGTATCATGAACTTGCCGATCAGCTTGTCGCTTATGTCAAAGAGATGGGGTACACGCATATTGAGTTGTTGCCCGTCGCCGAACATCCGTTCGACGGCTCCTGGGGATATCAGGTCACTGGTTATTTCGCCCCTACATCCCGGTTCGGGACACCGGAAGATTTTCAATATTTTGTCGACTACTGTCACCAAAATAGTATCGGTATAATCATGGATTGGGTTCCGGCTCATTTTCCGAAAGATGCTCATGCGCTGGCTCGATTCGAAGGCACCGGTCTTTATGAACACTCTGATCCGCGCAAAGGGGAGCACCGGGACTGGGATACCTATATTTTTAATTATGGCCGCAATGAAGTACGAAATTTTCTGATTGCCAATGCGCTGTTCTGGTTCGATAAATATCACATTGACGGCATCCGTGTGGATGCTGTCGCTTCTATGCTATATCTCGATTATTCCAGACAGGCAGACGATTGGATTCCGAATGAATTTGGCGGCCGGGAAAATCTGGAGGCTATTGATTTTCTCAAGAAAACAAACGAACTGATCTTTGGTTATTTTCCAGGTGCATTGTCTATTGCTGAAGAATCGACCGCCTGGCCCGGCGTGTCAAAACCAACTTATTTAGGCGGACTCGGTTTCAATCTCAAATGGAATATGGGCTGGATGAACGATTTCCTTACCTATTTCAGCAAGGATCCGATTCACCGGAAATATCATCACAATATGATCACATTTGCCCTACTCTATGCATTTACAGAGAATTTTGTACTCGTTTTGAGTCACGATGAAGTGGTACACGGTAAAAGGGCATTGCTGAGCAAAATGCCCGGTGATGACTGGCAAAAGTTTGCCAATGTACGTACTCTGCTCTCTTTTATGTTTGGTCATCCGGGTAAAAAAATGTTGTTCATGGGAAATGAAATCGCTCAATGGGATGAATGGTCCGAAACAAAAAGTCTGGACTGGCATTTACTGCAATACGAACCGCATCAGCACATTCAACGGCTGGTCAAGGATTTGAACCGGCTTTATCGATCCGAACCAGCTCTATACAAAATAGATTTTCAACACGAAGGTTTTAAGTGGATCGATTTCCAGGATTCCGAGAATAGCATTATAACATTTTTAAGGCGGTCGGAAAGTCCTAAAGACGCGCTGGTTTTCATGTGCAATTTCACGCCGGTTTACCGGGAAAATTATCGCATTGGTGTGCCGTTCCATTGTCATTATAAAGAGCTTTTTAACAGCGATGCTGAAATATACGGTGGCAGCAACAAAGGCAATTTAGGCGGCATCGACAGCGATGAACAAAAATGGCATAATCAGCCCTACTCGATAAACATGAACGTGCCTCCACTGGCAACCGTTATTTTCAAGCCCGATTTTAGAGAATAACAGAAACAGATAGACTATAAAAATTTATAACTCATTATTAAACCGGTTCAATTAAAGAACGGAGGTTTAACATGGCACATTTTGAAATGAATCGCCGTGAATTTGTGAAAACATCATCCGGTGCGGCGGCGGCAGCGATGGCAGCGCCGATGGTTTTTCCAAATTCAGCAAAAGGCGCAAATGACACGGTGAACGTCGCTGTGCTTGGAGTGCACGGCCGCGGCAAAAATCATATTCGTGGTTTTATGAACCTTGACAATGTCAATGTTGTCACTATTTGCGATCCTGACATGAACGTGCTGGAAGAACGAGCCAACGATTGTGAAAAAGAGTATGGAAAAAAAGTGCACCTCGAGCAGGACTTGCGCAGAGTATATGATGATAAAAACATCGATGCGGTTAGCCTTGCCACACCCAATCACTGGCATTCACTGGCAACGATCTGGGCATGCCAGGCTGGTAAAGACGTTTACGTTGAAAAACCGGGTTCTCACAACATCTGGGAAGGCCGCAAAATGGTCGAGGCAGCGCAAAAGTACGATCGCATTGTTCAACACGGCGTTCAACTGCGCAGCTCGAAAGCGCTGCAAGAGGCCGTGCAGCATCTGCGCGACGGTGTTATTGGTGATGTGTACATGGGACGCATTCTGGTTTTCCGCTGGCGCGGTGACGACGGCAACGCCCCGTTCGAACCTGTTCCGGATTACCTTGATTACGACTTGTGGTGCGGCCCCGGTCCAAAAGCCCGGTTCAGCAGAAATCTGGTGCACTACAAATGGCACTGGCACTGGGAATACGGCAATGGCGATATCGGTAATCAGGGTGTGCATGAATGCGACATGGCGCTTTGGGGACTCGGACTTGGTCTGCCCAACAAGGTGATGGCAAATGGCGGCAAATTTCTGTGGAATGATCACAAAACAACGCCAGAAGTCCTGACCGGCTCTGCGCTCTATGAAAAAGAAAACAAACTGATCGAAGTTGAAGTCAGACCCTGGTGCACTAATCTGGAAGACGGTGTTGGTGTCGGAAATATTTTTTATGGCAAAGACGGATACATGCTCATCAAGGGCTACAACAAGTACGAAACCTATCTGGGCAAGGATCGGGAGCCCGGGCCTTCCGGCGAGGCTGGCGGCGATCATTATGCTAATTTCATCGATGCAGTGGTGAATCATGACACATCGCTGCTCAATGCCCCAGTGGAGACAGCTCACACGTCATCTGCTCTTGCTCACATGCTTAATACATCGTTCCGTTTGCAGCGTGTATTGGAGTTCGATCCCGGACTTGAACAATACCTTGGCGATGAGGAGGCCAATGACATGCTGTCAAGACATTACCGTGAGCCCTATGTTGTTCCTCACAAAGTATGATTTGAAATCAAAGAAAAACGCCCTGAGAATGATCCCCGGGGCGTTTTTTTATCCATGCATTCATATCGTCGGATTATTTGTGAATGACAGGTTTTAAAATGATGTTGCGATAATAGACTTTGCCGTGATCACCCTGAAGATAAATCGGCCCTGGTGACATTTGATCAGCCGTCAGGGCGCCACCAGTCACGCCATAAAGCGGTTTGTTATCGATAATAGTTTTACCGTTCAAAACCACAGTGACGTGGCGGTCGCATAATGTAATATCGAAATGCTGCCATTCACCGGCCGGTTTTTCAGCAGACACGCTCGGCGTAATCCGGCTGTAAATAGCGCCCATGTTGTGCGAATCACGTCCTCTTCCGTAAGTATCGGCGACCTGTACTTCATAAATCCCGCGAAGATAAATGCCGCTGTTGCTTCTTTCCGGAACCTTGACATCGACTTGCAGATTAAAATCCTCAAACTCTTTCACGGTTCGGATATTGCCGTAATGAATGCGAGGTTGACCTTCTTTTTGCACCGGCTCATTCACCAGCACACCATCCACGGCTTTAAAACCGTTTTCACGTTCAGGATTGATCAGTTTCCAGCCTGTCAAATCTTTGCCGTTAAATAGCTTGATGGGTTCGCCGTATTGCAGTTTACTCAAAACCGGAGCAGGAGGGAGGGGCGGAATTTTCTTGGCGATAAATCGGGTCGTATTCACGCCGATGCCATTTGCTTCAGGTTGAATACGAATGCCGCCCAGGACGTCGCTGTATAGCGTAAATTTCAACAATTCCGTCCGGTATTGGGTGCGCGTGGGATTTTTGTTCTCATCCCGTTCGCGAACCATTTCGCCGGTTCGGGTGACGATGAGCTGGTCGCCGTCCATGTACACATAATCGACTGGCACAACACTGCCGCCATACCACAAAATATCTGCATCGAGATAACCTTCTTCCTGCCGGACTTTTAGCCAGCCGGCGCCGCCTGGCAGATAAAGTCCCCAGCGCCCTAAAAAGGGTTTTACGTCCTGTGCGTACAACGTTGACAAAATGCCGAGTAACATCGTAATGACAATAATTGATTTTTTCATCGATCCTCCTTTTAATTGTGAATGAAAAATATCTGATATTTTATTCGATAGATAATGTAAAAACGTTTATTTACTGATGCAAGAAAAACACTTGCCGGAAAGAGTAAAAACGGGACGGAAATTATCCGGCCCGTTTCAGGAGGAGGTCATGATATGTTAAATCGATAATTGCCAGCAAAGTGAGAAATTGCGTCCGGGCTCTACTGTCACCTCGCCCCGATTAGTCGAGAGGTGATTACGATAGGCGGTGTCAAAAATATTCTCAACGCTGATGAAAAAACGGTTCTTCACCTGGCCAAGTTGAAATGAAGACGAGGTCAGGTAAAAATCGAAATAGGTGTATCCCGGTGTTTTCATTTCCCAATCCGCGATACGGTTTTGTTCATTATAAAGAGTTGCAGCGCATTCGAACGAGAAAAACGGTGTTAGTGGTCCGGTCATGCTAAACCGTCCATTGAGCGGTGGAATGAGCGGCAGCGGTTGATTTTCGTAAATATCCTGACCATGGACATACGCGCCTGAAACGTGCAGCGCATACGAGCCAAGGAAACGATAGTCAGCGCGAAAATCAAATCCGTACAACTCGGCCTGACCCACGTTGGTTTTTTTCAAGGCATTTCGCCCCTCATAGGTAGCCGCTGTTTCTGCGACCATGTCATTAATGCGGTTGTAAAAAATATCCCCGGCAAATGACAACTTGTCTTTCCAAATACGTAGTCCAATATCTGAAAAATAACCCTTTTCAGGCTGCAAGTTCGGATCGCCAATTTTTACCAGATTGCCAAGGTCAATGTATTGATACCGTTCTGAAATATAAGGCGATCTGAAAGAACGCGCGGCGGAGGCTGCAAGATCAATAGCCGGAGTTATGTGATACAAAAAACTGAGGTTGCCGCTCCAGGAATGGTCACCTGTAGTATTTTCCAGCCACAAGACAGTTTGGCCATCGGGTGAATCATTCTGTGCACCATTTATAACTTCATAAACCGGATTCAACGTTTTATCGTTTTCAACCTGAATCTTGTCCCAGCGTCCGCCAATGGTTATTTTGGCACGATCATTAAAGAGCGGAATATCATCCTGAGCGAAAACGCCGATGCTCTGATAAGTGGACAGCGGCAGCGGGCGTTCCGCCAGCACTCTGTCGATGCTTTTCATCACAGAGTCATCATCTGGATTCAGCACATCGATGCGCATGTGTTTCGTCCGAAAGCTGTCCAGTTCCTTTTGCCACGCTTCCAGTCCCAGAATTGCGTGCTGTTTTTCGAACAGCACCCAATCGGTTTGCAACTTTAGACCCCGAGTGTGATGGATAGCGCGAGGTAAAACTTTTTGCATATTCACACGTTTGGGCGGAGTGGTTGGCATATTTGCTATCGCGTGCGGAATGTTTTCAACATCACGAAAAATATCCTGCTGAAAATATTTCAGAGACATTCGCGGCATGATATCCGCAATCTGACGGCCGGTATACTCGACGCTAAACAAATCACGTTCTCCTTTCAGATAACGAACCTCTGCGATTGAGGGAAATAACTGATTGCCGCCTGGAATGCCAACGTTGTCAGCATCATAGTTTTGATAATTCACCTTGATTTCGTGATTTTCAAAAGGACGAAAACCAAGTCGGGCAGAAATGTTATTGTCCGAATACTGGCTGTTCTCCAGCATACCTTCCGGGGTTTGCATGTCCCCGGCTCGACGAAGCATGCCTGAAAATTTGGCATACCAGCGTTCACCACCGGCAAACACAGTCGCGTAACCATTACTGCTTTGGTTAACCGTGCTGTATCCGCCTGAGAGTCGAGCTTTTAAATATGGCGCGTCGCTGTACCAGCCATCCTGGGTAATGATGTTCACTGCGCCGCCAATAGCACCGGTTCCGTAGAGCGACGAAGCCGCGCCTTTGATGACTTCGACCCGGGCAATGTCGTTCATGTCGACCATAGAAAAACTGGCATCGAGGTCTGTCGCCGTATCGATGCGGTTACCGTCAACCAGCACGACCAGATTATTTTTGCTCAGCCCGCGAATATTGACATGCGTTCCCCAGGCACCATCACGGCCGAGTGATAATCCCGGTTCTCTTAAAAGTGCATCCGAAACCGTGCGCGGCATGGTCTTGCGGATGCGTTCGTCATCGATCACATTGATCGGAATCGGAACCTCTTTCAGTTCCATCTGATAATGCGTACTGGTTACAGAAATTTCACCCATTGGAATCGGTATAGGATTGAGTTGGACATTTAAAGTCACATTTTCATTTTTCTCAATCTGAAAGGACATTGTCCTGGTGACATATCCCATATAAGAAACCAAAAGCTCATAATTGCCTGGCTCGATGTTTTTTATTGAATACTCACCTTTTTCATTCGTGGTGGTACCGCGGGGGCTATTTGCAATTTTAATATTTGCCTCGGAGAGTGGTTCACCCGTTTCACTGTTTTTTACAGTACCATGAATTTCAGCGGCTGAAGCATTAAATATGTAGAAAAGAACAAATATAATTATTGTATAGACAGTCTTCATGGCAGACTCCATTTTTTTTGAGATTTTAATCCAAAATGAATTATAGAGTTGACGAGGTCTTGGCAAAAGCCGTTTTCACAGTAACATTGTCGAGCTGACCGATTTTGCCGGTAAGCGCGCCAATATCGTCTGTGGACCCGTCAACAATCAATGAAATGATGGAAAGATTTTTTTGCGGAAGTCCCAGACGCCCGATGATGACGTCTGCATGATCGGTAAGAATATCGTTGATTTTTTTAACGGCATGTTGGCGATCCTCGATAATGATCGCCACCACGCCAAGGCGTTTGTTTTGTGAGGGTGACATGTTGTCCTCCTGAATGTTAGGTTAATCCCTTCATCTCAGAGTTATTTGCATGTCAATAATATAATGAAATCGTCGGGCAATATCAAGAATAAAATGTGAATATTGGAACAAAATATAGAATATTATTTGCTATAATTAGATAGCAAATCACAAAATAAATGATAATGAGAACAATAAAAACGAGTCAAAATTTAGTCACAAGATTTTTTATTTTTTCAGATAAATTGTTATCTCACCACAGGGATACTCAATCCCGCATCAAATTTTGAGTCAAATACAGATTCATCAAGCGGTTGAGAAACTCCTCTTTATTAATGGTCATGCCAACTTTTGCGTTTGGCTCTTTGCTATCATCTATGACAGTATAACCGCCGTCAATAACGTCAACGTGGGCGGAACGGGTGCTGAACAGGTCCGGCCAGAGCACCATGCCTACAGCAACGCAATCATAAAGCGTTGGTGTTTCATGGGGCCATAACGTGTACAATCCGCAAAGCGCATCCGTTAGCGGTGATTGACGCATTAGCAGTTTCAGGCGGCGTTCTTTATCCCATTTGACAAACGTGGTCACATCCAGACCTGCGAAAGTGATGTCTGCTCCACTATCCACAAACATTTTTGAAGCTGCTTCATCCGCGCGCACATTCCATTCTGCATCGATCATTGGACCCGTATCATAGCCCATGTAAAACGAACCAAACATAGAGTAGATATGTTTGGCTTTTTGGAGTGCCTTTTTATCCTTTTTAAGAACATCCATCATGTTGGGAACCGGCCCCACTGTAATCAGGATGATCTCATTCGGATAGGCATTGAGTTTTTCAATGATAAAATCAGCGGCGCTTTGCTTGATTGGCTGAATTTTGTCAAAGCCTTTGCCCCAGTTAAATTGAGGCGAATAGTGATCTCTGGTTTTTCTACCGGCAACCACAGGAATATCTTCCCGGCCAGTTTCGTAAAGCATGCGGCAGGCAATTTTAGCCCGTTCCGGAGTGTTGCCATAATCCATGAGCACACCCAGCACATCAAATTCTTCCGCCGCAATAACCATGGCTAATGCAAACGCATCGTCAATATCATCTCCCAGATCGCAATCAAAGATGATTTTTTGTTTTTCAGCCGCCATAGCTGTCAATCCTATCAACATCACCAACAGACAAATAATAACAGTAACCGGGGCTCTTTTCATGATGTACCTCCATTTGAAATTCATAAAGTGTACTTTTGATTAGCGTTGAACCTTTAGTTATTAGCCTGGCACATTTAGCATCGTGCCGATTTGTTTGCAGTATGAATATAAATGAACACATAAGAATGATCCAATATAATATAATTCCACAGATTATACAAATTGCAAAATTTCAAAATTTCATCAATGGAAAGAAATTGTCTCCACACCTTATCTCAGTCCCTGGAAGAAATTTTTCCCACTGGCATAATATAAAGCGGGCTCTCTTTAATATCTAACAATGATTGAACTCGCTGGTCGTTAAAAGCTCCGATTGAGACGGTTCCGAGATTTAAAGTAAAAGCTTGAAGATAAATATTCTCTCCAACGTGCCCGACTTCCATGTGAACGTAGCGATTGCCTCGTTTTCCATACCGATTTGTCGTTCGTTCAAACACAGCGGTTATGATAATATTGATGGCAGATTTTTCAATCATATCCTGGTCCAAAGCCGCTTTCCGCAATTGACCGGCATAGTCTCCTGACTTGTGCAACTCTAAAATGTGGCTGTTCGGCACATAGTGGTATATTCCTGGTTGCATGTTTGTAACACGATTGACAACTATATAGATTTCAAGAGGATAAGTAGCACCTGCAGATGGAGCTGTTCTGGCCCATCCTTTATGCGTGATTCCCTGTGCCGCCCATAACAGTTGCGATATTTCTTTTATGGTTAAAGAATCCCGTGTGTATTCACGGATGGATCTTCGATGAAGTAAAGCTTCTTCCAAAGAAATCTCGCCTTTGGTTATGGGATCTGGTAAACGGATCGTAGTGTCTTTAGAATGAAGCATAAAAACACCTCCAAAGAAGAAAAGTAAAAGCGTGATAAATGTTTTCATGATATTGCACCCTTTTTTGATACGACAATTTCATTTATTTAAAACTTTGATCGTTCCCTAAAAGAAAATAGAATGAATACAACGTTTCGTTTGAAAATAATAACAAATCATTAACCTTTCCGCACAAGACACATCACAAAGAGCAGTTTAAAGCCTGTTATGAAGATCATTCCGGCTCTTTACTAATCCGCGAGCCAGCAGAGACACGATGAAAAGATGTAAGCACAAATTATAAACTTGTAAAGTTCTTTTCAACATTTTTTTTATGCTCATTATATAAATTGAATTGCACGTTTCTTCGCGGTCTTTACAGGAATACAATCGAATGGCTGAATTCACATTTTCTAAGGATTTTAGATTTTTAAAGGAATGCGTGGTTGTGCATTCTTTTATGGAAAATCTGATTTTTAGAAAATGTAATCTGCAGGGGAAATACCTCAGTTACGATTCCAACAATGGGTCACAAAACAAATGAATAACACATTATAATTTCAAAATTTATATAATGATACAACATTGATACAGAAAAGATTTGTGACCCATTGTTAGTTTCGATAGAGTATATCCACCGGTAACTTATTTTATATCTGCAGGGTTTTATATTTATTGCAAAGGACGGATAATTTTTTTACCTTTAATGTTTTATCTCACGACATTGTTATTCAATAAATTGCTTAAAATTTGGAAAAATCGTAATGTTAATCTTGATTCCGATAAATTCATAACCCCTGGAAAATGAATGGCGATTTTTTTTAAATCACCCGACCGCGAAATCCGTGTTGACAACAATCCGGAAAAAACAATAATGGATCTGGCAAAAGACCAGGGTCTGTACATCAAATCAAATTGCGGCGGCGAAGGTACCTGCGGCCGTTGTTACGTCTATTTGCAAAAAGGCAAGTTTGTTATTGAGGACAGAGAAACCATCGTTGTTGAGCATTCACACCGAACGTTATCCTGCTTGACAAAAGTTAAAAGTGAGGATGCGGTGATCGAGATTCCTGCAGAATCCTTGATTGAAACGTCCGGACAAATGGAAGACGAATTTCTCGTCAAGCATTTTGACCTTGATCCGCAAACGATCAAACTTTTTTTGACTGTTCCAAAGGCAACACTCGATCAGCAGTTTTCCGATGTCAAGCGAATATGCCATGCCGTTTATGACAAAACCGATATTCAGGCTCTGGCTGTTCCGCTGACTGTTCTGCGTGACATGCCCGATGTTCTGGCTGCACACGATCAACAAATAACCGTAACATGTGCGCGAATCCATGATCAATGGCATTTGATTCACATTGAACCCGGTGATACCACGGCGGCAAATTATGCCATCGCTATCGACATTGGCACAACAACCGTGGCTGGTTTACTGGTCGATCTAACCAGCAGTAATATTTTATCCCGGGCATCGCTTTATAATCAACAAATCAGAGTGGCTGAAGATGTGATTTCGCGGATCTCTTATTGCAAGTCTCAGAAAGAGGTCATTTTTCTACAGAAATTGATCGTTCAGGAAACGATCAATCCTGTCATTAAACAACTGAGTTTTGATGCTCAAATACGCCCGGATGAGATTCACCGAATGGCCCTGTCCGGGAATACCATCATGATGCATCTGGCATTGGGTCTTAATCCCTCGAATATTGGCAAAGTACCGTTTCAGCCGATAACCAATCATCCAGCGTCGCTTAGGGCCTATGAACTGGGAATCGACACTAACAATAACAGTGTGATTGATATCATTCCGTCTGTATCAGGCTATATTGGCGGAGATATCGTTTCAGATATTTACCTGTCAGAGTTAGCTCAGCGCAAAGGATTTGCTGTTTTAATTGACATTGGTACAAACGGTGAAATCGTCACCAGCGAGAACGGGAATTTGACAGCCTGCTCGACAGCGGCAGGTCCCGCGTTCGAAGGATACGGCCTATATCACGGTTCACGCGCCTCTGAAGGAGCTATAGAAAAAGTGATTTTTGAAAATGGTCATATCCATACCGAAGCCATCGGCAGCAGCAGGGCTTCCGGTATTTGTGGCACCGGTATTATTGATTTTATCGCAGAAGCGCTTCGAATCGGCTTGCTCAGCCGCTCGGGGCGATTTGATGAAAATATACTGAAAGCAAATGGATGGTTCTACACCATTCAGGAAAACGGTGCTGATATGACAGCTTGTATTCTGACACCTGAGAAAAACTCCGGATTGGATGGACCGGTGGTTGTCAGTCAGTCGGATATCGTAAAAATCATGCAGGCAAAAGCGGCTATTTTTGCTGGTTTGCAAACATTGATGAGTGTTCAGGAAAAAGAGTGGAGCGATATCGATACATTGATACTGACAGGTGGTTTTGCCAGACATATTAAAATCGAAAATGCCATACAAATCGGATTGCTGCCGGACATTCCGTCAGGCCGTATCGAGATCATTGGCAACGGATCGCTTGGCGGTGCGTTTTTGTCATTAGTTGAAAAAGATGCACTGAAAAAAATGCACGCCCTGTCGCATCAGCCCAGAGTGATTGGATTGAACCAATATAAAGATTTCCAAAAGAATTTCATTGATGCGATGTTTTTCAATGTCTGAGATCTGTTCCTCCAAATTCTGGCAATTCATATATTTTCTGTTGCGTGTTGGGCAATATTTTGTTATAATTATCATTGACTATGAAGATTATCACTTAAAGTCAGGAAAAAACAAAAAGTGAACCTTGCTGAAGTGGAGAGCTTGTTCTTTGTTAATCAGCAAAAGATGACGGATAGAATTATTGCCAATTTAATTTTCATATATTGAGGATAAAATCATGCGTTACTTTTTAATTTTTTTCTTATCGCTCGTATCTTTGCTGTGGTCTCAAACTGCAACCCGCACCGAATTTAGAACTCCGGACATTCCGGAAGTGTATGTTCTGAAATGTGATTTTCATACCCACACTGTTTTTTCGGACGGTCAGGTCTGGCCGTCGTTTCGTATCGAGGAAGCGTGGAAGAACGGTCTCGATGCTATTGCCCTGACTGATCATCTGGAATATGCACCACACAAAGACGATCTCGTGCACGATTTAAACCGGGTGTACGAGATTGGCGAATACTCTGCTCGTGGTTATGGTTTAATTGTCATTCGTGGCGCGGAAATCACCCGTGACATGCCGCCTGGACATTTAAACGCGATTTTTTTAAAAGATGCCAATGCGTTGAAAAAAGAAACCTGGCGGGAAGCCGTAAAAGAAGCTGCCGACCAGGGCGCTTTTATTTTTTGGAATCATCCGGGCTGGGAAAAACAGCAACCGGATGGCATTGCCAGATGGTACGATGAACACACTGAAATGCTGGAAAAAGGTTGGATGCATGGCATTGAGGTTGTTAATGATAAATCTTACTATCCAAATGTACTCGAATGGTGTAATGAAAAGAATCTGGCTTTTATCGGCAACTCGGATATTCATAGCACTGTTCATATTCGTTATGTAGAGGATGGCCACCGTCCTTTGACTTTGGTCTTTGCCAAAGAGCGGTCCAAAGCAGGAATCAAGCAGGCGCTGCATGCCGGGCATTCTGTGGCTTATTTTCGAGATGACCTGATCGGTCCTGATAAATGGCTTTATGCGCTTTTTGAGCATTCGCTCACGCGTCATTTTGACTGGTTGTCACCAGAGAAAAAACACGGCCGGTTGATGGTCACGAATAATTCTGATTTTGTTTACCACCTCGAGTTTGAAAATGCAGAGCAGCTTGGTTTGCCTGAAAAATATACAGTACCCGGGAATTCAACTGTGTTATTAAGAGTAAAAAAACCAAAAGACGTTGACAACGTAAAAGTGAGCGGTTCGGTGAACAATCTTAAAACAAGCCCGACAACAGGCTTGCCGTTTTCATGGACAATTGATGACCAGGGAAAAATGGAATAATCCTATTAATATAATTCATCGCATAATGGAAACACGGTAATCGCGCACAGAAAAGAAACATGTATCAATTAACAGTGAAATCCCATTTTTCCGCAGCACATCGTTTGGTCAATTATCCCGGTGTCTGCGAACGCATTCACGGGCATAATTATAAAATATGGGTGACTGTATCGTCCGAAACAACCGATGAACATGGCATGGTGGTCGATCTGATGCAAGTTAAGAAACACCTCGATGAGTGCACCAGTAGATTCGACCACCGCACCTTGAACGAGGTAGAACCTTTTGACAAAATGAATCCAACATCTGAGCAGCTTGCGAGATATATCTGTGAATTTATGCAGGAACGTTTATCCGTCACCGTTGAGAAGGTAGATGTCTCAGAGATTGATGATTTTGTTGTGACCTATCGACCAGAAAAATAGTAAAAACAAGAAAAATATCTTGATGAAAACAATTCAATTTTATATCTTTAGCAGGATAAAAACAAAAGCAGGTTTAAAAACGATGATTCGGTTTTATTTTTACAACTTTTATTATTTTACGTGCAGCGGGAGGAGTTAGCGCTAACGAGTTGAATACGACCATAAAGTATAGCTAACCCGCCCACTGCTTTCAGCAAGTAGTGGGCTTTTTTTTATTTTGGAGATGACCATGACAATACAAAACTACCGGAGTGATATCGATTCTGTTGACCGCGAAATCGTCCGGTTGCTGAACCGGCGCGCAGCTTTGGCGAAAAAAATAGGCCATGAAAAAGTTAAAAATAATTTGTCTATAATAAACAAACAGCGTGAGGAAGCGATTCTCCAGGATCTTTTAGCTGATAATCCTGGACCATTACCTGATAAAGATCTAAAGTCTATTTACCGGCTCATTATCAGAACCTGCCGGCGATTGCAGGAAAATTGCCAAAATCCATAATTAAAAAACTCCTGTTGCATGATAACGTGATTCTAAATTGAATAAAACATATAATTTTATTACATTTCAAAATGAAAAAATAACAACAGACAAGGAGCTGCCGTGGTTATCGTGATGAAGGATACGGCAACTGATCAGCAGATTCAAAAAGTCTCTGATCGATTGCAGGAGGTTGGATTTGATGTACACAAGGTGGTTGGGGTTCACCGTACCATTTTAGGCGCCCTGGGTGATGTACCGGGCGTTGACAAACGCGAGTTCGAGGTCATGGACGGCGTTTTTGAAGTCATCCGAATTTCAGAACCTTATAAACTGGCTGGCAGGACATTTCATGCCGAGGATTCCGTTATCAAAGTCAAGGATGCTACTTTTGGCGGCGACCAGCTTTCAATTATTGCCGGTCCGTGCTCAATCGAGGGAGAGGATCAGTTATACACAATTGCCAAAGCAGTCAAAGACGCCGGAGCCAAAGTTCTGCGGGGCGGCGCTTTTAAACCGCGTACTTCCCCTTATTCCTTTCAAGGAATGGGCAAAGCTGGCTTGAAGATAATGAAACAAGCAGCGGATGAGTTTAATATTGCCACTGTTTCAGAGGTAATGCGCGAAAATCAGGTTGAATTAATGAGCGAATATGTCGACATTCTTCAAGTAGGTGCTCGAAACATGCAAAATTTTCCGCTGCTGAAAAAGCTTGGTAAAATCAAAAAACCTATTATTCTCAAGCGAGGTATGGCAGCACGTATTGAGGAATTGCTCATGTCTGCGGAATATATTATGAGCGGCGGGAATTATAACATTATTCTATGCGAACGCGGTATTCGCACTTTTGAGACGTATACCAGAAACACAATGGATATTTCAGCTATCCCAATTGTCAAAAAACTGAGTCATTTACCCATCATTGCCGATCCCAGTCATGGTACTGGCAGGCGCGATAAAGTCGCTCCAATGGCCAGAGCGGCTGTAGCAGCAGGCGCCGACGGTCTGATGGTCGAGGTGCATCACGATCCGGATCATGCACTTTCAGACGGACCGCAATCTCTGTTACCAAACCAGTTTTCCCGGCTCATGGAAGAAGTTCGCATGATCGCCTGGGCAATAGGCCGGAATATGGAATAGGAATGTTACATGTCAGATTTTAAAAATATTTGTGTGATTGGTGTTGGATTAATTGGCGGGTCGCTGGGCCTGGCTTTAAAACGCAAAAAATTCAAAGGCACGATTGTCGGTATCGATGAACCTCATGTCATCGAAAACGCTTTTTCCCGGGGAGCTATTGACAAAGGTTTCCCGCCCGAACAATTGGCCGAGGGCATGGCAGACGCTGACCTTGTCTTTCTTTGTACGCCTATCAACGAAATCATTCGCTTGCTCGAATCAATCGGCTCTTATGCAAAATCCGGCGCTCTTTTGACAGATGTGGGAAGCATTAAACGTCAGATTGTGGAAACGGCCAATATTCACTTACCATCTCATTGTTATTTTATCGGCGGCCACCCCATGGCAGGCTCAGAATATCGTGGCGTGCAGGCAGCGGATGCTTTTCTTTTTGAAAATACCACTTATGTGCTCACACCAAACCGGCCAATAAACGAAGCGCAGCGGCGAGCTTTTGGTGAGCTGCTTGAACGCATCGGTGCCAAGGTGCTGCTACTTCAGCCAAAGCTTCATGATGAAATTGCAGCGGCTGTCAGTCATTTGCCGCAAATGGCGGCTGTTGCTCTTATGAATCTTGTTGCCGGCAAACAAAGTGAGAGTCCTCACTTTTTAAAAATGGCGGCTGGCGGCTTTCGTGATATGACCCGCATCGCTTCAAGTCCTTTTGGGATTTGGCAAGATATCTGCGAGACCAACTCGGACATGATTGGTTCATTTATCGATGCATACATTGATGAATTAAAAACCATTAAAACGCTTCTCAAAGATATTCCCAAAATGGACAATTATTTTCATGAAGCGGCAAAAAACCGGTTATCTATTCCAACAGATACTAAAGGTTTTCTCAAACCACAATTCGAAATTTCTGTGGCTGTAGAAGATAAACCTGGTGTTATTGCTAAAATCGCAAATACATTGGCAGAAAAAAACATAAACATCAAAGATATTGAAGTCCTGAAAATTCGTGAAGACGAAGGCGGAACAATTCGTCTGGCTTTTGCCAGCCAGGACGAACAAGTGAACGCCATAACGTTTTTGCAACAAAGTGGATTTGAATGTCGAAAACGAGGATAAAGTGTCTAATCAAACTATTAAAAAAGCAAGCGCTGTTCGTGGTGAAATTACTTGTCCCGGTGATAAATCGATCTCGCACCGGGCTGTTATTCTTTCTTCCATTACAGATGGTACAAGTAAAATTACCGGACTTTCGAATGCAAGCGATGTTCGCAATACGGTCAAGTGCATGAAACAGTTGGGGGTGAATATTCGCGGAAGGAAGAATCTTGTGGTGGAAGGAGTTGGTCCGGACGGCCTGAAAGCCCCGGAAAAAACTTTGGATGCCGGCAATTCTGGTACCACTATCCGGCTTTTAGCCGGTCTGCTTGCAGCGCAGCCGTTTACTGCTACGATTACCGGCGACGAGTCGCTGCGAAAGCGTCCCATGCGCCGGATCATCGATCCTCTGGAAATGATGGGCGCGTACATCGATAGTCACGAGTACCGGGCACCGTTGACAATCCGTGGAGGCCCTCTCCGCGCCATTGACTATTCCTCAACTGTTGCCAGCGCTCAGGTGAAATCCTGTGTGCTCATTGCCGGACTTTATGCCAGAGGCGTGACCCGGTTTACCGAGCCGTATCTTTCCCGCGATCACACGGAACGCATGCTTTTCAATATGGGAGCCACCATCAAAAGCTCTCAAGCTATGGTCGTTTTGCACGGACTTTGCAAATTAAAAGCCATCGATATTAAAGTGCCGGGCGACATGTCGGCTGCTGCTTTTTTTCTGATCGCTGCATCGCTTTTAAAGGATTCAGAACTGGTGATTAAAAACGTCGGGCAAAATCCGACTCGAAATGGCATTCTGGAAGCTTTAACAGCCATGAATGCCCATTTTTCCATCACAAATGAGCATGAGTTTCATGGCGAACCCCGGGCAGATATTACTGTCCATTCGGCGCAGCTCAAGTCCACAACCTTAGCCGGAGGCATGATTCCGCGTATAATCGATGAAATTCCCATTTTGGCTGTAGCAGCGACTCAGGCCAAAGGCACCACAACTATAAAAGATGCCGGAGAGCTACGGGTGAAAGAATCGGACCGGTTAGCAGTACTTGCAGATAATCTCAAACGCATGGGGGCGGATCTCAGAGAAAAAGAGAACGGTCTTGTCATTAAAGGTCCGGTGCAATTAAAAGGAGCAGAAATTGACAGTTACGGCGATCACCGCATTGCCATGGCTTTTGCAGTGGCTGGCATGATTGCGGACGGGGAGACCGTCATTAAAAATACCGGTTGCGTAGATGTCTCTTTCCCCACTTTTTTCGATCTTCTCGAGGAGGTTCGTGTTGATTAGAGCGACATCCGCTCTTTACGCTGTCATTGGAGACCCTGTCGAACATAGTTTGTCGCCTGTGCTGCACAATTACATGATGACGCAATTCGGATTAAATGCTGTTTATGTGGCATTTCACGTTCCAAAATCAAAGCTCGGCGATTGCATCAACAGTTTTAAGATGTTGGGATTAAGCGGCATTAATGTAACCGTACCTCATAAAGAAAAAGTCTGCGAGTATGCAGATGATTGTTCCGATGAAGTAAAAGTACTGGGCGCGGCTAACACCTTAAAAATAACAAAAAATAAAATTTCCGCTCATGTAACAGACCCGTATGGATTTCTGGAATCTCTGGGTCCTGATAAAGAACGCTTTGTCGATGCGCCAGTTCTCATTCTCGGGGCTGGCGGCGCTGCGCGCTCGGTAATGTTTGCCCTTGGCGAGCTGGGCCCTGACAGGATTCTAATTTTTAACAGAACTCGTGATAAAGCCCGGCAATTGGCAAATGATGCAAAAAAGAATTACAGTCTTGATGTTAAAATCATTAAACAAACAGAACTTTCCGCAGCAGTAAATGAATCCCGGATTATTGTCAATACGACAAGTGTCGGTATGAGTCCGCATGTGAACGACTCGCCGCTGCCAGATTTTTCTGCCCTGTCTCAAAGGCATTACGTTTATGATTTGATTTATAATCCTGGAAAAACCAGATTATTGCTGGAAGCTGAAAACCGTGGAGCGACTATCAAAAACGGATTAGATATGCTCATTTTTCAGGGACTGCAATCGTTGAGAATCTGGATGGATGGAGATTTTTCATTGAATGAGACACAATTAAAAGAATTACGCGCATTGTTGCGCAGCGAATTGGGCCATTGAATCAAAATTTTTTACAGGGAAATACACAATGAAAAACATCCGATTTTTCACCGCAGGAGAGTCTCACGGACAAGCTTTGTCCGCTATAATCGAAGGTATGCCTGCTGGTCTAGAAATTTCCGAAAAAGATATTACCACAGAATTGCGTCGCCGGCAACGGGGCTATGGACGCGGTGGCCGCATGAAAATTGAACAAGACCGTGCGCAGATACTGAGCGGCGTTCGGTTTGGCAAAACCCTGGGCAGCCCAATTTCGCTTGTTCTGTACAACAAAGACTGGCCAAACTGGACTGAAAAAATGTCAGTTAGTGCTGGCGCAAACTTTTCTGAAAAACTGCACATGCCCCGTCCCGGACATGCTGATTATGCCGGCATGATAAAATATCGCCAGGACGACCTGCGCAATATTCTTGAGCGTTCCTCTGCTCGCGAAACCGCAATGCGCGTTGCTGCAGGTGCTATTGCTAAAAAATTCCTGAATCAATTTGGAATTGACATATTCGGCCATGTAATTCGCATCGGTATTGCCAGCTCTGAAACTTTCCTTGATACTCGCATTACGCCAAAAAGTAAAGAATGGAATGACTTTTTTGAACGTGCCGAAAATTCACCTGTGGGGTGTGCCGACGAGTTAGCGGCAAAAGAAATGATGCAACACATCGATACTGCGCAGCAAGAAGGCTATTCGCTGGGCGGTCTGTTTGAAGTGGCAGCAACCGGAGTGCCGGTCGGTTTGGGAAGTCATGTGCATTGGGATCGTAAACTGGACGCGCAGATCGCTGGAGCTATGATGAGCATAAATGCCATCAAATCCGTGGAAATTGGATTGGGCAAAGCAGTATCTGAGCGTCCTGGTTATGAGGTTCACGATGAAATATTTTACGATGAGAAAAATGGTTTTCAGCGCAATCATAATTTTGCTGGCGGCATTGAGGGCGGAATGAGCAATGGCGAGCCTGTGGTGGTACGGCTTGCCATGAAACCGCTGCCCACTATGCGATCACCGTTGCGGTCTGTGAATGTAAAAACACTGGAACCACAAAACGCTCACTTTGAGCGCGCTGATGTGTGCGCTGTCCCGGCAGCAGTGGTTGTAGCGGAATCTATGCTGGCACTGGTCCTGGCTGATGCACTTGTATCAAAAATCGGTGGTGACTCTATAAACGAAATGCAACAAAGTTTTCAAAGATTATCTCGTGTACCCCTGGATTGGTAAAAATATTTATTTTTTAGGATTTATGGCAGCAGGTAAAACAGCCGTGGGCAAAGCTTTTGCCCGTTACATCGGCTGGTCTTTTCGGGATACCGATATTCTTATCGAGGAACGTGCCGGGAAATCGATAACAGATATTTTCAAAGAGAACGGGGAAGATGCATTTCGTCGATTGGAGAGCCAAATTATTGGCGAAATTACCAGTATGAAAAATGTTATTGTGGCTCTGGGCGGAGGCGCTGTCACCCGGGAACATAACTGGCAACGTATCGAAAAATCCGGTATAACGATCTGGTTGAAAACGCCAGTAGACGTATTGGATAAACGCATTGCCCGTCAAACGCACCGGCCGCTTATGGCTGATTTATCACCGCAAGAACGGCGCGAAAAAATCATCAGAATGCTCAACGAACGCCGGGCGTATTATCAACGCGCGCAATTTACTTTTTGCCGGCCTGAGACGAGCAATATCGACGAAACAGTCCAGCATATTTTCACCACGCTATTAGAAGAATTATGAAACAGTTAAAAGTCAATTTGGGCAGTTACAGTTATCCGGTTTATTTTCAACAAGATGGCCGTAACAAACTGCCCGAAATATTTAAAAAGCTTGGCATCGCTGAATCCGTTTACGTCATCACAGACAGCAACGTTTTGCCCCTGTACGGGAACTCGATGCAAAGAATGCTTAAAAAAGCAAATATGAATGTGTGCCTCCATGCTGTTCCTGCCGGCGAACAATCGAAATGCCTGAATCAACTAGACGAAATTTACACCTGGCTGCTGCAAAACAATGCCAACCGTCAGTCGATTATTATCGCATTGGGAGGTGGTGTCATCGGTGACCTGGCAGGATTCGCTGCAGCAACTTTTATGCGCGGCGTGCCATTTATTCAAATCCCCACCACTGTACTGAGTCAGGTGGACAGCAGCGTTGGCGGCAAAGTAGGGATTAATCATGATTTGGGAAAAAATCTGATCGGTGCATTTTATCAGCCGCTTTTTGTACTGATCGATCCGGTGATGTTAAAAACGTTGCCAGAGCGGGAAATCCGGGCCGGCAGTGCTGAGATTATCAAGTATGGATTCATCAAAGACCGCACGTTTTATGATCATGTGGTCCAGCGTTTAGATGACTTGTTAACGCTAAGCGACTTGACCTGGATTGAACGAATTTTGGCAATGAGCTGCCGCTACAAAGCGCGAGTTGTGGAAAACGATGAAAAGGAAAAAGGCCAGCGTGCCATATTGAATTTTGGTCACACAATCGGCCACGGGCTTGAAGCAGCTACACACTATAATTATTTTTTGCACGGAGAGGCTGTCGTTCATGGTATGAAAGCAGCGCTTTATCTCTCGCATGCAAAAGGATACATATCGGTTGCGCAGCTCGAAGAATGCACCGCTGTACTGCAGAAATTTAAAGCACCGCCTGTTCCACAATCGATTACAGAAGGACATATTTTTGACAGCATAAAAAAAGACAAAAAGCGATCTTCAAAGGGACAGACCTGGGTGCTGCTCAAGTCAATCGGTTCTGCTTATTTGACTGCAGATGTTACTGAAAAGCAAATCAGTAAAGCCATTCAATTCATCTTCCAAAACCAGGCTCTTTGAGCAGAGAGGAGGCATACGTTGAAGATTCTTGTTATTCATGGGCCAAATCTGAACTTGTTGGGAAAACGAGAACCAGATGTTTACGGCGTTCTTACCCTCGATGATGTGAACAAAGCCGTTCAGCAAAAAGCCGATCGGCTTGGCGTCAAAGTTGTTTTTTATCAATCCAATCACGAAGGCTTTTTAATTGACTTTATCCATGACCAATACGAACACGCTGACGGCATCATCATAAACCCCGGGGCTCTGACTCATTATAGTTACGCTTTGCGCGACGCTATTGCCGGTGTCGATCTTCCGACTTTAGAAGTGCATCTCTCCGACATTCACAACCGTGAATCATTTCGTCACACATCCGTGATAAAAGAAATATGCATTGATCAAATATCCGGCAAGGGTGTTAACAGCTATCTGATTGGTATGGAGAAACTCGTTGCCGAGTTAAACAAAAAGATGTCATAGCTTTTATTTTTGTCTCCTGTCCCGGATCAAAATCTTTATTTAATAGGAATTTCTTTCACGTTTCAGACGGATTGCCGCTGAATGATATTTGCTTACAAAAGCTGTTGATTTTTCATGATGCGTATAGTATATTATTCGCTCAGGAGCATGACATGAAAAACAAACAAGTTTCCGACATACTCGAAAAATTCGCTGATGTGCTGGAATTTCATGCGGAATCAGCTTTTAAAATAAACGCCTACCGACGCGCCGCCCGTGCTGTGCTAGAAATTTCCGACGATATCGAATCATTGTGGAAGGACAATCGATTAAGCACAATTCCCGGAGTTGGCAAAGGATTGCAGAGAAAAATTGAACAGTATTTGAGCAACGGCTCTATTAGCCAACTGGATGATTATCTTGATAAATCGCCAAAAGAATTGTTCGATTTGCTCTCAATCCAACATTTTGGTCCAAAAACCGCTGCCCTGGCGTTTAAAGAGCTGGGGGTTGAAACAATAGCTGATTTACACGCTATGATTGACAATGGCACGTTAGCGACATTGCCGGGCATGGGCAAGAAAAAAGTCGAAAATATCCGCAAGAGTCTTGAACTGCGCGAACAAGCCTCTGGCCGTTTTTCCATTGGCATGGCATTGCCCATTGCGTATCACGTCATCGAGTACATTAAAGAAAAGGCCGGCGATAAAATCAATCGCATCTCTCCGGCCGGGTCTGTGCGGCGCTTTCGTGAAACAGTTCATGATATTGATATTCTGATTGAAACAGAACATGGCCGGGAGGTCATTGAACAGGTGACAAAGATGCCCGAGGTGACCCGGGTTCTGGGAGCCGGAGAAACAAAAGGCAGCGTGGTATTAAAAGACCGTTTTCAAGTTGATATTCGTGCCATACCGGGTGAGAGCTTTGGCGCGGCTGTGCAATATTTTACCGGCTCGAAAGAATTCAATGTCAGATTAAGGGAGCTTGCCAGAAAGAAAGGTTATAAAATCAGTGAATATGGTATTTTTAAGGACGACACCAAAGTCGGTGGCCGTGTAGAAGAAGAAATTTACCAAAAATTAGGATTGGCATGGATTCCCCCTGAAATGCGCGAAGACCGTGGTGAAATCCAGGCGGCTCAGAAAAACAACCTTCCTCAATTGATAGAATTTGATGACGTTCTGGGTGATCTGCATGTGCATAGCACCTACTCGGATGGAAGAGAATCTATGGAGGCTATGGTCGAGGCTGCCAGAAGGAAAGGCTATTCTTATATTGCTTTTTGTGACCATTCCCAAACCACGCAGTATGCGAACGGATTGTCAGAGGAACGGCTGTTCAAACAGATCGAAGAAATTCAGCAGCTTGACGAAAGATATTCTGACATCACCGTCCTTGCCGGTTCTGAAGTCGAAATTTTGATGGATGGTTCACTAGATTTCCCGGACCATGTACTGGGAAAACTCGATTTTGTCGTGGCTTCTATTCATTCTGGATTTAAATCGAACACCACGGAACGAACAATCGCTGCCATGCAAAATAAATTCGTGGATGTTATTGGACATCCGACCGGTAGACTGATCTCACGCAGAGAACCTTTTGATATTGATATGGAAGCTGTGGTCAAAGAAGCCGCCAAAACCGGCACGGCTCTGGAAGTGAATTCACACTGGGACCGGCTCGATTTAAAAGACACTCACATAAAAACAGCAATTAGCGGCGGGGCAAAAATATGCATTAATACTGATGCGCATGAATCAGAAAGTCTGGGACAGATTATGTTTGGTGTTGGCACCGCCCGTCGCGGCTGGGCGCAATCATCCGATGTTATAAACACCTGGCCGCTTGAAAAGCTAAAACAATGGCAAAAACGGTCAAAATGACAGATTTTTACAAACCAGGAGAAACCAAACCTGGCAAAATCAAGTAAAAGTAAAAAGTCAAGAAATAAAAAGTCGAAACGCACAGAAAATTATTTTCATGCATCGAGAACGCCGTTCTATGGTGTTCTGATGACACTGCCGCTTTTAATTGTCTATGAAATTTTAGCCGTGGCGATGCAAAACCAGAATACCGAGCCTGTTCGCAATGGCATAGACCTTTTATTTCGGAATATGGCGCTGCAGTTTGGTTCTTTTGATTTTTCGTCTCACTGGTTTCAATGGCTCGTCAATAGATTGAGTTTTCACGGTGTTTTCGTTCTTGGAGCGCTGTTTGTTCTTTTATTTGTCGGCGCTTTTTATTCGTTTGTCAGAGACCGGCCGGTTTTCAAAATTAGATATTGTCTTTTAATTATTCTTGAAAGCGGCATTTACGTCTGGCTTTTGGCTATAGCTGCGCAATTATTAACAAACGAAATTGTCGCTCACCTGACTCTTTCTCAACAAACTCAAGCTGCTTTAATGGTCTCAATTGGAGCTGGTGTTTTTGAAGAATTGCTGTTCCGGGCACTCATTTACGGTGCATTAACTTTTCTCGTTATCAAAATGATGGATGCCCGGCGAACCTGGCCCATAAAACCGGTGATGATGTTATTATCGGCTTTTCTGTTTGCCTGGGCGCATGATCTTTCCCGGCTTAACGTGCTTGATTATCAGTTTATGTACCGGGTTATTATGGGAGTGTTTTTTTGTGTACTTTACGAGTTTCGCGGTTTGGGTGTGGCTGTGTGGACGCACGCCCTTTATGATATTGCAGTTATTATGGTGAAATAATTTTGAATAAAAAGAAAAAGAAAATTTTAGCGGTCTTTGTCAGCATATTCATTGCTCTTATTGGTTTATTTGGCGGCGCATTTTTATATGTCGTATATTGGCCTTTTCAACCCGATAAAGATGCAAAGGATGTTGATATTCTCGTGCGATGGGGTGCGACATATTCACAGGTGGCGTCTCAGATGATAAATAAACATGTCATCCGTGATAGCAGCCAGTTTTTATTCACTGTCAGGTTTCTCAAAAAGGAAAATGCACTCCGGGCAGGCAAGTTTACCCTGAAACAGGGCATGTCACATGCCAATGCTCTTTATGCGCTCACAGAAGGGCCGCAAAGCTTTTTCAAAATCACCTTTCCTGAAGGATATCCGACAACCAAATATGCCTCTATTGTGACCGATAGTTTGAACGTCGATTCCAGTCGTATTATGCATCTGGTCACAGATTCAACGTTTATCAGAAAACTGGGGTTGGAGACGAAATCGCTTGAAGGCTATGTTTATCCGGAAACATATCATTTTACATACGGTGTAAGTGAATCACAGATTTTAAGAACGGCTGTGGATCAATTTAAAAAAATCACCTCTGACAGTTTGTGGCAAGAAGCTGCGAAAAAAGATTTTACAAAAAATCAAGTGTTAACCCTGGCTTCAATTATTGAAGGTGAAGCTATGCTGGACAGGGAAATGCCGGTCATTTCTTCTGTCTACCACAATCGATTAAAGCGCGGCATGAAATTGCAAGCCGATCCGACGATTCAGTACCTTATCTCAGACCGGCCAAGAAGACTCTTGAATCGCGATTTGGAGATCGATTCGCCGTACAATACTTATAAATACACTGGATTACCGCCTGGCCCGATCAATAATCCGGGGATCAAAGCTATTCGTGCGGCTGTATTCCCCAAAGATACGAATTATCTTTACTTTGTCGCCAATGGCGATGGCAGTCACACATTTAGCGAGACATATCAACAACATATTCGGGCCAAAGCAAAATTTGATGAAATCCGTAGAAAAGTCGCACAACAAAAAGCCGAAAAACAACATAAATAATATGACTGTCCGGAACAACGACACCCATCTTCAAGCATTACTGGATGAACTTAATCCTCAACAGCGCGAGGCTGTGCTTCAAACAGAGGGTCCGGTGCTGGTGCTGGCAGGCGCCGGTTCCGGCAAAACCCGGGTGCTGACTTTTCGGATTGCGCATTTAATTGCTTCCAGAACAGCTCAACCTGGTGATATTCTGGCTATGACATTTACGAACAAGGCTGCCGGAGAAATGCGGGAGCGTGTTGAGCAACTGGTGCCGACTTCTATTCGCGGTATGTGGGTGGGGACTTTTCATTCATTGTTTGCGCGATTGCTCCGGCGGGAAGCTGACCGTATCGGCTATGACCGTAATTTTACCATTTATGACGCCAACGATCAACTGGCTCTGGTCAAGTTGATTTTAAAGGATCTTAAAATTTCATCGCAAAACATGTCGCCAAAAGCGTTGAATCACAAAATAAGCCGGGCTAAAAACGCCATGCAGGATCCGCAACAATATGAACTGAATGCGAATAATCCGGACAAGGAACTTGTGGCAAGTGTCTATAAAGTTTATGAAAAAAGGCTCAAAGAAAACAATGCCATGGATTTTGACGATCTGCTGATCAAGCCGATTGAATTGTTTATCACTTATCCGCTGGTGAAGGAATATTACCAGGACCGATTTAAATACATTTTGGTAGATGAATACCAGGACACGAACAGGGCACAGTATCAGGTTCTGAATCTGCTTGGCGAAAAACACAAAAATATATGTGTGGTCGGTGATGATGATCAATCTATTTACAGATGGCGCGGCGCCGAGTTGAGAAATATTCTGGACTTTGAAAAAGATTATCCGCAGTGTAAAAAATACCGGCTTGAGCAGAATTACCGTTCCACGACAAGTATTTTGGGATTGGCTCATTCTGTCGTTAAAAGAAATATCGAGCGCCATCCCAAAAAATTATGGACGCAAAAACAAGGCGGGCAACCTGTCTCCATGATCACCGTTTATAATGAACTTGAAGAATCCCAAACTATTGTGGAGAAAATCAGCCAGGAGCTCCGCCAAAACAAGCGTTCGTTTTCAGATTTTGCTGTGCTTTACCGGATCAATGCGCAATCCCGTGTACTGGAAGATGCTTTTCGAATGGAAGGCATTCCATACATGATCATTGGCGGGGTCCGGTTCTATGAACGTAAGGAAATTAAAGACATTCTTGCCTATTTACAGGTTTTAGTTAATCCGACGGACAGCGTGAGTTTACGCCGGATCATCAATTATCCGCCAAGGGGAATCGGCGACTCTACTCTGGCTCGTCTTGATGCTTTTGCCCGTGAACAGAATATCACACTTTATCAGGCTTTATCCAGAGCCCCTTCTGTTCCGCATCTTCAATCACGGACCAGGGACCGAATTATCGAGCTTTATGAATTTTTAGAAAAATATCGTTATTTATTGAATGAAATTTCTCCGGCTGAACTTTCATCTTCATTCATTCATGAGCTGGGCATTATCAAGCACCTCGACGAGCAGGGAACCGTAGAAGCGGCTTCGCGTATCGAGAATGTACGCGAACTCCTTCAAGCCATCGTCGAATATAATGAGAATGCCGGTGAAGAAGCGACGCTGGAAGATTATCTGCAACAAATTTCTCTTATCACCGATATAGACAGATGGGATGAACGGGCAAACGCTGTCACTTTAATGACGCTGCATGCGGCTAAAGGCCTAGAGTTCCCGGTTGTGTTTATTGCTGGGCTGGAAGAAGGATTGTTTCCGCTTTCCAGAAGCATTGATGATCCATTTGCTTTGGAAGAAGAAAGACGTCTTTTTTATGTTGGTGCCACGCGGGCAAAAGACAAGCTCTATCTTTTATGGGCTCGAAACCGCAAACGTTACGGCCAAAACAGAAGCTATAAATCCCGGTTTTTAAAAGAAATCGACATGCAGTTTGTGACGGCTGAAGACAAGTGCATTGTTAAACCAACTCGAACACAACAGAAATGGGCAGGGAGCGGTTATGCCGATACCATGCCAGATTATGAAAACGAATCCCAGGAACACTTTGAGCTGGCCATTGGAATGAGAGTTCGGCATTTTAAATTTGGTAAAGGAACAATATTAAATATTGACCACGATGCAAGCCGTTCTAAACTTTTAATCAATTTCGATTCATTTGGTAAAAAAAGGCTGGTGTTACCCTATGCAAAATTGGAAATTTTATAATATCAAACTCGCTGGTGCAGTCCTATTTATTTTTTTAATTTTGAGTATAGTACACGCACAGAATTCAATGCTGCAGGCAGATCAAAATTACCAGTTTGCCGTGCAACTTGAAAAGAAGGGCATGTACGACCTTGCTGCCCATCAATTCAAGGAATATGCGTCAACATATCCAACCAGTGTTCGGGCGCCAGAGGCTTTACTCAAAGCCGGACAAAACTATGAAAAAGCCGACAGCCTTGGCAAAGCTGAGCAAGCCTTTCTCTCGCTGATATTAAAATATCCGGAAACCGATTTTATCGATCAGGCTCAATTCAACCGGGCCAGGTTAATGGCACGCACCGGCAATCATCTTGGCGCAGCTTTGGCTTTTGAACGTTTGAAAATATTAAAACCTGAAAGCTCAATGATTACGGAAGCTCAACTGGAGGCATGCCGGCAATACCAGGCAGCAAAGCAACATCAAAAAGCCATTGATGCGGCTTTTTATATTATAGAAAATGAGCGCACTCATCCCATGCGCTTGCAGGCGGAATACCTTATTGCCAATTCTAAACAAGCACAGGGGCATTTTAAGGAAGCGCTGTCTTCACTGAACAAAATAACAAGCGATAATATTAGAGATGACTTTGCGGTTCAGGTTAATATTTTGAAATCTCAGATAATGAAAAAACTGGGGCGTTTGGCGCAGGCTGAGAATTTAATGCGTGAATTAATAAAAGCGCCGTACAACAACGAATCGCTTGGCCCGATGGCTCTGGAGCTTTCTGAGACGTTGCAAAGCCAGCACAAGTATTCCGAATCGAATCAAATGATCAACGATGCGCTGAACAAGGTGAGTGAGAATTGGCAAAACAAATTGTATCTTGTTCAGGGGGATAATTTTTACGCAACAGAACAATACGAAAAAGCACTTGAAAGCTATTCAAAAATCAACCTTGCTCATCTTGAAGAGGATTTTAAAGCCAATACGCATTTTCGTTTGGCAAAAACACAAAAACAGTTGGGCAACGATGACAAGGCCATTGAACAATTCTCTCTGGTCTGTCAGGATTCGTCAAGGGAAAATGATTATATTCGACACAAAAGTTATGTTGAGCGCGCGTATCTCCTGGCTGCAAAAGGCAAAGGAAGGGATGCTGTTTTCGGCCTTCAGCGTGCTTTTTCCAGCACGAAAAGGCCCTCACTTCAGTGTGAATTGTTTTACACTATTGGCCAGATCCAACACATTTACTTGAATGATTACACAGGCGCTCGGCAGCGGTACGGTTCAATCTCTGGTATTGCGCCGGAAGACAAACTGGTAGACGATGCTCAATATCAAATCGCCCTGACTTTTGAGGAACAAAAACGTTATGATTTGGCGCTTGCCGAGTATGAGCGTTGTCTGGAACTCTATCCGGGAGGAGATCACCATTCTGATATTGTTCAACGCATTTACACGTTGCGGCGTTTTGCACCGCCATCAACACATCACGCCAACACAGCTTTTACGGAAATTCTATCCGACAATTTAAGCGGAGGATCTACACCACAAACAATGTTGCAATGGGCTGAAAAACAAATGAATGTTTTTCACGATTATCAGCAAGCTCTTGATCTGCTGCGCAAAGCACGATACATGGATATGAATGAAGAACTCGACAAAGCAAAACTCTTATATTACGAAACCGGCTGTCATTACTATTTGATGGAAAAATGGCTTTATGAGAAAAAGCCGGAAAAGGCTGCTGCGCACCGGGATTCTGTTCTAACAATATCCGCAAAACTCGATCAACAATTTACTATAGATGAATATGTTCAAAAGGCTAAATACAAGGCCGTTAAGGCTCAATTGTCTACTATTACTTTAGCTGAGAAAAGAGTAGAATTTCTCGATAAATCACTTTCTACGTTTCAGCCGGCAGGCAAAATTGACAGTCTTTTGAATCAGCTTCGATTTTCTTTAGCTGTTGAACTCTTAAAAGTCGCTGAAAAGGATACGGCTGCTAAAGAATATATCCAGCGTGCTGATCATCTTTTGGACACAGTGATAAAAACATCCGATGTAGGAGAACTTTACGCTGAAGCTTTATTTCGGCGCGCTGTACTGATGGAAAAAACAGGGCGGCGGGATTCTTCCATTGCATTGCTTTTGAACCTGTCCACGCTACCCGTTCATACTAAAAAGGTTGAAGCGACTTTTATGCTGGCGCGTTTCACAGAAAAATCAGGACAATTAAAAAAGGCCTTGCCGCTTTACGACAAAGTTCACCAGGAATATTTTTACTCTGTCTGGGCGCAGCGCGCTCAGATTCGCGCAATCGATTTGTTGCTACAACTTGATCGCGTTCAGGAAGCGAAAGAACGTATGAAAAAACGGCAACAAACTCTGTTGCCGGAAAATTTGAGAATTTTCTATGATGAAATAACTGATGAGGAAACGATCTGGCTATGGGCGCAACTCGTCCGGCGTACCCGGCCTCCGCAGGAAGCAATGTCGGCTTACCGGAAATATCTTGACCTTGGCAAGGACATTAAACACCGGGCGCAGGCGCTTTTCAACATCGGTCAACTGGCTAACGAAATAAACGATATTGATGTGGCTGTCGGTCATTTTCAAGAATGTGCACAACAGTTTCCAAACGACAGTCTGGGCACTCTTGCCCGTTACAAAACCGCTGATATTTTTTTCGAACGGGGAATGTACGAAAAAGCTGTGAGTAGCTATAACGCTATCCTGAACCAACTAACAGGTGATTTGCAAAGAAAAGCACTTTATCATTCCATTATCAGTGAATATCGTCTCGGACATTTATCCAGAGCAACTCGTGGCGCAGAACAATATAAAAACCAATACAAAGACCGTAATGGAGAAGCGCGGTTTCTTTATGAAGAGGGAATGTTGTACATTTCTAAAAAGGAATTTAATCGTGCTGAGAAAACGCTGAAACGACTGAGTAACAGATACGATGATATTCCTGAAGGAGCGCGAGGCAACCTGGGGCTGGCTAAACTTTATGTCACACTCAATAAAACAGAAGATGCTCTGCAGCGGCTCACAGATATCACAGAAAATTATAACGATCCTGAAATTGTCGCAACAGCCTATGTCAATTTGGCAGATTTTTATTATGAAAACCGACAGCTTGAAAACTGCATAGTCGCCTGCAAGAATGTACTCAAGCTGCAGCAAAAAGGCACCCTGCGGGCTCAGGCCATGGATTTACTCATCAACGCCTACGATGATCTCAATATGCGCGACCGGGCCATTGCCATGGAGCGGCAATATATTGAGGAATATCCAAATGATCCATCGTTGTTACGCCGCAAAATTCGCATTGGTATTTTTCTTTACAATCTAAAAGAATATGACCGGGCTATCCAGCATTTTGCCAGCATTAGACCCCTTTTAAGCGCAGAACAAGAAACAGAAGTGCAATACTGGATTGCCAAATGCTATTCCGATGCCGGAATAACTGAAAAGGCGATTGTTGAATTTCTTAAGGTCCGGTTTGCATGCCAACCGACAAAACTACCCTGGGGTGCCACAGCATTGTACGAAGCTGGTCAGGGATACTGGAAATTAGGCAACCTGGAAAAAGCGCGCGAGATGTTCGAAATGGTCGTCAAAGAGAGAGGCACGTCCGACAATATTGGCAGAGCAGCTCATGCAAAAATGAAAAAAGTTGAAGAAGAAATGGCGAAATCATCATGACAACTGGATATTTATCCCTGGTAAAATCTCTTGTTCAGCTTTCTTTTCAGGAAGATTTTAGCGACCGCGGAGACATTACCACTCAGGCAATTTGCCCTTCGGAGGTTGTTTCGCAGGCTAAGATAATCGCCAAACAATCCGGTGTTGTGTGCGGACTTGAAGCAGCAGGTTATGCGTTCTCTCATCTCGATGAAAGTGCAGAGATTCAATATCACGTCTCGGACGGTCATCAGGTTGAAAACCAGCAAGAGATCATGACAATAAAGGGCAAAACGTATGATATTCTGCGCGCAGAACGAACCGCACTGAATTTTCTGGGACGGCTTTCCGGCATCGCTACAATGACATATATATTCGTGCAAAAAATATCTTTTTCAAAAACACGGATTCTCGATACCCGCAAAACCACGCCTGGCTGGCGTTTTCTGGAAAAATACGCCGTGCGGTGCGGAGGAGGAGAGAATCATCGATTTGGTTTGTATGATATGTTTCTCATCAAAGAAAATCATATCAACCAGGCTGGAAGCATTAAACATGCTGTTCTGCAATGTCACTCCTATATGAACAAACATCAATTCAAAGTACCGATTGAAGTAGAGGTCAAAAAAATCGATCAGGTCAGGGAAGCTCTTGATCTTCAGGTTGACCGTATTATGCTGGATAACATGTCCATAGAAGACATGCAAAAATGTGTTAAACTGGTGGAAGGAAAGACGGAACTTGAAGCATCGGGTAACGTTTCACTCAAAGACTTACAAAAAATAGCAGAAACTGGTGTAGATTACATTTCAATCGGTGCACTTACACATTCATTTCCGGTTTTTGATTTTAGTTTACTGCTATAAAAAATAGTGACAGAAGTTTCAATGTTTTCTGACATTTTGTCAGGGACATTCAATTTGACACCTTTAAAATATTGAATTTAACTCCATTTTTCGGTTGGAATAATAATTGCAAAATAGGGTTTTGCAAAGTGATAAAGGAGAAAACCAAAGGATCATTTATGGATAAAAATATACATAAAATAGAAAACAGTAAAGCTCCCACACCTGATGAACTGCGAAAAGATGTTTCCGAGTTTTTACGCAGCAAATATGGTGACAGAATTGTTGTGCCGCAACAGCCCGATCATTTCGGCTCGACGCCAAATGACGGCGAAGATGAAAAGAAACAGCCGAAAGAAATTAATTTTGATTTAAAACCAACAGAGGTGGAACGCTATTTGAAAAAATATGTTGTTGGCCAGGACAAAGCTGTCGAAATACTATCGACAAAGATTTGTACGCACTTTAACCGGATGAAGCTGGAAATGTCCGGACCGGAATCCGAGTCGCTTGTTGGAAATATTAAAAGCAATGTATTGATGATCGGGCCAACAGGTGTTGGTAAAACTTATCTCATTAAACTCATTGCCAATAAAATTGGCGTCCCGTTTGTCAAAGGTGATGCGACAAAATTCAGTGAAACCGGTTACGTGGGCGGAGATGTGGATGATCTCGTTCGCAATCTTGTTCACGAAGCAAACGGCGATATCAAACGCGCTGAATACGGCATTATTTATTTGGATGAAATTGACAAGATTGCATCCAGCGGAAACGGCTATGGTCCGGATGTCTCGCGTAGCGGTGTGCAGCGCGCATTGTTGAAGCTCATGGAAGAAGGTGAAGTCGATCTGAAAACGCCTCACGATTTGGCATCACAGATGGAGGCGGCAATGGAAGCCCAGCGTACCGGCAAAGTGAAACGTAAAAGGATCGATACAAAAAATATTCTTTTTGTGACCAGTGGCGCATTTTCCGGCCTGGAAGATATGATCCGCAAACGTATGAATAAACAGCCAATCGGATTTACAAGTGATAAGGATATTCATCAAATTCCGCGTGAAGAGATTTTAAAACATATCAAATCAGAAGATTTGATCACTTTTGGCTATGAAAACGAATTTGTCGGGCGCCTGCCGGTTGTGCTGGCATTGAATGAATTGGATATTGATGGATTACACGATATTCTACGGAATCCGAACAGCACGGTTATTCTGGGTAAAAAACGCGATTTCAAAGCTTATGGCATTGATATTGAATTTGAAGATAATGCCTTGAGAAGAATTGCAGAATTGGCATTTGATGAGCATACAGGTGCACGGGGATTACTGAATGTCATTGACAAACGGTTGATGAAATACGAAAAAATGCTTCCTGACACGGATATTGATCACCTTGTCATTACCCGTCAAATAATCGATAATCCGGATCAGGAACTGGATGAACTGCTGACAAATTATTATATCAAGAAATTCCAAACTGAGTTTTTAACCAAAAACAATGTGGTGATTACTTTTACAGAAGGTGCTATCAAACTGCTCAAAGAACAGGCTAAAGAAGAAGAGCGGCCGCTCGATGAGGTGTTCAAAGAATTGCTCGAAAACTATGATTACGGATTAAAACTGCTGGGCTGGGAAGAATTTATGATCGATGAACAGATCGTTAAAAATCCAAAGGCCCGGTTGGAAGAGCTTATCAAAGAAGCGTACGAAAAACGCTAGACGGCAATATTTCAAGAAAGGGTCGTTTCATTGCGGGACGACCCTTTTCTATTTCAGGAGATGAGGCATGAATACGTTTGCAGCAATAAAGCAACGGACAAGTGTAAGAGACTGGGATGATAAGCCTGTTTCCCGTGAACAGCTCGAACAACTCGTTGATGCGGGGCGGCGTGCTCCGACGGCAATTAATATTCAGCCGTGGGAGTTTATAGTGGTCACTGAAAAGAATAAACTCCGGGAAATTGCCCGGGCGACAGACTACGGCAGATTCATTGACAAAGCAGCGGCATGTATCATTGTCTATTGTAAATCGACAAAATATTATCTCGAAGATGGCTGCGCTGCTGTTGAAAATATACTGCTCGCTGCCACAGATTTGAGTTTGGCTGCCTGCTGGGTTGCAGGTGATAAGAAACCTTATACCAGGTACATGAGTTCACTTTTAAATGTGCCGGAGGATTATAAACTCATCGCGATTATTCCGGTGGGATATCCAAAATATCCATCAGCACCAAAATCAAAAAGACCTTTAAGAGATGTGTTACACTGGGAATCGTTCTAATAAAGCACAATGAATCAGCACCTTCCGAAAAAAATAAAAGAGAAATTAGAAAGCGTTCCCCGCAAGCCGGGTGTTTATCTTTTTCGAAATAAAAAAGGCAATGTGATTTATGTAGGCAAGGCTAAAATCCTGCGGAATCGCGTGCGTTCCTATTTTCAAAACAGTCGTGCTTTCGATGCGAAATTATTGCGAATTTTATCATTGATCGATGATTTCGAGACTATTATCACCGACACCGAAGTCGAGGCGTTGATTCTCGAAGCGAATCTCATCAAAGAATACAAGCCGCGCTATAATATTAATTTAAAAGACGACAAAAGTTATCCGTATATCAGAATTACGAATGAAGAGTTTCCCCGCATTTTTCCCACACGCAGGCTTGTTCGAGACGGCTCGCGTTATTTTGGACCGTACACTGATGTGCAGGGAATGCGAAATTTGCTCAAAACAGTGAAAAGACTTTTTCCGGTTCGAAAATGCAATTATCCGATGAGCGAAAAAATTATAGAGCAGGGGAAAATAAAACTTTGTCTCAATTATCATATCAAACAATGTGACGGGCCATGCGAAAAATATGTCTCCCGCCAGGAATATGCAGAGACCATAGAAAACATTGTCGACTTTCTTAAAGGCAATACCGATGCGGTAGAAGAGAAACTTTGTCAGCACATGCAAGCGCTGGCGTCTCAAAAACGGTTTGAGCTGGCTGCCCGAATCCGGGATCAGCTCGAAAACATCCAGATGTTTGCCAGCCGCCAAAAAGTCTTTGATCCGGCATTGGCTGACCGGGATATTGTTGCTACTGCCCTTCATGATGAAGAAGCTTGTTCCGTAGTGTTTCGCGTGAGGCAGGGGAAAATCATTGCTAAAAATCATTTCTATTTGCAAAATATAACGGGTGAGGATTTTTCTTCTATCTCAAAAGCGTTTGTCAAACAATATTATCTCAAAACAGATGACATCCCTTCAGAAATTGTTGTCCCTGTTCCATTTGAAGACGAAGCTGAAGCGGTTTCGACCTGGCTTTCTGAAAGAGCCGGCAGACGCGTAAAACTCACTTATCCGCAACGGGGCAGAAAAGCAAATTTGCTGAAAATGTGTACCCGAAATGCCAAATATCAATTGCAGGCGTGGCAACTGCAAAAGCAGCAGGCCAGGGAATACACCGCAGGCGCAGTGCAAGCATTGCAAAATGACTTACATTTGAATGTGCCGCCAAAGCGGATAGAGGGATTCGACATTTCAAATATCCAGGGTAAAAATCCAGTGGCTTCCATGGTGTGCTTTATTAACGGCAAACCGGTAAAATCCGAGTACCGGCGTTTTAAAATCAGAACAAAAGAAACTCCGGATGATTTTGCCATGATGAACGAAGTGGTGAAGCGAAGATACACGCGCGTTTTGCGTGAGAAAAAAGAACTGCCGGATTTGGTTTTAATCGATGGTGGTAAGGGACAGCTCGGTGCTGCCATGAAAGCGTTAAATAAAGTCGGACTCGAGAATCAGGCCATCATTGCGCTTGCCAAGCGTCTGGATGAGGTATTCGTACCCGGGCTTGTGGCGCCACAAAACATTCCAAAAAATTCAGCGGGTTTGAAATTGCTGCAACGGGTAAGAGACGAATCGCACCGCTTTGCCATCTCGTATCATCGCAATCTGAGAAATAAGCAATCTGTAACCTCGGAGCTGGATGACATTGCCGGTGTGGGCAAGGCCAGGAAAAATAAGCTTCTTCAGGCATTTGGCTCTTTAAACGCCGTAAAAAAAGCAAATGTGAAACAGTTGTCAAGTGTGGAAGGAATTTCAGAATCTTTGGCCAGTCAGATATACGAGCATTTCAATCAGCGCTCATAAACTTTATTGCTGGCGTTTGTTCATTTCCCTTCGGATTTCACTATCAAAGCCTTCCATTTTTCCCAAAAATATTTTTGGATGTTTTTCCAGAAAAGACATGGTGGTATCAAACTGTGCCAGAGTCATACCGTGCTGCCGGAGAGCAGAATCTAAAAGCGTCGAGCGGTCATATTGCTCTATTGAATCGGAATTGACCGCTAAAATAAAGGTTTTATAAACATCAAAGAATTTATCCGTGTCCGGTTCTAATTCTGCTTGTTCTGTGTTCTCTCCACAAGCAAGGAACAAAAGTGCAATCAATAAAATGTATTTCATCTTTCTCCTTGAATTTTTTGTAATTTATGTAAATTAACCAATATAATCAAGTTTGAAAGGTCTTGTATTTTTGATATATTTAGCTATTCAGATTGACTCTCAAAAATCTCGTTCCAAATAAATCATGAATAAATCACGAAAACAAAAAACACATTACGTGTGCCAGGAATGCGGTGCGGAATCGCCCCGGTGGCAGGGGAAATGTCCGTCCTGCGGACGGTGGAACAGTTTGATCGAAGAAAAAATTGTCGCCACATCTTCACGTCATAAAACAATGGAACCAAAGGCGCAGTCTGAACCCAAAGCGTTGCACACAATCAGTAGAGAAAATGTGCCTCGAATTGCAACCCACAGCTCAGAGTTCAATCGCGTGCTGGGAGGCGGCATTGTGCCGGGATCGATCATTCTTGTGGGTGGTGATCCCGGGATTGGCAAATCGACGATTCTGCTTCAGGAGGCTTCGCACCTCAGTTCAAAAGACAAAATAATTTTATACGTTACCGGAGAAGAATCCATCGAACAAATCAAAATGCGGGCCGAACGTCTCCATTTGACTTCTGAATATCTGTACATTTTGGCAGAAACGGAAATTGAAGCTATCATGTATGCCATCGAGCATCTCAAACCGGGATTTGTTGTTATCGATTCCATTCAAACCATGTTTACTTCGGTGTTGGAAAGCGCACCCGGAACAGTCAGTCAGGTGCGCGAATGTACCTTGAAACTCATTCAATTGGCAAAAACAAAAAACACACCAATCTGTCTGGTGGGACATGTGACCAAAGAAGGGTATCTGGCTGGTCCAAAGGTATTGGAACACATGGTCGATACCTTGCTGCTTTTCGAAGGCGACAGGGAGCAGTTCTATCGGATTTTGCGCGCTGCAAAGAACCGCTTTGGCTCGACCCGGGAAATTGGTGTCTTCGAAATGCGGGAAAACGGCCTTTTAGATGTCCCCAATCCTTCCGCTTTCTTTTTGTCCGAGCGCCAGGTGGGAGCGAGCGGTTCTACCGTGGTGTGCTGCATGGAAGGCACCCGGCCAATTCTGGTCGAGGTGCAGGCGCTGGCTACGGCAACAAAGTTCGGCTATCCGCAACGGACAACAACCGGAATGGACGTGAAACGACTGATCATGCTGCTTGGCGTGTTGGAAAAACGGCTGGGGTACAAAGTCGGTTCCATGGATATTTTTCTGAACGCTGTCGGGGGTATTCGCATTGACGAAACTTCTGCTGATTTGGGCGTGCTGGCTTGTATTGCGTCCAGCATTCGAAACCAGGAGCTTGATCCCAAAGCGATTTTGCTCGGCGAAGTCGGACTCGGGGGTGAGCTTCGTTCTGTCATGCATATCGAAACCCGTCTTGCAGAAGCGGAACGGATGGGATTCGAGCGCGTTCTCATTCCCAAAGGCAATACTAAAGGACTGAAGAAATTTAAAAAACTGTCCATCTATCCGGCTGCTACAGCGTATGACGCTCTGGCTGAAGCGGCAAGATAATTAAGTACACGATTTCAGACGCATGGCTTTTAAACATATCGACACAGACCCAAAAACAAACGCCCGGGCAGGATTATTAACAACAGATCACGGCACCATCCACACTCCGGTTTTTATGCCGGTTGGCACGCAAGGGACGGTCAAAGCACTGTCGCCCGCTGATCTCAACGCTATTGACGCGGAAATTATTCTGGCCAACACCTACCATCTTTATCTGCGACCAGGCCCGGAACTCGTGCGGGAAGCAGGGGGCTTGCAAAAATTTAGCGCCTGGCATAAACCCATTCTCACCGACAGCGGCGGTTTTCAAATATTCAGTTTGAATCATTTAAACAAAGTCACAGCAGAAGGACTCGAATTCCAGTCCCATGTGGACGGCTCGCGCCATTTTTTTTCCCCGGAAAAAGTAGTCGATATACAAAAAGATCTGGGCTCGGATATCATGATGGTACTTGATGAATGCGTTTCCTATCCATCGGAAAAATCTTATGTTGAAGAGTCTGTTAAACTTACAATTGACTGGGCAAAAAGGAGTCTAACTGCATTTGAAAAACCAGCGAAACATAATTTTGAACAAACGTTATTCGCCATCGTTCAGGGCGGGATATTTGCCGGTTTAAGGACAAAATGTGCGCACGCTCTTGTTGATCTTGACTTTCCTGGTTATGCCATCGGAGGTTTGTCTGTGGGCGAGCCAAAGGATGCCATGCGCGACACCACTGAGCTGGTGGCTGAACTTTTGCCTGCCGACAAACCACGCTATTTGATGGGGGTTGGAAAACCAGAAGATATATTGGCAGGAATTGAACGCGGCATTGACATGTTTGATTGTATAATACCGACCCGCAATGGGCGTAACGGTCAGGCATTTACATCTCATGGTATCGTCAATATCAAAAATCAACAAAATAAACAGAGATGGGATGCTCTTGATCCGGAATGTGATTGCTATACGTGTCAAAATTTTTCCCGCGCCTATTTGCGGCATTTGTTTGTGGCGAAAGAATTACTTATATTAAAGTTGCTAAGTTATCATAATGTCTATTTTTATACAAAGCTGATGACGCTTGCTCGACAGGCGATTCTGGAACACCGGTTTTCTGATTTTAAAAAAGAATTTTTTGAAAAATATCTAAAAGCAGATAACAAAAAAAACGTTTGAATTTTGGAGGACAACATGACAACTCTGTTAACCATTATGGCAGTAGCTGGTGGTGGAGCGCAATCTGGTGAAGGTGGCGGTGCATTTAGCATGTTTTTGCCGCTGATTCTTATCTTTTTGATAATGTGGCTGCTCATCTTTCGGCCTCAGGCTAAAAAGCAAAAAAAGCACCAGCAAATGCTAAGAGAAGTCAGAAAAGGGGACAAGGTATTGACCGCCGGTGGTATTTACGGTACGATATCCGGTTTTAAAGACAACGAATCTATTGTTGTGCTCAAAATCGCTGAGGGATGCAAAATCGAAATGTTGAAAAGCTCGATCGCGCAAAACTTCACTGCTGAAGAACGACAACAAACGACCGGCAGAAAATGAAACTCGTATTTATGGGAACGCCGGAATTTGCCGTTCCCAGTCTTGACAAATTAATAAACAGCCGGCATGATGTGGCGGCAGTGGTTACCGCACCGGACAAGCCAGCCGGTCGCGGTTTAAAGTTGCGGGAATCTCCGGTGAAAAAAGCAGCCATCCAGGCAGGTATCCCTGTTTTGCAGCCTGAGAATTTAAAGAATGACGAGTTTGTGGATCAACTTGAAAAACTCAATGCAGACTTGTTTGTCATCGTTGCTTTTCGAATTTTACCGGAACGTGTTTTTTCTATACCACCTAAAGGCACTTTTAATTTGCATGCCTCTCTTTTGCCAAAATACCGCGGCGCAGCACCGATCAATTGGGCGCTCATGAATGGCGAAACGAAAACCGGTGTGACAACATTTTTTATTGAAAAGAATGTTGACACCGGCAATATTTTACTTCAGCGAGAACTACCGATTACCGAAGATATGACGGCAGGAGAATTGCATGATCAGTTAATGGAACTCGGTGCCGGGGTTGTTCTGGATACGGTGAATACGATTGAGCAAAATAAAATCATACCCAGGCAGCAAACAGGAAAAGTTACCAAAGCTCCTAAAATCCACACTTTGCATTGCGCAATCGATTGGTTCCGGTCGGCTGAGGCGCTTCACAATCAAATCCGCGGTTTGTCTCCAAAGCCAGGTGCGTTTACATATTTTCAGGGTAAACGGTTAATTATTTTGCGCTCACAAAAAGCTGTTAGCCTATCTTTTGATCAGCCTGCCGGGTCCATTGTTGATATTGAAAAGAACGGACCGATCCATGTACAGACAGGTGATGGAATATTGAGAATCCTGGAGGTCAAACCTGAAGGCAAGCGCCGCATGTCCGCAAGCGAATTTGTGCGAGGTTATCGCATTAAATCCGGCGACCAATTCCAAAGCTGATGGCAAACAAGCAGCAAAATATATCACCAAGAACTGTTGCATTAAAAGCGATAAAACGAATCGAGAAAAGACAGTCTTTTACAGATATCGTTCTTTCACATCTTTTAAACGAACCTCAATTAAACACACGCGACCGGGCGTTTATCAGCGAGCTTGTCAGAGGGACAATCCGCTGGAAAAAACGTCTGGATTGGATGGTGAATTCTCTTTACACTGGCAAGAAATCACTACCTGTTGATGTTCGCTGGATTTTGTGGCTTGGCTTGTATCAAATCGAATTTACCCGGGTACCCCGGTTCGCTGCAGTAAATGAAAGCGTCAACCTGGCCAAAAAGATGGCTCCGAAATGGACCGGTGTTATAAACGGTGTGTTGAGGAATTATATTCGCCAACGGGATCGCATTCAATTTCCGGATTCATCGAGGGACATAACAAAATATCTTGCCGTATTTTATTCTCATCCGGAATGGCTCGTTCAACAATGGCTTGACCATTTTGGTATCGATGAAACAAAAACAATATGCGAGTGGAATAATAAACCTGCCTTTTTGTACATACGATACGAACCCTGTAGAATTAAAGCAGATGACCTTGAAACCGAGTTGACAAAAAAAGGGTTCTCTTTTGAAAAAAGCAGCGTTGCGGGTTTTTATAAAATAATCAAAAATGAACCCAGAGCTCTTGATCATTTGATAGAGCAGGGACTGGTCACAGTACAGGATGCCAGCGCTGGTATTCCGGCGTTACTCGCGAATCCGCAAAAAGAGTCTCTGATTTTCGATGTCTGCGCAGCGCCGGGCGGCAAGTCCATGCATTTAGCGAGTCTTGTTGAAAACGATGCCATAATTCTGAGTGGCGATGTGAAACCTGTCAGAGTTCGGCTCGTTAACAATGCAAAAAAACGGCTCTCTTTTGACCACATTTACCCGCTAGTTGCTGATGCTATCGATTTTCCGGGCTTCCGGGCAGATGTGGTGCTGTGTGATGCGCCGTGCTCCGGCCTCGGTGTTCTACAGCGGAAACCGGATTTGCGTTGGCACCGAACACCAGAGGACATTAAAGATTTAACCAATCTTCAAAAGAAACTCATTTGCCGTTCTGCTGATCTGGTAAAATCCGGCGGAACACTCATTTATGCGACCTGCACCACGACGATCGAAGAAAATGAAGCGATTGTTGAATATTTTCTACAGAACAATCCTTCTTTTTGTTTAGATCGAAAAAAGTTGAACATGTTGGAACCATTCTTTACCGAAAAAGGTTACTTGAGAACATGGCCGCATAGAAATCACATGGACGGAAGTTTTGCAGCAAAGTTAATCAGAAAGAAATAATATGAATTTATCACGTTTTAAACCAAAGTCTGGTTTTATTCTCATTCATGCAGGAATCATTCTTGCCATTCTGATTGGCCTTTATTTCTTTTTCGTCCAGCTTGTCATGCCGCTGTATACCAGACATTGGCAGAAAATTGAGGTTCCTGATGTCGATCACATGAGTTACCGGGCGGCGAAAAAGATACTCGCTCGCAGCAATTTACAAACTGTGCGTGCGGAGGAAAAATACGACTATACCGCACCTCCCGGTTTTGTCATTTTCCAGAATCCCCCGCCTGGTCGTATGGTGAAAAAGAACCGTCGTGTTTATCTGACAATTTCAAAAGGATATCAAAAAGTAGAGATGCCAAAAATGGTTGGCGTTCCCGAACGAGATGCCCGTTTTACGCTTCATAAGCAGCATCTCGAAATAGGTCAAGTAGATTATGCCTTTAATTCTTTTTATCCGGAGGGAGTGGTATTTGAGCAATCGATCGAGCCGGATAGCGAAATTGAAGCCAATACTAAAATAAATCTTACCGTAAGTTTAGGCAACGAACCCGGCCAGGCACGTGTCCCGGATCTTATTGGTAAGAAAAAACAGCAAGCAATATTGGCGCTTAAAAGAATCAATTTGGTATTAGGAGAAGTCTCGTTTCAATCAACATCGGTTTTTCCGGAAAATACGGTTATTTCTCAATCAATAGAACCAGGGACTGAAGTTTCGAAAAGAGATACTGTGAATATCGTTTTGAGCCGGCAAAAAGATAAAGTCAGGGAGGGCATTTCATGGTGAAAATGGCGCCGTCGATTCTGAGTGCTGATTTTTCGAGATTAAAAGAACAAATTGAAATTGTCGACAAAGCCGGGGCGGACTGGATCCACCTTGATATTATGGACGGTCATTATGTGCCAAATATAACGTTTGGGCCCTTGATTGTAAAAGGAGTACGCAAAATTACCAACAAGTTGTTAGACGCTCATCTCATGGTAGAAAATGCTGATGATCACCTGAAAGTTTTTCAAGAGGCCGGTGTCAACCAACTCACTGTGCATGTTGAAGCCTGCCCTCATCTTTGGGCAACGATTGACAAAATTCATGCGCTTGGCTTGAATGCCGGAATAACACAAAATCCGGCTACGCCATTGAGTTTGCTCGAACCTGTACTGCATCGTGTGCAGAACGTTCTTATTATGACCGTGGAACCCGGTTTTGGCGGTCAGAAGTTCATTCCTGAAATGCTTGATAAAATACGCGAACTGCACCGCATAAAAATACAGCGCAATTTAAATTTTGAGATTCAAGTGGATGGGGGAATCGACGTCACGACGGCACCACAGGTGGTCAGAGCTGGCGCCACATGTCTTGTTTCGGGGAGTTCAATTTTTGCTGCAACAGATATCAAAAAGGCATTTGATGAGATAAAAAATGCGGCTGAAAACGCTTTGCAAAAAATGGCATAAGCTTTTTAAAATTAATCCAAATAAAACTTGACAAATTAAGCACTTATTGTTATATTTTTTTCGGTTTGTAGAGGGAGCATGGATGGAAAGGGTCAGAATAGCCCGTTAAATCGTTAGTAATCTACAAATCTTCTGATCGTTCCATTCTAAAACCGAAGCAGGAGGTTGTTGTAATGCAGAGAGGGAAAGTCAAGTGGTTCAATGATGCCAAGGGGTATGGTTTTATTGAACAAGATGATGGAGAGGACGTTTTTGTCCATTTTTCTGTCATCGATATGGATGGTTTCAAAACCTTGACTGACGGCTCGGAAGTCCAGTTTGAAGTTGTACAGGGTGAAAAAGGGCTGCAAGCCACAAAAGTTGTCACAATGTAAAAGCTTTAAACAAACTTTCGTTCCGACACTTAAAACCCCGCTTTATTGTGGGGTTTTTATTTAAAGAATAAAATAAATCTGAATAGATAAAGGAAAATAAAAATCTTAAATTGACGTATCTTTAGAAAAATGATGTTGATGTAATTTAACTACATATTCGTATAAACCTATAAAAAACAGGTTTCACATGAATAAAACTTTTACAAAAAAAGATATCGATAAAATTGGCAAGGTGTTAGGGGTTGAGCCAAAATTTAAAACCAATAACTATCGCTTTGAAATCTATAATCAAGAACGCGGTACAAAAATTTCCCTTGAAATCTATCCAGAAACGCAAATTGGTGACAAAACTGGCAGCCTGATTACCGTTTACGCACCGTGCTCTCATTTGCAGCTACATTTCTGCACTGGTTATGTGGTAAGTGAAATGCTGGGCGAGGTTACTTTTGTCGGTGAAAGTGGAAACAAATTATCCGGATTGATTATTGAAAAAGAAGCGGGGTGCAGCCTTTACACAAATGTGGATCGCGAACTTCTTTCCGGCGATTTTACCAACCTTGGTCCTGAAATCATGCTTTCCGGTGTTGCCCTTTCACTGGTTGAAGATATATTGCCGGAGAAAAAGAGCTGAGTGAACGCGACTCAAGAAACATCAGTACTTTCGGATGTCCTTAAAACTTTTATCGATTATCTGCGCATTGAGCGTCAGGTTTCTGTAAATACCATAGAAGCCTACGAACGCGACCTCATTCGTTATCTTTCTATCCTGGCTGAAAAATCAATTGACTCCCCGGAACAAATTACTCTGCAGGACATTAATCATTATTTAGAGTTATTAGTCGATATGGGCCTCGGCTCCTCGACGGTATCACGAAACTTGTCGGCTGTCCGGTCTTTTCATCACTTTCTCATTGGGGAAAATATTACAGAAAATGACCCCACAGAAAATGTCATCGTATCAAAACCATGGATGAAATTACCAGAAGTGCTGTCTGTTCAAGATATTAAAGATTTGCTTGAACAACCAGATACCACGACAGAGTTTGGCATTCGGGACAGGGCATTGCTAGAGTTTCTTTACGCGACCGGGGTCCGGGTTTCTGAACTTGTCAGTTTGAAATTGACGCATATTTTCTGGAACGATGAATTTGCATTAATTTTCGGAAAAGGCAAAAAAGAGCGTCTCGTTCCGGTGTGCAAAACAGCAATGATTTGGCTGTATGATTATATTCATTCTGCCAGAGAGTCACTCATTGATCGCATATTATCAGGTGATACCGTTTTTCTGAATCGCTTTGGAAAACGAATCAGCCGGCAAAGTGTGTGGAAAATGATTAAAAAATACGCCTTGCAAGCAGGTATTAAAAAGTATATCAGTCCGCATACCATGAGACATTCTTTTGCCACACACTTGATTGAAAATGGCGCTGACTTGCGCGCAGTGCAAGAAATGTTAGGTCACGCCGACATTGCGACAACCCAAATCTACACACATTTGGATAACAAAAGTTTACGTCAAATACACCATTCATTTCATCCACTGGAGACAGGTGAGCTTTGGAAGACGGAAAAACGAAAATAAAAGATAACCAAAAGTTTCACAGGAAAATTGTATATTTGGATCAAGTTAATTCAACGAATGATTATTTAAGGCACATTTCGCAGCGTGAAAAATCAGGCACAGTTGTCTGGGCCGAGAAACAAAAACGCGGCCGTGGCCGGCGCGGACATTCGTGGTTATCTTTTCCTTATAAAAGTTTGACTTTTTCAATGTTGCTAAAACCCCGTTGCCATGTTTGTTACGTCAAATTGTTCATTCTCATTCCGGCGTTAGCTGTGTGTCAAACTCTTCAAAAGTATGGCATCAGAGCTCAAATAAAATGGCCAAATGATGTGCTCATTCATGGCAAAAAAGTCTGCGGCGTACTTGTTGATACGGTCACAGAAAAATCCAGGGTAAAAGAGGTCATTTTAGGGATCGGATTGAATGTGAATCAATGTAAGGATGACTTTCCGGCGGAATTTGACAGTGTCGGTTCTGTGTATAGCGAAACAGGATTAAAGCTTGAAAGACAACATCTTTTGGAAGAGATCGTTGAAAATATTCTCGCATTTTCCAGGGACATCGGCAATCCGTCAAAGATAGATTGGTTGATTACAACATGGAATAATAATTGTGTTCACATAAATACCAAAGTTGAATGCCTCTCTGACAAAATGAGCACCAAAGGTTTTTTCAAGGGCGTAACAAGCAGGGGAGAAGCAATACTCAAAATAGATGATAAAAACGAAATACAACTTGATTATGATACATTCTCGATGAGGATGAAAAAATGCTTTTAGCAATAGACATTGGCAATACCGAGGTGGCAGCGGGTCTTTTCAAACAAGACCAATTAATAGCTCATTGGCGTATTTCAAGCAATATTACCCGGACCGAAGATGAGACATGGAGTATTATGTACTCTATATGTCAGGCCCTGGGACAAGATCTCAAAAACGTTACCGGTGTGGCGATTTCATCTGTGGTCCCTGATCACACTATTATTTTCGAAAAAATGGTGCATAAATACAACAACTGTGCTCCCGTCATCGTCCATTCGGGCCTTGATCTCGGAATAAAGATTTGCTATGAAACGCCTGCCAGTGTAGGCGCAGACCGGCTTTGCAATGCTGTAGCAGGATTTCAAAAATATGGCGGTCCCTTGATTATCGTTGACTTTGGTACTGCTACCACATTTGATGTTGTTTCAAAAAAAGGCGAATATCTGGGCGGCGCGATAGCACCGGGGATTGAAACGGCGTCAAGGATGATGCATTTGCGGGCAGCCAAACTTCCAAGCATTTCTCTTCATTTCCCTGAACATGTCATTGGCCGGACAACAGAAAACAGCATGCAGGCAGGCATTATGTACGGAGCTGTAGATATTGTTAACGGACTTTCAAAAAGAATTAACAACGAAATAGCCGGCGATGCATCTTTTATTGCAACCGGCGGCCTGGCAAAACTTTTACTCGAAAAGCTGGAAAACGATTTTATCCTGGAACCCTATCTTACACTCAAGGGTTTGCATTTTGTTTATAACCGGGTAAGAAAATGAACAATTGAGGACAATGGTAAAAAGTATTCAAATTGTACCAGCCCTTCTACAGGATGTCCATGCTCCGCTTTCCATGTCGAATGGTAGTTATAAAGTTCAATTCCAACAGTTAGTTATGAGGCGTGATGGCACATTAGCTCTAACGCAAATTTTTAAGGGGGCGTGCGAATGGAGTTAAACCGTATCGGATGGGATTCGTTTTTTGAAAAAGAATTTCAACCTTTTAGTGGAAAAGATTATATCGTTGGCCGAGTCTGCCTTCAACAGAAGGATTTAAAAATATTGACTATAGTAGGAGAGTTCCAGGGGATTATTGCCGGAAGACTTTTACATAAAGCGGCTACACAGGCAGAATTGCCGGTCATAGGGGATTGGGTCGTTTGCAAACAGGTTTCTGACAGGCAACTCCTTGTGACAAAGATATTACCTCGAAAAAGTAAGATATCCCGCGAATCTGGCGTGCGAAAAAAACGTTCACAAAATGTTGCCGAGCAAGTTGTGGCTGCCAATGTTGATATCGTTTTCATCGTCAGTTCACTGGACCAGGAGTTTAACGCACGCCGCCTGGAACGGTATTTAGCTATGGTGTGGAAAAGCAATGCCAAACCTGTCATTGTTTTGAACAAGAGTGATATCGGTAAACAGGTCAAAAACAAATATCAACAAACAAAAGAAATTGCTAAAAATGTGCCTGTTCATGTCATAAGTGCTGTTACCAGAAATGGCTTGAATGAACTCGGCACCTATTTCAAGGAAGGACAGACTATTGTACTGGTCGGTTCTTCAGGAGTGGGAAAATCGACCCTGATCAATGCACTGATTGGTCAAGAGCAGTTAAAGACAAGAGATATACAGGAGTATAAAAGTCGTGGACGTCATACCACAACGCACCGGCAAATGATTATCCTTGAAAATGGAGGGATTATCATCGACAATCCCGGCATGCGCGCCATTCAGTTATGGGAAGGCAAGGAAGGGCTGCAAAGATCATTTGAAGATATTGAAAAACTTGCTGAGAATTGCAAGTTTAATGATTGTAATCATGAAAAAGAACCTGATTGTGCTGTGCAGAAAGCTGTACAGGAAGGAAAAATTTCAAATGAACGTTTCAATAACTACAAGAATCTGCTCACAGAGCTGGATGCCCAGGCCGAACGAAAAGAGCGCTATATAAAGCACAAATATAAAAGAAATTATGTGAGTCGAATGAAAAAGAAACGCAAAAAGTGAAATAAATTCATTTTGAAAAATGATTAGATTCGCTTATTTTAATGTGTGTGGTTCTAAATCTAAAAATGATAAATGCTGAGCTTTTATTAAATATCATCTATTTTAAGCTAATTTCTCGCTTTTATGTCTAAAGATGTCCTGAAAAAATCACTCAATTTAATATTAAAAAACCAGTTTGAGTATATTATCGACCATCTGGATGAATGCGTCTTTTTTTTAAATTCAGAACTCAAAGTATTATCTCTGAATAGAAAAGCTTCGTCTCTTTTTGCACGTTCAGAAGAAGAATGCCTTGAACAATATTGTCATCATTTGATGCGCGGTACAGATGATCCATGCGATGATTGTCCGGCAATGTTGGCAATCAAAGATGGCCAGGTACATGAAGCTGAACAATATTTGCAGGATAACCGGCGTTGTTTGGTCAAGAGCATTCCCATTTTCAAGGAATCGAACGAGTTAAAAGGCATTATCGAAATAATCCGGCTCTTGCCTGAACCTCAATCCGCTATATCAAAAAGTGTTATTAAAGAGGCAGAAGATCAGCGTGGTGAAAAACCGGTTCATCAGCAGGAAAATGTTCTGAAAAGTTTGTTGGATAATTTGCCGGTCGGTGTTATGACCAAAGAAATCGATGACAAACTCAAAATAACGCTGTGGAACCAAAAAATGGCTGACATTTACGGCTTTTCTAAAGAGCAGGTAATCGGCAAAACTGATGAGCAACTTTTTCAAAAATACAATCTCGATCTTTCCGCCGGCGATGAGAGTATTCTCAATAACCGCACTGACTATAAAGAAAGAACCGAAATTTATAAAAAAGGTGACTATAAAAAAGTTCTGAAAACGATAAAAACACCTGTTATACAGGATACTGGAGAAATATCCGGCATACTTTGTATCGTTGAGGACGAGACAGAAAAACAACGTGATCAAGATAAAGTTCGTGAACGGGAAGCACGATTCCGTGCTATTTTCAATAATGTATTACTTTCTATAATCATTTTAAATCCAAATGGTTATGTTATTTATGGTAATGATCACTTTTATGAAACATTTGATATTGAAGAAAACAGCGAAATCGATTTTAGTGAGCTTCTCCATCCTGATTTTCGCAAGCAACACGCTGAAATCGTCAGAAAAATTTTTAACAATGAATTACGTTATTATTCTTCTGAATTCAAATTTCTCCTGGAACCCGAAACCACGTTTTGGGCAAATGTGGTTACAACTCCGATAAAAAATAATAAAGGCGAGATCTCTTCTCTGCTCATTATGGCGGAAGATATAACTGAGAAAAAATACATGGAAGCTTATATCCGGCAATCTGAAAAAATGAGTTCGGTCGGCCAATTGGCTCACGGCATTGCCCACGATTTTAAAAATCAACTCGCCGGTATTATGGGATATGCTCAAATCTTGAACACAAAAATTCAGGATGAGCATCTCAAACGTTATATTCAAAAAATTATCGATACCACAAACCGGGCTACCAGTTTAACACAAAAACTCTCTGATTTTGCGCGCAAAGAACCCAAGGTTAATAAGCCGGTCAAAGTCAATGACATTATCGATGAAACCATGGAAATGCTCAAGCCAAGTCTCAATCAGAGCATCGAAATCAATGTGACACTTGCCACAGAAAACGAATACATTTTGGGAGACCCGGTATCCTTGCAAAATGCGCTTTTAAATCTTTGCATTAACGCAAAAGACGCCATGCCGGATGGCGGACGTCTGGAGTTAAATACTGAAATTTTGAACTTGAAACACTCGGATTGCATGAATGAACTTCACATGCTAACTCCTGGTGAGCATGTAAAAATCAGTGTGACGGATAACGGTATCGGAATGGACGAAGCAACAAAGAAAAAAGCGCTTGAACCTTTTTACACCACAAAAGAAAAAGGCAAGGGAACAGGTTTAGGTCTGTCATCTGTATTTAGTACCATTGAAAAGCATAATGGTGCTCTCACTATCTGGAGTGCTCCGAATGTTGGGTCTTCAATAAATATTTTTTTACCCACGACAAAGACAAAAGATCAAAATGCAAATAGTGCGGAACTTGAAGAAAATGCAATTGAAATAACTAACCAGGGTGGCACTATTCTTTACGTTGAAGATGAAGATGACATTCGTGAAGTGACAACAGAGTTGTTAAAAGAAGGTGGATACACTGTGACCGCCTTTAGTGATCCCCAAAAGGCGTTATCCTATTATCAAAAAAATTGGCAAGCGGTTGATCTTGTTCTTTTAGATGTTATTATGCCGGATATAAAAGGCGATGAACTCTTTCGCTATATGAAAGAAATTAATAGTGATGTCAAAGTGATTTTAAATTCCGGCTATTCCGATGAGGCGAGAATCCGGCAAGCTTTTAAAGATGGAATTAAAGGTTTTTTACAAAAGCCTGTTCAAAAAACTGTGCTATGGCATGAGATTTATAAAGTGCTTAAAACCTGATATTTCATGTATTATTTTCCATTTGTAGTATAAGCTCAGTTATCGGTTGATATGCTCTATCTAAATTAAACAATGGGTCACAAATCTTTTTTGCATCAATTGATCAATGTTGTATCAATCTATAAATTTAGAAATTATAATATGTTATTTACTAGTTTTATGACCCATTGTTGGCATTGTAACTGAGGTATTTCCGTTTGTGCCAAAAAGTTGTTGCATAAATTTAGTAAAAATTGTATATTTATAAATTCTTATAGCGGGAGTAGTTCAGTGGTAGAACACAACCTTGCCAAGGTTGGGGTCGCGAGTTCGAATCTCGTCTCCCGCTCAACAAAATACGGCGGCGTAGCCAAGGGGCTAAGGCGGAGGTCTGCAAAACCTCTATTCATCGGTTCGAGTCCGATCGCCGCCTCTACCAGATTCAACGTAGCCGGGGTGGCGAAATTGGTAGACGCAAGGGACTTAAAATCCCTCGGACTTGAACAAGTCCGTGCCGGTTCGATTCCGGCCCTCGGCACTATGGTTAAAATGTGCATCTAACACAAAAGTTGAAGGTTTTTGTAAATTTAACCTGATAACCATAAACGGGCGGTTAGCTCAGATGGTTAGAGTACTTGCTTGACATGCAAGGGGTCACTGGTTCAAATCCAGTACCGCCCACAAAGAAAAACCAAAACAAAAAACCGCCGCTGAAAGGCGGTTTTCTATTTATACCTGCGATAAATGGAGGATGGGCATTGCCGGACATTAAATTTCCAGACGGACAGGTTAAAACGTATCCTGAAGGAACGACTCCAAAGGATATCTTGAACGAAATAAACGGACGTTTGAAAAAAGAAGCTGTCGCTGCCAAAGTGAATGGCACAACATACGATCTGGATCGGCCAATCTCTCAAGATGGCGAAATCCTATTTGTCAAGTTTGATGATGCTGAAGGCAAGGACGTCTTTTGGCACAGCGCAGCGCATGTGATGGCTCATGCCATCAAAGCACTCTACCCTGAAGCCAAATTTGCATTTGGTCCGCCGGTTGAACAGGGATTTTATTATGACGTCGATGTAGATAAAACGATTTCTCAGGATGATCTTGCCAAAATCGAACAAAAAATGCAAGAGATTGTCAAAGAGAATAATCCATTTGTTCGCGAGCACCTCGACCGGGAACAAGCGATCAGGCTGTTTAAAGAGCGCAATGAAGATTATAAAGTGGAGCAAATAAAACGGATGGGCGAGCCGCCTACCATTTACAAAGAAGGCGATTTTATCGATCTTTGTCGCGGTCCGCATCTCCCGTCCACTGGTTATGTGAAATATGTCAAGCTGTTGAGCGTTGCCGGTGCCTATTGGCTGGGTGACGAAAATAATCCCATGTTGCAGCGGATTTACGGCATTGCTTTTCCGAAAAAATCGCAACTTGAAGAATATCTTTATTTCCTGGAAGAAGCAAAACGGCGCGACCACAGGCGTCTGGGTAAAGATTTAGACCTGTTTAGCATTAACGACCAGGTCGGCCCGGGATTGGTATTGTGGCATCCGAACGGATCATTTATCCGATATCAGATTGAAGAATTCTGGCGAAAAGAGCATCTCAAAGCCGGTTATGAATTCGTTTCATCGCCGCATATTGCCAGAAAAGATTTATGGAGCACCAGCGGTCATCTTGATTTTTTCGCTGAAAATATGTATTCACCGATGAAGATTGATGAACAGGAATATCTTGTCAAACCGATGAACTGCCCGTTTCATTTGCTTATTTACAAAAGCAGTTTGCGCAGTTACCGGGATTTACCCTTCCGGTGGGCAGAGTTGGGCACGGTTTACCGCTATGAACGTTCAGGTGTTTTGCACGGATTGCTCCGGGTTCGAGGATTCACTCAGGATGATGCGCACATTTTTTGTCGACCTGACCAGTTGAATGACGAAGTTGACAAGCTGATCAGTTTTTCCCTTAACATGCTGAAATCATTTGATTTTAATGAAATAGATGTTTATCTTTCAACTCGTCCCGACAAATACGTGGGTTCGGTTGAGAACTGGGATCGGGCAACTGAAGCTCTAAAACAAGGTCTGGAAAAAGCCCAGATTGATTTTGAAATTGATCCCGGTGAAGGCGTGTTTTACGGGCCGAAAATTGATATCAAGATAAAAGATTCTCTGGGCCGCTACTGGCAGTGCTCGACAATTCAGGTTGATTTTAATGAGCCGCAACGATTTGATCTGTCGTATGTGGGCCAGGACGGCGAAAAACATCAGCCTATCATGATTCACCGGGCCTTGCTCGGCAGCCTGGAACGCTTTTTTGGCGTTCTCGTCGAGCATTATGCCGGCGCGTTTCCACTGTGGTTAGCACCGGTTCAGGTGACGGTGATACCGATCACCGACCGCCAGCACCACTATGCGCGCACGGTCTACGATCAGCTTAAAAATGCCGGAATACGCGCCAGACTGGACGATAGAAACGAAAAAGTGGGTTATAAAATACGGGAAGCGGAAACTCAAAAAATTCCTTATATGCTCGTTATCGGAGAAAAAGAAATAGAAGCAGAGACGATTTCTGTGAGGAAAAGACAAAAAGGTGACCAGGGTTCCATGAAAATTGACGAGTTTATCACAAAAATACGCAACAAAATGGAGCAAAAAGCAAAGTCGTAATAACATTCAAGGAGGTCAATATTAAGAAGAAAAAAGTTCGTGTAAACGAACAGATCAAAGCACCATCAATTCGACTTATTGACGAAGAAGGAAATCAGGTGGGTATTATCGGTCCCGATGAAGGACTTGACAAAGCAGATGAAGCCGGCTTGGACCTTGTAGAAGTTTCGCCGAATTCAAACCCTCCGGTGTGCAAAATCATGGATTACGGCAAGTACAAGTACGAACTTGCCAAGAAAGAAAAAGAAAAGCGAAAAAAACAACACACCATTGTTACCAAGGAAATACGTCTGCGACCGAAAACAGATGAGCACGATTTGCAATTTAAAATGCGGCATGCCCGAAAATTTATCGAATCCGGCAACCGGCTGAAAGCGACGGTTATGTTTCGGGGGCGCGAAAATGCTCATAGAGAAATCGGTGCCCAATTGTTGGATAGACTCAAGGAAGAACTTTCAGATATAGCCAAAATAGAAAAAGATACGAAATTAGAAGGAGGACAACTGATCCTCTATATGGTTAAAAAGTAGCACGAAAATGCGAGGAATAACGAGATGCCGAAAATGAAAAAAAGTCGCGCCGCTGCAAAGCGGTTTCACTTTACAGGAACTGGTAAAATTCGCAGAAATAAAGCCTATGCCAGTCATATTTTGACTAAAAAATCGAGAAAACGAAAGAGAAATCTACGTAAATCAGATCTGGTGTCCGGAGCGGATAAAAAACGCATTAAACAGTTGATTTAATGGTCGTTCTGAACCAGTGCAGTACACATGAAACGGAGGAGATATGCCTAGATCATCATCGTCGGTGCCAACACGACGGAGGCGCAACAAATATCTAAAGCAGGCCCGTGGCTATTTTGGCGGTAAACATAGTCTGTATAAAACAGCAAAGGAACAGGTTGAAAAAGGATTACAATATTCTTATCGCGACCGCCGCCAACGCAGACGCGAATTCCGAAAACTCTGGATCGTTCGCATTAATGCAGCAGCACGTCAATACGGCATGACCTATTCTTCATTGATTCATCAAATGAAGGAAAAAGGTCTGGATATAAATCGCAAAATGCTTGCGGATCTCGCTGTCAATGATAGCCAGGCATTCGAAGAAATCGTAAAATCTGTAAAAGCATAAGAAGAATGGCAGATACTTTAAAAGAAATATTAGACGAGATTTCCAAAACAGAACAAGATTTCGACGAACAACTTGCTCAAGTCTCCTCAGATGAGGAGCTTGAGCAGGTCCGCATCACCTTTTTGAGCCGTAAAGGCAGAGTTCCATCGCTGTTTTCAAATATCGGCAAAGTGGATAAAGAGAACCGACCGCAACTGGGCGCCAGGCTCAATGAGCTGAAAACCCGGGTTCAGGATGCTATTAATGAAAAGAAACAAAGTCTTGAACAGCAAAAAACAGCGATCGAATTTTTTGATCCAACTTTGCCCGGACGCCCGGTACCTGCCGGCCATATCCATCCGCTAATGCAAATTCTTGACAGAATCAAAGATATTTTTCGCGGCATGGGATTCCGCATAGAAATTGGCGATGAGATTGAAAAAGATTATTATAATTTCGAAGCATTGAACATTCCGCCGCATCATCCTTCACGGGATATGCACGATACATTTTATCTTGAAAACGACTATTTACTGAGAACACACACATCGCCCGTACAAATTCACACCATGGAGAATCAAAAACCTCCAATCCGTATGATTGCTCCCGGGCGTTGTTTTCGCAAAGATACACCGGATGCCAGCCATTCTCCAATCTTTCACCAGGTCGAGGGCCTGGTTGTGGATGTAGATGTATCTTTAGCTGATTTACGAGGGATTGTCCAGGCTTTTGCCGAAAAGCTGTTAGGCAAGGATGTCAAAGTCCGTTTTCGGCCAAGCTTTTTTCCGTTCACAGAACCCAGTGCCGAATATGACTTTTCCTGCATTTTATGCGGTGGACAAGGCTGCCGGGTGTGCAAACAAACTGGCTGGTTAGAGATTTCCGGAGCTGGTATGGTTGATCCAACTGTGTTCAGTTTTGTCGATTATGATCCGGATGTTTACTCGGGATATGCATTCGGAATGGGAGTAGAGCGTATTGCCATGCTTATGTATGGCATTCCTGATATTCGCATTTTCTTTGAAAACGATACAAGATTCCTGCAACAATTTTGAATAAAAAATCCGGAACACTGCTGTGAAGGTAACTCTGAATTGGTTAAAAGAATACGTTGATTTTGATCTGACGTCAGAACAACTGTCAGAAAAACTAACAATGCTGGGCCTAGAGGTCGAAGAATATTTTACTGAACCGCGTAACTTTTCCAATGTGGTTATTGGCGTGGTAAAATCTGTTGCAAAACATCCTGATGCTGATAAATTGCATGTTTGCCGAGTCAGTGATGGACAGGAGGATTATAACGTCATTTGCGGTGCTCCGAATGTAAAGACAGAAGGCAAATACCCTTTTGCCCGCGTTGGCGCCGATTTGAATGGCTTTGCAATAACAGCGCGCAAAATCCGCGGGGTTAAAAGTGAAGGCATGCTGTGTTCGGAGGCGGAACTCGGACTCTGCGAACGCAGCGACGGCATTATGGAACTGCCGCAAGCAGCCCCACCCGGACAGGATTTTCATGACTATTTGGGCGAACCTGACACTATTTTTGACATCGCTATCACTCCAAACCGTCCTGATTGCCTGAGCGTTATTGGTATTGCCCGGGAGCTTGCCGCAGCTATACATACACCGCTTAAAAAGCCTGAAGTGAATATTCAAAAAGGGTCCGGTAATATCGACGAATACATGAGCGTGGCGATAAAAGAACCGGATCGATGTTACCGGTATTCAGGCCGGCTTTTAAAGAATATTCAAATCAAAGACTCACCGAACTGGTTAGCTGAGCGGTTATCAAAAATCGGCATAAGGTCTATCAATAACGTTGTTGACGTCACCAATTATATGATGATGGAAACCGGTCAACCGCTGCATGCTTTTGATTACGATCTCATCAAGAATAAAAAAATCATCGTCCAAACAGCAAACAAAGGTGACACGTTTATGACTCTGGACGACCAGCAACGTGAGCTGAATGATGATTCGTTGATGATCTGCGATGCAGAAAATCCTGTAGCACTTGCCGGTATAATGGGCGGTCAGAATTCGGAAGTCAATGACAACACCACCAGGATATTTCTTGAGAGCGCTTATTTCGAGCCGATGGGAATCCGAAAAACCTCCCGGCAATTAGGTCTATCTACCGATTCATCTCGCCGGTTTGAGCGGGGAATTGATCCTGAAGGGACCGTCTATGCCATGGAACGAGCCACGGCGATTTTAATGCAAGTAGCCGATGGCAAGCCTGTTGGTGACATCATTGACGTGTATCCGACAAAAGTTGAACCAGCATCCATTTCCATTTCTGTTCATTATGTCAATAAACAACTTGGTGCTAAACTTTCCCTTGAGATAATTCAGGATATTTTAAACCGTCTCCAGCTATCCACCGAATTAAAAAATAAAAATATGCTCAAGGTCACCGTTCCGACATTTCGTGTTGATTTGACACGCCCCGTTGATCTGGTCGAAGAAATAGCCAGGTGCTACGGCTACAATCAAATCGATCCGGTAATGGCTCCGCGAGTGGATCAACGGCAGATGGAAAATGAGATAGAGAGTTATCGGGACAAAATGAGACATGTTCTAACAGGACTCGGTTTTTTAGAAACAGTAGCATTTAATCTGGTATCTGAAAAACACGCTCAACATTTTGCGCCAAAAGGAGCGTTTCCGATCGCTCTTTTGAATCCAATCAGTGATGAGCTCGCCGTTTTTCGCCCAAATATCCTTTTAACCTTGCTGTCGACTGTGGCTTATAACCGGAACCGTCAAATGAATGATTTGCGGTTATTCGAAGTCGGAAACGTGGCATGGAAAACCATGGATAATGATCATATCGAAAAGACACAGTTTGGAGCGATTCTGGCCGGAAAGCGGGTGAAGCAATCCTGGCTGGATCAACCGGAAGAATTTAATTTTTATGACATTAAAGGTTATGTAGCAACCATGCTGCGACAGTTTCAGATCATGAATTATAACATTGACAAAGCTGTCGAACCTTTCTGGGATGCCGAATCAGCCTCGATCCGGATCAATGGACTGTACGCTGGTGCATTTGGTCGAATCAACCAGGATACATGCAATATGTTTAAAATCAAATCGAATGATATTTTTGCCGTTTGGTTTGATTATGACACAATATTCATAAATCGAAGAACAGAGAAAAAATACGAACCGATTCCACGGTTTCCATCAGTACCTTTTGATCTGGCTCTTCTTGTAGATGCGGACATTGCTATTGCGGATGTTGAAAAAGCAATCTATGAATCTGGCGGCGCCTATTTAAAAGATGTATATCTGTTTGATTTTTACAAGGGAGATCAGGTCGAAAAAGATAAAAAAAGCGTGGCTTTTTCATTGACTTTTTCTTCAAAAGAACGTACGTTAAGTGACGATGAAGTAGATGAGGCAGTTCAAAAAATATTGGCTCATCTGCGTTCAACTTTGGGTGCCGAGTTACGGCCAGGTTAATTCATGTCAAAACAAGATATTTTAAATTCTTTAGAAAAAAATATTCACGAGGCATTAAAATTAATCGCCGAGCAACACCGGACAATTAACGCGCTAAAAAGAGAGAGAAAGGAGTTTCACAAAAAATTAGTTGAACAAGATAAAAAAACTGCTTTTCTTGAAAAAGAATTAGAGCAAAAAAATATTCAATTACAAACGAACGACGTTTCAAGATACCAACAACGAGAAAAAATGTTAAAAGACCGTATTCACACACTGTTGGAAAAAATAGAAAAAGTGGATACATTCAAGTAAGTTTTATCGTTACTTGCCAAAATCAATCTGATTATTTCTAAATGCCAAGTTTCGATGGTTGATAATAAAAAAAGCCTCAAAGTAAACATATATGGCACGGAATACTCCCTGGTTATCGATTCAGATATCAACAGGATACAAGAGATTGCAAACTATGTCGATGCTAAAATGAAAGAAATTCAGGCTGCCCGTCCGAGCAGACCAGTGCATCAAATCGCGATACTGGCAGCTCTGAATATAACAGAAGAACTATTTAAAATATATGAACAAAAAGGTATTCCGGTAGAACAGGACACTGACTTTGAGAAGCAAATCGAATCTTTAACGAACAAGCTTAAGCTTGGCATTGAAAAAATATCGGAGGATAGTGAGAGTTAAGATCACATAAATGTGTTAGACATTTTTATAACCTAACAATATACCCAGATCGCTTTTTGGTTGGCAAGTAATCGTTCTATTTATTATGGCAGTTGTCAACTCTGTAGTGTCTGGGTTTTTTTATTTTAAAGGAATAATAATATGAATATGACAATGATTTTACTGGGTGCGGTATTAGGAGTTATTGGTTTTATTATCGGCTGGTTTGTGGCGCGGCACATCGGGAAAAACAAAGTAGTCAACGCGCAACGAGAAGCTCAGCGAATAATTGAACAAGCAGAAAAAGAAGCAAAACATTTAAAACGGGAAAATATTTTAGAGGCAAAAGATGAAGCATTTCAGCTCAAACAGTCATTAGAAAAAGAAACAAAGAACCGTAGGAACGAGCTGCAGAGAATTGAAGAAAAGTTAACATCCCGGGAACGCAATCTTGATAAGCGGCATGACATTTTAGTAAAGAAAGAAGAAGAAGTAAAAAATTACGATCAAAGGTTAAAAACTAAAGAAGAACGCATAAAGAAACAGGAACAGAGACTGGATAAATTAATTGAAGAGCAGAACATTCAGCTTGAGAAAATTAGCGGCATTTCCAGCGAAGAAGCAAAACGAATACAGATGAATAATCTCCTGGAAAAAGCAAAACAGGAAGCGGTGCGTGAGATTAAAGAAATAAAAGACCGCGCACGTCACACAGCAAATCGCGAAGCCCGGGAAATTATTATCCAGTCCATTCAACGCACAGCCGCAGATCACTCCACAGAAACTTCTGTATCTGTCGTTAATCTTCCAAACGATGAGATGAAAGGACGCATCATCGGACGTGAAGGCCGGAACATTCGATCTTTTGAACAAGCTACAGGTGTCGAAGTTATTGTTGATGATACACCAGAAGCTGTGGTGCTCTCCGGTTTTGATCCTTTTCGCCGGGAGATTGCAAAATTGTCCCTGGAAAAACTGGTCTCCGATGGACGAATTCACCCATCAAGAATCGAAGATGTTGTGAAAAAAACAACAGAAGAGATGGAAGAAAACATAATCGATTTTGGCGAAAAAGCCCTCTTTGAAACAGGCGTTTCAGACATTCACATCGAATTGAAAAAATTGCTGGGTAAATTAAAATACCGGACCAGTTACGGTCAGAATGTCTATCAACATAGCATTGAGGTATCTTTTTTGGCTGGACTCATGGCCGCTCAGCTAGAACTGGATGGTAATCTTGCTAAACGCGCCGGTTTGATCCACGACATTGGTAAGGCAATTGACCGCTATACCGAAGGTACTCACTCGCAAATTGGCGCTGAGATTGCGAAAAAGTATGGTGAAAACCAAGTTGTCCAAAATGCAATCGCTTCCCATCATGAAGATGTTGAGGCGATATCACCCATTTCTGTGCTCGTTAAAGCAGCCGACGCTATCAGCGGTTCACGCCCCGGTGCACGACGCGAAACGTTGGAAACTTATATTACGCGTCTGGAACGTCTCGAGGCCCTGGCAAAATCCTTTAATGGCGTTGGCAATGCCTATGCCATTCAGGCTGGCCGCGAGATCCGTGTGATTGTTGAACATGATAAAATGGACGACCAAGGCAGCGATAATTTGAGTTCGGAAATTGCCGATAGAATACAGGAAGAAATGGAATATCCCGGCCAAATTAAAGTTACTGTCATTCGCGAGTATCGTGCGATAGAATACGCCAAATAATGAGCACCGATTTAGAAAGAATCATGTGAGCAAAAAAACGGTAACAGTTCTTTTCATTGCTGATATTGTTGGCAAACCAGGTTATGAAGTGCTGGTAACTTTTTTACCGTCCCTGAAAAGAAAATACAATCCGGATATCTGTATTGCAAATGGTGAAAACGGTTCGCAAGGAAAAGGTTTAACAGAAGCTATCGCGAATAAATATTTTACAGCCGGTATAAACGTAATTACAGGCGGTAATCATATTTGGAATATTCCGCAGTTCCGGAAACATCTCGATGAGAGTACTTTTATCTTAAGACCAGCCAATTATCCCGGTGGAGCACCGGGACATGGATCGACAATGTTCACAACCATGTCAGGAATTCATATTGGCATCATCAATTTACAGGGCCGGACGTTTATGTATCCTATTGATTGTCCTTTTCAGCGCGGCAAAGAAGAAATCGATAAATTGAGACGCAAAACAAATATCATTTTTATGGATTTTCATGCAGAAGCTACCGCTGAAAAAATTGCTCTGGCCTGGTATTTCGATGGAACTGTGAGCGCTGTGATTGGAACACACACTCACGTACAAACCGCTGACGAACGCATATTGCCAAAAGGCACTGCTTATCTGACAGATGCAGGAATGACCGGGCCGCATGATTCGGTCATTGGTTTAGATACGGACATTGCCATCAACCGTTTTCTCAAAGGCTTTCCTGAAAAATACAGGCTGGCAAAATCGAACAACCGTATCAATGGCGTGGTGATAGATATTGATCCGGTAAATGGTCACGCTCAAAAAATTGAACGTATAAATTTACCCTAAGGTTGACTATGAGCGCACAAATAATTGACGGAAAAGCAACCGCGAATAAAATCCAGGACAATTTGGCAAAAGAAGTTGCTGATCTGAAAAAAAAGCAATGTTATCCCAAGCTTGCAGTGATACTGGTTGGCGAAGATCCGGCTTCTCAGGTTTATGTCCGGTTTAAGGAAAAGGCTTGTGAACAGGTCGGCATAATATCCGAAACAATAAAGCTGCCATCAGATACCAAAGAAAAAGAATTACTGGATTTACTCGATAAACTAAATGCCGATTTCTCAGTACATGGTATTCTTGTTCAGTTGCCGCTTCCGGATCAAATATCCGATGATAAAGTTCTTGAAAGAGTGTCGCCAGATAAAGATGTCGATGGTTTTCATCCAATAAATAGAGGAAAATTAGTGGCAGGACAAGATACGTTTCTGCCATGTACACCAGCCGGTATCATGACTCTGTTCCAGGAATATAACATTGATCCCACGGGTAAACATATTGTCATTGTCGGACGCAGCAATATCGTTGGTAAACCGTTTGCTATTATGATGATGCAAAAGAAAAAATGGGCAAATGCTACTGTGACTGTTTGCCATACAGGTTCCGGCGATCTCACTCCATATACCAGGCAAGCTGATATTCTCGTAGCTGCAGCCGGACAAGCCAGGATGATCACTGCCGATATGGTTAAAGAAGGTGTCATCGTCATTGACGTTGGTGTGAACAGGGTAGAGGACTCAAGTGCAAAACGCGGCTATCGTCTGGTCGGCGACGTTGATTTTGAAGCCATAAAAGAAAAAGCCCGGGCCATAACCCCGGTACCTGGCGGTGTAGGTCCCATGACTATTGCTCTTTTGTTAAAAAATACCGTGCATTCGGCGCGAAAATTTTATAAATTATAACGTCATGCGCCCGTAGCTCAATTGGATAGAGCGTTGGCCTCCGGAGCCAAAGGTTTCGGGTTCGAATCCCGGCGGGCGTACTATTAAGTGCAGTATTAACAATAACTAATGGGTATTAGCGGAAAGCCAAAAATGTAACAGGAAGTTAATTTCCGGTAAAAATGAAGGGGTTTAAAAGAAAAAAGTCATACAAAAGTCATACAGAATAGAAAAAAAGCCCCGCGTTAGCGGGGCTTTTTTGTTTGGTGATTGTTGGGATATGATAAAAATTTGGTTGTGTGGTTTTTGAATTAAATTTTAAGCGAAACATGACGAAGGATTGTTTCGCTTAAAATTTGC
>CAZSMC010000006.1:13484-99026 GCA_964607755.1 uncultured Cytophagia bacterium | reverse complement strand
TGTCCCAGAATATTATAAACGGACAGCTCGACTGGACTGCGTGCGGGTAACTGATAATCGATAACTGTGCTTTGATTAAACGGATTGGGATAATTGCACAAACGCACGTCTTCCGGCATATTGTTTTCGATTTTTACCCCGGTGTTTTCTGTATATTCGTACGCGCCAATGTCAATGCCATCGCCCCGGGGACGTGTTGTGCCGGCGATGTCAATCGGCGGCGCACCGTTGTCTGAACCGGCATCGACCGCCGGACAGTCTTTTTTTAATCTCAAGTCAAAATTTTTATAATCGACAAAATACCGGTCGTAATTCTTGACAATGATGTTGTGATCGACCTCACCAATGTTGGCATCATTTGACATTGCGGTGGTCAAATTGTTCCTGACGATGTTATCTCTGCTCTTGGTACCATTTTTGTGAGCAGTGATCTTGATCCACGGCGGGCCGGGACTCGAGTCATTCAAGTCGACAACCGTATTGTTGATGATGGTGCAGTTACGCGCGCCGTAAAGTGAAATGCCATGCCAATGGTCGGTGATGACAATGTTGTTTTCGACCAGCCAGTCTTCGTACATGCCGTCAAAACAGCCAATGCCCTGCAGTGTGCCTTTGAACTTTTGATTCGGATCGGTGCTGTTGATAATGATATTGCCGCGAAGAACAATATCATAAACCGTGGTCTTTCCGACACCCTCGGAACTTTGGCTGTAGGATTGAAAGCCATCATCGTGATTTTCATCCACGTCATAACAATTTTTTATCGTGTTGTACTGAAAGGTATTGTAACTGCCAATGCCGCGCATGCCGTCTGCGGCAAAGTTTTCAACCACATTGTTTTCAATCAGATTTTCCCGGGCGCTCGATTCCACCAAAACGCCGTGTTTGACGTTCAAAAAATGGCTGTTTCTAATCACATTGTTGTCACCTTCAATAGAAGCACCTGAGCACGCTTTGGCATTCCAGTCGTTTTTCGACCACGCCGAGCTGTTTTTCACAGAATAACACATACAATTGTCCACAATAATATCCGACGATGAATTGCTTATTCTCAGAAGCGTTGTCTGCATGTATTCGGGCGCGGTTTCCGGACTAATGGTCACGCCGGTCAGTTTCCATTTTTCAGCCGAGCTAAAAATAACCCGTTTTAAAGTAGGCTCATTGTTTTCCACCGGTAAAATGGTGACATAATCGGTATTTTTTCCTCGTATAGTGGCTGTGCCGTGATGTCCGGAATAGAGAAAAAGTGTATCACCGGCTGCCAGCGGTTTGCGTGTTCTGAATACCTTTTCCAGTGTATCCCAGGGATGTTTCTTGTCTCCTGAATTCTCAATATCTCCATTTTGAGGATCAATGTAATACGTTGCTGCTCCGGCGACATGAGCGAAACTGCAGATTAAAATGACAATGATAAAGAATTTTTTATTAATCGTCATGAAGCGTAAACCTCGTGTTTGCTTGTTAAATTTACAATGTTTTGAAAAATATAAAAAACAAATCCCAAACGGAAAATAAATTTCAATGTTCAAAATATGCCGTTCCCAGGATGCATAAAAAAGCTAAAAAAGTAAAAATCATATTAAATTCGTGCGGAGCGAAACTTGAGATGCCCGGCTCGCGGCCGTTGAGATACACTCTGGCAATTTCTCTTACCTCGCCAGGATTCAAAATTAAACGGGTAGCTGTGATCATGTTCTCTGAAACGTCAAAAGTTTTCCGGTACGTTGCTGTCGATTCCGTTCAGAGAACTCCGATAAAAATCAACTCGTGTTTAAACAATATATAATAAATTCAGAGTTTCTATTTTTTAAATAATAATGGATTTATCTACAACCAGTATATCATTAGAAAATTTTTGGTAAGGATATTGACTTGCCGATGTTTTATATGTATGTGATTTTCATCTCGTCCGGTACCGGTAATACGCGGCACATGCTCCTTCTGATGAGACCATGGTGGCACCGAGGGGATGCTCGGGAGTACATTGGGTAGCAAAATTGGGGCATTCATTCGGTTTTTTCCGGCCCTGTAAAATGAGTCCGGACATGCACTCCTGGTGCTCTTTGGTATTGATATGTTCGAGGTTAAACTTTTTCTCTGCATCAAATGGCGCAAATTCGTCATGTAATGCAAGACCGCTTTGTGGGATAATGCCAATGCCCCGCCATTTTTGATCTACAATTTTGTATACTTTTTGCATGGCTTGTTGCGCCGGAAGATTCCCCTCTTTAGTCACCGAGCGCTTGTACTGGTTTTCCACCTCGAAACGTTCGCTTTGCAGTTGGCGAACACACAAATAAACACCCTGCACCAGATCCAGCGGTTCAAAGCCTGTCACCACAACTGGCGTTTTGTACTTTGCAGCAATCGGGATGTATTCATGATACCCCATGACCGTACACACATGACCGGCGGCTAAAAAGCCATTCACCTGGTTGGTTTCGCCCGACAGGATAGCTTCCATTGCCGGCGGGACCAGCACCTGAGACGAGAGCAGCGAAAAATTGTGCAACTGTTTCGCTGCAGCCTGAAGGACAGCCATGGCATTGGCCGGCGCTGTGGTTTCGAATCCAATACCAAAGAAAACCACTTTTTTATCCGGATTTTCTTTGGCAATTGACAAAGCATCTGTTGGAGAGTAAACGATACGAACATCGCCGCCTTGTGACTTGACCGAAAGCAGGTCTTCCTCACTTCCAGGTACCCGGACCATGTCACCGAACGAACATAAAATCACATCTGGTTGCATGGCGAGGTGGATAGCTTTGTCGATTTTTTCCACTGGCGTGACGCAAACCGGGCATCCAGGCCCGTGCAACAGGGTGATGTTTTCCGGCAACAGTGCATCGATTCCGTAGCGCAAAAACGCGTGCGTTTGTCCGCCACAGATTTCCATAATCGTCCAGGGCTGCTCTGCGATATCATGAATTGCCTGAATGTATTTTTTCACCGCGGTAGCGTCGCGATATTCCTGATCAAACTTCATTTGTTTATCCTTTTGCGGGTTGCTTGTTCCATTTCGCCGAGGATGCCGTAAATCTCTTGCGCTTCTTTTTCATCAATCACACTAATCGCAAATCCAACGTGAACATTAACATAATCGCCGACCTGCGCCTCAGGTACGTAACCCAAATGAACCACTTTGACCACACCGTCAAAACTGACCCGGCCTTTGCGCGTCATGGGTTCATTGCCTTCGATACTCAGAATTTTACCGGGAATTGCCAAACACATAATACCTCTATTGTTTATGATGATACGAAAGAGCGTACAATTGTCCCACACTTATTCCGCCGTCATTAGGTGGAATGAGTTGATGTGTATACACCTGAAAACCTTCTTGCTTTAGGCGTTGGCATGCACGCTCTGTTAAATAACGATTCTGAAAGGTGCCGCCGCTCAATACCACGCGCTCTTTGCCAACTTTTTGGGCAACGGAAACCATCATCTCAGTTAGCGTGTTATGAAATCCAGCGGCAATCAACGACTTTTTCTTTTTAATTTCTAACTCTTTTATCATTTCCCGAATCATCGGTTCCCAGTCAATGATCCAGGTGTTGTGCTGCTTATCAAAGTTTAGCTCAAAAGGATAAACAGCCGAAACATCTCTGCTCCGCCAGGCGGTGTACTCTAATTGCATGGCAGCCTGAGCCTCATAGTGATTGATATGCTGCACATTGAGCAGAGAAGAGGCCGCATCAAAAAGGCGGCCGGCACTGCTGGTCAAAGGACAGTTGACATTTTTTTTCAACATAGACAGCAGCGGAGAAATCTCGTTTTTACGAACTCTTTGAAACGGTGAAAGATGAAAAACCTCGTCAATGTCTTCCTGATAAACGGCGTACAGCAGAGCAATGGCTGTGCGGTACGGCTTTTTGATGCACGCTTCACCACCTAATAATGAAAAAGTGCGGAGATGTGCAATTCGATGAAAATCTTTTTCGTTTACATTCAGAAATTCACCGCCCCAAATTGTTCGATCCAGTCCGTAACCTGTACCGTCCCAGGCAATACCCAGCACCGGAGGGGCCAGCATATTTTCTGCCATGCAGGAGAGAATGTGGGCAAAATGGTGCTGGACAGCAATCTTTTTGCCTGGCAATCCGTTGCAGCGTTTGGCAGATGTATAATCGGGATGAGAATCGTGAATAGTAAAGCGGGGTTTTATCGTGTAAAGTTGCGACATATCTTTAATAGTTTTGTCGAATGTTGCGATGGTGTGCGGCGTATCCAGGTCGCCGATGTGCTGGCTTGGAAAAGCCATGCCGTTTTTACCAATGGTCACTGTGTTCTTCAAGTGACCGCCAACAGCCAATGCCATGGCGCCGTTATTTCTTAGCATAACCGGAAACGGCACATAACCCCGCGCACGGCGCAAAACGCTTTCCCGATTGTCCATTATGCGAACAATGGAATCATCAGCGTGGCGGAAAATACGGCGGTTGTGAACGAGGAAAAAGTCAGCAATGTTACCAAGCCGATTCAAAGCGTCATCATTATCGATGCATATCGTGTCATCCGAAAGGTTGCCACTGGTTGCAACAACCGGATGCTGCGTAAGATGTAACAGAATGTGATGCAGGGGGGTGTAAGGGAGCATCACTCCAAGAAAAGGATTACCCGGAGCAATGTTTTCCGCCAAATCTCTGTTTGGGGGTGCATTGCTATTGGATTCTTTTTTGTAAAGTAAAACAATCGGAGCTTCCGGAGAATGCAGGGCTCTTTGTTCCAGTGAACTGATATGGCAATATTTTTCAGCATCATCTGATACCATCATCAGCGCAAACGGTTTTTCATCGCGGTGCTTTCGGGTTCTCAACCGCCTTATCGCCTCACTGTTTCCGGCGTGAGCCATGAGATGAAATCCGCCCAAACCTTTGACTGCAACTATTTTTCCTTCTTTCAACAATGCCGCTGTGTTTTCTAACGCTTTTTGATGACTGGAAACAACCTGACCATTATGGTTTATCAAATCGAGATGAGGGCCGCATGCCGGACAGGCGTTGGGCTGGGCATGAAACCGGCGGTTTTCCGGGTCTTTATATTCCTGCAAACAGTCTGGACACATTTCAAAGGATTTCATGGTTGTATTAGGTCTGTCGTAAGGAAGGCACTCTATGATTGTAAATCGCGGCCCACAATGCGTGCAGTTTGTAAACGGATAAAGATAACGCCGGTTTTGCGGATCGAATATTTCAGCCAGGCACTCCGGACACGTGGCAATGTCGGGTAAAATCCAGGTGGACTTTATTCCTGAAGCAAGGCTTTTAATAATTTCAAAATCAGTGAAACCAGAGGGATCGAGCAGATGATATTTCAGAGAATATATTTTTGCTGGTTCTGGTTTTCCCGTATCGATGGCACACAGGAATTGCTGAATTTTTTCTGTCAGTCCTTCCACTTCAACATACACACCGTCCGGCGCATTAGCGACCCAGCCGGTCAGACCGTGCTGCCGGGCTGTGCGGTAAATAAACGGCCGGAATCCCACCCCCTGAACAGCGCCCTGAATGTGAATTTTCGCTTTCTGGACAGCAGCCATTTTTTACACCGCTCGTTTTGATTCCAACTCATTCTGAAGCCACTGACACCAGTCGTCAAGGCCGTCACCGGTTTTTGCCGAAAGATTAAAAAAGGTCAAAAAGGGATTGATTTTTTGTGCATTTTCAGTGAAAGCATCCACATCAAAATCCACATAAGGCATCAGGTCTGTTTTGTTCAAAATACACACATTGGCAACACGGAACATTTGAGGATATTTGACCGGTTTGTCATCGCCTTCGGCTGTGCTGACGATAACTATTTTATTATCTTCGCCAAGATCGTAGCTGGCTGGACACACCAGGTTGCCAACATTTTCGATAAACAGCATTTGCACGCCGTTCAGATCGAGACGGGAAACAGCATCCTGGACGAGCTGGGCATCCAGATGACACCCGCCGTTGGTGACAATTTGAGCAACCGGCACGTTATATTTGGCAATCCGCCGGGCGTCCCGGTCTGTTTGTACATCGCCTTCGATAACACACATTGATACCGTATCTTTTAGTCGCTGCAGTGTCTGTTCCAGCAACGTGGTTTTACCAGAGCCGGGAGAACTGAGGAGATTAAGCGCTGTAATCTTATTTTCAGTGAATTGTTTTCGCAGTGTGGCGGCAATTTTGTCATTTTTTTCAAGCACTTTTCGCTCTATAGTTATGACGGACATGATTCCACCTCCAATTCTTCTATGTAAAATTCGTTGCCTGATTTGACTGTTATCCGGCTGGAATGGCAATACGGACATGAAAACTCAAATTCCTGCACTCCGAATGATTGCCGGCATTGAGTGCATTCTGCAGACACGGGGATAATTTCGATGTCAAGTTTGGACTCGCAAAGCGTTGTGTTCGAGACAAGAGAATCGTAGGCGTGATAGAGGAGCTCAGGGACAACAGCGACCATCTCACCGATGATAACCCGGACGGTTTTGATGGTTGCATCCGGGTGACGTTTGCTGGTTTCCTGAACAATGTCGATTATATCCTGTGCCAGAGCTGTTTCGTGCAAGATAACACTCGCTGGTTAAAAGAGAAAATATGGTTTAATGAAATAAAAGAGCTTTATTCATCTGATGAATCATGTCCGCGCGAGAAGGAAAAATCGGTTCAGGATGCAGTATAGTCATGTTCTGTTTGCAGCGTCTTTTGCATTAGCGGTTGAGGTTCCGGAAAGTTGTCACTTGAATTTAGATATGAGAAAATGGCTTTTACTATGGATTGTGACCTTGGCATTTTATTGTTTTTGAACGAAATGCAATATGAGTAAATAAATAAACCACAAGACGACGAAAAGTCGCATGCCGAGCCATATTGTTTTGCCGCCTTCTTTTAATTCCTTTTGAAAAGCGCCTTCTTCAAACAATTCACCTCTCAAAAGTAAAGTAATTATTTTCGAGGCAAAAAAAACAACAATAACGATAAATATTATATAGAAAAAATAACGCACAAGTGTTAAAATGTCCGGTGTTCAATTGTTTTGATTAACTCTTTTAGGTAATGACGGGCCTGACTTTTGGGCAGCCGCCCAAGTGATTTTTCGGCAGTATTTAGAGCTTTTCGGATTTCGTTTTTCGCCGCATCGATGGTTCCGATTTCTTTGAGCAATGCCAATATATCGCTCACGTCAGTCTGGCGTTCTTTTAGTAAATGCAATTTGTCGCGCAATTGTTTCGCCTGTTCTCCGGAAGCAGTTTCCCGGGCATGAATGATAAGGAACGTTTTTTTGTCTTTATAAAGATCGCTGCCGACATCCTTGCCAAAAACATTCTCGTCAGCCATGACATCGAGCAGATCATCCTGAATTTGAAAGGCGTGGCCAATAGACATGCCGTACTGCTGCATCATGACGATATGTTCATCATTATCACTGCCTAACTCGGCACCTAGTCCGCACGCCAGTGAAAACAACTGGGCTGTTTTTTTATCGATCATCCAGAAATATTCGTCCAGCGACACATCATTCCGGGTTTCGAAATCCATATCCATAATTTGGCCTTCGCAAATATGGAGAATAGCGCGGGAAAACTCGTCAAAAATTGGATACATATCCAGTTTCAAAACGGCATTCAATGCCTCGTAAGCTTTTACCAGCATGGCATCACCGGCTAAAATAGCCACGTTTTCATTCCAGTGTTTGTAAACAGTTTCGCGGCCCCGGCGCAGTTCGTCCCGGTCCATAATATCATCGTGCACCAGAGTAAAGTTGTGGACGATTTCAATGGCAGCCGCTGCATCGAGGGCTTTGGTTATATCTCCGCCAACAGCCTCGCAGGCCCACAATAGTAATACCGGTCGCAGCCGCTTTCCGCCAGATTGCAGTGCATAGCGAATCGGCTCATAGAGCAACTCGGGTTTGTTTTTATCGATGAGTTCAAATATACGAGAATCAACGAGTTTTTTATAAGGCTCTGCATGACTGTCGAATGATGGATTCAAACTACCGCTCCAATGTCTTTTTATTCATGTTTCTATGTAAGATACAACAGAAAGGGAACAGAATCAAGAGTAAGATTGGGTATAATAATGGATATTCGAATCGTATAGAATTTATATCGAAATGATTTAACTTGGCAGGATTAAGATTGAATATTTTAATCAAATACGTTTATTTTGGTATTCATTGTATCATTTCGCTGGCTTTTGGTTTGGGTATCAGCGGTTTCCAGGTACTGTCGTGATATCCACGGATTTTAGCGAATTTTTGCATCAGTTCATCTTCCAGTTTCTCAATATCAGGACTTTTCAGGTCTTGGATATCTACATAGCCACCGGCAATCATATCGTGTCCGCCTACAGTACGTGAATCGTATACCATTTGTTTAACCATCTTGCCTGCCCGCGCCTTTGGATTGGTAGTACGCACAGACAAGATTAATTGTCCTTTCAAGCGACCAGTGCACAAAACCCAGCTAGCCCGTTCCAACCGCAGCAGGAAATCAGCCATTTCCGAAACGATCTCTACAACCGGAATATCGCCGAGATGGGCGCAGATCAAATGCCGGAAAACCATAGTCCGGTACAGCGTTTTCGCCAACGTAATAAAATATTCTCTCGGTAATTTTGGATAAAGAATTTGTGCCAGCTTGCGCATACTGGCACGGGTATAAACATGCAAATAGGCTTGGACATCGGCTTGAGAGGATTCGCGACCCAGGTTTTGTGTTTCAGAACTGATAGCATAGGAAAGAGCTGTAGCCAGATTCACCGGAATGTTAATGCCGGCTTCGGCAAGCCACTCTACCAGGATTGTTGCTGTAACGCCCACATCGGGCCGGATAACAAGCACATCGCCTTTGGTATCCTTTCGTATGGGATGGTGATCAATAACCAGATTGTAATCCATGTCCGGTGTATTGCCGGCATACGGTTGACCGTCAACCAGGGCAATGCGATCATATTTTTTAAGACGAACTCGATTGAACTGTTTGAGATGAATGTCAAGTTTGTCGATCATGGTACGATTTTCAGCCCGTCCGATGTTTCCGCGATATGCCATGGAAACATTTATATTATAACGCGTTTCTACCAAAAAGGTAAGCGCAGCCGCCGAGGCAATGGCATCCGGATCCGGGTTATTGTGTGTTACAGCAAGGAAGTTTGTCGCATCAGCAAAGAGGTTGTCAAGGTGTTGAAGAATTTTTAACTCTGTCTTTTCCGTATTCGCACCGTTCTCTGTCATTTGTGACTCACTCCTTTATCTCTTCAGGTTATTGGTGAACTCAATTGGCAGGTCTTGTACGTTGTGTTTTCAACATTTTTTTTTGACAATCACAAATAAAACCAAATAGATATGACAAAAAGTGGATAAGAATTACAGAATTATTTCTATGATTCGTGAGGATCAACATATTAGTAACGGGTAATTTTTGCAAGTGTCCCTTTTGGAAGTATATCGCACGTTTCGGCGTTTGCCCACTTTTAGCCGTTTATTCACTTTGATTCCAGGGCTCTCAGTCCGGATGAATACGATTAAAATCCAACCTCCATAAATATTAAATGGAGGTCAAATTTTAAAAGTTCACACTAATCATGATAATTATATTTTTATACATTCTATGAGTAGCGGAACGGTATAAAAATAAAAGCCGGTAACATACTCTGCGTTAAGAAAGAGTCATTATATATCTTTTTTTATAGCCAGGAGCAAAGCAATGGCAATGAGCGCAAGGTTGGTGCACGCCCGCGAAAATGATTCAGCTCCAATACCGACAATACTTTGACCTATCAGCACTGAAATTGCAGCCAGCAAAAAGGACAGTGCTGCGAGTCCTACAACTAACCATATTAGAATACGCATCGTAGAGCTCCTTTCATGACATGTTAAAATAAGCGTGAATTTTTATAAGGGAAACGCGTTTGTGGATCGTAAAGGTGACCTGAAATGGAATTCGGTTAAAAAGAGTCCTTCACTGTCTCTGGTTAGTAAAGCACAATTAAATTATAGCTTTTTTTACAAAAAGCAAGCTGTTTTTGCTTTTTTTTGTAAAAGCTCACTGATGGGAGGAATGCTTGCAACATTATCAAATTGGGCTAAAGCCCAATTTTTTGAGAGGTCATTTTTACTTTACCCCGAGCTAAAGCTCGGGGCTATATTATTGCCCCGACTTTTAAGTCGGGGTATTGAAATTCCTTTACATTTAACAGGCACTTTAGTGCCGAAAGATTAAAACCTAAACCCAAGACTGAGCTTTTGCTTTTTTTTCGTAATAAATCTTCATAATAAACCAATCTGTGACGTTATTCGTTCTGTGTAAATAAAATTTTACTCGTACCGCAGAGCAGTAATCGGATCAAGGCGGGCGGCTTTGGTAGCCGGATAGACACCAAAGATCATTCCCACCGCCGAGCAGAATAACAATCCAAGTATGACTGTAACCACGGGCACAGCGGTAGGTACCGGAGCGAGTGCGTCCACTGTTTTGGCAATGCCCAGGCCGAATAAAATCCCCAGGATACCACCGACTTCACTGAGAACCACAGCTTCGATAAGAAACTGCCACAGAATATCCCGGCGTTTGGCGCCCACGGATTTGCGGATGCCAATTTCACGGGTGCGCTCGGTGACAGAAACCAGCATGATGTTCATGATGCCCACTCCGGCAACCAATAAAGAAATTGATGCGATAGCAATCGCTACGATTCGGACATATTTCGTCATGTTGTCAAAAAAGTCTATAACCATGTCGTTGGTGTGGATTTCAAAATCATTATCTTTGCCAGGCGGAACCTTGCGGGCAGCCCGCAGCACGCCAATTGTTTGATCCATAGCCAGAGCATAAAGCTCGGGACTTTTTGCCTTGACCGTAATGTTGATCGACCGCTCAGAACCAAAAACTTTGACAAAGCGGGAAATGGGAATAGTGACCCGGTTATCGCGGGAATTTCCCAATACATTTCCCATTTCATCCAGCACACCGACAATTTTGAATCGTTCACCTTCGATTTTTATGTCTTTATCGAGAGGGTCTTCGTAGGGAAAAAGTTCATTCAAAACATCCACGCCAATAACAGCTACCCTCCGGCTATAGTTCACATCCTCATTGGATATGAAACGGCCATCTGCCATAATATATCCGTTATTTGGCAAAAATTCCGGAGTTGCCCCGGCAATGCTGATCGTCGGTGTGGTTTTTTTATCCTGGAAGCGTATTTCACGGCCGGATTCCCACATTTCAGCGCCGACTTTTTCCGCTGCTGTCACATATTTGCGCACAGCATCAGCCTGCTCAATGGTGAGGTTTTTGCGGTTGTGATATTTTTCCCGGTCAAAATTGCCAATAGCCGGGTATTTTTGCACCTGAAATACATCGGATGTGAGCACGCTCAGTTCACGGGTAATGCTGTTGCGCAGACCAGTAATTAGCGCTTGCATGGCGATGATGGTCATGACGCCTATAATAATTCCAAGCAGCGTGAGGAACGAACGCATTTTATTGCTGCGAATGGCGTTCAAGGCCATGGTCAGGCTTTCGGAGATGTTCATGATTCTAATTCCAGGTCAATTTTGAGTCAACAGGATTTTAGTGAAATTTAGTGTTTTGTGTTGTTTTGGAGGCAAAAAAAGACAGCCACTAAAGCACTAAAACTAAAACACAAAAAGAAACACTAAAAATTTTATTATTCATATCGCAAAGCCTCGATCGGATTCAGTTTGGATGCCTTGTTGGCAGGATAAATGCCAAAAAAGAGTCCGATTACAAAAACAAAAACCAGTCCCAGCACTGCAACCCAGGCTGTTATAGTCGCTGGCAGAGGTGTTGATGATTCAACAATTTTGGCAAACAACACGGCCAGTCCAAGTCCGATTGAAACACCAACCGCACAAATCAGAAACGATTCGATGAGAAACTGAATCAAGATGTGAATTCGGCGCGCCCCGAATGCTTTGCGAATGCCAATTTCCCGGGTTCGTTCGGTGACAGAGACGAGCAATATGTTCATAATACCAATACCGCCAACAAGCAATGAAATCGCGCCTACACCAATAGCCACTGCCCATAGTGTTCGCGTCAAGTTATTGTAGGTTTCCATCAACATACTTTGTTGATTCACCGCAAAGTTGTCTTTTTCATTTGGGGTGAGTCCGCGAATGCGGCGCATAATGCCAGTCAGTTCGATTTGCGCTTCTTCGATAACGTCCGGTGAAATCACTTTGATTTCAACATTAACCGAGCGCCAGCGCGCTCCAAAAGCGGACTGGAATTCTCCGATCGGAATAATCGCCATCTGATCCTGGCTTTCGCCAAAGGTCTTGCCTTTTTGTTCGGCAATTCCAATGACTTTGAATTTGCGCTCACTGAGCTTGATGCGTTTGCCGATCGGATCGGTATTTGGAAAAAGTTCGTGCGCCACATCGTATCCGATAACGCACACCGCACGGCGATGGTCGACATCGGTTGGAGTGAGAAAACGTCCGTATTCGGGATATGTATTAGAAGTTTGCAGATAATCATCATTAGTGCCAATAATGGTGACATTTTCTGCAGACCGTTCGCGGTATTTTGCTGTTCGGCTCGTATAAAGCGTTGGAGCCATAGCTTGTGCCAGGCGAGATTCCGCAGCGAGCCGTTCTGCTTCTTCCAGAGTAATGTTGGGCCGGTTTCGCATCAAGAGCCGTTCTTTTTCACTCATGATGACCCACGGATATTTGCTCACATAAAGAGTTGTTGTGCCGATAGCAGAGATTTCTCTCTTGAATGCGTCATTGAGTCCCTGAATAAGGGTGACAATAGTGATGACTGTGGTCACGCCAATGACAATTCCCAGCGTTGTTAACACTGAACGCAGCTTGTAAGATTTCAGCGCATGAAAGGCAATCTTTACGGCTTCCCCGATGAAAATGAAAAGGCGCATTAGTAAATCCCCGAGGACAAGTTGATAACGATAAGTAGAATGATCGCAGTTTTAAAATCGTGTATAATGTTCATTCTGGGATTTAACCCTTTTAAAAATAATCAACAAAAAATCAAAAATAACAAAACTCAAAATACAAATAAATGACAATCTACAAATTCCAAATAACTTGATATGATTGAAAGTTATTAAAATATTCTTCGGCTCTTTGTTATTTGATAATTGAGATTTATTTGTTATTTGTAAATTGTAATTTGTTATTTTCAACAATTCAGCAATATGATTTAGCTATTTAGTGGTGCCCATCTGTCTCGATCAGTCCATCGCGTAAACGGACATAGCGGTTTGCGTGGGCTGCGATAAAGTCTTCATGTGTGACAAGGATAATGGTATTGCCAGCATCGTGGAGTTTTTCAAGAACTTCCATAATTTCCTCACCGGTTTTGCTATCCAGGTTGCCGGTGGGTTCATCAGCAAGAATAATGGACGGGTCATTGACTAAGGCCCGGGCAATGGCGACGCGCTGGCGCTGTCCGCCAGACAGCTCGTTTGGTTTATGATTCATGCGGTCAGCCAGGCCCACTTTTCCCAGGGCTTCCTGGGCTTTCACTTTGCGTTTGGCTGCTGGTACGCCTTTGTAAATGAGCGGCAGCTCAACATTGTGCAATGCATTGGCGCGAGGCAACAAATTAAAAGTTTGAAACACAAAGCCAATTTCACGGTTGCGGATGTCAGCCAGATCATCGTCTGTCATATCACTGACATTGGAATCATTAAGCGTATAGGTGCCGCCGGTCGGTGTATCCAGACAGCCAATGATATTCATCAATGTGGATTTACCCGAACCGGAAGGCCCCATAATAGCCACATATTCATTACGGTTAATGATCAGATCAATGCCTTTCAGCGCAGGTACTTTGACCGTACCGATTTCATAGACTTTTTCTATATTATTCAGGTTAATCAACATATTATTGGCCTCATTTCTCTTTATTGTTCGAGTTTTCCTCTTTTTTTATATTGACGTTTTTCCCGTCCTCAAGTTCACGGGAAATGGCCTTGTAGCTTCCGGAAACAACCTGCTGATCCTTTTCCAACCCGGATTTGATTTCAATATTTGTGTCATCGCTTATGCCCGTTTCTACAGGTACCATTTTCGCGCTTCCATCCTGGACAACAAAAACAACTTTTTGCATCGATGAATCATCCGGATTCTGTTCTGTGTTGTCAGTATTTGAGGAATCGTTTTTTACTTCCCGCATGGTAACGCACTGGATAGGCATATACAGAACATCCTTTTGCGTATTGGTGCGAATATCAACGGTTGAAGACATTCCCGGGCGAAGTTTTGCGGTCGGTGAATCGATAGCTATTTTTACCTCGAAATTGGTCACTTGTTCCTGGGTACCGCGACCGCGGGTTGTGGCGGTGTGGGCGATTTCCGAAACTGTGCCCTTAAAAATGGTATCCGGGATAGCATCTACTTCAATATCAGTGTGCTGGCCAATATCAACTAATACCACCTCGTTTTCATCGATTTCAGCAAGGACTTCCATGCGGCTTAAATCAGATACAGTCATGATAGGATCAGCCTGGAATTCTGAACCAACGGCAATTTCGCCGGTTTCTTTGTTGAGCCGTGTGACAACCCCATTGATCGGAGAGACAAGCCGGGTTTTTGCCAGATTATCATTGGCTTCGCGCAGGGTTGCTTGAGCCTGTTCCAGTTGGCTTTCTGCCAGCAACCGGTCCGCCTCCGCAGCATCTAATTCGGCCTGAGATTTCAAGTTTTGATCGTACAATCCTTTAATGCGTTGATAATCGGCCTGGGATTTTTTTAACGCAGCTTGAGCAGATTTGACTCCGGATTCGGCGCGCTGAACGAGCGCTTCGTAGCGCTGGCGATCGAGTTCAACCAGTAATTGTCCCTTTGAAACCTTATTACCCTCGAGTACGTGGATTTCTATGATTTCCGAAGAAATTCGCGCCGATATTTCAACGTCAACTTCTGGTTGCACATAACCGGAACCAGAAACGGTTTCTGTGATATCGCCTTGCTTTACTTTGGTTATTGTGACATCAACAGAGTCGCCGCGACTTTTTTTGATGTTTACAACAACCATCACAGCCAGCACAATAATGAGGATTGCACCAATGATAATCTTTTTCTTTTTTGTCATCTATACGTCCCTGTATGTTTTGAAAAAATGACACCCCAACGAAAAACAGAACCAGATGGGATTTAATTTAATGACGTTTAATTCTCCCTGAACAACCAAAAAGTGTAGCTGCGCATCAAATTGCCGTCGATGTAAATTTCTGCGATCCACTGCCCGGTGGGTGCTGTGGCGCTTGTATCGATCCAGAAATATAGAGTAAAATATCCGGTTTCTGAAACAAAGCTTTGTTTTTGTTCGATAATATCGTCATCGGGATCGATCCACAGAACGCGAACCGAATGAGACCCGCTGACATTTTCAAGCGACAGCCAGAGGTAAACATATTCATCAACGAAATATTCATTGTCGATACGCAAAGGTTTATTATCCATCACATCACCACAAATAAATCCATCTATGATGCGAGGATCAGTCGCACTGGGATCAATACCGCCGCCGCCACCGCCTTCGGTTTTCTCGCACGAGAGCGATAATAGTAATGCTATCAATAAAAGCGCACCGAATATAATGTTGACTTTTTTCATTGTTCAATCCTGTTCTATGCACATTATTTTTGTTCAATTATGCCCAGAGCAGCTTCCAGTTGTGCGCGGGCGATCATGGCATTGTACTCGGCGCTGACCAGAGCTTCACGAGCTCTGACAAGTTCAACCTGGGCCTGGGATACTTCCAGCTCGGTTCCTGAGCCTACGCGGCGCTTTTCGCGCTGCAGCCGCAGATTTTCTTCGTAAGCGTCGATATTTTCCTTATTAATTTCAATGATATCTTTAAAAGCTGCAAGCTGTAAAAAATATTCTTTGACATCGGTAAGCAACAGGCGGCGTTCCTCGCGCAGATTCTCCAGCGCCATCTCACGGTTTAAGATTTGACGCTGAATCTCGGCCTTGTCCGCCAGACCATTAAAAATATTCAGGCTGAATTGAGCCCCAAAAGAAATCGAGTAATCTTCGTCAAGTTTAGTTGTGTAAACCCGACCAGCGTCAGTATTGTTCCGGCTATAGGAAATCTGGCCGCCGATAACTGGCAAGTAACGTGCCCGTGCCGCTCTGATACTAAACTCCTGAGCCTTCACACGCAAGTCGAGAGCTTTGAGGATTTCGTTATTTTCCAACGCAATTTCAGATGCTTTTTCAAAATCATAATCCGGGAAAAGAGGCTTATCGCTATTTCGGCGAATTTCAATGGGGATATTCGGATCGCGGCCCAGGGCATTATTGAGTTGTGCCTTGGCAAATTGAATGTTGTTTTGCTGGTTGATCACGTTGGTGCGCTGATTGCCAACATTGACTTTGGCTTGATACATTTCCGCTTTTGAGATGAGCCCGAGGTTCAGCATGGATTCGTAATAATCCAGGTTTTCTTCAGCAGCGCGAACAGCTTCCTGGTAAACATTGAGCAATTCATAAGATTTCAGCAATTCATAAAACGCCCTTTTGACGTTGACCATGACCAAATGTTGCGTGTTAATTAATTCGTGCTGGCGAACTTTATGAAGCGTTTTAGCGCTGTGAATGGAATTGGTAGTGCGGCCAAAATCGAAAATGTTTTGACTCAGAGATGTATTAATACCGTACCGGTCCCATTTCGTAGCGTCCTGCAAAATCTGTCTTTGCTCGTAAATAACCTGTCCGGTGACAGGATCAATATCGACCGGGACGTTTTCTTTGAGATTACGCGGTCCTTGAATGATTCGACCGGCGTTTGTACTGACATCAACCTGTGGCAGCCAGTTCGAACGCGCGGTCGTGATATTTGTAGTGGCTAACTCGACCTGGTGCTCTGCCAAACGTAACTGGGAATTGTTCTGCAATGCAATATCGATGCACTCTTTGAGTGACAAGCTGTCACTTTGTGGTGCAGCGATGGATAAAGATGAACATACTGCCATTCCGAGGATGAGAACCATTATGCGGGAGATCATTATATCAACTCCATATTTTGATTTATCGCCCAAATGCTGTTCCGATACCGGCGGCACCAGCATAGTAAATGAGAAACAACAGTGCTGCCCAGGGCCAAATTTTATCGACTTTGACTCGTGCAACAACGGCGAGGCCAATGCACAGCACCGCAATTGACCAGATGTTGAATAGTTCTACGTTGCTGAGGAATTTATAGATAAACGTGTTTTGCGCTTCATCGGACATGAATGTAGCCAGACTAAAATGTACGTTAATGGTATTCTGAGAGAGCATAATCGGTAACTTGATCAGGCTGCCAAGCAGTAGTATGAGATAACGGTAACAGTTCACCCCCATCATTTGCCCGAAATTGACATCACTGCCAATGATCGTATTGCTGATAAAAAGCCAGATAAGCGCACCAGCAAACAGCATGAACGCCGTTGCCAGGAGAGCGGATGGATACATCCAGATTTTCATCATCGATTGCAGATTTTCCACCTGTGAATCAATTTGTGACTCGCTCATGCCTTGCTTTTCCAATTGCTCGATCATAGCTTTTCTCTGAACCTGCTGAGCCACAGGCTTGAGAAAGTGCGTGATGCCCAATGTAAGGACAAGAATGATCAGAAATGGGGTGAGCCATTTCGGCCGGAGACGAACCGCTTTGAAAGTTGCTGCTGGCGCAACAAATACATTTATTATGCGCTGCAACACGTTCAAATCCTGCGATTGCAACGATAAAGCATTTTCATTACCAGTCATTTCAGCCTCTCTTTAATATGAACTGTTTAGACATAAAGACGAAGTTGTTTATAATTTGTTTCGCGTAAAATACAAAATATTAATGTAAAGGAAAAAGGCTCTTTTATTTCAAAAATTATTGTTTTTATCAATGGAGTTTAGTAATTTGAATTTCGTTCATATATAACAGGACCGTACATTGGAGGAATAAAGACCATGGATGATAAAAAAAGACAGCGTCTGCTAAAATCAGCTATTAAAATTTTTGCACGTGAAGGCTTTTATAAAGCCAAGGTCGAGGATATTGCCAAAGATGCGGGTGTCGCAACCGGAACTACATATCTATACTTTGAAAATAAGGATGATCTACTCATCTCTATTTTCGAGGAAGAAATGGTGCCCATCATTGAGGCCATGCATCATGTCATGAAGCAACAAAAGACGGCTCGCGACAAAATTATTACATTTATCGAGCAGCACTTTAAGATGGTCCAGAACAACCCTGATTTAACACTTCTTTTTGAAGTAGAATTACGCCAGAGCAGCAAGTTTCTGCACAGCTACCATGGCACCCGGTTCAAAGAATATCTGGATACCATTGGCGACGCTTTTGAGGAAGGCCAGAAAAACGGTGAATTCCGGACTGAAATAAATCCCACCATTTTTAAGCAGGTCGTATTTGGAGCTGTTGATCAGATTTCTGCCAATTATGTCCTGTCAAAGTCCAAAAATTTTGATCTTGCCGCAGCCTCGAAACAAGTCAGCGACATCCTTTTAGGGAATATCACTCAGGAATGAAACAAACCCAAAATGTTTAAGAAAAAAACCGGTTTGTGATTTTTTCAAGCCGGATTTTTTTTGCCTGTTTGGAACAAAAGATGAACAATTCAATTCAAAGCTGTGTTTGATTATATTTTCTAAAACAATTAACTATTCGGCTTGTCCGGTTCATTCTAAAAGCAGAAAAAAATGCATAAAGTTATTATTATCCATCACAGTGAAATCACGTTGAAAAAAGGCAATCGCGGTTTTTTCGAAACCCGGTTGCGAAATAATATTCGCCACGCTATAACAGATATTCCAGGTACGCGGGTAAAAATGGATTACGGCCGATTTTTGCTGTATTATCCTGAAGAAGCAGATGAGCGGCTTTTGCTGGACCGGCTCAAAAATGTCGTTGGCACTTCTTATCTGCGTGTGGCCCATCAGGGCAGCACAGAACTGGATGGTCTTAAAGAGCAAATCTATCAAACGGTAAAAGATAAAGAGTTTGATTCTTTTCGCATTGACACCCGGCGTGCGGATAAGGATTTCCCGCACAATTCTGTTGAGATCAATCGCATAGTCGGGGCGCACATTCAATCCAAAACCAGGACAAAAGTAGATTTAAGCGACCGGGCTGATTTGACTGTGACCATTGAGATTTTCAACAAACAGGTTTTTTATTCTGTGGAAAGCGTGGAAGGCCTTCGCGGTTTACCGGTGGGCAGCACTGGCAAAGTGGTGAGTCTGCTGTCCGCTGGCATCGATTCGCCAGTTTCATCACATATTATCATGACGCGCGGATGTCATGTGGTTTTTGTGCATTTTCACAGCTTTCCGTTCACTGAAAAAACCTCGGTTTACAATGCTATCCATCTCACTGAGCTTTTGACCCGGTATCAATATTATAGTATCTTATACATTGTTCCCCTGGCTGAAATTCAGCGACAGATCATTGCCAAGGCGCCGACGAAATTGCGAATTATCCTGTACCGGAGAATGATGTTCCGGCTGGCGGAACGCATTGCAAAACGCGAACGCGCCAGAGCACTGGTGTCTGGTGAAAGCCTTGGACAGGTGGCTTCGCAAACTCTGGAAAATATTGGCGCTATCGCTAATGCGGTTAGCCTGCCGGTGCTGAGACCGCTTGTTGGTATGAACAAGGACATGATTGTCAAACGAGCCCGGGAACTCGGCACGTATAAAATCTCAACTGAACCCCACGACGATTGCTGCAGTTATCTTGTTCCCAGAAATCCTGAAACCAAAGCAAAGATGGAAGACGTGCTGGCAGCCGAGCAGAATTTAATGTGGCTCGAACTTTTAAGAGAATCACTGCATCAAACAGAAATCAAGAAACTGCATTTCCCGGAAAGCCGTTGATCTATATTTGCTCCTACTTTTGCCGGTAAATTTAAACGCGGTTACGCAAGGCAAATTTTGTTTTTATTAAGCATTTAAATTTTTTAACAGGATATTCAAAGTCAAAATCAATTGGATTAAATATAAATCTTGCCAATCCTATTAATCTGTCAAAGATTTTCCGTGAATAGTTACGACATTTTTTTTCGTCAGGTTGCACATTTATCATTTCAACTATCGAATAGAAACTATTTTCAACGAATTTTGTATTTAACAGGTTGAGAGTAAGAGCTCAGTCTTGGGTGGAAATTTTAATATTTGGGCACTAAAGTGCCTATTAAAGAATCTCAATAATAACCCCGACTTAAAAGTCGGGGCTATAATATTGCCCCGAGCTTTAGCTCGGGGTTAAAGATGACCTCTCAACATAACGGGCTTTAGCCCACTTTTTTGTAATGCTGCAAAGATTTTCTCCCGTCAGTGAGCTTTTACGGTTGAGACAGGAAAAACCTTGACTCGCAATGATGAAACCATTATATTCGCCCGCTGTGAATTTATTCGGGGCAGACATAAAGCATCCAACGGCATTAGCCCCGTTGGCCGGATGGTCTGACTCGCCGTTTCGGCGGTTATGTCGGCGATACGGCGCTGATATTTTATATACCGAAATGGTCAGTGCCGATGGCATCATCCGGAAGCAAAAGAAGACATTAGAGCTTGCACGTTTTGACGCTGAAGAACGTCCGATTGGCGTGCAAATTTTTGGTGCCGATCCGGAAACGGTCGGTAAAGCTGTCGAGATCATTTCCCAATTAAAACCGGATTTCATTGATCTCAATTTTGGCTGTCCGGCTAAAAAGGTGATTCGCCGTGGCGCCGGCTGCGCTTTGATGCGCAATCTCCCGAAACTGCGTGCGGTTGCCGCCGCTGCTGTGCATGCAACGGACCTGCCGGTCACTGCCAAGCTGCGCAGCGGCTGGGATATACACTCCATCCAGGTAGTGGAAGCGGCCCAGGTTCTGGAAGAGGTTGGCATTGCCGCTGTAGCTGTCCATCCACGCACTCAGAGTATGCAGTTCCGGGGCCAGTCCGATTGGTCATTGATTACGGCAGTAAAAAAAGCTGTTTCTATTCCTGTCATTGGCAATGGCGATATCGAGACAGCTTACGATGCTGAGCAAATGCTTCAGCAAACCGGCTGCGATGGAATAATGATTGGCCGGGCTGCGTTTGGAAATCCCTGGATTTTCAAGCAAATTAAGGATTATCTGGAAAAAAACCGGGAACCGCACGTTCCCAGTTATTCGGAACGGTTACACGTTTGCCTGCGTCACCTGGAGCTGTCAAAAGAAACTTTTGGTGAAAAGCGGTGTGTATTTATGATGCGCAAACAATTGTCACTGTATTTTAAAGGATTTCCAAACGCCACCCAAATCAGAAAAAAATTGTTCTCCCTTGAAACTTTTGATGACATAAAAAAAGTGATCTTTGATCAACTCAATTTTTATGAAAAGTCATCCGCTATGAATGAATAGAGCAGGTTTATTGCCTGCTTTTTTTATGGATATAAGAAAGTGAAAAAACAGTTGGCATATGCGAACTGGTGGGTCTATCAAATTTCGTGTGGTTTTAATTTAGAGTTTTATCGAAAAAACGGAGGATTTATGCCCGGCAAGAAAGTGATTATCATGGGTGCAGCAGGTCGCGACTTTCATAATTTTAATACATTTTTCCGAGATAATGATGATTACGATGTAATCGCTTTTACTGCAACACAAATCCCAAACATCGAAGGGCGCCGGTATCCGGCAGAGTTGGCCGGATCGTTTTACCCGGAAGGCATTCCCATCCGGCCGGAGAACGAACTTTTAGATTTGATTGACAAGCATAATGTGGATGAGGTTTTTTTCTCATACAGCGATGTGTCAAATCAAACGGTCATGCATTACTCTGGTGTGGTCAATTCCCTGGGAGCTACTTTTTCATTGCTCGGCCCGAAATTTACCATGCTAAAATCCAACGTCCCTGTTGTGGCTGTTGGCGCTGTGCGTACCGGGTGTGGAAAAAGTCAAACCACGCGCCGGGTCGCCGAGATTCTTAAAGAACGCGGCAAAAAAATCGTCGCGGTTCGGCATCCAATGCCTTATGGTGATCTCAAGACGCAAAAAGTGCAGCGTTTTGCCTCGCTCGACGATTTGCAAAAATATAATTGCACAATTGAAGAAATGGAAGAATACGAACCACACATCATGCGGGGCAGTGTTGTTTATGCGGGCGTCGATTATGGCGCAATTCTTGAACAGGCTGAAAAAGAAGCGGATGTGATTTTATGGGATGGCGGTAATAACGATCTGCCATTTTATAAACCGGACATTCATATCACAATTGTTGATCCACTGCGTCCGGGACATGAAACCGCTTATTTCCCGGCTGAGGCTAATGTTCGCATGGCACATTGTATCGTCATTAATAAAGAGATCAGTGCAAATATAGCAGATATTGAAAGCGTTCGAAAAAATGTGCGCGAAATGAATCCAACTGCTCAGATTATTGACGCCGCTTCGCCGATTCGAGTGGATCGACCGGAGCTTATCAGCGGCAAGCGAGTCCTGGTGGTTGAAGACGGCCCAACCCTGACTCACGGCGAGATGAAATTCGGAGCCGGTGTCATGGCGGCGCGAAAATATGGCGCTGCTGAAATTGTTGATCCCAGGCCGTTTCTTCAAGGAACATTAAAAGAAACATTTGAAAAATATCCTGACATTGGTGCCCTGCTGCCAGCAATGGGCTATGGCAAAGCACAGATGATAGATCTGGAAAACACCGTGAATCGCACCGATTGTGACGCTGTAATTATCGGAACGCCAATCGATTTGCGGCGTATCACAAAGATCAAAAAACCGACGATACGGGTGTTCTATGAATTGCAGGAAATTGGTCATCCGACGCTGAAAGATGTTCTTGAAAAAATATAATTCCACAGCTCAAAGTATAATTTCTGTTAAGAGATTTAAATGAAAAATTCAGTTTCAATAGAAATAAAGAACGAATGGTGCAAAGGCTGTGAAATATGTGTGGTTTTTTGCCCGACTGATGTATTAGAAATGAAAAACGGCAAAGCGGTTGTTAAAAATTTAGAGGCATGTACCGCTTGCATGATGTGTGAAATCAGATGCCCTGACTTTGCCATTAGCGTAATCAAGAACAAATCAAGCGCAGACGTGGAATAAGCGATGCAAAAAACTCAAAATGACGGCAGCGTTCGTGTCATTACCGGGAACGAAGCCTGCGCTCTGGGCGCTTTAGCAGCCGGTATGCGTTTTTATGCCGGCTATCCGATCACGCCGTCGTCGGAAATTGCCGAGACGCTTGCCGAGCAGCTTCCCCGGCACGGCGGTGTTTTTATTCAAATGGAAGATGAGATTTCCTCCATGGCCGCAATTATCGGCGGTTCGCTGACTGGTGTGAAATCTATGACTGCAACCAGCGGACCTGGTTTTTCATTGATGCAAGAAAATATCGGTTATGCGGTAATGGCAGAAGTTCCCTGTGTAGTCGTCAACGTAATGCGCGGTGGACCAAGTACCGGCTTGCCCACTATGCCCTCGCAGGGCGATGTGATGCAAGCCAAATGGGGCACGCATGGCGATCACCCCATCATTGCTCTGGCACCGTCCAGTGTGCGGGAAGCGTTTGATCTGACTGTTACGGCGTTTAACCTGTCGGAGCAATATCGAACACCTGTTATTTTACTAATGGATGAAGTGATTGCTCATTTGAATGAAAAAGTGTTTTTCCCCTCACCAGAGGAAATTTCTGTGGTGAACCGTATAAAGCCGAATGGAAGGAAAGAAGATTATCTGCCGTACGAGTTCACACCCTCCGGTGTGCCTCCCATGGCTGATTTTGGTTCCGGCTATCGATTTCATGTGACCGGCCTGGCACATGATGAAACCGGTTTCCCGACTAATAATCATCAAAAAGTTCAGGAGCTTTATGAGAGGCTGGACCGGAAAATTGACGCAAGGCGGGATGAAATTATCGAGGTGGAAGAGTATCAACTCGAAGACGCTGACACGGTCATTGTGGCTTACGGATCTGTGGCGCGTTCTGCGCGGCATGCGATTAAAACAGCGCAAAGTGAAAGTGTGCGAGTCGGTATGCTCCGCTTAAAAACCATCTGGCCTTTTGCTGAATCTCACATAAAAAAAATCCTTGGGTCAGTCAACCGGATCATCGTACCAGAGATGAACTCTGGCCAGCTTGCCCATGAAATCGAATGTGCGGTAAAGGGAAAAGTGCCTGTAGAAAAAATATCAAAGATAAACGGCATGCCTGTCACACCGCAGGATATTCTGACCGTGCTGGAGGAACCTGTCCATGTTTGATTATCAGCATTTTCTTCGTACCGACAAGATGCCGCTCATCTGGTGCCCGGGGTGCGGACACGGTATTGTGATGAAATCAATGATCCGGGCGATTGAAAGCAATTCGCTTTCCAAAGACCGGGTGTGTATCGTTTCAGGAATCGGTTGTTCGGGACGTTTAACCGGTTATGTTGATTTCAACACCCTGCACACCACTCACGGCCGGGCGCTGGCTTTTGCCACTGGCATAAAAATGGCAAATCCTGATCTGCACATTATTGTCGTCACCGGTGACGGTGATGCTGCAGCTATTGGTGGCAATCATTTGATTCATGCGGCGAGGCGGAATATTGATATCACTGTTGTACTTTTCAATAATCAAATTTACGGCATGACAGGCGGCCAGGTCTCGCCAACCACGCCGTATTCGGCACGTGCCAGCACCGCGCCGTTCGGAAGTTTTGAAGGTTACTTTGACATCCCGGAATTAACCAAAGCGGCTGGCGCCTCTTTTGTGGCACGGGGAACGGCTTACAACGCCGTTCAATTGGAGAAAATGATTGGCAAAGCTATCGCGCGAAAGGGATTTTCACTGGTTGAAGCCATGTCACCATGTCCGACCACTTTTGGCAGACGCAATAAAATAGGTTCCGGGGTGGAGATGCTAAGATGGCAGAAAGAGCACACCGTGTCTATGCGCAAAGCCGGGCAGATGTCGGAAGCCGAGCTAGAAGGAAAAATTGTTACCGGCATCTTTGTTGACAGAGAACGGCCGGAAGCGCGCGAGGAATATCAGCAGTTGATCGAGCAATTTTGCTGAAAAAATATGCTCGTTCAGTGTTCTATTTTGATTCGTGTCAGAAAATATTTAAATTTACGTTGGAACAAAGGAGGCTATTGTGAGTTCCCGATACGAAGTCCGTTTGAGCGGCGAGGGAGGACAGGGTTTAATGCTGGCTGGTAAAATACTTGCAGAGGCAGCAGCTATTTATGATGATTTGAACGCAACGCAAAGTCAGTCATACGGTCCAGAAGCCCGGGGCGGGGCAAGCCGTTCCGAAGTGATTATTTCCGATGATGACATTGATTATCCCAAAGCTGTAAACATAGATTTGTTTTTGGCGCTCACTCAAGAATCTGTAGACCGCTATATTGGCGATGTTCGCCGCGACGGTCTTGTCATCGTGGACAGCGACAATGTGTCTCAGGTGCCGGAAGGGGATTTTAGGGTTGTAAGTGTGCCGATTATCAAACTGGCAAGAGAAAAGATCGGCCGGGCGATTGTGGCGAACATTATTGCATTGGGAATCATTGCAGGTGTTGCAAAAATAGTTACCGTTGAAGCGATGAGAAATGCCATACAAGCCCGCGTTCCCAAAGGCACAGAAGATATCAATATGGAGGCTTTTGATCTGGGTTTTCAAGAAGCAAAAAAGATAACTGGATAATAGAAAACACGAAAAAGAATGAAAGGAAAATCACATGCAGGAGCGAACCCTGGCGATTTTGAAACCGGATTGTCTCAAGAAAAAACTTGTTGGTACTGTGCTGGAGCGCATTCAGAAAAACGGATTTACAATTTCAGGAATGAAAATGCTTCATCTGGATGAAAAGACAGCAAAGGAATTTTATAAAGTTCATAAAGATAAACCATTTTATTCATCGCTTATCAACTTTATGACCGAAGGACCGGTCATTGTTGCTGTGTTGGAAAAAGAGAATGCAATTGAATCGTGGCGCGCTCTGATGGGCAATACAGACCCCAGGAAGGCAGCAGAAGGAACGATTCGCAAAGAATTTGCTGAAAATGTTGAACGTAACCTGGTTCACGGTTCAGATGCTCAAGAGACGGCAAAAACAGAAGTTTCTTTCTTTTTCAGCACAGCAGAGCTGTTATGAGCGCTGAATCTTGTTCAAATGATTGGATTTTTGCTTGACTATTGCAAGATTAATTGCTACATTTTTGAATGATTTGGAGGTGAAATGAATCATGCTCAGTTTTACGTTTGCTCATCTCCCACAAGGGCATTCAAAGCGAAATGTACAGATCATGCCCGGAGATGTTGATTTACACAAACAAGATGGCTTTGAAAAAGCGATCTATATTTACTATGATATAAACAAGATCAATGACGATATTTTCGTCAAGACCAATATCAAGACACAAAGTGATCTCATCTGCGATCGATGTATTGAACAGTTTTTGTTAGATATTGACGAAACGATTGATCTTTTACTCACAACAGACCCCCAGCTTTTAAGAGAAGAAAATGAAGATATTTATCTCATCCCTGAAGGGGAATTGGACATAAATATAACCGAATCGATTCGTCAAACACTACTGGTGACATTGCCAGTTAAGAAACTGTGCAAAGAAAATTGCAGTGGTTTGTGTCAATTTTGTGGTACTAATTTGAACGAAAATGACTGTAATTGCAAAGATGAACATATTGACCCAAGATGGGAAGCATTAAAAAAGATAAAATTTAACACAAACAGTTGATCGATAGAGGATAACATGGCATTACCAAAGAGAAAACATTCAAAAGCACGGCGATCGAAACATAGAGCAAACTGGAAAGCTTCAAAACCAACAGTAGTGGAATGTTCAAATTGTCATCAGCCGACACTGCCGCACAGAGCGTGTCCCAGTTGTGGATATTATAAAGGACGATCAATATTTCTTCCAAGAGAATCGTGAGTTAAATGCCCGCCAATTCGCATACAAATAGGATAATTTCAATAGCGTATGCGTACCTAAAATCCGGAGCTTCAATTTGATTAAAATTGCTTTAGATGCCATGGGGGGAGATAATGCACCTTACGATGTTGTTCATGGAGGCATAGAAGCAGCTCGCGCTTCGAAAAATAATTTTGAGGTGATGCTTGTCGGTGACATAAACAAATTAAAGCGCGAAGTGGAACGGCATTTTTACACGCAAAATTTACCTATATCCTATTACCACGCCTCCCAGGTTGTTGGCATGCAGGAGCAGCCATCGACGGCGCTAAAGCAAAAACCGGATTCTTCAATTGCTGTGGGTATACAGTTGAACGCCGACCGCAAAGTAGACGCTTTTGTTAGCGCTGGCAACACCGGCGCCGTTATGGCCAAAGCGTTATTCGGACTTCGGCGGATTAAGGGTATCCGCCGGCCGGGCATAGGCTCTATGTTGCCGACAGAAAGCGGCAAGTCTACTTTGCTTATCGATGCCGGGGCAAACTCGGACAATCGTGCCGAAGACCTTCTTCAGTTTGCCATTATGGGCAGCATCTATTATTCGCGACTTTATAAAGACATCGAAGAACCAACAGTTGGATTATTAAGCATGGGCCAGGAGTCATCAAAAGGTAATGAGTTGACAGTACGCGCTCATTCATTACTTGAGAAAAGTCATTTAAATTTTATCGGCAACATCGAAGGCAATGACATCTTACGCGGCACTTGTAACGTGACCGTCTGTGATGGCTTTACCGGCAATATTGTTCTTAAAACAGCAGAAAGCTTGCATCCTTTGCTCAAAGTGAGCATCAAAAGGCTTATTCATAAACAACTGTTTTCACAAATTGGCGCTGCTCTTATGAAGCGCACTTTTGATGGAATGCGAAAATTATTCGATTATCAGGAATACGGCGGCGCTCCGCTTTTGGGTGTCAATGGTTCCTGTATTATTGCTCACGGGAAATCCACACCGCGGGCTATTCGCAATGCTATTTTTGCTGCCTACAAGATGGTTTCTGAAAATGTCAATGATCATATTAAAACCGAAATCGCGAAATATAGCGCTCGTGAAAAAGAAAAAGCTGACATCGATAGGAAAGGATAATTTTTGACAGAAAAAATTCGATCCAAGATAGCCGGAATTGGAATAGGAATACCCAAAAAGACGTTATCCAACCACGATTTGGAACAAATGGTCGATACGAGTGACGAGTGGATTCGAGCCCGCACCGGTATTGAAAACAGACACATCGCAGAAGAAGGACAGTACACATCAGACTTGTGCACGGAAGCCGCTAAAAATGCCATGGCTGATGCTCATGTAAAAGCCAGGGATATCGATGCCATTATTCTGGGTACTGTAACTCCGGATATCGGTTTTCCAGCTACTGCAGTGTTAGTGCAAAGAAATATTGGCGCCTTTAATGCATCGGCTATGGATATCTCGGCAACGTGCTCTGGATTTATTTATGGCCTGGAACTGGCAGATTCTTTAATTGCCAATGGCCGGGCGAAAAATGTACTGGTTATCGGCGGTGAAACGCTTTCAAAAATTACCGACTATACTGATCGTAACACTTGTGTGCTGTTTGGTGACGGAGCCGGAGCTGCAGTAATACAGCCTTCAAATAATGATCACGGTATTCTGGCGACGATGACAAAAAGTGACGGCCGGCTTTATAAACTTTTGTATATGAAAGGTCGTGGCACAAAATATCCGCCTACTCCGGAGAATTATGAAAAACGGCTGCATTACATTTCAATGCAGGGACGCGAGGTCTTTAAGCACGCCGTGACCTGTATGGGTGACGCAGCAGAGCATATTTTAGAAAAAGCCGGACTAACTACGGCGGAAGTAGATCTGCTCATTCCACATCAGGCGAATATCAGAATTATTGATGCCACGGCTAAACGTATAAAATTGCCACCCGAACGCGTATTTATTAATGTGAATAAATATGGCAACACTTCTGCGGCTTCAATCCCAATTGCCCTTTATGAAGCCATTAACCAAGGTCGATTAAAAGACGGAGATGTAGCTGTGCTGGCTGCTTTTGGCGGTGGATTTACATGGGCAAGCGCAGCCATCCGGTTTTAAAAATCCTGAAAAATGAACATAGCACGTAAAACATCATTTCTTTTTCCGGGTCAGGGATCACAATATGTGGGCATGGGGCGCGACCTGTTCGAGGCGTACGCCGATGTGCGGGATCGATACGAACAGGCTAATGAAATCCTCGGTTTTGATGTTGCCAAACTTTCTTTTGAAGGACCGGTAGAAGAATTATCGCAGACAAACATTACGCAACCTGCGCTCTTTGTTCATAGTTTCGTGTTGTTTGAAAAACTTGAACCTCATGTTACACCACACATGATGGCCGGTCACAGTCTGGGTGAATACTCTGCTCTGGCTACAGCAAAAAGTTTTGATTTTGAAACCGGACTGGGTTTGGTAAAACTTCGCGGTGATTTGATGGGAAATGCCAATACCTATCAGAAAGGTTCCATGGCTGCTATTATTGGACTTGATAAAGATACACTTAAAGATGTATGCCAAAAAGCGGCAAAAACTGGTTCTGTATCGATTGCCAACTATAACTCACCGGAACAGATTGTCATATCCGGAGAAATCGATGGTATAGTAAAAGCCATCGAGCTGGCAAAAAACGCTGGCGCCAGGCGCGCCGTTCCTCTTAATGTCAGCGGTGCATTTCATTCTCATCTAATGCAGCCAGCTCTGGACACATTCTCCTCAGCCCTGGCAAAAGTCAATTGCAAACCACCAGAACGACCTGTTTATCATAACGTTACAGCGCAACCTGCGCAGAATTGCCAATCCATCCAACAATTGCTTGAAAAGCAACTCGTCAGTCCGGTCATGTGGATGGATACGATTCGTAATATGATCGCTGCCGGTGCTGATACATTCTATGAAATTGGCGCCGGAAAAGTGTTGAGCGGTCTTTTACGCCGTATCGACAAATCTGTCCCGGCAATCAATGTTGGTACAGCAGAACAATTAGTAAAAGTGATAGAGGAGGCCCATTGATCGATTTACACAACAAAGTCGCAATTATAACCGGCGGTGCCCGGGGCATCGGTGCTTCGATTGCCACGCGGTTGGCAGAAGCGGGATGTCATCTCGTCATCTCTGACGTAGATAAAGACGGCGCTGAAAAAACAGCAGCTTCTATCCGCGATATGGACTGCAATGCCATTGCTGTCCAAACCGATGTGTCCTCGTATAATGATGCTGAAAAATTGATAAGGAAAACAATAGATGAATTTAACAGCTTTGATATCCTGATCAACAATGCCGGAATTACCCGTGACAAATTGCTGATGCGTATGGACGAAAAAGATTGGGATAGCGTTATCGCTGTCAATTTAAAAGGAACCTTCAATTGTACAAAGGCAGCAACCCGTCCGCTGATGAAACAAAAGAGCGGCAAGATCATCAACATAGCTTCAGTGGTCGGTATTATGGGTAACGCCGGGCAGGCAAATTATTCCGCTTCCAAAGCCGGAGTGATTGGCTTTACCAAAAGCATTGCCAAAGAATTCGGTTCCCGCAATATTCAGGTCAATGCGGTGGCGCCGGGCTATATTGAAACGGAAATGACAAAAAAGTTGCCCGATTCTGCGATTGAGGCGTTTATGAACGTCATTCCGTTAAATCGCGCCGGACAGCCTCGGGATGTTGCCAATGTCGTTCTTTTTCTGGCCAGCCCGCTTTCAGATTACATGACAGGCCAGGTGCTGAATTGTGACGGCGGCATGGTTATGTGAGTTGTACTGAATTGTAATATTTTATACATTAACTCTTAACAAAATTTCAGGAGGAAGATTATAATGTCTATGCAAGACCGCGTTAAAGAAATTATCGTTGAACAGTTGGGCGTAGATGCCAGCGAAGTGACTCCGGAAGCTTCTTTTATCGATGATTTAGGAGCCGACTCTCTGGATACTGTAGAGTTGGTTATGGCATTTGAAGAAGAATTCGGAATGGAAATTCCGGACGAAGAAGCAGAAAAGCTTCAGACGGTCGGAGATGCCTTGAATTATCTCAAAGAAAAAAAAGGCTAATAAAAAAAACACACAAGCACAGATGGGCGGCTGTGGCTGCCCTTTTTTAATTGTATGCGAATACCATGGTGCACCGTTGTTCCTAACCGGAACAGTACGCGGGTACGTAAAGAATGAACAAGCCAAGAGGAGCAAATGAACGGAAAACGAGTCGTGGTTACGGGTATGGGACTTGTTTCCCCGCTTGGACATGCGATTGACGAATTTTGGGATAACCTGGTCAATGGCAAAAGTGGAGTCGGACCGCTAACCCGGACGGACCCCGAACCCCATGCAACCAAAATTGCTGCAGAAGTCAAGAATTTCGACCCGTTAACTTACATGGAACGTAAGCAAGCCCGGCATATGGATTTGTTTACCCAATTCGCTGTGGTTGCTGCTGATAAAGCGATCCAGGATTCCGGAATCGATTTTTCCAAAGTGAATACCGAACTCGTGGGAGCTATCATCGCATCCGGAATTGGCGGAATGAACACTTTTGGGGAACAACTCGAACTATTCCGAAAATCAGGTGCAAAAAAAGTCAGCCCTTTCTTTATACCAAAATTAATCCCGGATATTTCACCCGGCTATATCGCCATCAAATACGGACTAAAGGGAATTAACTATTGTACTGTGTCGGCGTGCGCATCGGCTTCTCATGCACTGGGTGAAGCGTTCAATGCCATTCATTACGGCAAGGCTATTTCAATGGTTGCCGGTGGTAGTGAAGCTCCGCTCACAGGTATGGGAGTTGCCGGATTTAACGCTTTGAAAGCCATTTCCACCCGAAATGACGAGCCGGAAAAGGCGAGCCGGCCTTTTGACGCGGACCGGGACGGGTTTGTCATGGGGGAGGGCGGCGCGATTCTTGTTCTGGAAGAATTGGAACATGCCAAAAACCGGGGTGCGAATATTTATGGTGAAATTTCAGGCGTGGGTTTCACGTGCGATGCTTATCACATCACAGCGCCTGACCCGGATGGAGACGGAGCAGCACGCGCGATGAAAATTGCCATGCAGGACGCGGAAATCGATCCTAAAGATGTCGGGTATATTAATGCACACGGCACGTCGACTCCGCCGAATGACCGGGTTGAAACTACAGCTATTAAAACGATTTTTGGCGATCGTGCCAAAAAATTGGCTATTAGTTCTACGAAATCTATGGTTGGCCACATGCTTGGGGCTTCAGGTGCTATTGAAGCAATGGCGACTGTACTGTCTCTTAAGCACGGCCTTTTTCATCCGACAATCAACTACGAAAAACCGGACCCGGAGTGCGATCTTGATTACATTCCAAATACAGCCAGGGAAATGGATGTGAAATGTGCGCTGTCAAATTCTTTTGGGTTCGGCGGACACAATGCGTGTATTGCTTTTAAAAAATATACAGGTGATTAATCAGATATGCTTCCCAAATCCCTCAAGCAATTTGTCCTGCAACTTTTTGCTGAAAAATCGGCGAAAGTGGATACGAATCTGGATGAGCTTTGTGAGCGTCTGAATTACAAATTCAGCAATAAAGATTTGCTCTTTCAGGCGCTCAAACACCGTTCTTATTTAGCGTATTCCGGCGAACCCAGAATCGCTTCCAATGAACGGCTTGAATTGCTTGGAGATTCTGTGCTTGGACTCGTGGTAACAGAGTTTCTTTTTAGAAAATATCCCAATGAAACCGAGGGTATTTTGACGAATTACAAATCACTGCTAGTAAGTGGACGGCTTTTAGCGGATATAGCCACAGAATTCGAGCTGGGGCGGTACATTCTTTTAAATGAATCCGAAGCGCGCTCCGGAGGCCGGAAACGGAAGTCCATTTTAGCCGATGCCGTGGAAGCGATTATTGGCGCGGTATATCTGGACGGCGGCCTGGAAGCTGCCAGAAAATTCATTCACAAAAATATCACTGATCAATTGGACAGGCTTTTAAATAACGGACATTTACGCAACAATAAAAGTCTGCTGCAGGAACATTGCCAGAGCCTGGGCCTGGACGGTCCGTTTTATAACACTGAAAAAGAAGAAGGCCCTGACCACAAAAAACTTTTCACTGTCTCTGTTACAGTAGATCACCAAAAAGTAGGTTATGGTGAAGGCTATTCTAAAAAACGTGCCGAGCAAAAAGCCGCCAGCGAAGCTCTTCGTTTTCTCGGACTCATTTGAATCCGGTCACATTTGAGCTCCGGCCATTCCAGAATAAAATCTTTAACTTTTACATTTGACTCAAATTTTATCGATTTCCGGCTGATGCTGCGACTGTCGTCACTGCAACTGCTGCTGCTGCGGCCTGCATGGCTTGAATAGCTTCTGTGGTTGCGCTACCGACAAACTCTCCGTTGATAATTTTTTTTATGCGATCTTTATGCTGCTTGATTTCTCTTTTGTCGAGGCAGGTTTTTAAAAGGTTGGTGCTTTTTGCCAGAGAAATCAGCAGAACCGTTCGCGGTTCAAGGTCATCAGAATCGTTCAGAACAGCCTGACGGATCCGCTGAATGATGCCTTGCTCCGGCTGGCGGTTCACTGTAGGATAGCGTTTACGCGGAAAAAGTCCCATCACTTTGTCCTGCTCCATTCTTAAAAGTCCTTGTTGAACAAGCGGTTCCGCTACCTTGTGCTTGATTTTCCCGGTTTGGGCACATTTTTGAATCCAGGTTTGCAAAGTTTTCTGTCTTTTAGATACCCTGATTTTACCCAGAACATCATCCACAAGCCGGTTTCCTAACGGCGTAGCATCTGTAATTCGAACCTGTTTCTTTTTTGATGAGGATAGTTCTATTCGGTTGTGTAGTAACAATTCTGCCATAATCCCGCCGGCAATGGCGTAATTATAATCGGTGTTTGAGTGGATCGTGCCTTTCTGGTCACACAATGCCAGGAGCAGTAATTCCTCGTGCAAAAACAAATGGTCGTTCATAACCTCCTCCTAAAAATAACCCATAGTTTTTAAAATAAAAATACCAGCAGAGACAGTAAAAATTGCCCCCACGGTGGTTATGAGAATAATATTTCCAGCCAACCGGGCGTTGCTTCCCAGAGCATCTGCCATCGGATAGCTGGAAATAGCTGTCGGGGCTGCGCCGAGGAAAAACAAAACGCCAAGATTCTCACCCCGAAAACCGAACAAAATCGCCAAAAAAGTGATAATAAACGGCATAAGAATTATTTTATTTATTCCCGCCCAGGCAGCTTCCCGGAAATCATCGCGCATGCTCTGAAAAGTGAGTTGTCCGCCAATGGCCAACAAAGCCAGGGGCAGGGTGAGATTGGATAAATAGCCAATGGTTTTAGTGAAAATATCATGAATCGGAATGTGAAAAACAGAAAACGGCAGGGCAACAAAAGCGGCAATGATTAGCGGGTTTTTAACAATATCCACAAACGTCTTCCAAATCGATACGGATTCTTCCTTGTGCAGAGGCAAAACCAGCGCTAAAACAGAATAGATGTTAAAAAACGGCAAGATAAGCGCCAGAAAAATGGCAGCCTTGCTCAGCGCAGTTTTCCCAAAAGCATTGTAGATAAGCGCCATGCCAAGAATCGCAAAGTTGCTTCTCACGCTACCCTGAATAAACGCCCCCTGGTCACGCCCGGTTTTGCAACAAAATCCGGAAAATAAAGAGAATAATCCGAACAAGCCTGAAATGATAAGAATGCCAAATGCAATGAGCTTTATACTGAACACCTCGGCAAAACGGGTAGTAGCGATGCGTTCAAAAACAAGCGCTGGCAAAGCTACCTGAAACACGATTTTGGAAGCAGTTCGGTTAAAATTATCGTTGATGATTTGGCGGCGCTGGAGCCAAAACCCAATAAAGATTAAGAAAAAGACCGGTGCAACAATATCGAGTGCAGTAATGAAATTTTGCATATTTATCCCGAGAGTTAAGGCTCATGTTTTTGCTGTTGTCGCTGGTGGCGAGCTGTGAAAAACATCAGACCGGCAGCCACCGAAACGTTCAGTGAATTCACATGTCCGTACATGGGAATGCAAACCAGAAAGTCACATTTTTCGCGAACCAGTCGCCGCATGCCTGTGCCTTCGCTGCCCATAACAATAGCGCTTGGACCATTGAAATCGACATCGTGGTAATCGCGTTCACTGTCCTGAGATGTACCGGTAATCCAAAAACCTTCCTTTTTGAGTGTTTCAACGGTTCGGGCGATATTAGTCACCCGTGCAATCGGGACGTGGGCCGAGGCGCCTGCCGAGGTTTTAATCACAGTTGCGGTCAAACCTGCCGCCTTGTCGCGGGGAATAATGACGCCATGAAAACCTGCTGCATCTGCAGAGCGCAGGATAGCGCCCAAATTGTGCGGGTCTTGCACATTATCAAGTATGGCTATGAGCGGTGGCTCATTCTGTTCCAATGCATGTTTTAACAGATCAGAAAAGTTCACATATCCGGGCAGCTTGACTTTGGCGACAATGTTCTGATGCTTGCGGGTACCGGATAATTGTTCGAGATGTTGAGGCGCTGCCCGTTTGACAGGCACGCCGCGTTTCTCAGCTATTGAGAGTAAAGTTTGTATGGATTTCCCGCTTGCATCCCGGGACACATAGAGGCACTTTATTGGCAATTTGCTATCGAGCCATTCCTGCACCGGACGAATTCCCCAGATGAATGACGTAGAGTTACCCATAGACTATCGATACCATTTTTCTTTGGGTTTGAAACTTGTGTTGAGCGAGGCGCGCTGTTTATACCGTTCCAGCGCCAGATTAATCAATTCATCCAGCAATTGTGAATAAGACATCCCGGATGCTTGCCACAATTTCGGGTACATGCTGATTGCGGTAAATCCTGGAATGGTGTTGATTTCATTCAGAACAAATTCATTCGTTTCACTGTTAACAAGAAAATCAACCCGCGCCATGCCCTCTACTCCGGATGCTATAACGCCTTTTATCGCCGCATTTTGAATTTCCGTTGTCAGAGATTCAGGCAGCTCTGCAGGAATTTTTAAATCCGATGCCCCATCCACATATTTGGCATTATAATCGTAAAACTCATTTGACGGAATCACTTCCCCGGGTACCGTGGTTTTGGGGTGTTCGTTGCCAAGAACCGAAACTTCGATTTCGCGAGCATTATTGACCGCCGCTTCAACGAGCACTTTGCGGTCATACTGCACTGCCTGTTCGATGCCGCTATGCAATTCAATAATGTTTTTTGCTTTGGTGATGCCCACACTCGAGCCTAATGATGCAGGCTTGACAAATACCGGGAAATCGAGAGCATTAGCTATGTGCTTTAACATTTCTTCATGTGAGGCTGAACCGATCTGTTCTTGCAGGAGGAGGGAATTTTTTAGATTATGCTGATTTTGCCAGTCAATGCGGTGAAACCATTTATAGGGGACTGTTGGCAGTCCGGCTTGCAGACACACCTGTTTTTGTACGATTTTGTCCATACAAACGGCAGAACCTAACACACCGGCACCGACGTACGGCACATCAGCAAGCTCGAGCAAACCCTGGATAGTTCCGTCCTCTCCAAAAGAGCCGTGCAGTACCGGAAAGATCACATCCACTTTTGCTGCCAGTCCGCGGCTCACAGTCAGGAGCTGTTTTTCAGTGGGATCTGCCGGCAAGAAGACATGCTCCGGTTGCGGTCCTGAACCTGTTTTCAAAAAAGTCATCACGTCTTTGCCAGAAAGCCATTGTCCCTTGAGTGTGATGCCGATAGGCAGGATGTCATATTTTTGGGCATCAAGAGCAGACATGACCGAACTTGCTGACACCAGCGAAACCTGATGTTCAGTAGACCGTCCGCCAAAAAGCACACCGATTTTTAATTTTTCTGCCACAGTTAAAACCTCTACATAAAGTAATTTTCTCTTATTAAAAATAACAAAAACCAAATCCCAAAATTCAAATAAATCTCAAATCACAGTGATCAGAACGATAAAAACATGATAAAATTTTCGTGTGTTTCACGGGCAAATTAGTTTTAGTACAACTTTTCTTTTACCAGTACAACGGGCCAAAATTCCGGCAAGCGCGGTAATCCGCACCTTCACTTTCTTGAGTCCCAAAAGCAGACCAGGTGCTGGGCCGGAAAATCCGGTTCTTTTCAACATTGTGCATGCATACCGGAATGCGTACGATCGAAGCCAGTGTGATGAGTAAATCACCGATATGTCCGTAACTAATGGCGCCATGATTGGCACCCCAATTGGCCATCACTGTGTACACATCCTGGAACGCACCTTCTCCTGTCAATTTCGGCGTAAACCATGTGGTCGGCCAGGTTGGGTTCGTCCGCTCATCCAGTTTTTTATGAATGTCTTCCGGCAGGTCAATAGTATAACCTTCAGCGATCTGTAGTACGGGACCCAGTCCTTTAATCAGATTAATGCGTGACATAGTCACTGGCATTTCACCTTTTGTTTTGAATTGCGAGGAAAATCCGCCGCCGCGGAAATATTCCAATTCTGCCGGGCACCATCTTGTCGCTTTCAGACAATTCTTAACTTCCTCCGGAGTAATATCCCAAAACGGTTTCATCACGGATTGACCATTAGCTTTTTGACGGCCGGTGCCATCGAGTGTTGTCGATCCCGAGTTGATCAAGTGAATGATGCCGTGTTCCGCTTTGCCAGTCAATTTTTTGCCGGTCACGCGTTCGACAGCGGCAGGGCTCCAGTAGGTTCGCACATCGGAAAAGATTTGTGCAGTGTCTGTCAGCAAATGACCGAAAAGCATGGAAACGCCGTTGAGAGCGTCGTTTTCCGTCGCAAAAATGAACGGCTCGCGGATGCCGTTCCAATCGAAAGATGAATTCAGCATGGCTTCCATAAAATCACCATTCGTAAAATGATCTGTCCATTGACGTTGTCCCTGAAATCCGGCGGCAATGGCATTGTGGCCCATTGATTCTTCACCAAATCCAATGTTTTTTAAATTTGGATTGCCGATCATTAGATCGCGGGCAATAAGCGTCATTTTTACAACCATTTCCCATTCCTGATCCTTGCGTTCGCGCGAACTGGGATTATCGTTTGGGTCCATGCCTTCCTGGCAATTTTCTTTGACCCATTTCAGAGCGCGCTCAAATTCACCATGATCATAGATGCCCTCTTCCATCCGGCGGACGAGCTCGGACATGTCAACAGATTCACTGCGCATGCCCAGATAATCATGAAAAAATTCCTGGTCAACAATCGAACCGGCAATGCCCATGGAAACCGAACCGATGGACAGATAAGATTTGCCTCGCATCTCGGCAACCGCTAAACCGGCTTTGACAAATTTCAACAGTTTTTCCTGCACATCTTTAGGGATGGATTTGTCATCAGCATCCTGAACATCACGGCCATAGATACCAAAAGCGGGCAAGCCCCGTTGACTGTATCCGGCAAGCGCCGCAGCAAGATAAACCGCTCCGGGGCGTTCGGTCCCGTTAAATCCCCAAACCGCCTTGGGAATCAACGGCTCGCTGTCCATGACTTCGGTGCCATAGCACCAACTGGGCGTCACAGTGAGTGAAACGCCCACACCTGCGCGGGCGAATTTTTCTGCACATTCAGCCGCTTCGGCGACACGGCCAATTGTCGAGTCGGCAATAACACATTCCACGGGCAGGCCGTTGGAATGACGAATATTATCAGAGATGAATTTGGCAGCCGCTTTTGCCATGTCCATGGTTTGATTCTCCAAAGATTCGCGAACGCCTTTTTCACGTCCGTCAATGACGGGTCGAATGCCAACCCTGGGCATCGAACCGCGAAGACGTTTTGCTGGTAGATTCATTTTCATCGTCACAACTCCATTTGTCATTGTTTGAATGATTTAAAATTTGTCTTTTATAAAATTAAGGAAATTAATGATTTTATCAAGGGAAAAGGTAAGGAGATGGGAAATTGTTGGAAAAATGAACATTCTTTTCATTTGTCAGCAAGATAAAATGCCTTGAATCTAAACAGTTGTATTTTGATTTGGCAGATTTTGATTTGATGATCGTGTAACGATTTTGTGGAAAGTCGGAATGAGAACCGCAAGAAATTCATAAAATAAATTTCTTGCGGTCCATAAAAATCACGCGCGCCAGGGACGAGAGCGTTCGGACAAATCGCTATTTAATGCGTTCAAGGCGATATTCACATCTTCGACAATCTGAAAATCGTACATACCGACGCATAAAAAGTCAACGCCATTCTTGAGAGCGTACGGAAAGGCTTCATTCGGATGAATCGCACCGGCAGCTAAAACCTTAAAGGCAATCCACGGTTCTTGGAGATTTTCCATGAACTGAATCGTTTCCTGCGGTTTTTCACACCAAATGTTGTCATTCTTTTCCTTCGGAATGGCCGACCAGTAATTTGTGTGATGCAGGGTTTTAACCCAAAAGTCCGGCTTGAGTCCCTGCTCAACGCAAGCTTTGATAGTTTCAATTTTGTGCGCCCCGATGCCGGCAGGCAAACCGGCGTTACGTGTTATGTCCAGCGTCCTGGCAATATCATAGAACCGGCCTTCGGCCGCCCAGCGGTCGCCGATTTCACCCTGAACATAGCAGGCGTGAGCACCGGAGTCAATGGATATTTTTGCGCCTTCAATCGCATCGCCTTTGTAACCGCAGTCTGAAAAGAATTGAATAGTGCCTTTTTCCTTACGCCAGTATTCGTTAATCACGCGCGAAAGCTGAGGATTGGTTAGCAGGGTGGTGATACCACAATGTTCTGCCATTTTTAACGTATCAAAAACTTTGCGGTCTGTGTGATAAGATTTCACCAGTTTGGAAACGTAGATCAGATCACGGGCATGGGCCCACCCGCCAATTAAATTGCCACCGAGGAAGAGACGGCTCACCTCGAGGTCTTTGATTTTGCCTTTGGGCAGGGTTCCTTTTAAATCTTTTAACGTGGAAAATTGAAACGTTTTTACAGTCGCGCCGGTTTGAGAATCAATCCGCTGGTCAGATGCGTCCATAAGATGTTTTTCTTCATAGCTTTCGTAACCCAGTTTTCTTATATAAGCGTAAACAAAAGCGCCGAGCAGAGGCACGGTTGCCAAGTGCTTCAGCGCTGCCCGTCGGGATGCACTGGCAGCGGTTTGCGGCTGTTCTTTTTTTGCCGCTTCTTGCCGCGCTTTTTTATTTTCTTTTCTTATCAGGCTGGCAAACAGACCGTCCAGGCCAAAGATACGCCCTGTAGGAAGCAGGGCAATGATGAGTAGTGCCATCATTTCGATCAAATTTTTATCGACAAAAAGATAATTGCCTTCTGTTGGCATACCTGTGGACAAGCCGATGAGCGGAGGATTGGCAACATAATACAACGCCAGCAACAAGATTCCGGCAATTGCTGAAACCCGTGTCAGCGCACCCAGGAACAATCCCAGGCCAATGAGAATGAGTCCCCAAGTATTCATCGCATCGACAATGTCTAAAATAGCTGGGTTCGCCACAATCCAGTGAAAAAAGTCCGATAACAGCCATTTTGATTCTGCTAAAAAAGCAACCGAAGTCCACTCTGGATTTGTTAGTTTAACCAGACCCTCATAAAGAAAATGCCATCCGATAAGCATTCGCAAAACAACCAAAATACTCGCCTGTAAGCCGCCGAGTTTAAAACCGGAAGAGTTTAAAGATTTTGTCCGTTGCATAAGGGGTTCTCCGTAAAAATTTACTTTTAATTGAAATGGACCAAAAGTGCAATGCCTCAAGCATCATGTATTATTATTTGTTTGTTAACATAATATATTCAATAATGTAAATCAATATTAATTTTTTCCAATAGCAGGATAGCGCGATGATCAGTATGTGTTCATATAATTGATATTGAGAGGAAATAAAATCAATAATGCAGCCTTTTATGTACCACTGGCACATCCTTCTACTTCCAGAATACGAGAGAACGACTTTTTCCTTGCATTTACTTGAAATTTCGCTAAATTTATCCATGTTTATTGAAACAGGAGGGCCGAATGGTAAAAATTGCGTCTGTTGAAAAACCGTTACGGAATAAATTGGCAAAGTTAATGTGACGATTGCACAGGTAGAAAAACGCCTGGACTCAAAAATTGAACATACGCGATCTGATCTCATCAAATGGATGTTTACCTTTTGGATTGGCCAGGTAGGGGCGTTGTTGGGGATTTTGTTTGCGTTTTTTAAATAAACTTTGTAGGTAAATGTTCAATAACCAACGAGCAATGGGTATCCTGCAAAAAGATTTCCAGTATCAGCGCCGGATTGATGTGTGGTTGAATAAGATAAAATGAATAAAACTTTAGGAGGAAAAATGCGGGTTATTAGTTTATGTATTTGTGTTTTTTTGGTGCTCTCCTGTTCAAGCCATCGACATGATTATCCAATTCAACCTGTATCGTTCACAAAAGTGCAGATAACAGATCAGTTTTGGTCTGAACGGCTGAACACCAATCGGACGGTGACCATACCGGCCGCTTTTAAAAAGTGCAAAGAATCCGGTCGCATTGATAATTTTGCCATTGCTGCGGGATTACAGGACGGAGAGTTCCAGTCTCCGTTCCCTTTTGACGATTCGGATGTTTATAAAATTATCGAAGGCGCATCTTATTCATTGAGCGTGCATCCCGATCCGGAGTTGCAAAAATATTTAGATGAGGTCATCGCCAAAATCGCGGCTGCCCAGGAAGAGGATGGTTATTTAATGACGTGGCGGACGATTAATCCGAACAAGCCGCCTACCGACTGGTCCGGTGATGAAAATCGTTGGTCAGATCTGAAAGGTGGGCATGAGCTGTACAATGCCGGACATTTGTACGAAGCCGCTGTGGCGCACTATCGCGCAACTGGAAAACGTTCCTTGCTGAATGTGGCCTTAAAAAATGCCGATCTGATTGCTACTGAATTTGGTCCGAATGGCAACCATGGCGTACCCGGACATGAGGAGATTGAAATCGGTCTGGTTAAACTTTATCGTGTTTCGGGTAACAAAAAGTACCTGGACCTGGCCACATTTTTTCTCGATCAGCGCGGGAACGCCGCCGGGCACGAGTTATATGGGACTTATTCTCAGGATCATAAACCTGTCGTTGAACAGAGCGAAGCAGTCGGCCATGCGGTACGTGCCGGCTATCTCTATGCCGGTATGACGGATGTGGCGGCGCTTACCGGAAAGCAAGCTTATATTAAAGCGCTCGACCACATTTGGAATAATGTGGTCGCTAAAAAGCTCTATATTATTGGGGGAATTGGCGCTAGTCGCGAAGGCGAAAGTTTTGGCGATAATTATGAATTGCCAAACGAAGCGTCATATTGCGAGACGTGCGCGGCCATTGCCAACGTGCTTTGGAATCAGCGCATGTTTCTGCTCACCGGCCAGGCAAAATATATCGATGTGCTGGAAAAGAGTTTGTATAACAATGTACTTGCCGGTGTCTCATTAGAAGGGAATACATTTTTCTATCCAAATGTCCTTGCTTTTGATGGCCAGACGCCCTTTAACCAGGGCGCCCTGACACGCAAAGAGTGGTTTGACTGTTCATGCTGTCCGTCTAATTTGTCCCGCATTATTCCTTCTGTGCCCGGATATGTCTACGCAGTTCGGGACGATACTGTATTTACAAATTTATATATCGGCAACCAGACTCAAATGAGTTTCCAGGATCAAAAAATTCAATTCAAACAAAAAACAGAATATCCATGGAGTGGGAACATTTCAATAACGGTGCAAACCGAACAACCTGCCGTGTTTACAATGGCTCTGCGCATTCCGGGTTGGGCGCAAAACCGCCAGCTACCGAGTGATCTGTATCGATATGTGGATGATTACGATTCTCCGATCTTGTTAACCATGAACGGCGAACCTATTCCCCTGAATATCATCAATGGCTATGCCCGGATAGAACGTGAATGGACACCCGGAGATGAGATTAAGCTCGATCTGCCCATGCCTGTGCGCAAGGTGATAGCCCATGAAAAAGTCAGAGCCGATCGCAGAAAGATGGCGTTGCAACGCGGACCGATTGTCTACTGCGCCGAAGCTGTTGATCATTCCGGTCGAGTTCGAAATTTGTATGTGGATAATGACGCCGAATTTCACGCTACATTTCATCCTGAATTATTAGAAGGTGTTTGTGTTGTTCACGGAAAAGCTCGAAGAAAAGATAGCAATGCTGAGGTAAAGTTTACTGCAATTCCCTATTATGCCTGGGCGCATCGCGGTATTGGTGAGATGACTGTCTGGATACCGTATGAATAATATTTTTGACAATGAATTCAAAACAATTTTTCGAAAATTGGTTTGCTTTTTTAACGAAAATCGCTCATTTTATAGGTTAAGAATGAATTTTGACTAACAAAAAGGAGAATATCTGATGAAAGAAGTGCTGTGGTCGTTCTTGTTTTTAGTCGTGATTTTAATGGTAGGGAGTGTCTATGCGCAATCCTATGAATATCCGTTCCGCAATCCCAATCTTCCGCTTGAGGAACGGGTTGATGATTTGGTGTCCCGCTTGACGCTGGAAGAAAAAGTTGGCCAGCTCATTTACAATGCGGAAGCCATTCCGAGACTGGATATTCCGGCCTATAACTGGTGGAGTGAATGTCTGCACGGAGTCGCCCGGAATGGTCGCGCCACCGTTTTCCCGCAGGCTATTGGCCTGGCTGCAACCTGGGACCCAAATTTGATTCACGAGGTGGCATCCGTTATTGGCATTGAAGGACGGGCGAAATTCAATCTGTGCTCTGCCGAAGGTTATCGCGGACAATACCAGGGCCTGACGTTCTGGAGCCCAAACGTGAATCTTTTTCGTGATCCCCGCTGGGGCCGCGGCCATGAGACCTACGGCGAAGATCCGTTCTTGACATCTCGCATTGGTGTGGCGTTTGTCAAGGGTTTGCAAGGCAATCATCCAAAATATCTCCAGGCTGCCGGATGCGCCAAACATTATGCTGTTCATAGCGGTCCCGAAGGTCTGCGTCACGAGTTTGATGCTGTTGTTAGCAAGCGTGAAATGTGGGATACTTATTTGCCCGCATTTGAAGCGCTGGTCACCGAAGCCAAAGTGGAAGGTGTGATGGGCGCTTACAATCGCACCAACGGCGATCCCTGTTGCGCTCACCCTTATTTGATGGGCGAGGTGCTTCGTGGTATGTGGAATTTTGACGGTTATTTCACCTCAGACTGTTGGGCAATTGTCGATTTTTACCAGGGCCACAATGTTGTGGAAACACCAGCAGAAGCTGCGGCTTTGGCTCTGAAAAACGGCTGTAATCTGAATTGTGGCAACACTTATCCTTACATCATTGATGCAGTGGATCAAGGGCTCTGCTCAGAGGAAGATGTAGACCGCAATTTAAAGGAATTGCTGGAAACCCGTTTCCGCCTCGGTTTATTCGATCCAGCCGAAATGGTGCCTTTTAATGACATTGGCGCTGAAGTGATCGCTTGCGACGAGCATGTCAATCTTGCCCGCAAAGCCGCGCAAAAATCGATTGTGCTGTTAAAGAACAAAGGTAATCTTTTACCGGTTCGCAAGGATTTGCAAAAGGTGTACGTAACCGGTCCGCTGGCCACGCACATGCAGGCGTTACTGGCGAATTATTATGGCTTGAATGAAAACATGGTCACGATCATGGAAGGCGTTGTCGGCAAAGTCGGCGATGCCACGTCTGTGATGTATCGCCAGGGTGCTTTGCTCGACCGCCCGAACGTCAATCCCATTGACTGGTTTTCCGGTGAAGCGGAAAATGCGGATGTGACTATTGCTTGCCTGGGTATTTCCCAGTTGCTGGAAGGGGAAGAAGGTGAATCCATTGCCTCGCCGCACAAAGGTGACCGCGAGCAAATCGGATTGCCTGAAAATCAAGTGAACTTTTTGAAAAAAATTCGCAGCAAAGCCAATAAACTTGTTGTGGTCATGACCGGCGGCAGTCCGATTGCCTGTCCCGAAGTATACGATATGGCCGATGCGTTTCTGTTTGTCTGGTACCCGGGACAGGAAGGCGGCAATGCCGTTGCCGATGTGATTTTTGGCGATGCGGTTCCTTCCGGTCGTTTGCCGTTAACGTTCCCGAAATCTGTTGACGATCTGCCGCCGTACGAAGATTACAGCATGGCGGGGCGAACTTATCGTTACATGGAAAAAGAGCCGCTGTTTCCGTTCGGATTTGGTCTGAGTTACACAACATTCGAATACAGCGATCTCGAACTCGAATCAGCAGTGAAAAAAGGCGAATCTGTGAAAGCCACTGTGACGATCAAAAATACAGGTTCGGTCAAAGCCGAAGAGATTGTGCAACTCTATATTTCAGATGTAGACGCTTCGGTGACTGTGCCGAACATGTCGCTGAAAGATTTCAAGCGTGTTAAGCTCTGGCCGGGAGAGAGCAAAAAAGTGAGGTTTACCATCACACCAGAACTGATGCAGATCGTTGATAATGATGGAAAACGCATTATTGAAAAGGGTGAATTCAACGTCATGATTGGCGGCTCGGTGCCGATTCAGCGCAGTCTCGATCTTGGTGCGGCTCAATGGGTTAAAGATAGTTTTGTCGTGAAATAAAATAGTGGGCGGGATTTTCCCCGCCCATTTTTCCATACAAGATAAAACAACATTTTATTGATGTCAAAGAAAATTAAATTTCAGCTGCATCAATTTTATAATACTTTAATGAGTCACAAGTTTTACCCGAAAATAAAGTCAGTACAACCAAAGAATGATTACAAGTTGACAGTTACTTTTGACAACAATGTTGTCAAAGAATATGATTGCAAGCCAATTTTGCAAAAACCATTTTTTCATCTTTTACGAGAACCGGCGTTTTTTAAAAGTGTGAATGTCGATGTAGGGGGATATGGAATTATTTGGAATGACCAACTTGATCTAAGCGAGTACGAATTGTGGATACATGGTGTTACAATAGAGGACTAATTCATTGTACTATTCTACTTTTGATGAATAATTTTTATCTCAAAATCAATCAGGTTTCCCATTATGAGAAATAAAAGTATTGCGGTATTGCTTGCTTTTTTTTTATTTCTTTCACTTTCAACCTTTGCTTCTCCCAAACAACTCACCGTCAGTGAAAACGGCCGCTATCTGGTTTTCAGTGACGGCACATCGTTTTTTTATCTCGGCGATACAGCCTGGGAATTGTTTCACCGGCTAGACCGGGAAGAGGCTGTGACTTATCTGGAGAATCGCGCTGAAAAGGGTTTTACTGTCATCCAGGCTGTGGTTTTGGCTGAACGCGATGGCCTGGATGAACCCAATGCTTATGGCGACAAGGCATTGATCGATAAATCCTGGATAAAAGCTGAAAAAAGAAAAGAAATATGGTATGACACCCGCTATGGTGTTTTTTATCCGGTGCATACGGGCGATACTGCCGGCATTCAAACGTATACCCCGCCAACCAGTGGTCGGGGACACGACTGGCTATTTATCATAGAGGATCCAGCAATAAATTTTCCTCTTCCCTGAATCAAAAAATGATTTTAGTGATTGTTTGACTTTTACCAATTCAAAAACATGACAGGATAATTTTTATGAACATTACCCGACGCCATTTCATCAGATCTGCGGCTGCAGGATTGGCAGCCGTATCGTTACCATATTCACAAAAAGCACGGGCAAACAAAAACTCCCGGCCCAACATTCTCTTTATCCTGGCTGATGATTTGGGTTACGGCGATTTGTCAGGTTATGGCGCAAAAGATATGCGCACTCCGAATATCGATGTTCTGATAGTAAATGGCATGAAATTCAACAATTTTTACGCCAATTGTCCGGTGTGCTCGCCCACGCGTGCAGCTCTGCTCACAGGCCGCTACCCCGACCTTGTCGGTGTGCCCGGTGTAATTCGTTCCTATTCGAGTGGCAATTTCGGCTATTTGTCACCGGATGCTGTGCTTTTGCCAGCCATGTTGAAACAGGCCGGATACCGCACCGCCTGTATTGGCAAGTGGCATTTGGGACTGGACTCGCCAAACATTCCCAATGAGCGTGGATTCGATCACTTTCACGGTTTTCTCGGCGACATGATGGACGACTATTACACCCACTTTCGTCATGATAAAAACTATATGCGTTTGAATAAAGATGTTATCGAGCCAGAAGGTCATGCAACGGATTTGTTCACTCAATGGGCTGTTGACTATCTCAATGAACAACAGAATTCCGAGCAACCGTTCTTTCTGTACCTGGCTTATAATGCACCGCACGTGCCTGTTCAGCCACCAGACGAATGGTTGAATAAGGTGCGTGAACGCGAACCGGACATCAGTGAGCAACGCGCCAAACTGGTGGCACTGATCGAACACATGGACTACGGCATTGGCAAAGTGATTGAAGCACTAAAAGAAAACGGAATGTACGAGAACACGTTGATCATCTTTACATCCGACAATGGCGGTCAATTAAAAGTTGGTGCCAATAACGGCGATTTGCGTGCGGGCAAACAAAGCATGTACGAAGGCGGCATAAAAGTGCCGACATGCGCTGTGTGGCACGGACACATCGAGCCAAACACAACGAGCAATCTGGTGTGCATGACCATGGACTGGTTCCCGACGCTTTGTGATGTGGCGGGTGTGCAAATAGACCATCCGATTGAGGGCAAGAGCATCGCGCCTACGCTTACGGGCAAAGAACAAGAACTCAACGAACGAACGTTATTCTGGGTTCGAAGAGAAGGCTGGTTCTACGGCGGCCGGGATTATTATGCGGCACGGCACCAAAATTGGAAGTTGGTGCAGGAAACTCCTTTTGAAGATTACCGGCTTTACGACTTGTCTTCTGATCCTTTTGAGCAAAATCCTCTGGCGCAAGATCACGAGATGTTTAAGAAGTTGAAAAAAGAACTGCGTGCACATATCCAACAGGTTGGTAAAGTGCCGTGGCAAAAACCTTAATATTGAATTTTGAAAATAAAATAGTATATTATGGTTTGTCGAAATAATATATTCAAATTCCTGAAAGGACAAAGCGGCGCGCTTGCGATTTTCCATACGACATTATTTGCGTTTTATTAAAAGTCTATATTCCAATCCTTTCTTCAACGTTCAACAAATTTTAAATGTTGCTCGTTGTTATCTTTCCTCTTTCTTCAATATTCTGAACTTTTCATATTTTAATTCTTTTTGGTCAATAATGGGTTGTGATCCATTTATTAAAGTTGAAAAAATATTCAATGCTCGAAGGAACTTCGGAACAGTTTGTTGCATTGTGGGTTATAATTATTAAATTTAACGCAGGATTTTCGTTATGTTTGATGTAAAAAAAATCATTTTTGTATTTTTTCTTTTAATCGGCTGTTCATTTTCTTCTTTTCGAGATATGGGTTATCAATATCTTTTTCCCAAACCTGATGCTGTTCATGTGTCAAAGCATTCAACCATTATTATGCGGTTTGATGAAATTGCGCCAACACACATTACGAATTTATCCTCTTTTCTTAAAGTAAGGGATGAGGAAAATAGAGAATATACGGGCCGCACAAAAATTGCTTCAGATGGTAACACCGTTATTTTTGAACCGGATACGCCGTTTGCTCCTGGTGAACGCGTATCAGTGACTGTGTCGCCGCGGTTCTCTGCCAAGAATGTTCATGTAAAAAATTTGAATTACCAGTTTACTGTTTCTGTGGGTGAAAATTACACTGATATTGCGCTCACAAAAGATGAACAAGAAAAGCATTGCGCACTGCAAAAATCTGTGTCAAAAACGAATTTGCAAAGCACAGCCAGGATTATGCCAAATGGCGTGTCTGTGCCGAGTGATTTTCCGCACATCGAAGTTTTTATCAACGAGAATCCATCTGATGGCTATCTGTTCCTTAATAACTGGGGAGGACAATCGTACAATCTGATTCTTGAAAGCGACGGCTCGCCTATCTGGTACATGAAAACTCCGGACCGGCGCCGGGATTTCAAAGTTCAGAAGAATGGCAATCTAACCATGCTGGTGCGCACTGGTTATCCGTTTGGTGAAGGATTTATTGAATTAGATCACAATTACACAGTCGTCGATTCTTTTCACGCGGTTAATGGATACGCTACTGATGAACACGGCATGCAGCTTTTGGAAGACGGGCATTATCTGCTTATCGGTCGCCGGACTGAAACAGTGGATATGAGCAAATATGTGGACGGTGGCCAGAAAAATGCCACAGTTCGTGAATGCTGCATCCAGGAATTTACGCCGGAACATGAATTGATTTTTGAGTGGCGTGCCTGGGATAATTTTGATATTCGCGATACCTATGTACCGGGTGAAAATGATTTGACCAGCGGATATATCCGCTTTCCGCACATGAATTCGATTGATATTGATGATGACGGCAATATCGTTTTGTCAAGTCGGCATCTGAGTGAGGCGACAAAAATCGACCGGGAGACAGGTGAGATTATTTGGAGATTGAGCGGCGAAAATAATGATTTTGAATTCATCAACGATCCGCTGCATGGATTCGAAAACCAGCACTCTGTTCGCGCTCTCGGTAATAACCATTACACTGTTTTTGATAACGGTAACGAGCATGATCCTCCGGTCTCGCGTGCACTGGAATATGAAATTGATACCGAGAATTTGACTGCCGAGCTGGTATGGAGTTTTCGTGATAATCCGGACAAGTACTCGCACTGGATGGGCAATGTCCAGCGGCTGCCAAATGGAAATACGCATATAAACTGGGCCGACGGCTCACTTCCCAAAAGTACTGAAGTGACACCGGACGGCGAAAAAGTTTACGAGATGAATTTTGTCCAGCGTTATCACAGCTACCGGGTGTTTCGTTTTCCATGGAACGGCATGGCGCTGCAGCCGAATTTGTTTGTCGAACCGAAATATAACAATATAACTCTGATCTTTAACAAATTCGGCGATCCGGATGTGGACTATTATAATATCTACGGTGGTACCCAACGTCATCCCACAACAGTTATCGATACGTCAAAAGCAACGTTAAAAGAACTCACCGGCCTGGAAAACGGTCATCGTTATTATTTCCGTGTCACGGCGGTCAACAAGGATGGAACCGAAAGCGCTTTTTCTGAAGAAAAAGATATTATGGTCAATTTTGTCGAGCCCGGTGATAACATGATGATTAACGGTGATTTTTCTCAGCATAAAAATAATTGGACATGGGAAGTTCGCGGTAGTGCGCGGGCAGAATGGATAATTGAGGACGGTGTCAGTCATTTTGACATTGAGCGGGGCGGAGATAATATTTGGGAAGTTCAATTGCGCCAAAATGGTTACACGCTTATTGAAGGCGAAAGATATCTATTTGAATTCGATGCCTGGGCAGATGCGTCCCGTGTGGCAGAAATCAAGGTGGCGCAGGATCATGGGCCGTGGATCAATTATAGCAAAATCGGCTTGACCGCTTTGGGGCGGCGCAAAAAACATTACTCATATGAATTCCTGATGGAAGAACCAACTGATGCAAACAGTCGGGTGGTTATCAATACCGGAACCGATAATGCCGATGTATATATCGATAATATTACCTTAAAAATGATGAACGATACCAGGGTTGAAAAACAAGATTCAGCACCAAGAAAATATGCGTTGAAACGCAATTACCCCAATCCGTTTAATCCGGTAACCACGATTCCGTTCGATGTTCCTGAAAAGAGTCACGTTAAAATATCAATTTACAATCTTTTGGGCAAAAAAATAGCCGACCTGGTAAATGCAGAATTTAATGCCGGTTCGCATGCTATCCAGTTAAGTCGTATTGATTTAAGCTCAGGACTTTACTTTTATCGCATGCAAGCCAGATCGACAAACAGTTCACGCACATTTGACAAGATTCAAAAATTAACAGTGCTCAAATAAAGCCAAGACGCTTGTAGTACACCTTTCAGGTGTGCTACAAATCTAATAATGCGAGGTCATATTACCTAAACGGAAATAGAACAGAAAGGAACTTTTGAATTGAGGAGAAAAACAACTATGAAAAAATTTACTCTCATCCTTTGTATTCTCGCAGTAACAACCATTCTTTTTGCTGCAAAACCATCTTCTGTGGAATATATTTTTCCGCTCGATGGAGCGAGGTTCGTTCCGCGAAGTAATAATATCATTATTCGTCCGGGTGAAATTATTGATCGATCCACCTTTGATAAAGAAAAATTTTCTGTGATTGGCTCAAAAAGCGGAGAACATTCCGGAACGATAGTATTCTCACCAGATGAAAAAACAGTCATTTTCAAACCAGATCAGCGTTTTGATCCGTCCGAAACGGTCACTATCTCTTTAAAGGAAGGATGCCGAACCCAGGACGGGACCGCTGTGCCGGCGTTTTCTTTTCAATTCAAAGTCACACCGTTGGAACAACCTGTGAATCCGAGTACATACCAAAAAGAGCTGAGTAGCTGGCTTGTTCCGGATCAGCCTGCTATGCCACTGGGGAAAACCATGGCTGATAGTTTGCCCACCGGTTTCCCGCATTTTTCTATCACCAAAACCGGCGAAACAGCAAAAGGCTCGCTCTTTCTCTCTGCCACTCATTTTGTAACAGGCAACGGCTATAATCTCATTATCAATAACGACGAGTCCATTCAATATTGGAACAAAATTACCACCGGGGCACCGGTTGATTTCAAAGTGCTGCCTAACGGCATGCTGTGCTATGGCGTGATTTCCGAGTTTTATCAGTTTGGCGGCGGCGGTGACACGGAATTTTTTATCATGGACAGCACTTATAGTGTGGTTGATAATTATCAGATGGGTAATGGTTATATTGCTGATTTTCACGAATTTCAGATGCTACCCAACGGTCATGTTATGATGGTGTGTTACGATTTACAGCCTGTGGATATGAGTAAAATCGTGGACGGCGGTCACCCCGGCGCTATGGTGGCCGGTTCTGTTATTCAAGAACTCGATGTCGATAAAAATGTTATTTTTCAATGGCGAAGCTGGGATCATTATAAACTCACGGATTCCTATAACGATCTGACGCAGCCGATTTTTGATGCCATCCATATCAATTCCATTGAACTGGACAATGACAGTCATCTCCTCGTTTCCACATTGGCTCTTGCGGAAATTACAAAAGTCAACCGTCAAACAGGAGACATTATTTGGCGGATGGGTGGTAAGAACAACCAGTTTGACATCACCGATGATACCGGCGAGCCATTTGCGCCCTTGTATTTCATGTTTCAGCACGATGTGCGCCGCTTGCCCAATGGCAATATCATCATGTTCGATGGCGGTGATCAGCATCACGGTTTTAATCGCCCCTATTCCAGGGCCGTCGAGTATGAAATAGATGAGAAAGCCATGACCGCAGAAAAGGTCTGGGAATTCCGTCATGACCCGGATATTTTTACTCCTACAATGGGAAGCGCTCAACGCTTATCAAATGGCAACACTGTAATTGGATGGGGCATGGGGGCAATGTACGGCAAAGCCGCTATCAGCGAAGTCGATCCTGATGGCAACGTGGTTCTCGAATTAAAATTCGATAAACCGCTGACAGCCAGTTATCGCGCGTTTCGATTCAACTGGGAACGCGGGGCGCCGGCTGCCAATGTCATGTTGTTCGAGCTGCTGGTGGGAAATACATATACTTTTGATACGGCGGATCAGAAAACCGGAGTCAGTCTCAAGTTCAATGAAATGGGCGGGTTTGGCTATAACGAAGCCAGAGTGAAACGCTACAATTATGCACCTGTTTCGCCGCAATGGCTGGGCAAAGCACCCATTATTCGTCCTGAACGGATTGTTGTTTCTCAATTTAACATATCGAATATAAAAGCAAAAATTTCTTTTGATGCCGATTTTTACGCGTTTGAAAATCCGGATTCAATCGTGGTTTATCATCGGGAATTCGAAGGCCGAGGATTGTTCATTCCTTTGCCGACAAATTACAATCCGGCAACAAACAAAGTCGAAGCCACAATGACGAAATTTGGTGAATTTGCTTTGGGTTATCCGGATTACGAGTCGCAAACGTTCCCGCCGCTGCTTGTCAGTCCGCGAGATGGAGTGTCTGTGGATCAGACACAACCGGTCCGACTGGAATGGAATCCGGTGGGTTATGCTGATTCGTATCATTTGCAGGTTGCCTCGGATGAGGCATTTACCAATTTGATTGTCGATGAAGAATTTATCTCGCCTGCCGTTTATAATGTTGAATCTGCGGAAAATAATTCGACGTATTACTGGCGGGTCAAGGCATTCAACAGCGTGGGTGAGAGTGCATGGTCGCCGTCGCAATCGTTCAAGACAGAAGCGCCTTACATTTCCATCATTTTACCAAAAAGTGGTACAAAGTGGCAGCGCGGAATCGAACATTTCATCACCTGGGATGACATTATCAAAAGTGATGTTATTATCGAGCTTTACAAAAACGATTCATTTTACATGACAATTGACACCACCTATAGCTCCGGGGGATATTCATGGGATATCCCCGTGAGTTTAAGTGAGGGGTCAAATTATCAGATTTTAATCAAGAGTTTAGCAGACGCCAACGTCAATGACAAGAGTCAGTCGTTCAGTATCACATCCGGTGTTTTGGTAGAAGAGCATGAAAGCGTTATTTCAGATTACTCACTTTTGCAGAATCATCCGAATCCGTTCAATGCTCAAACCACCATCACCTATCACATACCAAAAGCCGGGCATGTGACGTTAAAGGTTTACGACGTCCTTGGCAAGCACGTTAAAACGCTCGTCAACGAGGTTCAGCAAGCCAATGAGTACCGGGTCAATTTTGATGCCCACGAGTTGACCTCAGGTATTTACTTTTATACTTTAACAGTTGACCGTCACTTTTCCAAAACGCGAAAAATGATGGTCATTAACTAAAAGAACGATTGGCGACTGATCCATGATCGGTCGCCAAATGATTGATCCGGCCGCAATATGCAAACCGGGCGCGGATGAATCGTGGGATAAAAGGAAAGAATATTCCATGCTAAACATAAAAATTGTATCAACCGGCTATTGTGCTCCGCCAAAAGTCGAGACGGCTGAAGACCTGGCGCCGAAAATCGGCCGCAGCGCAAAGTGGATAAAATCGCGCACTGGCGTCATCAATCGGCACATTGCCGAAGAATCTATGGAAGTGATGGGTGCAAAAGCAGCACAGATGGCGCTCGGGGATAACCGCGCTCCGGATTGTCTGCTGAACGCGTCGACCACTCCGCTTCAACTTCTTCCTGACAGTTCAGTTTTCATTATGCGGCAGCTTGGTTACAACGGCATTCCGTCCTGGTCAGTGCACGCTACCTGTCTTTCTTTTGTTGTCGCTTTGATGAATGCGGCAACACTGCTGCAAACAGATATGTACAAAAAAATATTAATCGTCTCTTCTGAAACCGGAACGCCCTGGCGAAATATGAAAGAACCGGAAAGTGCATCGCTATTCGGAGATGCGGCCGCTGCTGCCGTTGTGGAAAAAACGCCCGATTCGGAAAACAGCCGGATTATCGATTGGGAAATGAACACCTGGCCGGAAGGCGCCGAGTTCACCGAATTTCGCGGTGCCGGGACAAAGCATCCACCCGGGCATCCGGAAAAGACCAAGCCGGAGGACAATCTTTTTCATATGAAAGGCACACGAGTTTATCGCATGGCAAGGAAGCGTGTCAGGGATGCCCTGGAAGATTTATTGAGCCGCAATGGTCTGGGCGCCAAAGATATCGATTGGCTCATCCCTCATCAGGCATCGGGACCAGCTTTGGATCTGGCAAGCGACTATGGGATTGAACAGAGCAAAGTTGTCAATATTATCGCAGAATACGGAAATACGATTGCGTCGTCCACGCCGCTGGCCCTGGCTATTGCTGATGAAAAGGGACTTTTAAAACGTGGTGATCTGTTGCTCCTTGGCGGGACCGGAGCCGGTTTGTCTGTTGCTTTTGCGCTGGTGCAATGGTAAGGAAAATATATAACGGAGGATTTTGATGCTTTCTCGAATGATCATGGTTTTCAAGGCAGTTGGTCACACGTTTCATAAATGGTTCGCTCTCCTGCCCATGTTTATCGGATTTTTGCTGCTCTATGTAATCGTCTCTATTGGCATGATTCTGGACTATGTCTTTTTTCCGTCATTGTGGAAAAAACGGGTGAAAAATCCGGTGGTTATTGTGGGTAATCCCAGAACCGGCACGACCTTTTTGCAGCGCTTTTTAGTCCAAAACGGACTTGGTTCCGGGATGCGAATCTGGAAAATGCTTTACCCCTCGCTGGTTTTGCAAACACTATTAAAACCTTTTCTGCCCCTGCTAGAAAAAATGAGCCCGGCTCGGTTCCACGAAGCGGCTGCGCACAAAACAAGCCTGACCGGCATTGAAACCGATGATCCTTCCTTGCTTTTCCGTTACTTTGACGGCTTTTTTGTTTATGGCTTTTTCCTCGCCTGGTCTGAAGACGATCCAAAAGAGATGTTCGATCCCGACATTCGCGATACCTCAAAACGTGATTTTAGCTGGCTGAGAAAAATATGGCGCCGCAATCTTATCAGCGAAAAACGCGACCGGGTGATTGGCAAGTTGTTTTCGCTTGGCGTTCGCATTCCCCGCTTTTTAAACGAATTCCCTGATGCTAAAATCCTGTACATGGTGAGGGACCCGCTCAGCACTGTGCCTTCGGGATTAAGTCTGGTCACTGGCGTCCTTGACGGCCGATTCGGATTCTGGAATTTGCCGGAAGAGACACGGCAGAAATACATCGATCGTCTTTACGATGCGTTTCTGGAGCTGTCGATGAAATTCTATAATGATTATGTATCTGGTAAAATCCCAAAAGATAAGGTCAAAGTCGTCACGTTTCCGCGACTGATGCAGAATTTTGATAATCTGATGAACGAGATTATGGACTTTATTGGTGAAAAACCGTCATCTGAACTGCAAAAAACCATTCAGGAAACCGCAGAAAAGCAAAGAAATTACAAGAGCAAACATAAATACAGTCTGGAAAAATTTGGTCTGGATGAGGAAAAGATTCGACAAGATTATGCCCCGATTTATGAGACGTTTCTGAGTTGAGACCACATGAATTGAAAAGAATGAGATGAACGCGAAAAGTCCGGTAAATTTTTACCGGACTTTTTTTTATGGCAAATGTATTACCTTGGTTATTAGCCCAAGTTCGACAGTTGTTTTATATTTTGGCTATTTTATAAATTATTTTTGATTTAAGTTCATTATTTACAATAAAAATGATTCCCTAATCCCGTGTAGTGAAGACCTGTTCTTTTATTGTAAATATTGAATTTAACATTAAAGTGTCGAACCTGGGTTAGGTGGAGATAATCTGACATCTGGAACAATGGGTCGCTTTTTGATTGGGAGTAATATTTATAAGCTACTATTTATTTTGGTCTTATCAAATAAATTGAATTCATTCAGCGACCCATTGTTAAACCTGTTTCCGATTTTCTGCTCACAAAACAAACATCTGCATTATACACTATTAACTAAGGTATTACTGGCGCACCTTTCTATAAAAAGTCTTGCTGTCCTAATCCTGCCTAAAACTGAATCACAAAATCCGGCCCATCTGCTGTTTTATTTCTCTCGACTTTGTATTGTGACAAGTCAAGTCCATTGACATCGAGCGAATAAAAAATATCATTCATGGTCAATTTCTGGCCTTCACGGAAGAATAACACCCCGGTTGCCACAAAAGTCCCCGGAAAAGCCTGGATCAAATAATCAACTTGCGCAGTTCCCGGTTCGATGCCATCGCTAAATCCAAGGTCCAGCATGGTTGGCAATTCTGTGGGGAAAATATTGAACTTTGTCGTGGCGATAACCCGGGCTTCGATAATGTCAGACGGCCACTCGCCCTGAAATTCAATACTGCCGGCGATTTTAGTATCCGTGACTTCCCTGGCTTTGGTACGATTCACTTTCATGTTGACATTTTCAATCACAGAATCTTCCGAAGGAATGACAACCTCGGTTGGCGACAGAGAATCCTCACCCGCGAAATACGCGCCACAGATACTTGTCAATGCCCAGCTCTGGCTTTCAGCGCGCCAGGCCACACCCACAACTTTATAGCTGCCAGGCGCAAGATGGAAAAAGTAATTTGCAGATTGCTGGTTTGCCGGCAGCGACTCACCAATAATCAGGTCATCCAGACTGGGTGGGAACGTTTCAGTAGCAACGAGCCGTACTTCAGCCGGAGGAGCCGGCCAGCTTCCGGTAAATATGACTGTACCTTTGATACCGCTATTTGCTACGGTAAATTTAATATCAAAATCAGGGCCAGCCACAGTCTGATTCGCCCCCACAGTCACTTGCACAATGGACAGCGCATTGACGTTCTGGGAATAATAAAACGCTTCTCCAGAAATTGATTCGTTCACATTAAAAAATAACACTCCAATCGCCTGATACGTGGCAGGTTGTGCGTTTATGGTGTAATTTATCGATTGAGTGCCTTTTTCGATGACGTTGCCAAAGCTCAAATCAAAAAGTGAAAACGAATCGGAAAACGGATCGTTTGTCGATCCCACAACAATGGCATGCGTATATTCCTGTGGCCATTGTCCTTCAAAATGTACCGATCCTTCAATTTTAGCTTGACTTGCTGGTTTGGCGATTGAGCGGTCTACTGAAAAGTCAATATCTTCAGCCACGGAATCCTCATTTCCCAGTGTCACCACGCCCGGGATAAACGGATCACCGCCGGCAATGTAAACGCCGCAAATGTTGGATAGAGTCCACTCAGCATCTGATGTGCGCCAGGCCACACCAATGAGTCTGTATTTACCAGGATCCAGTTTTAATGTGTAATCGTACGAAGAGACATCTTGAGGAATGGATTCTCCTAAAATCAAATCATCCGCAGAGGCTGGTGGAAACGATACAGAAGCAACCATGCGAACCTCTGATGGAGCTGCCGGCCATTCGCCGGTGAATGTAACTGTTCCTTTAACAGCACTTTGTGGTTTTTCTTTTTCAGGTCCTGTTCCGGTATCAGAATCACAGGTTAACAGAACAAAGACAGTCAAAGAAAGAAGACAAAGCGCAAAGAGTTTCAATTTTGCATTCATAAGCCTTATAAAATCCTTAGTTTATCCAAATTTAAAATGTCCATAATTTTAACACAATTTTGATAGAAAATCAAGAACTATTTCTTGTCAAGTTGGTTTACTTAAATGATATGTATCTATATACATTTTTTATTGTCAATATTTACAGGTGTTTCTCTAAATTCATGTATCTAATTGAATGCCTGACAGGTAAAAAGGTTCGCTTTAATCGCTGTAAAGTTTACGGATTTTTCATACATTGATTGTAAATTCATGCTTTGAAATGTCGCTATAAATTATATATTTTAAAAATGTATTAACAATTTTTTACAATCTATTTTTTTAAACAACTGCAAGCGGAACGCTTGAAATCCAGGTAATTAAAGGAATGACGAAATTCCCCGGTGCTCGATGAAAAATAATGTATTTCGATGTATTATTGTTTGTGTGTTGTTCTTAGCTTTTCCTCTTGCCGCCGCTACTCCACTCTCCCGTGCAGACAGCCTTTTTGAACAACGGAACAAAAATTTTAATAAAGAAAAAATTCTTGCCGATTCTTCAACCATAAATAAGGCGATTCACTGGTATCGGCAAGCTGTCAATGAAAATTCTGGTGAGCAAAAATACGAGGCTGTTTGGAAGCTGCTTCGAGCCTTTTATTTTAAAGCCACATTTACCACTGATGATAAAGAATACAGACAGCGACTTTACCACCGCGCTATCGATTTTGGAGAAAAGGTCGTTGATGAGTATCCAAAGGGGGTTGAGCTGCATTGCTGGTTGGGGATTTTATGGGGATACCTGGGAGAAGTGCAGGGACTTTTAACTTCTGCGCGCCAGGGAGTGGCTGGCAAAGTAAAATATCATGCTGAAAAGACAATCGAACTCGATGCCGACTATCTCGATGCCGGGGGTTACCGCATGCTGGGTTTGCTTCACCGCAAAGTACCTAAAATTCCTTTGGTGCTGACCTGGCCTTCGAAGAAAAAGGCATTGAGCTATCTCGAACGCGCTTACAAAATGGCACCGGACAATCTTTTCAATAAATTATATCTTGCTCAAGCTCTGGCGGAACAGGATCAGCAGGAGCGGTCCAAACGACTTTTGAAAGAAATTGTAGAGACAGAAGACGTTGCACATGGACTTGCCGCGGACACGATGATAAAACATCAAGCAAAAAAGCTATTAGAAGAATTGTAATATCATTCTCTACAAGGATGACCTATGCAAAAATCACTTTTTTTTATTCTAACATTGTTTTTTGTGAGCTCCATTTTTTCATTGGAGCGTGAACACATACAGTATCTTTCCCCTTCGCCGAATGCAACTCACGTCTCCAGACACGCCTCGATTATCGTTCGATTTTCAGAACTCTCACCGCAAAAAATTACAAATCTGAATAAAATAATTGCTGTAAATGGACAACAGAGCGGAAAAATCTCCGGGTATACAAAAATGGCTTCAGATGAGCGCACGATTACTTTTAATCCCGAAACGACCTTTACCCCCGGTGAAAAGATTACTGTTGAAATAAAACCTATAATCGATGGTGTAAATAGGGATCGCTTAACTTTTACATTTTCTGTAGCTCGCAAGGAGAATTGTTCCTTCTCGGAATCCTCAAAAAGCACAATAAAAAAATCAAATAATGTTCTTCAAAACACTGCTGGCGGTGCGTGCATCATGCCAAATGGCATTTCTGTACCCAGTGACTTTCCGCACGTGAACGTGAGCGTGAATAAAGATCCGGCTGAAGGGTATATTTTCATCAATAATTGGGGCGGCACGCCGTACAATGTCATGTTCAACAGCAACGGTTCTCCGGTGTGGTATCTTCGCACTTCAGATCGCCGGCGTGATTTCAAAGTGCAAAAAAATGGTACCCTCACCATGCTGGCCCGCGATGGGGGCGAGCGATTTCTCAATTTCGACCAAAATTTCAATCTGATTGACGAGTTTGAAGCGACCAATGGATACAGCACAGATGAACATGAATGCATCGTGCTTGAAAACGGTCATGTGCTGCTTCTTGGCCGGCGTACCTTCCAGGTCGATATGAGCAAATATGTGTCCGGAGGAAAAAAGAATGCCACGGTTCGGGAAACGGCTATTCAGGAATTCACAGAGTACGGTGAGCTCATTTTTCAATGGCCGGCCTGGGAGAATTTTGATCCCCGCGATATGATCGGTTACAGTCCGGATGATTTGCCAACGCACGATTCCTTCCGTTTTCCTCACATGAATTCGATCGATATTGACGATGACGCTAATATCATCCTCTCAAGCAAACGCCTGAGCGAGGTGACAAAAATTGACCGGCAGACCGGCGAGATGATCTGGCGGCTGGGCGGCGCTAATAATGATTTTGATTTTGTCGATGATCCGCTTGACGGTTTTTATAATCAGCACAGTGTCCGGGTATTGGGCAACGGACATTACACCATTTTTGACAATGGCTGTCTGCATAATCCCCAGGTGTCCAGAGCGCTGGAATATGAAATTGATCCAGAAAAAGGCACAGCCACCCTGGTGTGGAGTTATATGGAAGATCCGCCGACGTATGCCTACCACATGGGGAATGCCCAACGCCTGCTGAATGGCAATACGTTCATCAACTGGGCGATTGAAAAACTGCCAAAAGCCATGGAAGTCACACCGGACGGCGACAAGGTTTATGAAATGAATTTTGTCCAGGACGCGAAGACATACCGCGCGTTTCGATTCCCGTGGAATGGCACGGTGGAAAAACCCTACTTAATTGTCGAGCCCACGCCCACAAATGTCACTCTGATTTTTAACAAATTCGGTGATCCGGATGTGGATTATTATCGAATTTACGGCGATACTCATCGTCGGCCGACAAAAGTAATAGCGACTTCGGAACAAACGCTGAAAAAGCTCACAGATATTAAGACCGGTGAAAAGTATTATTTCCGGGTGACTGCGGTCAACAAAGACGGCTCGGAAAGTGACTTTTCCAACGAAGAAAGCGCTGATATCCATTTTATCAACCCTGGCACAAATATGGTAACCAATGGTACTTTTGACAACAGGGTTGCCTACTGGACCTGGCTGGTGCGTGGCAGTGCATCTGCAGTCTGGTCGGTTGAGGAAGGTGTTTTTCATTTCAAAATCGATAACGGTGGCGGCGATGAACATGATGTCCAGATTCGCCAGGCCGGGCTGACGCTTGTGCAAGGTGAAGAGTACCTTTTTGAATTTGATGCCTGGGCCAGTGCACCGCGAACTATCGAAGCCAAAATCGGCGAAGATGAATCCCCGTGGACGAATTATAGCAAAAATGGTTTAACGCCCTTGAGCACACGAAAAAGGCATTTTTCTTATTCGTTTGAAATGCAAGATCAAACCGATTACAATGCCCGGGTGGTTATCAATACTGGCAAGTACGAAGCTGATGTGTACATTGATAATATTTCTCTCAAACTAGTCGACGAATCGAATGTTGAGAAAGACGAGCCTGCTTTGCCGTCGGATTTTATTCTTAAAAATAACTATCCGAATCCGTTCAACTCGTCGACTACTATTGCGTTCCATGTCCCGGAAAAAAGTGGCGTCAATCTCTCTGTTTACAATATTGCCGGTCAAATGGTGGAGAATCTTATCGATCACGATGTGGAAAAAGGATGGCATCGGGTCGGTTTTGAATCGAATAATTTAAGTTCCGGTCTTTACTTTATAAAAATGCATGCACAAACCGCGGAAGGGAAGTACATGTGGCAAGATATCAAAAAAATGTCAATTCTCAAATGAGTTTCATTTCTGTTAATTTTAATTTATAATCAACGAGGATAAATCAAAATGCGAAATCGTTTTTTACATAGGTTGATGTATGGGCTGTTGCTCGTTTTATTCCCGCTGATCGTTTCTGCTGAAATCCCGGATGATTATCAATATCTCTATCCCGAAGCCAATTCGACCCGCGTTGCACGAAACGCTACGATTATCATCCGTTTCGAGAACGTGGAACCGTCAGCGTTGACGAATCTCCATTCATGTGTTCAGATAAGCGGGAGCAAGAGCGGCAACCTGACTGGCAATACAAAAATTGCTTCCGATGATGAAACCATCATTTTTACTCCCCAGCAAAAGTATGTACCGGGGGAACGGGTGACAGTTACTATCTCACCCCAGGTGACTGGGACTTTGAACAAGACGATTCAACCGACATCGTTCGAATTTAAAGTGACTCCCAACAATGAACCTTTGCCGGATTTTGTCATGCCGGACGAGCGTGATGAAAAAGTCCAGCCGTCGTTGTCAAAACCGGATGCTGTGGGTCGGGCGATGATCATGCCGAACGGCGTCTCGGTTCCCAGCGATTTCCCGCACATTGATGTCTTTGTCAACAAGAATCCCGGCGATGGATATATTTTTATTAATAACTGGCGCAATGAAGGTCCCTATAACATTATTTTTGATAACGACGGCTCGCCGGTGTGGTACCATCGTTTCAAGGACGGAGACCGCCGCCGTGATTTTAAGGTGCAGAAAAACGGTACCATCACCATGCTCGCCCGAGATGGCGGACACCGTTTTGTGAATTATGATATAAATTTTAACCAAATCGATGAATTTAAAGCTGTGGATGGATACGGCACTGATGAACACGGCATGCAGTTGCTGGAAAACGGTCATTATCTTTTGATCGGCCGGCGTAATGATACTGTTGATATGAGTCAATATGTGGCGGGCGGCAAGACAAACGCCAATGTTCGAGAATGCTGCATCCAGGAATTTACCCCTGACCACGAAAAAATATTTCAGTGGCGAGCCTGGGATAACTTTGACCCTGCTGATATTATTGGTTATTGTGAGCCAAATGAAGCAGACCCCAGAGCCAATTCATTTCGATTTCCGCATATGAATGCCATCGATATTGATGAGGACGGACATATTTTGTTGTCCAGCCGTCATTTGAGCGAGGTGACAAAGATTCATCGGCAGACTGGCCAGATTATCTGGCGGCTTGGCGGGGCAAATAATGAGTTTGAATTTGTTAATGATGAGCTCAATGGTTTTAACATGCAACATGATATTCGAGTGCTCGGCGATAATCATTATACAGTTTTTGACAATGGTAATTTACACAACCCGAAACAATCCCGCGCAGTTGAATATGTACTCGATACTGAAAAAATGACGGCAACTCTGGTGTGGGAATGTCGTGGATCAGATAATAGAAATTATTACACGCATTATATGGGAAATGCTCAACGGCTTCCAAATGGAAATACCTTGATTAACTGGGTAAAATCGAACTCACCCAAGGCCATGGAAGTTACCCCGGATGGAAATGTTGTTTATGAGATGAATTTTGTCGATGGTTATCATACTTATCGCACGTTTCGCTTTCCCTGGGATGGTGTTGTCGAGAAACCGCTGTTGTTTGTTGAACAGGGCAGTGATAACGTGACGTTGGTTTTTAATAAATTTGGCGATTCGAACGTCGAGTATTATAACATTTACGGCGATAACGCACCCAATCCGACAACCGTGGTGGATACGTCCAAGGCAACGCTGGCAAAAATCACCGGTCTGCCAAATGACCAGCGCTATTATTTTCGCGTTACTGCTGTAGACGATCAGGGTGTCGAAAGCGATTTTTCTAACGAAGAAGACATTTATGTGAATCTGGTTTCGCCTGGTGACAATATGGTCCGGAACGGTAATTTTTCGAACAGTACAAATAAATGGGATTTTGCCGTCACGAATGCCGAGGCTCAAGTTGATGTGACCAGCGAAGGCTTTTGTCACATCAATATTAATAACGGCGGAGATGATTTCCGGAACGTGCAGTTGAAACAGGAAAATATTCCCATAGTCCGAGGTGAAAAATATGTGTTTGAATTCGATGCCTACTCGGAAAGCAACCGGGCCATCGATGCTAAAATTGAACGGGCAGAGAGTCCGTATGAAAACTATGGCAAAATCAATCCCACACCACTGGGAAGAACGAAACGGCATTTTTCCTATGAGTTTCTCATGGAGAATCCTTCTGATTATAAAGCGCGCATTGTGTTCAATTGCGGCGGCGCTTCCGAAGACGTTTATATCGACAATGTTTCGCTGAAAAATATTGATGATGACCTGCCTCTTCGCGAATTGTCTTCCCCCTGGATGCACCGTGATATCGGACAAACGAGCATCGAGGGTGATGCCGGTATCTGGCAGGACCGGTACGTGGTCAAAGGCTCGGGCGATGATATCTGGGGCAACAGAGATGAGTTTCATTATGCCTATCAGCGAGTGGAAGGCAACGTCGAACTTTCGGCACGTGTGCTGTCCATGAGCGACACGCACGAATGGGCCAAAGCCGGGGTGATGATTCGAAATTCGCTTCATGCGGCAGCAAAGCACGCCATGATGTGCGCGACTGTAAATAACGGCATGGCGTTCCAAAGACGTATAGAGAAAAATGCAAGTTCACACAATACCAACAAGGGCGATCTCAAAATGCCTTACTGGATAAAACTGGTGCGCCGGGGGAATATTTTTACCGGTTACGAATCCGCTGACGGCGAATCCTGGAATTATGTGGATTCGGAACAGATCGATATGAATGAAACGGTGTACATCGGACTGGCAGTCACAGCGCACAACGACAACGCTCTGTGCGAAGCGCATTTTGATAATTTTCAAATCGTTAATGATACCAGCGTACTGGAGGGCGGTGAAACCCGGGTGCCGGATACTTTTGAGTTGTATCCTGCTTATCCCAATCCGTTTAATACGAGCACAACGATCTCTTATTTTGTGCCGGAAGCCGCAAATGTAAAATTACGTGTTTATAATATTCGTGGCGAAGAAATTGCTGAGCTTGTGAATCGCACACATCAGACTGGTCAGCACAGCATCGATTTTGACGCTTCTGATAAGAGCACAGGCATTTATTTTTACGAGATGCAAGCCAAAAGTGCAAAGAGCAAAAATCGCTATCAAGCCGTTAAAAAAATGATATTTGTAAAATGAGCTGAATGACATTTCGACAAATCATGTGCACAACTGACAAGGGAAAAAATTTATGAAACGTTTCTGTCTTTTTTCAATACTACTGTTTTCAATGATGAGTATAGCCGTTGCTTCGAGTGTACCGGGATATCAGTACGTCTATCCAAAAGACAATGCAACCCGGGTAACGCCGCAAACGACGATTATCGTAAGATTCGATGAAGCATCGCCGCAATTACTCGAGAATATGCAAAAATTTATTCGTGTTCGGGATGACCATAGGATCATTTCCGGAACGACCCGAATTGCCTCAGACAACCGGACTGTGATTTTTGAACCGGATGAGCTGTTTGAACATGGCGCAACAGTCAGTGTTACGCTGGAACCTGTTTTCGCAAAACCATCGATCGAGCGAATCGAAAAACATTCTTTTGTTTTTCATATTACTCCTATTGAACCGCTTGATGATTTGACTGCGAATGAAGAAATTAACGATAACACTTTATCACAAAGTTCGAGAGAATTGAACAAACCGACTGCCGGTCAGGCTCGGATCATGCCTAACGGTGTATCTGTGCCAAGCGATTTTCCGCACATCGATGTCAGCGTCAACAAGGCGCCAGGCGAAGGTTATATTTTCCTGAACAATCGCGGACGCGGCACGCCATACAACATCATTTTCGATAACGATGGCTCGCCGGTCTGGTACCTGAGAACCACGGACCGCCGCCGTGATTTCAAAGTTCAGCGAAACGGCACCATCACCATGCTGGCACGCCACGGCGGCCACCGGTTTTTGAATTTTGATCAGGATTTCAATTTTTTAGCAGAATACCGCGCCGTTGATGGATACAGCACCGATGAACACGAATGTATTATCCTGGAAAATGCCAATGTCCTGCTCATCGGACGTCGCAACGAGAATGTAGATATGAGCGCTTATGTGAGCGGTGGCAGAAAAAATGCCACGGTCCGCGAATGCTGTATCCAGGAATTTACAGCCGAACACGATAAAATTTTTGAGTGGCGGGCATGGGATCATTTCGAAGATGTGATTCAATTTTTGGAACTGGAAAACCTGCAAGGCGATAATATCCGCTTTCCGCACATGAATTCCATCGATATCGACGATGACGGTCACATCATTTTATCCAGCCGGCATTTGAGTGAAGTGTCAAAAATAAACCGGCACACCGGAGAGTTTATCTGGCGTTTGGGCGGACCGGAAAATCAATTCGAGTTTGTCAACGACGATCTGAACGGATTTAAGAATCAGCATTCTGCCCTGGCATTGGGAGACAATCATTATTCAGTATTTGATAACGGTACCTCCCGCAATCCCAAAGTCTCGCGCGGTGTGGAATATAAACTTGATGTGGAAAATATGACAGCTACCCTAATGTGGGAATACCGAAATCCGCCAGGTACAGAATATTCTCATTATATGGGAAACCATCAGCGCCTGCCAAACGGAAACTCGCTGATCAACTGGGCTGTGACAAGCCGCCCCAAGGCAACAGAAGTCACGCCAAATGGCGAGGTGGTGTACGAAATGAACTGGGCTTCTCCGGACGAATGTTACCGCACCTTTCGCTGTCCATGGAATGGTAATGTGGAAAAACCGAGTCTTTATGTCGAGCAGGGACTTGAGCAGGTGAAACTGATATTCAACAAATTTGGCGATCCGGATGTTGAATATTACAATATTTACGGTGGACCAACCCGGCACTCGACGGCTCTGTTAGACACGTCGAAAAAAACAATTAAAACGATGACCAATCTCGAAAACAATACGGTTTATAATATGCGTGTAACGGCAGTGTATCCGGATGGATCGGAAAGCGACTATTCCAATGAAGAACGGGTTATCGTGCAGAACGTTGCTGCTAATGTTAATCTTGTGCCCAATGGTGATTTTTCCAGAAACAAAGCCGCATGGATTTATGAGCTGCAAGGTGGCGAAGCCGATTGGGTCGTTGAAGACGGTGTAACGCATTTTAAGATCAGCAACGGCGGTAATGCGGTTTATGCGGTGCAATTGCGGCAAAACCAGATGCCTCTGGTTCAGGGCGAAAAGTATCTTTTTGAATTTGATGCCTGGGCTGTATCGCCTCGAACCATTGAAGCCAAAGTCGGCCAGGATGAGAGTCCGTGGATCAATTACAGCAAGATTGGCTTGTCAGGGGTAGGCCCGGCAAAAAGGCATTACTCTTATGAATTTAACATGGAAGACCCGTCCGATCCCAATGGACGGGTGGTGATTAACGTTGGCGATAATAATGCCGATGTGTATGTCGATAATGTCTCTTTAAAATTAATAGATGAAACAGCAATCCGGGAAAAGCCTCAAGAGCTAAAAAACTATAAATTATTTGGCGCCTATCCGAATCCATTTAATTCATCAACAACCATTCGTTTTCAATTGCCTCAGGCGAACCGTGTATCGATCTCGCTTTACAATATTTTAGGTCAGCTTGAAAAGCAACTTTACGATCAATTATTCACGGCTGGTGTCCACGATGTGCCGGTTGATGCCAGCGATTTGACGTCCGGTGTCTATTTTTATAATATGCAGGCCAGCGCTATTGCCGAAGAACGGACCTTTTCAGACACCGGTAAATTAATATTGATAAAATGAACTACAAAAGGAATACACAACTGGACTCCGGAGGAACAATGACCAAATCCATACTTCTGCGAACCGCACTCTATCTAATGCTTATGACAATCACTTCGCTTTTTGCCGCAGGGATTGAATTAACCAATGTCGGTACGCGCGCAACTGCGATGGGGGGCAGTTATCGTTCTATTGCCGATGATTGGAGCGCCATGTATTGGAATCCCGCCGGTCTGGCTTTTACTGATGGCTGGAGAGCAGGATTGGGCATAGAATACGTCATGCCCAGAGGAACGTTCAAGGCAGGTGACAGTCATTACTATAAGGAACATAACGACAGTGCATTTAAACGCTTTAGTGTGGCTTTTCAGACAGAACGATCCGGAGAGCCCATTGATTTTGTAGTGCCGGCTGCTGGCGTGTCTTACAGCACTGGCAAGTGGGCGTTTGGCATTGGACTTTGGGTGCCCATGGCATGGGGTGCAAAATGGGATGTGCTCGAAACAGCGATAAACCAGCCCCAGGGCCGGCCAGTTCCTTTTGATGATTATAAAGGGTATAATGCCGCCTATCCGAAATTTGAATATGAGAGCGATATTCAGATTGTCGACATTCATCCGACAATTTCCCGAAAGCTGAGCGACCGGCTTTCAGTTGGTGTCGGTGCCAGTATTTTGCTAGGTAAGCTTGGTCTGCGTCAACCTGCTTTTTTGCAAAATCCTTACTTGTACAACGAAACGTTGTATCAATACCTGCAATACAAATTAGAAGAAAGCCAATTAGCCACATTAGAACAAATGCGCAAACCACCATTTGATCATCTCATTAACGAGGTTGAAATGCAGAGCGAGGGCACCAGTTTCGGCGCAAACGCTGGAATCATGTACAAACCGATTGATGATTTAAGCATCGGCGCTACCTTTCAATATTTCACAGATTTCAAGCCATCCGGCGATTACAGACAAACAACCTATTTTGCTGATGCGCCGGAATATCAGAAATTGGCAGAAAACACTTATGAAATTATTGACAAGCTGCTCAAAGCTGGACAAATCGATTCTCAGCAATATTTAATTGTCTCGGATTTTTATTCCGGTGATGTTGTCAATATTGTCGATACCGAAGCGACGGTCACTGTCCCCCTGCCCATGAAAGTCGGACTTGGCATTAGCTATTCCGGCCTCTCAAATGTGCTTTTGGCTGTAGATGTTAATTACACCCAATGGTCAGCCTGGGATGTCATCAAAATAAAAGATACAACTGGCGAAACAATTTCCCAGTTGGCTCAGAATTGGGACAACACCTTCAAATTAGGTGTTGGTGCGGAATACAAGGCTGGACAGCTTACCTTGCGCGGCGGATTTACCACAGAGAACCGGGCGGCAACAGATAAAACAGTATCGCCGTCAATTCCTGAAATCGGGCGCCGCAATAACGTGTACCTCGGTCTTTCCATGCCAGTAGGGCCGTTTGCGGTTTCTTTGAATTACGAACGAATTTTTATCGATGATAAAGAAATATTGACCTGGAGCTACGATAACATGCTGGTTGCCGAGAATGTCGCGGGTATTTATACGATGAATGTGAACAACTTGATGATCGGTGTCGATTATCGTTTTTAATTTGAAATAGCTCGTTTTCTTTTTTTTGTTAAAATAAAACAGCGGTATTTTTCCTCTCACACCAGACCATTTTAAGAAATGTGTGAAAATGAACCAGTTTATGCAAAAATGAATCTGCATGGTCTTCATTTCGAGTACGTATGGAATTCGGACAAGATGTTTCACTGGATAGCAGGCATTCACGCCGGATTCGGCAATTTTGAGTATAGCGTTGAAAGCGGAGGTGGCAATTGGGACAAGGACTGGGTCTACTTTGCCACGCCATCCGCCGCTATTGAAGTTAATTTGGTTACCTGGATGCGCGTCGATGTGGGTGCCAGCTACCATGTGATAACCGGATTCGATTTGGATGGCCTCTCGGCAGGTGAATTTGGCGGTCCGAATGCTATGGTCAAACTGAAATTCGGCAGTTTTTAATCGTTTTTTCCCGGTCATTTTGGCGGGGATTTTTTTGATTTTTCCACTAAATTTCTCTCCTCCAGGACAACATGTCATTTAACTCTGCCAAAAATTAAAATTCACACTGTCAAATTGACAGACCTTTGCTATCCGATCTGTCAAGCTAAATGTTATATCCCTGGTCATAATTTATTAAATATCAATAGATTAAAACATCTCTTTCATATTGATAAAAATTTGGCATGCAAGTTGTAAATTAAAAGGGTGAATTAAGTAAAAAGGTAAATAAAGAACGTAAATTAGAAGGAGGTATAATCATGGCTATCATGAGAAGAAATCGTGGTGACATTGATTATCCGAGATTTCCCAGAATGATCGATCGTTTTTTCGATGATGTTTGGAGAAACTGGGAAGAAGAATCAACCGTATGGTCGCCTCGACTGGATATCAAAGAAAAGAAAGATGCTTACGTTGTCGATGTTGATATTCCCGGTATGAAGAAAGAAGATATCAATGTGTCATTGCAGAACAATGTGTTAACGCTGCAGGGCGAACGCAATTATGAAGACAAGAAAGAAGACGAAAACCGTTATTATGAAGAACGCACTTATGGTGCGTTCCGGCGCTCTGTCACATTACCGACCAAAGTAGATGAAAGCAAAGTCAAGGCAGAATACAAAGATGGTGTGCTGCATCTGACACTGCCAAAATCTGAAGAAGCGAAATCTCGGGAGATTGAGATTCAATAAATGAATCCAAAACATGACGTGGCCCCCGCATTTTTCGGGGGTTTTTTTTATCCCTCAAAAAAGCCCCTTGAGAAAAATTACGGAAAGTAAGCCGTGATTTTTCTTGTTCTTTAATATGACAATTATTCTGCTCTCAAATTTGGATTTATGATTTAAAATTCTTATATTTTTTCGCCTTTACAAAGTAATAACTATGGTAGAACATTTAAAAAATAAGCTCATTAAAAAAATACCATTATGAGACTATTCTTTGAATCAACTGAACCATTTTTCTTTACAACAGTTTTTTGCGGTAACGGGGTTATAGTATTCTAAACGCAAAAGACATGTTCCTGCGGGTTGCACGTTGAACTTTTCAAAATGATTTCCAGTGTGTCATTGTGGTAACTGTCAAAGTATTGTTTTATAAAAGTTAATCTTTGTTTTAGGCTTAAAACTGCAGTTATCCAACCCGATTATCTTTGTGGGAACAACTTTTTAAAAGGCGGCAGAGTCCGACTGAAAAGAGCAGATTGTTGTCCTTCTTATTCTAACCATGTAAAGAAGTTCGGGACAATATTTGTCGATTGAATCACAGATAAACAGTCTATCATAGATCTGTCCTAGACCGTGGATGATAATTTGACGTATCAGTGATGGTATCGGTTACGTTCGTTCACGAGTAATTCATAGACTCTAAGCAATGATGATTAATAATCTATGTGACATAAAAAATGAGGTTTTGCGATGAAAACGGTATTGTTAAAATCAATTCCTTTCTCCATCCCTATAAAATTTCTTTATGAAAGGCTTGGGGGAAAGCGGCGAACAAAGGTTTCATCCCGAGTTCGTCGCCAGGCAAAAAAAGCCTTGAAAGAAATTTACAAACACTCCTCTCCACGGGCTGTTTACCGGGTGGTACCCTGTGAATATCAGGAAGATTCAGTCCGATTAAGTGATGATATTTCATTCGACAGTAAAAAAGTTTCCCGAGTTTTCCGGGATTGTAACAAAGCAGTTGTTTTCTTGATAACCATGGGTCCCAAAGTTGATGAACTCATTAAAAAGACCTTAAAAGAATCCCCGGATTACGGTTATATTTTAGATACCGCAGCGTCTCTGGCTGCAGAATCTGCTGTTACTCATCTTTACGAAACGATCAGCGATAAAGTAAACGATGACGAAGATATAACCCGGCACTATAGTCCTGGTTATTGTGATTGGTCCATCAAAAGCCAGAAAGATATTCTCAAACTCCTACCTTTTGAAAAATTAGATGTGACATTGAATTCCAACTATTCTATGACCCCACGAAAATCACTCTCTGGTGTGATTGGTATTTGTCCGGCAGAATCCGCAGAGGCCTCTGGCAATGCCTGCGTGTACTGCACAAAAGAAAATTGCGAATACAGACGGTTATAATAAAAGCGAGATGAATGTTATGCAACGAAAATCGAATGAACCTGCCCGATGGCAATATTTGCCTTTAACCGATAAAGAGATTGAACAAATTCATCAAACATCCATGCAAGTGCTGAATGAAGTGGGCTTTGAAGTTCAGGCTCAAGAAGCATTTGAATTGTTTGAAAAAACCGACGCTCAAATCGATTATGACAATAGAATTGTCCGTCTGAAAGAATCGACAATAAAAGATATTATTTCCACGGTTCCGCCTCAGGTGACGTTGTATGGGCGAGAAGATAAATATAACGCGACCCTTGGTGCTGGTAATGTGTATTACGGCACTGGTGGAACGGCGCTCAATATTCTCGACTATGATGAAAACAATGGCCAACAACGCTCCGCCGATTTGAATGATCTTATCGAAGTTATTCGCTTGGTAGACAAGTTGAAAAATGTGCATGTTATGCTGCTGCCGACTTATCCGAACGAGATCAATGTGGATAATGTGGATGTGAATCGTTTTTTTGCTGGCTTGATGTATACAAAAAAACACATTATGGGTGGCATCTACACGTCAAAAGGTATTGACGATGTCATCAGCATTGCGGAAGAAATTGCCGGTGGCGCTGAGGCGTTGCGCGAGCGTCCGTTTATTTCGATGATTGCCTGCGGAATCAGCCCGTTGCGCCTGGACAGCAAGTACGGTGCATTCACTATTCAGTTGGCGCGTCAGGGCATCCCTACGGCTGTTCCTGTAGAACCGCTCTGCGGTGCTACGGCGCCAGTGACTCTGGCAGGCACGCTTGTTATCCAAAATTGCGACGGCCTGGTGAATATGATGTTGACACAACTGGCAAATCCGGGCGCTCCTGCCATTTACGGCAGTGTGGCAACGTCCGTTAGTATGCAAGACATCGGTTATTTAGGTGGACCCGTAGAAAGCGGTATGATCAATGCCGCAACCGCGCAACTGGCGCGATATTACGGCTTTCCTTATTATTCCACCGCCGGCATAAGTGATTCTAAAACCCTGGATACCCAATGCGGATATGAAACAGCTATTAATAATTTACTTGTCGCTACTGCAGGCGGAGATTTTATCCACGATGCGGCCGGTCTCATGGAATTCGCCACAACAGTGAGTAAAGAAAAGCTGGTCATTGATAATGAGATTTTAGGGCTGATCGATCGCGCGGTCAAAGGAATTCAGGTGAATTCAAAAACGCTGGCTTTTGATGTTATTAAAGAAGCCGGACCGGGCGGCAATTTTATCGCTCAACGCCATACCCGAAAACACATGTACAGGGAACATGTGACAACCCAATTGACGAACAGAGACAGACGAGATGCCTGGGAACAAGCCGGCAAAAAGGCAATGCCTGCCGTTGCTCACGAAATGGTCACGGATATATTATCAGAAAAACCAACACATTATATTGAAAAAGAAAAAGCCCGGAAAATCCTGGAAAAGTTTCCCAACATTGTAGAAAAACATTATTCACTCAAATAAAGGAGAAAAAGCGTGATTATTATTGGTGAAAAAATAAACGCTTCCCGAAAATCTATCAAAAATGCGATTTTGGACAAAGATGCATCTGTAATAAAAAAACAAATTTCCGATCAGGACGAGGCAGGTGCTGCATATATTGATCTGAATGCCGGAACCGGCAGCGGCGATGAACAGCGTGAAATCGATGACATGAAATGGCTTATCGACATTGCTCTGGACACGACAGAGAAAAAGCTGGGTATCGATTCGGCAAGTCCCAAAATAATAAAAGAAGCAGCCGAATATCTGCATAATCGCCGGCCCTGGATGATCAATTCTATCAAAAAAGCAAAATATATAATGGACGAATTGCTGCCTCTGGCAGCCGAGCATAACGTTCCGCTGATAGCCCTGGCCATGGGAGACGGCGGAATTCCTGAAACGACCGAGGATCGTCTCAAAGTATGCAAATCCATTGCCGAAGCCGCTGACAAGGCAAACGTGCCGGTGGAAAATATCTATTTCGATCCGCTGGTGATGCCGCTGTCGTCAGCTCATACCCATGGTAAAACAACATTGAACACCATCGCAGGAATTAAAAAGTCGTTACCTGGCGCCAAAACAACAATAGGGCTGTCCAATGTATCTTATGGTCTTGTTGAACGCTCGCGCGTGAACGAGGCGTTCCTCATAGCTGCGATTACCCATGGACTGGATTCCGCCATTTGTGACCCGATGCGAAGAGAAGTGCGCGAAGCTATTTTGCTCGGCAATCTCGTGGCTGGTAATGATAAATTTTGCCGGCGTTTTGTGCGCGCTGTCCGGAAAGGCGAGTTCGGTCAGCAAGCAAAATAATAAGTGCTTTCAAGACAATCCGCTTAGCAGGGAACATTTATTATGCAGAAAAAATACAGACGCGCAACGCTTGTTAATCCGAAAAAGCGCATGTCAGATGAACAAATAAAAGCGATTCATGAAGGCTCGTTGGCTATTCTCAACGATCCGGGAGTGACGTGTTTTAACGAACATGCCGCAGATTTATACGGCAGGGCTGGATGCAAAGTGAGCCGGGCTGATGAGGGAATGGATGCCTGGAATGTAAAAATCACGCCACAGGTTATTCAGGATACATTAACGAATATTCCGGAACGTGTGGTGCTGGGTGCGAGAAATCCTGACAACAAATTACTTTTGGATGCGCAAGTGCCCAACGTGTATTTTGGCACCGGTTCTGAAACGAATATTTTTTTGAAAACAGAACTCAAGGAATACGTATGCAAAGATGATGCGTCAGAAACGATGCTGCATCCCGAATTTATCAAAGAACGTGGCTCGCTCAAAAACCTGTGTACCTCGGCTAAATTATGCAACAGCCTGGAGAATGTGGACTTTTTCATCCGCAATGTCAACATTCAGGATGAGGACATTACGCTTGCAAACAAGGATGTCAATGTCTTTATGGCAGCGTTGATGTACATGACAAAGCACGTTCAGGCCGGTGTGGTTGATCTGAGTCAGCTCGATAACATCCTAAAGATAGCAGAGATTATTGCCGGAGGAGAACGGGCGTTCAAAGAAAATCCACTGGTTTCTTTTATCACTTGTGTCATCAAGAGTCCCCTGCAAATGGTAGAAGATACGACGGAAAAACTCATCGCTATTGCGCAGAGAGGCATGCCAGTGGTCATTTCGAGCTCGCCCCAGGGCGGATCAACAGCGCCGATCCAGGAAGAAGGCATTGTCTCGCTCATCAATGCGGAAATTTTGGCAGGTATAGCAATGGCACAAATTGTCAATCCGGGAACGCCGGTTTTGTACGGAGCCGTACCCGTGCGCGCCCGCCTGGATACTCTGCACGACCTTTACGGCGCCCCTGAATTTATTCATTACAACGCCGATTGCATCCAGATGGCGCGTCATTATGGCGTACCGTGTTATTCGTCAGCAGGCGTCGGCGATGCCAAAGTGCCGGGCATGCAGGCAACAATCGAAAAAGTGTTCGCTCAACTTGAAGTCGCCGCTGCCGGCGCTCAATACATTCATTATGCATTCGGTCTGCTCGATAAAACCAACGTTTTTTGTCCATTGCAAGCCGTATTGGATGACGCGCATGTCGGAAAAATACGGCATATCTTACGGCAGCCGGTTTTTAACGAGAATGATGTAGCGGATGCGGCTGAACAAATCAAGCACACGCTGGCATCGAGCACAAAATTGTTTGCCCGGTATATTCGCAAAGCTCGCAGGAAAGGTCTGGTTACAGCGCCGTATGCCTTCGAGTCAGAGAGTGACAAGGACGAAGTGCTGATCAAGGCTCACCATCGTCTGGAAGAGATCTTTGCCGGTGAAGATGAAAAACTCGATCAGGCTATTGTTGACAAGATATATGATAAAATTCCAGGTCTCTTGCCAAAAGAACGTTTTGAATTATAAACACTTTATAAATATAAAGGAGAACAAAAATGTCAGATATTCTTGAAAAAATCAAAAAGAATGTTATTGAAGGACGCATTGACAGTGAAGATGAGGGATTTGACGGCGATATGGAAGGCGAGCCCGGCGTGGTCGAACTGGTGCAGCAGGCTCTTGATGAAGGGATTTCGCCATCCGATATTCTGAACAAAGCCGTAAGTCCCGGAATGGAAAAAGTGGGAGAACGATATGAGAACGGTGATTATCTGATTCCGGATATGCTGGCAGCCGCAGAATGCGTCAGCGAAGCGACGGAAATTCTCGAACCCATGCTTCTTGAAGGTGATGTCAAATCGCGAGGTAAATTTATTATCGCCACTGTAGAAGATGACCTTCACGACATTGGCAAAAATATCGTCTCGACTCTTTTGCGCGGCTCCGGCTTTGAGGTTGAAGACCTCGGCGTTGGCGTGAAAGCGGATAAAATCGTCCAGGCTGTTGAAGAGAAAAAGGCGTCTTATCTCGGTCTGTCCGCTCTGCTCACCACAACGATGGGCCACATGGAAGATGTCATTAACTTGCTGAAGGAAAAAGGCCTGCGGGATCAGGTCAAAGTCTGCGTCGGCGGTGCTCCGGTGTCTGAAGAGTTTGCTAAAAAGATCGGTGCAGATGTTTATGGCGAGGACGCATTTGACGCTATTCACAAACTGGAAAAAATGGCCCGATAAAAAAGGATATTTTACCAAAAATATTCTGACACGTTGATAGCGTGGAAAGAGACGCTAACAGTTTAGTGCATCAAAATAAAGGTAACGTATGTCCAGAGGTACACGCATAAAAAAAACACAGTTTCTGAGTGAGGAGGAGTGCACATTAATTCACGCGGGCTCGTGCCGGCTTCTCTCGGAATTAGGTGTCAAAGTAGAAAGCGACGAGGCCATTCGGTTATTCAAAGACGGCGGTGCCGATGTCAAGGATGGCCGGGTGACTGTTCCTCAATCCATGGTCGAACAAGCGGTTCAACAAACAGCCAAAAAGATCGAGCTTGGAGCGAGCGATCCGGAAAATAAACTGACTATAGATGTAAATGTGGACTCCCCGGCAGTGCATTTCGGCACTGGCGGACAAGCTCTTTATGTCTTACACCAAACTAAGGACGGTTCATTCACACGCAAACCGGCTGTCACTCAGGACCTCATTGATATTATCCGGATTTGCGAAAAATTGGACAACGTCGATTTTATCACCCGTCCGGTCGAGCCGGATGTTGCAGAAAATGAAATGGATATGGAAAAAACCCGTATTTTCATCGAGAATACGACAAAGCATATTAACCTGGCTAATCTGGTTAAAATTGAGAAACTGCCCGAGATTCTCACCGCTATTGAAGACCCGTCGCGGATTTCGTTCATTGCTTCTCTAACCGTGAGTCCCATGAATCTGGTGAGTCCAACCATTGAAAAATACATGAAAATGGTCGAGCATGGACTGCCGGTTGCCATCTCCAGTTGTCCACAGGCCGGTGCAACTGCCCCGCTTTCCGAGGTCGGCGAGCTCATTCAAGTGAACGCCGAAATCCTCTCCGCTGTTGTGCTTGCCAACCTCATCAAGAGCGGAGCCAAAGTTTTTTACCGGGCTATTCCTATTACCTCTGATTTGTTTTCTGACGGCTCTCCGCGGTGGTGTCAGCCAGAGAGCATCAGGCGGGTGGCCATGGTAACGGATCTCACCTATTATTACGGCATTCCGTGCTGCGGCACAGCAGCCGTATCAGATGAAAAAGAACCCAACGCGCAAACTGTGGCCGAGAAAACGCTGAGCTGGGTCTTTGAGGCGGCGAGCGGCGCGCAATATATCAACAGCGCCTTGGGAATGCTCGAACAGGTGCTCACAGTCTGCCCGGAACAATATATTATCGATGATAAAGTCATCAGCCACGTCAAAAAACTGTTAACCGAATCCCCGGATTATGATATCTCAGATGTGGCGCAAACAGCCGTCACTGATGCACTGAGCATGTTTAATGCGCCGGTGACCAACGAGCTGCAGGATGATCTGTCGAACCGCATCGAGTTCATCCTCAACGGACAGGAAGAGTATTCCTCAGAAACTGTTGATGCACAGGTTGAACTGATTAGCAAAGCGGTCACCTCAGGACGAAGCAGCACAAAGTTTATGAAAGCGGCGCGCTCCGGATTGCGTAAAGGTTGGCTCTATCAAGGCCAGCGAGCTGAGGGCGCTCTTGACTTTAAAGAAGTGAATGAAATAAAAAACCGTATACTCGTTTCATAAAAAAATCTAAAAACTATTGATCATAAAATGAGGATTATATAATGTGTGGTATCGCAGGGTGCTATGGACAACCCGATGATAAAACAATATTAAAAATGATGGATACCATGGAACACCGGGGCCCCAATGACAGAGGACTTTACAGCAATTCAGCCGGTTCGTTCGGCCACAACCGGTTATCTATCGTCGATGTCAGTGGCGGCCATCAACCGATTTTAACCCAGAATGAAAAACGCGGTCTGATTTGTAACGGCGAGATTTACAATTATCTGGAATTAAAAAATAACGTCAAACCAGATTATCCGTATCAGACCGAATCCGATACAGAAGTTATTTTGCCACTATATGAAGAAAAAGGCAATGATTTTATCAAAGAGCTGGACGGCATGTACGCCTTTGCTATTTTTGATAACGACACGCTCTTCCTGGCACGGGATCATATCGGCATCAAACCCCTCTATTACGGCTATTACAAAGACAATTTGTATTTTTCATCCGAACTTGGCGCCATGTCACATGCTGGCGTCGATCAGGTGCACGAATTCCCGGCCGGTCATTATTATACACCGGAAACCGGATTTGTCAAATATTACGAACCGCCCCGCATTCAGGAAAACAATGAGTGGACGATCGATGAGGCTGCCGATACAATCCAGGACACGTTTATTGACGCTGTTGAAAAGCGGCTTTTATCAGACCCGGGAATCCACGTCGGTGCGTTTTGCAGCGGCGGACTGGACAGCAGCCTGGTCGCTGCTATCGCTGCTCAGAGAATTCCGCACCTGCACACTTTTGCCGTGGGCATGAAAGACGGCAAAGGCAACGAAAGTGATGATCTTAAAGCGTCACGCATTGCGGCAAAGCATATCGGGTCAACGCATCACGAGCTGGTGTTTACTGAAGAAGATTATTACAAAGCCCTGGCCCAGGTCATTCGCTATCTGGAAAGTTACGATCCCTCGCTGGTTCGCTGCGCTGTGCCCTGCTATTTTACCTGTAAATTGGCAGCCGAACATGTGACTGTGGTTTTGACCGGTGAAGGCGCAGACGAAGTGTTTGCCGGGTACCAATATATGAAAAACTGGGATGTCGCCGACGTGAACAACGAAGCCAGACGCTGCATCAATAACTTGCACAACATCAATCTGCAGCGCGCTGACCGCATGGGCATGCGGTTTAGTCTGGAATTGCGGGTGCCGTTTCTGGATACCAGAATGATTGATCTGGCTATGAAGATTCCGCCGGAATGGAAAATCCGGCAACACAACAATGCAAAAATAGAAAAATGGATTCTCCGGCACGCATTCAGAAACACAGGTTTATTGCCCGATTCCATTTTATGGCGTTATAAAGTGCAGTATACTCAGGGAGCCGGCTGCGAATCTCTTGGCGAAAAATTGGCAGAACGTGAGATGAGCGATAAAGAATTCAAAGCCATTCAGGCTGAGAATCCGCAGGCTGAAATCAATTCAAAGGAAGCGGCATATTATTTCAAAATCTTCCGCAACTCTCACCCCCAGGATTCCATTCTCAATTCCGTCGGCATTTGGACAGGCTTTGACTTTGCAGAAGAACGGCAAAAAGTCAGCGGCACGGTCGATGGAAAACTGAAACATTCCATGTGTAACGTATAAAATAATCAAACTATTTTTTAACAGGAGGAAAAAATATGAGTGCAATAGCCGGCATTGTCGGTACAAAAAGTGAACGCCAGCAACTGGAAAAAATGATAGACGTGCTCCGGCATCGTGGTCCGGATAAAAATCACATAAAAATATTGGAAAACGGCGGCGTGGCTGCTGCAGAATTAGCATTGTCACCTCGCTCTACTCCTGCCATGGCACAAAAAGACAATCCGGTTGTGCTTTTAGATGGTGATATTTACAACGATATTCCTGATAATATGTCAAATGTCGATTTTATTCATGATTGCTATGTCCAAGAAGGAAAGGACTGTTTTTCAAAACTCGACGGTTCTTTTTCATGTGCCATCATCGATGGTGACGAGGCGATCCTCGTCCGGGACGCGGTCGGTTCGCGTCCGCTGATTTATCAACAAAAAAACGGCAGTCTCTACTTTGCCTCAGAAGCCAAATCGCTCCTGAACCATGTTGCCGATGTCAGCGAACTGCCGCCGTCACATTATTTTTCGACCAGAGAAGGCTTGAAAACTTTTGAGGCGTACAATCCTTCAATTCCGGATTTTAACACGCCGGAAGAAGCGGCCAAAGTTCTGGAAGAGCTTTTTGTCAATGCGGTCAAGAAACGCATGCAGGATGGCGCTGTCAAAGCTATAGCGTTGAGCGGCGGACTTGACAGTTCTGTTACTGCCGCCGTGGCAAAATCATTCGATCCGAATATCAAATTGTTCAGCACGACTATCAAACGCTATCCGAGCAAGGACTTGAAATTTGCCAAACTCATGGCGGAATACCTTGATCTCGAACATCATATCTATGAAATTACGGATAAAGATATTCAAGACCTCATCCCGGAAGCGGTATGGTTTATGGAAACTTTTGATGAGGATTGTATTTCCGGTGCGGTCGCCAACTTTTACACTTCAAAAATGATTTCCGAATTTACAAATTGTGTGTTGGTGGGCGAAGGCGCAGATGAACTGTTCGGTGGTTATTTCAAGGAATTAAAAGATATCTCAGACCCGGATGAAAAGGAACGCGTGGCGAAAAAATTGGTTCAAATAGCATACAACACAGCGTTACGCCGATTGGATCGCAGCTGGCTGGCCAATTCTGTGAATTATCGAACGCCGTTCCTCGATCCGGAAGTGGTGGCGTTTAGCAATGCCGTGTCAATGGACCTCAAAGTGAAATATGATGAAAAACAGGCGCGCAATGTCGAAAAATGGATTTTACGCGAAGCCCTGCGTGACTGGCTGCCTGCAGAAATTGCCGACCGTCCGAAACTTCGTTTTGCCGGCGGCACCGGTGTTGACGATTTGATGACAGAACTGACCGCAGACAAGGTTACCGAGCAGGAATTCAAAGAGAATCCTGTTACCAAAGGCGGTATCCAGTTGAATTCTCCTAAAGAACTGTATTACTATCGGATCTTTCAGGAACGGTTCCCGACCGGTTACGAAACTATGGTTGCCAGATGGGATCCATTTAAATAAAACATTGATTCAGGGTTCCGGGTTTTGCTTTGCCGGAACCCCGTTGTGCTCAATGAGACGATGAGAAAGTTGTTACATGATAAAAGTCTCGAACTTGACAAAAGAATTTGATCATTTCAAAGCTGTCAATAACATTTCATTTGAGGTGCCGGAAGGCGAAACGCTTGTCCTTTTGGGTACGAGTGGTTGCGGAAAGACCACTACCCTCAAGATGATCAATCGCCTCATTGAGCCAACCGGTGGCAGCGTCTTTATCAATGAACAAAATATCAAAGACCAATCCCCGGAAATTTTACGGCGCAAGATCGGCTATGTTATCCAGAATATCGGATTGTTTCCGCATTATACGGTTGCACAGAATGTCGCTGTGGTCCCCAAACTGCTCAAGTGGGATAGCACAGACATTAACAACCGGGCAAGAGAATTACTGGACCTGGTGGGGTTGCCGCCTGATGATTACATGGCCCGTTTTCCGGATGAACTGAGTGGCGGACAAAAACAGCGCGTTGGGCTGGCTCGCGCCCTGGCTTCTGATCCGCCGGTGGTACTGTTGGACGAACCTTTTGGCGCGCTCGATCCGATTACCCGTCGTGAAGTGCAGGAAGAATTCAAAAACCTGGAGACTTTTCTGCACAAAACTATGGTCCTGGTGTCACACGATGTGTTTGAGGCTTTTGACCTGGGCGACCGTGTCTGCCTGATGGATGCCGGCAAAGTACAACAGATTGGCACGGCAAAGAAACTGATCTTTGAACCGGAAAATGATTTTGTGAGAAATTTTTTCAAAGCCAACAGGTTTCAACTCGAATTAAAAGTGCTCACTCTGGATGATATTTTATCTGTCCTGCCATCTCCAGGCCGCCAGGACGGCAACATAATTGACTTTAAACAATCTGAGACGCTTTTGGATGTTTTCGAACAGTTGGAAAACAGCTCCGCTGAAAATCCAATCGTAAATATTGTTGATGATTCGGACCAGTCCACTGCCAAAACAACGTACCAGGATATCCTGACGGCATTTCATAAAGTGAAAAACCAAATAAAACATAAAGGATCATGAGCGCTTTACGTTTTATAATCGATCATCTGCACGAAATTTATGATCAAACCCTTGAGCACATTGGCTTAACACTCATCGCCTGCACGATTGCCGTGTGCATCGGTGTGCCGCTGGGCATTTTTCTTACCCGGCATAAAAACATCTCCGCCTCTGTGCTCGGCGTTGCCGGTGTTATTCAAACTATTCCCAGCATTGCATTGCTGGGTTTTCTGTTGCCGGTACTGGGCATCGGTGTGGTTCCGGCGATTATTGCGCTTTTTCTTTATGCGCTTTTGCCGATCATCAGAAATACATTTACCGGCATCAACGAAGTCGATCCCGCCATCCGCGAGGCGGCTCAGGGTATGGGCATGTCCGATGGCCAGATTCTGGTCAAAGTCGAGTTGCCGCTGGCCGTGCCGGTTATTTTCGCCGGTATCCGCACGGCAACTGTGATTAATGTGGGGATTGCCACTCTGTGCGCCCTTATCGCTGCCGGCGGATTGGGCGAATTCATCTTTCGCGGCATCGCCCTGAACAACATGAACATGATCCTTTCGGGTGCACTGCCGGCTGCGCTGCTTGCGCTGTTGTTTGATTTTATTCTAAGTCAGATGCAAAAGTACATCAAGACGGTTATTAAACCGCTTCTGGCAGGCGCTGCCATTTTGCTGTTAGTTGTAATTCCCTTTCTCGTTGTTCCGAGTTTTACCACGGAATCATTTCGCGCCGGATTTACTGCCGAGTTTATGGAACGTCCTGACGGTTATCCCGGATTTAAAAAACATTACGATATCTTTCTGAATACTGTTGAACTTGACCCCGGATTGATGTACAAAGCGTTGCAAGAAGGCAATGTAGATATCATTTGCGGATTTTCAACAGACGGCCGGATTGAAAAATATGATCTCAAAGTCCTCAAAGACGATAAACATTATTTCCCGCCTTATCATGCCGCCCCGCTGGTTCACAACAGAATACTGCAAAATTATCCCGAGATAAGTGATATTTTATCCGGATTAGAAGGGAAAATCTCCAATGAGAAAATGTCATCTCTAAATTATCTGGTCGATAGCGGTCAAAAAGAACCACACCAGGCCGCTAAAGAATTTTTAAACAGCGCCGGATTCAAGACATCAGGACATGACAGGGGAAGTGGAGATATCACTATCGGGTCGAAAAATTTTACCGAACAGTACATCCTGGCGCACATGTTTGAAATCATGATCGAAAATTACAGTGACATTAATGCAGGTGTCAAAACAGGTTTAGCCGGCACCAAGATCTGTTTCGACGCGCTGGCAAACCAGGAAATCAGCGTGTACCCCGAGTACACAGGCACTGGACTTTTAGTCATCCTTGACGCTAATAAAAGTGTTCGTGACTCCCTGCTTCAAGATTCGGATGAGCTTTTTGATTATGTGAAAACCCAGACGAAAGAAAGATATAATCTGGTATGGCTGCCGCCGCTGGGTTTTAATAACACCTACGCCATGATGATGCGGGCTGAAGAGGCAAACGAATTGGGTATTGAAACGATTACGGATTTAAAAATCTATCTGGAAAACCGCCCTGATATAAAATAGAGATTTGTAACTCAAAAATTCTATTCGACTTGTAAAATTTTAGACAATATACATTTCTCAAATATAGAGCTTGTAATTATAATGTTTAATTTTAGGGGTGTCTTTTCGGTTTATTATGTTTATGTTGGTTTTTAAAACTCTTTGACCACCTTTGTTTGGTATAGTTATTGTAGAGTAAATCGGATTGTTAAAACCGGGTCAAGTCACCTATTATAATCATAGTAGGATTTTCATTTGAATAATCGCGATGTTAAAAAACTCAAGTTATTTCAAAGATAAACCTGTTCATCGGGCATTTCTATTCGGTTCTAATATTTCTGGAGAAAAAAGTAACGAAAGCGATATAGATATTCTTGTGGAGCTGGACTATAGCGAACCAATAGGTTTTAAGTTTCTGCGCATGAAGCATGAACTTGAAGATTTACTTTATCGTAAAGTTGACCTTGTTACAAGAAATTCTGTGTCTAAATATATTATCCCCTACATTGATCAGGGAAAAAACTGATTTATGAAAAATATAAATTTTTATCAATTGACAACCCTCATTTTAATTGTTTTTAACTTTTGGGTTACTAATTCCTCCGGCTTTTCCAACGACAGACGAAAAGGATTCCGCGATGTGCAAATCCGGTCCGAGCGGATCGTGACCGCCTGGCTCGGTTATCGGTCTGTGCCGGATATGAAGGTGCTCAAAGATACGTCCCGCTATACCATTATCAGCGCAGATGATCCAGATTTCGCCGACGGCGTTCATCCTGTCTCCATCGGCCGGTTCGCCAAAGGCTCTTTTTCTTATGGCTGGGGATCTCCCGATCATATGGATAACCTCATGCATTGCCGGCTGCCGCACCGGCTGAAATCCGGTAAAACGTACAAACTGACGCTGGGAAAAGGTCTCATCCCGGAAGAATTTAATAATCAGATGGAATTCAGTTTTGACGAGACGCCTAATCCCGGATTCAAGCTCAATCAGGTTGGTTATTCTGAGCGTGCCTCTGTCAAACTGATTTATTTTTCTTCGTATTTAGGTGATGCCGAGCCGGTTGAAATTCCCGATGATGCGTCGTTCGAAATAAGACGGGAAAATGACGATAGTGTAGAGTTGTCAGGATTGCTCGTCAAAGTGTCCTCAAACGATCCTCAGGGAAATGACGTTCTCTACAAACTGGATATTTCGGATTTGAAAGAAAGCGGCGAGTTTTATGCCTGGATCGATGGATTCGGCCGGTCGTACACGTTTTCAAACGGTGATGTAGCGGCACAGCAGATTTATCATACCATTTCAAAAGGGTTATATTTTCAACGCGCCGGAATCGAGATTACACCGGAATACGGCGGAAAGTGGGCCCGTCCCATGGCTCATGATGAAATTTATGTGACGAAAAAAAACATTGTTCATCCCTGGACTGAAGAACATGGAGGTAAGATCAGAGACCCGAATGATCCTTCGGCCGGTGACTGGTACGTGCCCGACGGTCCGCGCGAAATTCACGGCGGCCATTACGATGCCGGCGATTTTGATCTGCGCCTTACCCATGTGGGCGTTGGGGAACGATTGATGTCACTGTACGAAGCCCTGCCCAAACGATTTTATGATGGTCAGGTGGATATCCCAGAAGCCGGTAACGGCATTCCTGATATTCTGGACGAAGCTGCCTGGAGTTTGAAACAGTGGGAATATTGCCAGGATTATGCCAGAGAGGGTCGCGGTCTGGACGGCGGCGTTGCACCGGGCATGGAATCGTATCGCCATCCGCCGGTTGTCGAAGGCACTGGCGATAAAGACCCGCTGCCGTACTGGATGCGCAAGGTCACGCCTTATTCGTCGTTTGCCGCTGCCGGATTGTTTGCCCAGGCTGCCCGGGTGTTTAAACCTTTTGACCGACAGCGGTCGGATGACTATCTTCAAAGAGC
>CAZSMC010000006.1:0-13384 GCA_964607755.1 uncultured Cytophagia bacterium | reverse complement strand
AAATATCTGGACGTTATTGCCACGAGTATTGATTTTGTTCTTGGCATGAATCCCTCCGAAATCAGTTGGATGAGCGGCGCCGGAACCGTGCACGTCATGGATCCACTTAATATTAATTGCAAATATGACGGCGTGGTGGAACCGTATCCTGGAATTGTCATTTTTGGTCCAACGGAAAACTACAATGACCCCCATAACAAACTCTATCCCGACAAAAGCGAAATGGGATTTTATCGCCGCATTGCCGATATGTGGTCCTTTGTCGAAGGCTGCGAATATGTCGTCGATCAGCAGCAAGCCGGTATGCTGCTGGCCGCAGGATGTTTGTTGCCGGAAAACACTTCCGATTCGCTGGACAGATTTAGAGAAAAAGAATCTTTTCAACTCTTTAACAACTATCCGAATCCATTTCACGACAGCACAATAATACCTGTGACTGTCAGATCAGCAAGCCGGGTTCAGGTACGGATTTATAACATGCAGGGACAGGAAGTAAAAGAATTATGGAATCAACATTTTTGTGTCGGAGATCACCCAGTGCCATGGGATGGTACCAATAAAAACGGTATGCCTGTCGCGAGTGGTATTTATATCTGCAGAGTGATGAGCAAAAATATTGAAAAAAGTACAAAAATGGTGTTACTGCGCGATTAATAGTTACATAATGAGTAAAAATTTTACTGTCGAGAATTACCCGGTCGAGCAGGGATACTTTTTATATAAATTTTACCAACAGAGAAAAACAAAAAATGTCGTTTCGTTATTTTATGAAAATGGAATTTTCTCATTCCAAAAGCACATTGAATCTTAAAGAAAATCCGCGATAATCTATCCGTTTCATCCGTGTTCCTATTTTGAATTAAAAGAATTTTCAAATACTCAAGTCCATAAAAAGCCAGAATTTTAAAACGGCCAAAACTGATTATCATACCACACACTTTCAGTCAGCTCGTCGTCAATTTTATGCAGCATATCAAGGTGTGTTTCTTCCCAGCTAGCAAGCCACTCGTAGAGTAGTTTTTCTTCATTGTCTGTAGCAGATTCGGCGCGCTCGGTATAAAGTTTTACCGAGTTCATTTCCATCGAAATAGCAGCACTGATGGCTGCGGCTTCGTATCCGGCTGCCGAAACTTGTTCTTTCATGTTTTTACTGAGCACTAATTCTGCAACCCGGCTTTTTTCGTCGCCACTTATATTCGCATCAAATCGACCTTTTTGCTGATACGATTTATATTGAGCAGATAGCATTTGAATATGGGTTTGCTCTTCATCCGCCATGAGCTCAAAAAAAGATTTAACGGCTTTGTTGTTTGTTTGTTGTGCTACAGTTTGATAAAACGAGTTGCTGCGTTTTTCAAGCAAAAGCGCCTGTTTTAGAATCTCCAGGGTCCTGTCTTTAGCCATGATTTCCTCCGTTTTAAAACAAAGTACGAATAGTTTCCCACTCCAGTGTTGTCAAAAGTTTGCCAATTACAATTAATTCATTTATCCTCTTTCTGAAACATATATCCGGCACTGCGGATGCTTTTAAAATATTTTGGCTTGTTCGGGGCGGGTTCAAAATATCTGCGTAGTCGCACAATAAAATTGTCCACTGTCCGGGTTTCTACATCTGGATTGGTGTGCCACACATTTTCCAGCAGTTCCTGTCGCGACACCACCTGGTTTTTATGATCTATCAAATATTTCAACACCAGAGCTTCGTGTTGCGTCAATTGGATGGATTTATTAGCCGTTGTTGCGGACATGTTGGCAAAATTTATCGTATTGTCGCCAAATTGCACAACCGGTTGTTTAGAAGTGGATGACTGGTACCATGCCTTGCGTTCCAGCATCCGGCGCACTCTGAGCAGCAGTTCTTTCAGATTGAACGGCTTGGTTAAATAATCATCAGCTCCGGCTTCCAGGCCCTTGATGCGGTCTTTGTCAGTGGTCCTGGCGGTTAGCATTAAAATCGGCAGTTGTGGATCAGATTGGCGAACCCTTTCAGCGACTTCAAAACCATCGTGATACGGCAGCATAATATCTAGAATGATCATGTCATAATCTCCTGCTGAGAAGGCACGCAGCGCCTCCCGGCCGTCGGCAGCAATATCGACGCTGTAGCCTTCTTCTGCAAGATTGTATTCAAGTCCGATTGCCAGACTCTCTTCATCTTCGACAATTAGTATTTTTTGTGATTTACTCATAATTTTCCTTTGCAGCGGGAATGCCTGACCGCCGCAGTTTTTGTGTCACTTTTAACAATTGCTCAATATGCCGCTTTTTCGACGTTTTGTAAATCGGTAATTCCATGGTGAACGTTGTGCCCATATTTTGGCCGGGACTATAAACTGATACCTTGCCGCCGTGAATGTGAATGATTTCTTTGACCCAGTACAATCCCAATCCGGAACCTTTTATCGCCGGACTATTGCTGTCCAAAATTCTGTGGAATTTTTGAAATATTTTTTTCTGATTTTTTGCTGTCAGCCCAATGCCGTTATCCGATACGTCGATGATGACTTTTTTTGCTGTATTGCTTATTTTGACATCTATTTTGAGAGGGCCGTCAGTATATTTGATAGCATTGTCCACAAGATTATTTAACACAATCTGCAGCGCATTTCGATCTGCAACAATCGGAACACTTGCTTCTCCATGAAGAGTTATAATGTCTTTTTTTAGTTTGAATTGTTCGCCGCTTTCCTGGAGTAACTCTTTTATCAAATCGTCTGCCTGGTGAACATAAAAATTATAAGCGATTTTTTTCTGTTCGAGTCGCGCAATGTCCAGGATCGAATTGATCAACGTGTTCAGCCGCTCGGCATCGTGGCGCATTGAAGTGATAAATTCCTTTTGCTGATGTTCAGGAACTTTTCGCTGATCTAATGTTTCAAGATAAAGTTGGATGGATGCAAGGGGTGATTTCAATTCGTGGGTCACGTTGGCAATAAAGTTATCGTAAAGCCGGGTCAAGTTTATCTGTACGTTGAGATTGCGAAAAATAAGCGACATGGCAAAGGAAATAGCCACCAGCAATACAAGTCCACCGATGAAAGAAATCAAATTCGTTGTCCTGGAAATCAGTTCTGTAGAAACCCAATCCGGCATTCTGTTAAATATAAACTGGTTAGAAACAAACCAATAGATCCACAACCCGAGCAGCGACAGCCACGCCAGTTGCGCCATGACAAAAATGAATATATGAAAAAAAAGTGTCGGTTTCTTTTTAATCATGCGCAAGTGCTTTTACATTACTTTTACTTTTTTATTCAATACAATCTATTATATTAAAATAACAATACAATAATAAAGAACAAAACACAATTTAATCAGGATAGAATTATGAATATTTTACTTGTTAATCCAGAGACTCCTTCGACATTCTGGAGTTTTAATAATGCCGTCAAATTTATCTCCAAGAAAGCATCGGACATTCCGCTTGGTCTCATTACCGTGGCTGGTTTGCTGCCGCAGGAATGGCAGAAAAAACTCATTGATTTGAATGTGAGTCATTTGAAGGACAGGGATATCGAATGGGCGGATTACGTATTCCTCGGTGGCATGAACGTCCAAATCGAATCGTTCAAACAGGTGATTAAACGCTGCAATGCTTTGAACACAAAAGTCGTTGCCGGCGGGCCTATGGTGACAACCGATTACGAAAAGTTTTTAGGTGTGGACCATTTTATTTTGAACGAAGCAGAAATCACCTTGCCGCCGTTCATCAGGGACATTGAGAACGGAACTCTTAAACATATTTACAAAACTGACGAGTTTCCGGATTTATCACTCACTCCAAGGCCCATGTGGGAATTATTGGATATGAAAAAATATGCGCAAATGAATCTTCAATATTCCAGAGGGTGTCCATTTGATTGCGAGTTCTGCAATATCACCGTGCTGAACGGCCGCCGGACCCGAACAAAGTCATCAGAACAGTTCCTTACCGAATTGCAGTCTTTGTACAATGCCGGCTACCGCGGCAGTGTGTTTATCGTGGATGACAATTTCATTGGCAACAAGAAAAAACTCAAAGACGACATTTTGCCGGTAATGGAAAACTGGCTGAAAGAACGGAATTACCCGTTTCAGTTCACCACAGAAGTTTCCTTGAACCTGGCTGATGATGAAAATCTGGTAAAGCAAATGGTGCAGGCGGGTTTTCACAATACTTTTATCGGCATTGAAACACCCAATGATGACAGTCTTTCCGAATGCGGCAAAAAACAAAACCAGAAACGGGATATGGTCGAGTCGGTGAAAATGCTGCAACGCAACGGATTGATGGTCTCTGGCGGTTTTATTGTCGGTTTTGATCACGATCCCCCGTCGATTTTTGAGCAGCAAATTCAATTTATCCAGCAGAGCGGCATTGTCACAGCAATGGTCGGATTATTGAATGCGCCAAGCGGGAGCCGGCTTTATAAGCGTATGCAAGATGAAAAACGGCTTCTCAACATGCTAAGCGGAAACAACATGGACGGCTCGATGAATTTTATTCCGAAAATGAAATATCAGCACCTGATCCGCGGGTACCGCTCTATTCTCACCACGATCTATTCGCCGAAAGAATATTATGAACGCATCAAAACGTTTCTCCAGGAATACAAACTTCCGGATTTTGGTGTTCAACGCATTACAATGAACGAGATAGGCGCGTTTTTTAAATCGATATGGAAAATCGGTATTCGGGAAAAAGGCAAACGCTATTACTGGAAACTGTTGATATATAGCCTGTTCCGTCACCCGCGAAAATTTCCACTCGCTATAACTATGGCTATATACGGTTTTCATTTCCGGCGCGTGGTCGAGATGGTTTAAGGCGATACCTCATCCTGGCATATGTCCGGCATGTGCCAGGATGTGTTGACGAAAACGTTTCCCTCCTCACATAAAATATTGTTCAAAATAGCGTTGCTATCCTCCTGCAAATTTTTTATACTTTTAAATTGACCATAGATTTACCCAGGTTTGTTAATGAAGATTCAATAAATTCGCTCTGAAAAAATATAGTCTGATCTTGTCTCTGAGGATTACAAATGCATGACATTTGTTTACTTGTGATTCGAAAAATTTGTACTAAATTTATTAAAAACAACTTTAGAGATATGGAATACGAAAGGAGAAAACATGACAATACAAAACATTTCGGAATGGAAGTATTTTGGCATGTTCTTTCTCATTTTAGCTGTTCCCCTTTAGTCGCAGCAAAATTTGAAAATTAACGAACAAGAACCTGCTTTTAATAGATGGCCGCGGCAATCATAATAACGGCTGGTTTGTCGTCCGTTCCCTGATTCCGGCGGGCGCAACACAGGGTGCTATAGAATGGAACGTCAAGCCGCACGTCATTCCGAATTGGCAATATGAGCCGGTCATTCACGTTTCGCAGGTGGGTTTTCACCCGGACCAGCAGAAACGTGCTGTCATTGAACTGGATAAGGATGACATGAATATTCAAACGGCCACGCTCAAGCGATTGAGTGACGATAGTGATGCTGAAACCGTCAAAACAGCGATGCAGGAAGAGTGGGGCAGTTTTTACGCTATAAATATGTGATTTTTGATTTTACCGGCATTTCGCAACAGGGCATGTATTTTATCCAATATGGTGATAACCAGAGCAATCCTTTTCAAATCAGTTCGGATGTTTATCAGCGGCACGTGTGGCAGCCGACGCTGGAGTATTTCCTGCCCGTGCAAATGTGTCACACGCGTGTGAATGAAAAATACCGGGTCTGGCACGGTATGTGTCATATGGACGATGCGTTGATGGCGCCGACCAATATCAATCATTTTGACGGCTACAGCCAGGGCAGTTCTACGTTAACTCATTACGACGAACTTGAGCATGTGCCCGGACTCAATGCCGGTGGCTGGCACGATGCCGGCGATTACGATCTGCGGGTCGAATCTCAGGCCGGAACGGTATATATGCTTTCGCTGGCTTTTGAAGAATTTAGTGTAAATTGGGACCAAACGCTCATCGACCAAAAGCGACAGGTTGTTGAAATTCATCATCCGGATGGCCAGCCCGATGTACTGCAGCAAGTTGAGCATGGCGTGTTGTCGATACTGGGTGGGTACAAAAATCTTGGCCGATTGTATCATAGAATTATCTGCCCCACTTTACGCCAATACGTGCTGCTTGGCGACGCCTCGACCATGACTGATAATCAGGTTTATTGCGCGCAAGGCAAAGAGGACGATTTTGAAAGTCTGTGGTATACCAAAGTCGCTAATGAATATTAATCTACATTCGATCCGCTGATGCAGCGTGACGAGATTCAACTTGTGGCTTACAATTTAGATGTTTCTGGTTCTGGTCGCTCAGCAGGAATTTGCCGAGTGATCAAAAGTATGCTATAAATATATTGACCCTAACGGGTCAATTAACAACATCAGCAATTTTTACTCAAAGTTTTGGAAATGACTATCTGGTTTTGTCTGGAATTTTCTGAATCAAACTTTCCCAGTACCCGTCCCGTCATAGACGGTATATTTATAGCCAAAACTCAAAAACCACAAGTGCCCCTTTAGGGTCCGGATTTATCATGATTGCTCTCGTGCCGCTAGTTTCAAGTCCTCCGGGGGAGCCAGCGAAAATCGGCGGGGCGAGGGACTAATGAGCGATGGAAGGAGAGATTCGGCGGGTCCCCAGCCAGAGGCCTGGAGACGAGATTAACCATTTGGCAAGCATTTTCAGTCAAAAGCCCGGAACGAGATTGACACTCGATTTCTCCTGCATTCTCATAGCCGTTCATAGCCACGCGTTTTAGCGCGTGGATCAGATCAGCTTCCCACCTCCAGGGGCTTTAGCCCCAAAGAATATTGCCCGTTCGTTTCTATTGTTCCTGGCTGCAGCCGATAATTGACCAGGACGTGGGAGGGCCGGTCTGCATTCCGCCGAGGATCGGCGGAACGAGGGATTTTACGGATTGGGCCAAATTGTTTTCCTCGTTTTTATCCGCTGCATTTGTGCTCTGGGGTGTGTGGGTCATTCGAAAATCCCGGCTTTTGGCGTTCAAGTTGTTCGAGCGCTCGGTGCTGGTGTCCGTTTTCCTTACACAGGTGTTTGTTTTTTATAAAGAACAATTTAGCGCATTAATCGGTCTGGCTTTCGACTTGCTGTTGCTGATGGCATTGAATATTCTGATTCAGCAAGAACAGGACAGGGAAATGGAGTAAATTTGGCACGAAATTACGATTTAGCGAACATCCGGTTTTTCTGATAGAGAATATTTTATTTTATAAACCGCAATGATGGCCGAGAAAAATGGTTTTAAGGGTCTTTGTTTTGCGTTCTCCGTTCTATATAATTTCAGCAGCTCATTTTGAGGACGATCCATCAACCTGATCTTCAATTTTAAAACATAGTGCATTTTCTGAGACTTTCTTTTCCTCTCTAATTCGAAAAGTCTTGATTGTAAAATAATTAATTACAAAATATTACCGATGTTAAAAATGTGTAAAGAAATGTAAAATTATTATTGACATTAAGGAATAGAAAATTTATCTTATTATTAAAGTTGCATTATTTTATTATCCAATCTAAAGCATATCGAGTGTCAGCATTTTAATTATTTTTATGAAAAGCTCCGAATCAGCTATGGTTAGTGAAAGCAGTAGTTTTCTTTGAACAACGTTTTAATGTCTACCTGTTACATGGCAAGCTCCGACCCGAAAGTGAGAATGGTACTGGTTAACGAATTCAGCGAAAAGGTCACATTAATTCAAAGAATCAGGTTCTTTTAACGAAAGGAGGTGAGAGCCGTAAAGTGTCATAAACCGATAGCACATTACTTTGCCGTTTTTTGTGGCAAAGTTAACGACTTGAATGGAATGGAATTGAGAAGGAAAAACTATGGAATGGACCGGACCAGAAATAATTAATTAACATGTGGAACCTTTTTTAAAGGAGAGTAAAATGAAAAAATTATTCCTACCACTTTTAATTCTTTTGCTATTGACAGGCTTTTCATTCGCGCAAATGAACCAGGACAGTATTCTTGTTGTTCCGAAAACGTCTATTCCCCCTGTCATCGATGGTGAGCTGGACACGCTGGCATGGAATTATGTCGGTGAAACATTGTGCATCACCATGGATGCCGGAGATGCCGAACTGCCCTTTGACTGGTTCGATCTCTTTGGCAGTTTGCGTATGATGTTCGACGATGAATATCTTTATCTTTGGCTTTATGTACAGGATGACTATCTCGTTGAAGGCGCTGACTATCAATACGATGGCGTCGAACTCTATTTTGACGCTGATAATAGCAAAACTTTTGAGGATTACGACGGCTATGATGACATCCAGATGCGGTTCAATGTCGGCGAGACAACAACTGACGAAATTGACCTTGGTTATGGCAACAGTACTAACTGGGGTTTCATTAGTGATGGTATCGATTACGTGGTTATACCAACTGATTATGGGTGGAACCTCGAAGCGGCTATTCCCCTGCTAGACCTCCAGTTAATCCCCGGTGAATTGTTCGGTTTTGACGCCCAGATCAACGATGCAGATGACGAAGAAGCATTGCGGGAAAACATGTACCGCTGGTGGTCAAATGACAATAACGAATGGATACACGCGAACCTGTTTGGCACCGCTCTGCTGGATAACAATCGCGTGCTGAAAGATTTTCTGGAAATCCCCAAAGGCTCAGCGCCCACAATCGACGGCGAAATGGCAGCCGACGAATGGGACGATGCCGTTGAAATCTCCGGCAGCAGACTTGATGCAAGCATGGATCTCTATGAACACGTCTGGGGCTGGGAAGATTGCCGCAACTGGGGATGGGTGAAATGGGATGATGACAATTTCTACTACTATCTCAGAATGTGGGATGACTGGTACGACTATGCTGAAGACGAAAGCGAAAACTGGGAGTATGACAGCGTTGAACTCTATTTTGACGGTGACAACAGCGACACGGCACCTTATGACGGATACGATGACATTCAGATTCGTTTCAACCTCGGCCAGGAAGGATCGGAATCGATCGATGCTGGTTATGGCACTGGCGCTGACTGGGGCTGGAACAAGGAAACCACAGAATATGTTGTCATTGAAACCGAAAGGGGCTGGGATGTTGAAGCATCGATTCCATTGGAAGACATGCAAATCCCGGTAGGTATGGACTTTGGTTTTGACTGGCAATTGAATGACTGCGATGATCCGGATGTCACTCCGAACCGTACGGTCTATCGCTGGTGGGCTCCGAGCGAGCCGGAATGGAATGATGCCAGCATGTTTGGCACTTGTGTTCTTGTACCTGCTTTTGTCAATACTGTTGAAGAAGAGCCGTCGAGAGCTTTAGTGAACACGTACGAGTTGTCGCAGAATTATCCGAATCCGTTCAACCCGAGCACAAACATCACTTATACTGTGCCGAAACAGAGCAAAGTCACTCTGGCTGTGTATGATTTGTTGGGCAAAGAAGTTGCCCGTCTGGTTGACGAGGTCAAACCTGCCGGTCAGTACACTGTCACTTTTGACGCTCATAACATGACCAGCGGTATCTACTTCTATAAACTGAACAATGGTGAAAACCAACTCACTAAAAAGATGACGCTCATGAAATAATATTTTTCGTGAAAACGATCCAAAACCCCGGAGAGTTTAACTTTCCGGGGTTTTTTATTTTACCCTTTTCAATTTAAATTATTTTATTAAATTATAATTTGATTTTGAAATTTATTAGCCAAGATACCAAGGAACAAAATATTAAAAAAATGTATACAAAATTTATTGGATAAAGGAGGCAAGTTCAAGCCGGTAGGATATACTTTGAGTTTTGTATCTTATTGAAAGATGTTTTATTAAATCCATATCAATTTGAGGTTTCTTTAATTCTTTTATTCAATTTATTTCAACGTGGAGATCGCTGAGGTCGCAAAAATGCGCAGAGGAAAATATTTCTAAACTTTTTTTCATAATAATGTCAAAACGATCTTGGTTATTTTGTGATGTGCAAAAATTATAAATTAGATATTTACAACAAGATTAAAAGTGTGCAGTTATTCGGAATACAGCGGTTAATATCAAGATCGATAATGATATCGACAATTAAATAGCGCTCGTTTTTCTCTGCGAATCCTCTGCGTACTTGGCAAACTCTGCGTTAAATTATGAACCCTGCAACATATCGAAGAAATTTAAAAAGTATGGGTTTTGAAAGATAGTATCTTGGAGGCTGCACAATAATCAAATTTTCTGTTAACAAATGATGGTAAAATCGAGTTATGTCAAAACAAAAAAATCCAAAGAAACACAAAAAGCAAGAAAAACAAAAAAAGCAAAATACTGAAAATCTGAGTCCGCAAAAAAAGCGTGTATTCACTTTTATTCTCATCATCACGCCGGTTGTTCTGCTCATTCTGTTAGAGCTGATCTTGCGGGCGTTCAATTATGGCGGCAATCTGGACTTGTTCATAACCGGTCCCGAACCGCAAATCTCTCATTACAAGATGTGCAACCCGGATGTTGGCAACCGGTTTTTTTACATGCAAAATACTGTACCAGCCCCATCCAAAGATCTATTCCTCAAACAAAAGCCGGAGAACGGATACCGCATTTTTATTCTGGGCGGCTCAACAGCAGCCGGTTTTCCTTATGGAGATAATCTGGCTTTTTCCAGAATTCTCAACATTCGCCTTAACGACGCTTTTCCTGACAAGCACATCGAAATTGTCAATACGTCCATGTCCGCGGTGAACAGCTACACTCTGCTTGATTATATGGATGAAATACTTAAACAGCAACCGGACGCCCTGTTGATTTACGCCGGTCATAATGAATTTTACGGTGCTATGGGTGTCGGATCTGTCGAATCTTTTGGGAAAAATCCTGCAATCATACGGTTTTACTTGAAATTAAAGCGTTTTAAAATATTTTTGCTGGTTCGGGATGCTATCGGCACGATCAAAAAAACTGCCAGTAAAATGCAGCACGGCGACCCAGAGGTCGATCCAAGTCACACGCTCATGGCGCGTATTGTATCCGAACAAACGATTCCCTATAAAAGCCGGCTTTACAACCGGGGATTGCGTCAATTCAGGGATAATCTGCGTATCATTTATGAAAAAGCTGAACAAGCAAATGTCCCGGTTCTCATCAGCGAGCTGGTGAGCAATATTAAAGATCAGCCGCCGTTCATTTCTGTCAAGGCAGATACATTTCCAAAGGCTGACAGAGCCTTTGAGATCGGTAAGAAATTACTGCAGCAGGGCGATTTTGATGACGCTAAAGTTGCCCTGACTATGGCCAAAGACCTGGATGCGCTGAGATTTCGCGCGGCAGAAGATTTTAACACCATTATTCATGAAACCGCTCAGGAATTTGATTCGCCGGTCGTGCCGATGAAATCGGTCTTTGAATCGCACAGCACACACGGCATTGTGGGCAAAGAGCTTGTCCTCGAGCATTTGCATCCAAACATCGATGGCTATTTTCGCATGGCAGACGCTTTTCTGCACAGCATGCGCCAGCATTCTTTTGTTTCCGGTTCATGGCCTACAGATGGAATCAAACCGTCGTCTTTTTATCAGCAGGACTGGGGCATCACAGAACTTGATTCGGCATCAGCTAACTTGAGTATTCACTATCTAAAAGGCGGCTGGCCATTTCAACCTAAAGATGTTCCCAACCACGCGCTGCAGAATTATCATCCAACAACCAGAGCGGAATCCTTATCTGTACGAATTTTAACCGACCCCAATTATTCCCTGCAGGTTGGTCATTATCATCTGGGAAGCTATTATGAAAAAATGGGTGAATATGAAAAAGCCTTTAAGGAATTCAAAGCTCTGTATTATACCATTCCCTTCGAGCTGGAATTTTATGAACGCGCCGCCGAGAATCTCATTAAAATGCATGACTATGACCGGGCTCTCCGCGTGCTGCAAAAAGGACTCTATTACGGTGAAACGCCGTTTTTGGTCAAATGGACTGGTCAATTATTAGCAAAGGCGCAACAGTTCAAAGATGCAGCTCCATATCTTGAAAAAGCCAGAACTCGAACGTCTCAGGATGCGGCGATTTTAAAGAGCCTGGCACTGGTTTATCAAAAGCTGGGAGAATCTGAAAAGGCAAATGCAATTGCTAACGAATTGCAGCAATTAACCAACACAGAGGCTTCAGCCTCTACAGGTCAATCGCGCATATCGGATGAATCGCAAAAACAAATAGCATATAAAGCCTTGTTGCAGCAAGCACAAAAGTATATGCAGCAAAAAGAATATAAAAAAGCCTATTCACTTTTGCGCCAGTGCGAAAACATACACTCGACCCCCCAAACGCAAAAGTTGGCTGGTTTGCTGGCGCTCAAGTTCGGACATCTGCAACAAGGTGTGGATTTTTTGGAAAAAGCTGTGCAGGAAAATCCTGATGACTTTGAGCTGCACTATAATTTATGCAATGGCTATATTATAATGCGTGATAAAGAAAACGCGCAACGCGTGATCAACCGCATGGAAAAATTACGTCCGGGATTTGATGATCCTTATGATTTGAGGAAACGGTTCAAAGAGTTGGAGTAAAAAATCTATTATGAATATTTTTTCAAGGTATCTAGTCATAAAATTATTTGTTTCAATAAATATATTATCTTATCTTCTAAATTCTATAAATCCCAGGAGAATACAATACTTGCAAAAGTAATGAAAATGTTTACTATTGAATGGATACGAGAAAAGGTTGGTAAAGAAGAATATTATTTTTCACAACATGGTGATGCGGAGAGACAAAATGATGATTTAGTAATTGCAGAAGTTGAAGAGGCATTATTAACTGGTAAAATTTAGAACATTATGACGATACCGGAAGAGGAGAAAGTTGCTTAATAGGGGGTTTTACAGATGAAGGCAAACCAATACATGTGGTTTGCGGAAATAGAGGAGATTGGTTGGTGATAATCACCGTGTATATTCCAACTCCACCGCGTTTTAAAACCCCATATGAACGAGGTGAATAATGAAAGTATGTAATTTTTGTGGAAACATTAATTTTAAACAAAAGAAAGTTCAATATTTTTACAAGCACAATGGTAAATACTTTATGGTGAATAATGTACCATGTGAAGAATGCGAATACTGCGGTGAACAATATTTTCAAGCAAAAGTTCTGAAAAAGATTGAAAAACAGTTTGACGAGATTTATTCTTTTGGAAAGAAAGCAAAATCAGAGATAAAAGTACCGGTGGAAGAGTTTGTCAACATTTAATAGTATACTGATGATCCAGAATATATATTACTAAATTCACGATTATATCCGTAATTTCCTAACAAGCATTGAGAATATATCAGTATAAAAAAATGTTTCGTGCTCCCTGCAACCTCGTATTATTAAAGGCCGTTTTATTCAACCCACTAAATTTTAAGTGGATTTCATCGTTTT
>CAZSMC010000005.1:108398-114626 GCA_964607755.1 uncultured Cytophagia bacterium | reverse complement strand
ATCGAAGATCATCTTATTAAAAGAGCTTCTGAATTGACCGGTATTGAAGAAAAAACAACATTGGTAAGACGTGGCCTTGAAGCCCTTATTGCACAAGAAAGTGCCAAAAGGTTAGCAAAATTAGGCGGTACAGAAAAGCATCTCAAATCGATACCTCGTCGAAAAACTGAGATAGAATGATATTAGTAGACACATCTGTTTGGATATCACATTTCAGAGAAAACAATGATTATCTTGTTTCTTTATTGGATGATAACAAAGTGCTTTCTCATCCATATGTTATTGGGGAACTCGCTTGTGGTAATTTACGGAATAGAACAAATATTTTAAATTTGATGAATAAATTACCCTCTGCACTAATTGCCGAACCTGACGAGATAATGCATTTTATCGAATTCCATAGATTAATGGGACGTGGAATTGGATATGTCGATGTGTGCCTTCTCGCATCAGCACGATTAACAAATGCACAGCTTTGGAGTCTTGACAAGAGATTGCAGCAATCCGCATCTTTATTGGCGTTGAATTATGAGATTTAAATACCGTACGTTTTATTCTTCCATGTCTTTAGTCCACAATATTTTCGAAATATTTTTTGTTATTTCTATGGTAACTGGTTATGAAAAATCTCCCAATAGATAGAGATAATGAAAGTTCTAATCCCAATTTCGTGTTATCATAGACAAACAATTTTTACATAACCATCGAATAAAGGAGTCTTGTTATGACACAACCACAAGAGTTGAGCACTGAGGCATTGAAGAACTGGATTGAGAGTCCGTTGAACAAGTTAGTTGATATCCGTCCCATTGCAGCATATAACGGCTGGCAGTTGCAAGGCGAGAAACGGGGCGGACATATTGAGGGGGCGATGACGTTTCCCAAAGAGTGGACCCGGTTTGCCGACTGGACAGGTCTGCTGCACGACAAAGGTGTGACCGTGGATACGGCGCTGACAATTTACGGCTATCACGCTGACGATACCCGGGATATGGCGGACAAGTTGGAAGAACGCGGCTATCGCAATGTTTTTGTGTACAATCATTTTATCGACGAGTGGTCGGCCAATCCGGATTTGCCGATGGAGCAGTTGCAGCGCTACCAGCAACTGGTGTATCCGGGCTGGGTTCACGCTATAGTGACCGGAAATACGCCGCCTGATGTGGAAACCAGCAGGGTTGTCATTTGTCATGCTCATTATAATTATAAATATGATTATGATGCCGGACATATTCCCGGTGCTATTCCCATTGATACGGTGTCGCTGGAAGACCCGGAGGACTGGAACCGCTATCCTCCGGAAGAACTCGAGGAGGTGCTGCTGAATAACGGAATCACGCACGATAAAACTGTTGTCTTGTACGGACGGTTTTCTTATCCGGATAACAAAAATCCGTATCCCGGTAAAAATGCCGGGCACCTCGGCGCAATTCGCTGCGCCCTGATCATGCTCTATGCCGGAGTTAAAGATGTTCGCATTCTCAATGGCGGACTGGCAGCCTGGGAAGTAGCCGGATATGAGTTGTCTACTGAACAAACAGAAATCCAGCCGGAAAAAGAGTTTGGTGTGAATATCCCTCTGCGTCCGGACGTCATTGTAGATATGCCCAAAGCCAAAGAGCTGTTGGCATCGGATGACGGCGAGCTGGTGAGCATGCGCAGTTGGGAAGAGTTCATTGGCAATGTGAGCGGTTATCATTACATTCGCAAGGCCGGCCGCATTCCGGGCGCGATTTTTGGCAACTGCGGCAGCGATGCCTATCACATGGAGAATTACCGCAATCCAGATCACACCATGCGAGAGTATCACGAAATCGAAGCCAACTGGGCGCAATCCGGTATAGTACCGGAAAAGCATATCGCGTTTTATTGCGGCACCGGCTGGCGCGCCAGCGAAGCGTTCTGGAATGCGTATTTGATGGGCTGGCCGCGCGTTTCTGTTTTCGACGGCGGCTGGCTGGAATGGAGTGAGGCCCCGTCGAATCCTGTGGAGATTGGGGACCCGGTTGAAAACGAGACCGCTAAACACACTAAAAACGCGAAAAAACGGTGAAATGAAAAAGAAGCAGATAGTTGAATAGCCATTTTTTGATTGTCATTGTGCGTTGTTGTTATAACATTTAATATCGGTTATTTGATCTGGTTGTCAATGCGATAAAAACCCCTTGCATTTTTAAATCAAAGTCCTTAAATTAGTTGGATACCCAACTAATTTAAGGACTATTTATGGCTGAATTCAAATCTATTGGCCGGTTGATTTCCATACTTCACCGGTTGACCCACATCTATTTCCATCGGGAATTGTCCGAGGTACATTTGGGACACGGCCAATTGCCGATTCTCCTTTATTTGCACAAACATCCAGGCAGCACCCAGCACGAGATCGGCGCGGCATTTCACATGGACAAGGGGTCGGTTTCTTCTTTGATTCGGCTGCTTGAGAACAATAACTATGTTTATCGCCAACGCAATCCCAACGACAAGCGAGAGTGGGAGTTGTTTTTGACGGAATATGCGCGCGCTATTGTGCCGCACGTGCAAGAAAAACTGAAAAACTGGACACAATTTCTGCTGCAGGGATTTTCGGATGAGGAACGAAAAACCGCGTTTGATGTTTTAGAGCGCCTGGTTGACAATGCCATGCGCATCAAACAGGAGGGACGATGAAACGCGGAAAAATATCCTTGACAGAGGGCAAGATCGCACCCGGACTGATCCGTTTGACCTGGCCAATGATTTTTGGCATGATGGGGATGGTGGCGTTCAATCTGGCAGATACCTATTTTATCGGCAAAGTGGGCGTGAATGAACTGGCGGCATTGGGATTTTCATTCCCGGTGGTTATGCTGGTGAACAGCATTTCCCTGGGAATGGGGATTGGGACGTCCTCTCTGATCTCACGCAGCATTGGCGGTTCCAACCGGCTGACGGTGCGTCGCTATGCCACTGCTGCCTTGTTTTTGGGAGTCCTGATGATTGCTTTGTTCATCACAGTGGCACAATTGACCATTCGCCCTTTGTTTACTGCGTTGGGAGCGAAAGGCGAAATGCTCGATTTTATTCATGATTATATGAGCATCTGGTACTGGGGAATGATCTTTGTGGTGATCCCGATGATGGGCAACAATATCATCCGTGCCACCGGTGATACGTTTACACCCGGTATGCTCATGCTAATATCCGCGGGTGTGAATATCGTGATGGACCCGATTCTTATATTTGGATTGGGTCCGATTCCATTTTTATCTCTAAAAGGCGCGGCGCTAGCCACTGTCATCGGACGTGCAACCGGCATGATCCTGACCTTGCTGATTTTGATCAAACGCGATCGCCTGTTGACTAAAAATTTACCCGCCAAAAGTGAGATTCTACGCATTTGGGGCAAGGTTCTCTACATTGCCGGACCCGCGGCTATCAGTATTTTGATTACGCCGATGTCCATCGGCATTATCACTCGAATCATATCCGAGTATGGAGAGACGGCGGTCGCGGCATTCGGGGTGGTTACGCGGTTAGAAATGTTTGCCATGTTATTCATTCATGCCCTGGGCTCGGTGATGATTATTTTTGCCGGGCAGAACTGGGGTGCCGGAAACAAACCGCGCATATTGCAGGGTTACCGGATCGCTGTTCTGTTTTGTGTGGGATGGGGCTTGCTGCTGTTTATTGTCGCTCAAATCTTCCCCGCGGAAATTGCCGGAATATTCAGTGATAGCACCAAAGTGGTCGATATCACGGCACATTATTTGAGCATTGTTTCGTTCAGTTATATATTCATTGGATTTTTGGTGATGGGTGTATCTGTATTCAACGGCATTAACAAACCACTCCCGGCCACGGGGTTGACTGTCCTGCGCATGGCAGGACTTTATGTCCCTCTGTCTCTTTTGGCAGCCTGGCTTTGGGATCTTCAGGGTATCTTTTGGGCGGCTTTTACCGCCAATATTTTTACCGGTGTTCTTGCCTTTATTCTGGTGAGTGATTTTTTACAAAGTAAAATCAATGAGGCTCCAGTCTGGAGAAAGAAAGTATCATGATCCGTTGAGCAGAGGCGGTATCTCTTATTGATACAGTTTGTATGTTTCGATACTGGCGGTTATGAACGGCCCGATCCCTTTGCTGTCGTTGTTGGCGTTATCTTTCTTGATGTCATCGGAATACGATCCATTGTTGTCGTTTCCCGGTTTTGCTGAACGGGATATCCGGTTCAGGTTCAACATGCCGTCAGGATTTTTGCTGACAAACTGGTCAATGATACCCTTGTACGCGCGGCCTGCTACCCACCGGTAAGAATCATCTAGGTAACCTTTACGCGTGCCTTTCGCCAGTGCATAGGTGAATATACATGACGCCGGGGCATCCAGAACATTCCCCTCGCGGTTCGGCTTATCAATGATGTGCCGCCAAACCCCGGTGTTTTTATCTTGCGTTTTCTTGATCGCTTTGGCCAGGCGCTGAAAAATGGACACGAGTTGTTCACGTTGGGGAATGGTCTTCTGGAATGAATTTGAGTCCGTCCACCAGAGCCATGGCATACCCTCCCCGGAACCGGTACAACGTGTCGGTATGTAAATGAGCCGGATTTTCGCCCCGACTGTCAGATCCTCCTCGGTCTGCATCCAAAGCCTGGTTTCCGGACAAGACAAATTGCAGCACAACATCGTCATAGCGATCCGGTCTGTTAAAGAGTTTTGCGTATTCAGCATAAAACGGTAAATCAATAAACAACCTGTGGCGGAGCACAAATCCACCTTCCGAGGTGCGGGGCTTTTTGATGAACTGGTTATAGAGCAAATCGGCGGTCTTTATATATTTCTGTTTTTTTGTTTCCTTGAACAGAAATAAGAGCATTCGGCCTCTGTGCGTAAAAGTTTTATTTCGAAAGGCATAGACTGTATTCAGGTTAAGAAATGACGGATTCGAAAGATTTGGATTGATTAATAAACGGCTATGTAATAATGAATGATCTCACTATATTATGGCTCTTGACTCAAAGTATAAAAGATATCTCGAGAAAATTTTAAACAGCAAAGAGTTTTCCAACTCTGAAATATATCAGCAGTTTCTGCAATATCTTGTTCAAGCTTCTGGCAGGGGACAAACGCCCAAAGAGACGACAATTGCCATTGATGTTTTTGGCAAGGATTCTTCATTCAATCCATCCGATGATACCACTGTTCGCTCTCACACCTATATGCTGCGAAAAAAACTGCAGAACTATTATTATAGCGAAGGCAGAAACGATCGATACCGGCTCAGAATACCCAAGGGGCATTATGCTGTCAAGTTCGTTCCCAACGTTGAAAACAAGTACAATCCGAAAAGATATGCTTCGCTTTTAGGCAAATACTATTATATCCCGGTCATCATCGTTCTTTGTCTTTTAGCCGGAGTTTTATGGCATCAGAATCTTGATTTGCGAGAGGAAATCCGCTCTTACCGTTTTTTAAGTGTTGATGATCCTGTCTGGCAGGAATATTTGACCTCTGAAAAGCCGATCCTGATAATACTGGGAAACCACTTTTTCTTTGACGAATACAGTGAAAAATATCAAGAATTTATCGCCATGCGTCATCCCAAGGTCAATTCAGTGGAGGACTTTGAGCGCTATCAGGAACTTCACCCGGGCATTACCTATCAGATTACGAACGAACCCTATTTTCCTTATCATAGTATCTGGAGCTTACCTCCAGTCTATGATCTGCTATACTCTGTCCACAAGAAACCGATAATGAGGAAATCATCCGAGATCAGTCCCCAGATTTTAGATGAATATCATATTCTGTTTCTGGGCAGTATTAAAACCCTATATAAATTGAAACATACATTGCTGAAATCGAATTTTGGTTTTCAGATTTCCCCTCACAAAGTGTTCTATACACATCCGGATAGCGGTTTTACTCGGGTATTTGAGACGACCTTGCATTCTCCCGGGCCTAATGAAGACCTGGTGCTCGCATTGAAACTGCCAGGACCAGAGAACAACTCTATTTTCATCATTGCCTCTTACCATTCTTTAGGTGCTCCGGAGATATCAAAGTTCATGACGTCGTTATCCATGCGAAAGCCAATGGATGACCTGTTTGTGAAAAAATACGGGGAAATCCCGCCGTATTTTGAAATTCTGTTTCGAGTCACCGGAATTGACAAGACGGCCTATAATACGGAAATTTTGATTCTTAATAAAATTACCGCGGATGATATTTTTACAACAGCGGACCGCGATTC
>CAZSMC010000005.1:0-108298 GCA_964607755.1 uncultured Cytophagia bacterium | reverse complement strand
TGCGCATTTTCATAATTTTCCATTGACGGCGGATAAAAGAAAACAAGCCGCTTCGATGACCGCACGGTTGCAGATCAGTTGCTGGATTTAGAAAAATTGCGCGAACAGAATCGGCCGGAATATTTTCATCAAACTCACCGGATGTCAATGTCGCATAGGAACCCAAAATATTTTCCTCACCTGGAAATGGCAGTGGATCCGAGCCGCAGATCAGTTTGAATCCATTTTTAAGCGCGAATTTCATCAGCCGGGGCACCGGCCAAAACCGCGGCCGCATGGTAGTATCGCTGATAAAAAGCTTTGACGGTAAATGCGAGTCCAGCATATTCTGAACAATCCGCCCCCGCGCTCCAAACCATTTTCCAGGCGCCCAATTCAACGTCGCTATACCGCCGTTTTCATAAATGGACTGAATCGTGTCTGCTGTGCTGAGCTTTTTGTGCCCGCAACGGCACAGTGTTGCCAGAGCGCAGACTTCGAGATTTTCGGTAGTGACAATCTGGCGGCCAGCAAGAATGTAGAACAGCGGTTCGCCAGTATCCGCATCACGGACAACCCGGGATTCCGGTTCTTTGGTTTTGTCAATCCGGTAGCCGTCAATTTCCAGGCTGTCAAGCCGGGAAAAGACCTCGCAATTATGCCGCTCGGTCATCATCCACACCTTTATGGCATCGTGCCGGTTTTTCGTCGTTCGCTGACTGTTAATGAAATTTCGTAAACTCACTCGAAAGGCGTACGAAAGATCAAATACATCGTACAAATGAACATGGCCGTCAATAATCAGGGTTTCCTGCATAGCTTTACTTTCTTTTTAGTGGGAATTGTCTGGGATTGTTTTTTAGCACTAACCATAGAAAATTAACAACTTTTTGTAAATAATCAAGATAATTCCTTTTGAAAAGAAATTGATTGAAAATGGCAATAATTTTTCTAAGTTTATAGTCTAAATTTTACAGATGAAAAAAGAGGAGAATATGACCTTCGAAAAAGAACTCAAAACGGCTCTGCGGGCGGTGCAACATGCTTCTCAATTGTGCAGCAAGGTGCAGTTCCAACTTTTGGATGATGATACCATTCAGAAAAAAGACCGTTCACCGGTGACTATTGCTGATTTCGGCAGTCAGGCGGTTGTCAGTTCAATTTTGTTAGAAGAAATACCAGGCGATTTACTAATCGGCGAAGAAGACTCTGAAACGCTGCGAAAAAACGACGACATGCGTGAGCGGGTGTTCGAGCTGGTCAAGGAACAGTTCCCTGAGATGACCGAAAACGAGATGATAAATGTTATTGGAAGGGGAACTTGCGAACCGGATTACACGGCGCGTTATTGGACGATCGATCCGATTGACGGCACGAAAGGATTTCTGCGCCGCGAGCAATACGCTGTGGCTCTGGCATTGATTGAAAACGGCGAGAAAAAAGTAGGTGTTCTGGGCTGTCCGAATTTGCCCCAGGATTTTAACGATCCAAATTCTCCGACCGGCTCATTGCTCTACGCAGTTGCCGGCGAGGGAGCCTGGATGAGTGATATGAACGGTGAGAATCCCCGGAATATCCAGGTGAATTCAGAAACCGATCCGTCCGGTGCACGATTTGTCGAGTCAGTCGAAAGCGCGCATTCTGCCCATGATGTTCACACTCGTATCTCAAAGGCTCTTGGCATTACCCAGGAGTCACTACGCATCGACAGCCAATGCAAATACGCCACAGTTGCCCGCGGTGATGTGTCGATTTATCTTCGCTATCCCAGAGATGAAATGTACCGGGAAAAAATTTGGGACCACGCGGCGGGCGCTCTCATTGTCGAGGTTGCAGGTGGTAAAGTGACTGATATTAATGGTCAGCCGCTGGATTTTTCTGTAGGGCGAAAACTGGTAAAAAATCAAGGCGTTGTCGTAACAAACGGCGCGTTTCACGATCAAATAATAAGTCAAATCAAAAAAATAAGAGGTTAATGCTTATGCTCAAGCACGTTGTTATGTGGACGCTTAAAAAAGAAGCTCGAGGCAAAAGCAAAGAAGAGAATTTAACAGCCATGTACGACAAGCTGATGGCGTTGCCCGCGATTATCGAGGAAATCAAATATTATGAAGTGGGCGTCAACCAATCGAACCGGCCTTTAGCGTTTGACATTGTTCTTATCTCAGCCTTTGAGAATGAAACAGATCTGGAAATGTATCGAACACATCCTCAGCATATGGACATTGCGGATTTTATTAAAGAGGTGACGAAAAAGACCGCTGTCGTTGATTATGAAACAAAGGAATAACGCCGGAATTGAATTGAGAATCTTGGGTTCGATGCGGTGGAAATCTGAAAGACGGCTTTCCTTGAGGTGAGGAAAGCCGTTCAGTCTTTCAGGAGGTATACGATTGGTATTTTTTTTCGATATCGGTGCTGTTCACCGTTTCCAGAATATAATTGCAAAATGCCTCGCCGGTTGCACCGGTGTCCCTGCCGGTGAGAACTATTTTTTTCTCATATTGCTGACAAATTTCCAGCGCCATGTTCAACCTTTTCGCTCTTTCGGTAAAGCCGATGTGATCCAGCATCATGGCAGCGGCGCGGATCAGACTGGACGGATCGGCATATTTTCCGCGACCTTCTTTGATCATCCGCGGCGCTGAACCGTGAATGGCTTCAAACATGGCGTACTGCTTGCCAATGTTGGCGCTCCCTGCCGTGCCAACGCCTCCTTGAAACTCGGCTGCTTCGTCAGTTAAAATATCGCCGTACAGGTTTGGCAGCACTATCACCCGAAACTGGGTTCGGCGCTTTGGATCAACAAGCTTGGCAGTCATAATGTCGATGTACCAGCCTTCCCAGCGAATTCCGGGATAATCTTTGGCAATCCGTTCTGCTGTTTCCAGGAACAATCCGTCTGTGGTTTTTACCACATTGGCTTTAGTGACTACCGTGACGTTATCAATGCCATTTCTTTTCGCGTAATCGAATGCCATGCGAATGATGCGTTCTGAGCCCTGTTTTGTAATGACTTTGAAATCGAATGCCAGGTCATCGGTCACTTGCAAGCCCTGACTGCCAAGCACGTAAGCGCCTTCGGTGTTTTCACGGAAGAACATCCAGTCAATTCCCTGGGACGGGACTTTTACCGGGCGGACATTGGCAAAAAGGTCCAGTTCCCGCCGCATGGCAACGTTGGCACTCTCAATATTAGGATACGGGCCGCCTTTTTCCGGCGTAGTCGTGGGGGCCTTGAGAATGACGTGACAGTCTTTGAGTTCTTCAAGCACGTCATCGGGTATCGCTTTCATGTGCTTCACGCGATTTTCGATGGTAAGTCCCTCGATGGTGCGAAATTCGACTTTATTATTTTTTATTTCGTCTTTGAGCAGTTCGTGCAGCACGCGCTCGGTTTCCTGGGAAATGATAGGGCCAATCCCGTCTCCCCAGCAAAATCCAATTTTAATCGGATGCAGACGGGTATAATCGATCCAGTCCTTTTCCTGTTTCATTTTTTCAACCCGTTCTAACTGCGACTGGATCAGTTCTGTAAAATGCTGCTGCGCATTCTCTAAAATGTGATCATCCATAAAGTACCCTCTTTTTTCAGTTTTACTTTGTGTTTTCTGTTGGGTCCTGTCGAGAAGACATTTTACCCGGATAAATTGCGATAAATCCGGCTGTTGCGAAAAATAGCCCTGAACAAAATTTGCAAAATCTGTTTCTAATTAAACGGAAATGTGCTAAAAATCAGGAATCATCATCAGGTAGATTTTTCCGGTCATGCCGGTACAAATAAAAACGCTCTTTTAACGAATTCATTTTATTTTGATGCGTGACCTGATTTTCTAAAAACGCGCGGGAAAATTCGTTGCGGGCAACATTGAACAGATTCCGGCACGTGCGCAACATCGCCACAAGGTCATTTTTATTCTGGCTGCTTTTTTCAATCGTTTCCCAGAGTTCATCTTCAATGGTATCAAAAGCCTGTTGAACTTCTTTAAGCGAATAGCCTTCGTTAGAGCGTTTCTCAGCCAGTTTTTCCATGTACTGGTGCAACGCATCCCAATTTTGTTCACTGAGAACTTTTTTCAACAGATCAAGAAATTCTTCTTCCCGTTCCTGGTGGCGTTCGAAATCAATGTTTTCGTAATGAGAAGGAGATAATTTTTGCAGCCGATTACAGATACGCCCGATGGTGTCGTCATAATACGCATCAATAAGTGCGAACAGTTTATCGTCCGGTTTTGGCATAGTATTTTTCAATTCGTTTGTTACGTCGTTTCAAACGTTCTTCAATTCGCCCCAAAATACGAAGCGTGTACTTGCCGTATTCGGGTCCAATTTTAGCTGCCTCTTTATCCAGACCTTGTTCGATCACACGTATAAAATTATCTATCCCGCTGTCAGAAACGGGCCGGGGAGCGCTGGCCCATTTTTTTAAACTGTCTTCGAGCTCGTAAATAAAAGTACGGTCTGTTAAATCTTTACAACCAAAAAATGGATACGGATTTACCTGTATTTGAAATGCCTTTAGTGCCATTATAATGGGTTGATAATCGTAATCGTAAAACAGACGCGGAAACTGATATTCGACCACAAACGACCAGGTTCGCTCATCCGGATTTTTGTGATGCCGGTTGAGCCGTGAGAATACCATCTTGCCATCTTCTGTCATAATTTCCTGATTGAAAATTCGCATTTCCCGAAGAGTGTTACTTTTATCCTCGCGCAAATCACCACCTAAAATAAGCAGACACAAATAATGCTCCAGCTCTTCAACCCGGTTAAAGGATTGTTTATCCACTCCCATACTCAAATGCATGCTGTGCGGGCGAATATCTAAATATCGTACAGCAAGATCGAGAATTTGCGACAACACCCATGGGTCCTGAGTTGCCGGTTTGGAGACATCCCCGAGAAGCTTGTACCGGCCAAACGCCAGCTCCATAAAACCGCGGGTGCGCATTCGAGAGGAGGTGATAAAACCGTGATCATCGACGTGGGCGCCGAGTTTCCATCCCCGGCGCATTAAATCGAAATCGTAAAAATAATAAAAATTATCAAATGTCTTATCTTCGCCTTCTTTGGCGCCAATGGCTTTATAGCCTTTATTGGAAAATTCGAGCTCTGCACCCAGGGGTGTTTCACCAATATGCCGATTCTCTTTAATCCAGGCAAGAATTTCGTCGCCCTTTTGCCTCGAGTAAAGCTCTTCAGCAATGAAAATTGCTGCCACAGCATAGTCCGTGTACTGCATTTGCGGTTCCCAGTGATCCATTCCCAAAAGCCTGAGCGCAGATTCAATTTCCTGGTGATTATCAACCAGGAATTTCAACGACATCAGCGTGGAAAGCGTGTGAACATAGTATGCATCAGCAACTTTTACGTAATATCGAAAGTCATTGCGGAATTTTTCTTCCAACTGATTAAAGATCATAAAATGCGTTGCCAGCAGAAGGTAATTGTCTGCATAAGTTTGCGCCTTGCTGTCATTTCTGAGCCAGTTGAGACGCGGGATGCTGGCTTTTTCAATTTCATGTTTTATAATGAACGATGGAAAACCATAATCTTTGAAATATTGCCGCACCAGGCTGTGTACTTCTTCGGTCAGTAATTCTCTGGTGACTTTGACAGAGAGCGCTTCCCGGTTATAGGTTAAAAAATATTCTGCTTTTTGTTCGAGGTAACGGTCGACGTTTTTTTCAACAAACTCTTCGATGCGGTCCCGTTCTTCAAAACCTTTTTTCACATAGGGCTTGATAGCTTTAATAATGCCAATATAAATATATGCTTTGTATACTTTATCTCCGGCGCGCACCTTGCCGATGCGGCGTTCATACAATTGACCTTCGTTTTCATATTCGTCAAAGGTTTCGATGATATCGGGCGTTATATTGTAGAGCAGCCGTCCCTGGATTGTGTATCCGCGCCAGGGAAGTGCAAACGGGAAACTGTTGTGCGGATGAATCCGCCGGTGATTTAACAGCGCCGCTTTTTCTGAGGAGAATTCCTTCCCTGTCAACAATTGCAAGTGGTAATTGTTGTTCAAAGAGCCATAGACAAAAAGCTTGTCAATTTTTTCTTCGCCAGCCTCTTTGGCTGGGATGCTGGTTTTTATGTTATCCAGTGGCGTGGTCATTATTCTTCAACTGCTGCTTCCGGGAAATGTTTTTTAAACTGTTGCATCATTTCTTCTTGAGAAATCGAAGTAACCCGGCCATATTGATATTGTTCTTCAATCCATTCGTAGATTTTGGCCACTCTTGGATTACGTTTTTCAACTGGCGGCAAACCGCGTTCCTTGAGTTTTTGATTCACCCAAAAGCCAACCCCGGCAATTCCGGACCGGTCTGTGAGGTTTACATTGATGGGCCGGCCAAGGATTTTTGCTGTGTCAAAAATATTATAAATTTCTTCATTTTTGATCACACCATCGGCGTGGATGCCTGCTCGTGTCACATTGAAATGCTCTCCGACAAACGGAAAGTTCGACGGGATGTCAGCGCCGATTTCGCGCATATACTCGGCAATTTCATTAATAGCCATAAGGTCCATACCATTGGTATCACCTTTAACAGAGGCGTACTCAATAGCCAGCGCTTCAATTGGTGAATTACCAGTGCGCTCGCCAAAGCCGAGAATTGTTCCATTCACAGCACTTACACCGGACAACCATGCGCATAATGAATTGGCGTGAACTTTGTGGAAATCATTGTGGCCGTGCCATTCCAGATGTTCCGAAGGTATGCCAACGCTTTTTTGCAGATAATAAACAATTTTCCGGATCGACCGCGGTAACGCTACACCTGGAAAAGGCACACCATAGCCCATGGTATCGCACAACCTGATTTTGATGTTCAGGCCGGTTCGCTCGGAAAATTCTATGAGTTCTTCAGCAAACGGCACGACTGTGCCCCAAAAATCGGCGCGGGTTATGTCTTCAAAATGGCAGCGCACGGTTTCCAGGCCAGCTTCGGCAGCGGACTGGACAGTGTTCATAAACGTTTCCAGCACCTGCCGACGGGTTTTCCGGAATTTTAAAAAGATATGATAATCCGAAATCGAGGTCAAGATGCCGGTTTCTTTGATGCTCACTTGACGCACCAGTTCAAAATCTTTAGGATTCGCCCGGATCCATGATGTTACTTTTGGAAATTCATATCCCTTGTTGCGTACTTCTTCAAGAATTTCCCGGTCTTTATCGGAGTAGATAAAAAATTCAGATTGACGGATCACACCGTTAGGGCCCGATAATCTGTGTAGCAGATCGAACAATTTTGAAACTTGTTCGACAGAATACGGAGGCCGAGCCTGCTGACCATCCCGGAACGTTGTGTCAGTGATCCAGATGTTTTCTGCCGGTTTTACATCGACAATCTCGTTGTCAAAAACGGTTTTTGGGATCTGGTTGTAAGGAAAAATGTCTCGAAAAAGGTTCGGTTCTTTAACGTCTACAAGAGGATATTTTCTTTTCGTTACTTCCTGTGTTTGAGTGTTCATAAATCCTCCAGTTTGTTATGTGAATGTTTTATTTCCAATGAAAAGGGAAACATTTTTGTTCCCCACATGTTAAGATAACAAATCCGATTTGGATTTTTAATGTCTTGAGAGTGGTAGAGCCGAGTACGCTTTGACAGCAAAGACGTCGGGAATTGGTGATTTTGCGAAAAGAAGAAAAGCGAGATTCCCGAGCCGCACATCAATGCGTTGACCGCGAGAGAATGATTCGGACAAGAAAGGATGGAAAGGAATATGGGGCACATTGGTCCACAATGCAGGTTCACGTCCCATTCCCGATAAATGAATAAACGCTGAAATAATGTATGTTACTACATTTTTCAATTCTATCTCCAAAAAGTTAAAAACTTGATTTATATTATACATCCTTTTGGTGAAAAAGTCAAGATTAATCTAGACAAGGAATCGCTGAGTGAATTCAACTTGTCTCATAACATCATATTAAATAATGCCTTATATAATTTATCCGCAATCAATGAGCGACCCATCTTTACGCAAGTCATAATATTTCCGCTTATACCATTGGTGATACAATTACTCTATTAAGCTTTATGCATGAAAATAATATTGATTTCAGGTTCGTTTTTTAGTATCTTTTATGCCTATAAAAAATGAGGATTTCGATGAATTATTTAAAAATAGTGACGATTTTTTTAGCAGGATTGCTGTTTTTTTGCGCCGGGCCTTCTCAAGTTCAGCGAGAAACTAGAAATCAAACGAAAGAAGAGGCAGAACAGTTCCGCATGAACGAGGATTTTGAGCCCACTTCTCTTGGCGATTATACCATCGCTGTTCCGGAACCGGAGGTGTCAAAAAAAGATGTTGTCGATATCGAGAGCATTCTTCGCGGAAGCGAAACGCCTGATACTTTGGATGTTGGCCATAAAGTTCCTGGTTATCGTGTACAGCTCATTGCCACGCGAGATGAATCCGAAGCCCGTGCTGTGCTGCGTGAGGCAGTGCTCAGCTTTGAGGAACAGGTGTACCGGACATTTGACGATCCTTATTACAAGATCAGAGTAGGGGACTGCACTTCGAGATTCGAAGCAGATGAATTGCAGCAAAAAGCAGCAGAAAGGGGATTTTTAGAATCATGGGTTGTGCAAACTATGGTCTGGCAAGGCCCGCCACCGGATTCTCAGGCTAAACCTGCCGATGAGAAAAGCCGATAATTTATAGCAAAAAATTAGCCAAAATCAAGGAAAAAATTAAAATGCCCGAGAATTTTATTGAAATCGGGCATTTTTTTTATTATATTTCATGTCTTAAATTATATTCAGACGAGAACATTATGTTATGCATCTATTTTTTATATAAATTTAAATTCCCGTTCCCCGCTTTTACAGGGTACGGGATTTTATTTTAGGAGGACGCATGTCAGGACATTCAAAGTGGAGTACAATTAAACGAAAAAAAGCGGCCAAGGATGCTCAAAAAGGCCGAATTTTTACCCGGCTGATTCGTGAGATTACAGTGGCAGCACGTGAAGGTGGCGGAGACGAAGAAACCAATCCCCGACTCCGGGCGGCTATCCAGGACGCTAAAAATGCCAATATGCCGGTGGCAAATATTGAAAAAGCAATAAAAAAAGGAACGGGTGAACTTCCCGGTGCAAGTTATGAACAAGTGGTTTATGAAGGATATGCACCCGGTGGAGTCGCTTTTTACTGCGAAGCGTTAACTGATAATAAAAATCGGACTGTTGCCCAAGTTCGTCACATTCTTTCCAAACACGGCGGCAGCCTCGGAGAAAGCGGCAGTGTTTCCTGGATGTTTAACAAAACCGGCATTATCAATGTGCCAGTAGTCAATGCCGATGAAGATGATTTGATGATGATCGCCCTGGATGCCGGCGCTGAAGATATAGAGACAGAAGATGAATATTTCCGAATCAAAACAGAGCCCGGCGCACTCGAGAATGTCAAAAATGCACTCGAGGAAAATAAAATCCAGTTCGAAAATGGCGAAATTACCATGGAGCCTCAAAACCTAATTTTTGTAGAAGGTAAACAAGCGGAACAAGTACTCAAACTCATGGAAGCCCTCGAAGACCAGGACGATATGCAAAACGTGTATGCAAACTTTGACATTGATGACGAGCTTATTGAAGCGATGAACTCCTGATATGATCGTGTTAGGTATAGACCCTGGCAGCGCTGTAACCGGATACGGTTTAATCAATGCCGCAAATTCTTCATCTTTTCAACATATAACTTTTGGTGTTATCCGAACCGTGGCTGCAGAGCCTCTTCCGGAACGTTTAAGAAAAATATATAAAGGCATTACCCGTATCATCACGGAGTTTAATCCTTCTGCTGTGGCGTTTGAAGATGTGTTTTATGGCCGTAACGTACAGTCTGCGTTAAAACTGGGTCAGGCCAGGGGCGCCGCTATTATGGCAGCAGTAAACGCTGAAAAAGCGGTATCCACATATTCTGCACGTGAAGTGAAACAGGCACTTACAGGCTATGGAGCAGCTTCTAAGGAACAAGTGCAGCGCATGATCCAGGATCTATTAAACCTGAAAGATATTGTGATTCCTATGGACGCATCGGATGCGTTGGCTATTGCCATTTGTCATGCATTTAGATGTCAAAGCAATGAATTTATAAAAAACAATATCCGATGATATCCTTTATAAGCGGAAATCTTGTTAAAAAATATCCCACTCATGCCATTGTTGATAATAACGGTGTCGGACTCGAAGTGCTGATACCTGTTTCAACCTTTGAGCAATTAGGAGATGTGGAGAGCACAGTCACACTTTTGACGCATCTTCATGTCAGAGAAGATGCATTGACGCTCTATGGATTCGCTACAGACGATGAACGGGAACTTTTTCGCGATCTGATTGCTGTTAATGGTGTGGGGCCAAAATTGGCATTGAGTATCCTTTCGGGCAATAGCGTAGAGTTTATATACAAGGATATTTCCGAGAGAAACGAAACGAATCTGATAAAAATCAAAGGACTGGGAAAGAAAACAGCGCAACGGCTCATTTTAGACCTGCAGGACAAAGCTCAAACAAAGATTGAACAAACGATTCAACAGCATGAACCTGTTACGGTGCTGTCAAACCAGATCAGTGAACAGACGGTTCTTGCCATGATTTCTCTTGGCTACTCGAAAGCCGAAGCGGAAAACGCCGTTGCAAAGGCTGTTGCCAAGAAAGGTGCAAACGCATCGGTTGAAGAGTTGGTACGAACGGCATTGGGTGGACAATAATTTTGCAAGAGCAATACAGACCCATAGATCCGGAACGAACGGCCGGTGATTACGATCTCGAACTTACGTTGCGGCCAACAAGATTGCCTGAATTTATCGGTCAGGACAAGCTGAAATCCAATTTAAATGTATTCATTCGTGCCGCATTGGAGCGTAACGAATCGCTGGATCACGTGATTTTTCACGGACCGCCTGGCCTGGGCAAGACGACTCTTGCCAATATTGTTGCCAAAGAATTGGACAGTGATATTCGAACCACATCGGGACCGGCCCTGGAGCGTCCGGCTGATCTGGCGGGTATCCTGACGAATCTGAAAGAACGCGACGTTCTTTTTATCGATGAAATCCACCGTCTCAACCGGGTGATTGAAGAATATCTGTATCCGGCGATGGAAGATTATACGCTCGATATTATCATCGACAAGGGTGCCAATGCGCGGACGGTGCAGTTAAATCTGCCCCGGTTTACCCTGGTCGGAGCAACAACCCGGGCTGGTTTAATTACTTCACCGCTTCGTGCCCGGTTTGGTGTTTCGTTCCGGCTTGATTTCTATGAGGATAAAGACCTTAAACTTATTGTCAAGCGGTCAGCTCACATTCTCGGCGTTGAATTGGATGACAAAGCAGCCATGGAAATTGCTACACGCTCGCGAGGGACTCCCAGAATTGCGAATCGGTTATTACGCCGGGTCCGGGATTTTGCCCAGATTGACGGGCTTTTAAAAATAGATTTACAATGCGCAAAAAATGCTCTCCTGCAAATGGATGTCGATGAAAGCGGGTTGGATGATATGGATAAACGCATTTTACTGTCCCTGATCGACAAGTTTTCTGGTGGCCCTGTCGGATTGAATACATTGGCCATGGCTATCGGCGAGGAAGGAGATACTATCGAAGAGGTTTACGAACCTTTCCTTATTCAAAAAGGATTTATAAACAGAACGCCCAGAGGTCGAGTGGCGACTGAACGGGCTTTTGAACATTTTGGCAGAAAAAAAAGAGGCACAGCCCAGAGAGGTCTCTTTGAATAGAATGTTAAATAAATATTTATACAACAGTTGGAGGTTTGGCGCGATGAAACTGTCGGACTTTAAATACCGATTGCCGGAAAAATTGATCGCCCAGTATCCCAGCGACCGACGGGATGAGTGCCGTTTGATGGTGCTGGACCGGGAAACCGGAAAGACAGAAGAAAAAAAATTTAAAAATGTTATAGATTATATGGAAAGAGGAGACTGCCTGATTGTCAATGAGACCAAAGTGTTTCCCGCCCGCCTGGAAGGAACAAAAGACAAGACTGATGCCAAAGTCGAGGTGTTTTTGCTGCGTGAACTGGAACAGGGTTTGTGGGAAGTGCTGGTCAAACCGGCGCGCAAAGTCCGCGTGGGTAACCGGCTGACTATCGGCAATGTACTGTCTTGTGATGTGATTGACAATACGGTTTCCGGCGGACGAGTGGTCCGGTTTAATGATACAGATAAATTTTACGAATATGTGGACGAACTTGGCAAGTCACCTTTGCCGCCATATATCAAAAGAGAACCTGAACCCATGGATAAGGAACGCTATCAGACCGTGTACGCCAAAGTGCGGGGCGCTGTGGCTGCGCCTACGGCAGGTCTACATTTTACCGAAGATTTGCTGAAAAAGATCAAACGCAAAGGCATCAAAATTGCTCCTGTCGTCCTGCACCTGGGTCTGGGAAGCTTTCGCCCGGTCCAGGTGGAAGACCTGGGACGCCATAAAATGGATTCCGAACATTACGATATTCCTCAAGAAACCGCAGACATTGTTAACGAAACAAAACGCAATAAAAAGAATGTTTTTGCCGTTGGGACCAGCGTGGTTCGAACTTTGGAAACCAGCGTCACGTCCGAAGGGTGGGCCAAGCCATCCAGCGGCTGGACAGATAAATTTATTTATCCGCCATACGACTTTAAGATTGTCGATAAACTGATCACAAATTTTCATTTGCCCAGCTCAACGTTGCTTATGCTTGTTTGTGCATTTGCATCCCGCGAAATGATCTTCAAGGCCTATCGAAAAGCGATTCGCGAAGAATATAAATTTTACAGCTATGGCGATGCCATGCTTATTCTGTAACTGGCATCTATGAGTGAGGTGATGAGAGTAGCTGCTATTATCGTTGCAGCCGGATCCGGCCGGCGCATGCAGAGTGAAACACCAAAACAGTTCCTTGAAATTCACGGCAGACCCATTTTATGGTACACGCTAAAAGTTTTTCAGGAATGCGATGCAGTGGATAAAATGATTACTGTGCTGCCGCCGGATTACACTGTGGCTTTTAACCGCGTCATTCAAAATGAATGGAATATCACTAAAAACGACAAAGTCATAACAGGCGCGGACAAACGCCACGAGTCTGTGTGGAATGGATTGTCTGCAGTGTCAGAGGATATTGATATTGTGATGATCCACGACGGTGTCCGCCCGCTGGTGTCGCGACGAATTATTCAGCAAAGTATTGAGGCCGCTAACGAATACGGCGCTGCTGTTGTCGGATTGAAACCCAAGGACACGATTAAAGTGGTCAGCAACAACCTGGTAGAACGCACCCTGAACCGGGAGTCATTGCTGGCAGCTCAGACACCGCAAACTTTCCGGCGTGATGTGATCCTGCGTGCAAATCAGGCTGCATTTGAGAAAAATTTGTTCAACACTGACGATGCCGCGCTTGTCGAGCAGCTCGGTGAAAAAGTCGCTGTTGTACCGGGAGATTATAAAAACATAAAAATTACCTCTCCTGAAGATATTTATCTGGCTGCTTTTTTGTTGAAAAAGGATGAATAGAATGCGAATTGGTCAGGGCTTTGATGTTCACAAATTAACAACAGACCGGCCTCTGATACTTGGCGGCGTTGAAATCCCGTTCGACCGTGGCTTGTCCGGTCATTCAGACGCAGATGTACTGGTTCACGCTGTAAATGACGCGCTCCTCGGGGCAGCAGCTCTGGGCGATATCGGCACCCATTTCCCGGATACGGATCCGGTATACAAGGATATATCAAGCATATTGCTAATGGAGCATGTTGCCAAACTGCTGCGGAAAAGAGACTACCGGATTATCAATATCGATGCGACGATAATTATACAACGGCCCAAAATTGCTTCTTTTATCCGTCAGATGCGTCATAATATTGCCGAGTCGCTTAACCTCGGGATAGATGATGTCTCTGTCAAAGCGACGACAACTGAGCACCTCGGCTTTATCGGACGGGAAGAAGGAATCGCAGCACAAGCTGTGGCACTTGTTGAAAAAAAGGAGTGACATGCCACTTTATATCTATAACAGTTTAAGCAGGCAGAAAGAAAAATTTGTACCGCTGAATGATGGCAGGGTTCACATCTATGTGTGCGGGCCGACTGTTTATGATTTCCCGCATATTGGGCATGCAAAAAGTTATGTTTCGTTTGATGTGGTGGTTCGATACTTTCGGTATCTCGGCTACAAAGTGCGCTATGTGCAAAATATCACCGATGTTGGTCATTTGCTGGACAGTGGCGAAGACCGTATCCAGGTGGGCGCCAAAAGAGAAAAGTTGGAACCCATGGAATTGGTTGAACGTTACACACGAGCTTATTTTGAAGCAATGGACAAGCTCAATGTCCAGCGTCCCGATATTGCACCGCACGCGGCCGCTCATATCCCCGAACAGATTGAACTTGTGGAACGATTGTTGGATGCAGATTACGCTTACGAAGTTAACGGATCTGTTTATTTCGATATCTCAAAATGGCCTGATTACGGCAAATTATCAGGCCGCAAGGTTGAAGAGCAGCAAGCAGGCGCCAGGGTGGAAGTGAGTTCCGAAAAAAGGCATCCGGCTGATTTTGCTCTTTGGAAAAAAGCTGATCCCGAGCACATTATGAAATGGAAAAGTCCATGGAGCATCGGTTATCCCGGCTGGCATACCGAATGTTCAACCATGTCCATGAAATATTTAGGCGAAACTCTTGACATTCATGGCGGTGGCATGGAAAATCAGTTCCCGCATCACGAGTGTGAAATTGCTCAGGCTGAAGCCGTAACCGGCAAACCGTTTGCCCGCTACTGGATGCACAACAACATGGTGCTTGTTGATGGCGTTAAAATGAGCAAATCACTGGGAAATTTTACCACGGTGGGACAGGCTCTGCAAAAATATTCCGGCGAACAAATTCGGTTTTTTATTCTGCAAAGTCATTACCGAAGTCCAGTCGATTTTACCGATAAAGCTGTAACTGCTGCCGGACAAGGATTGAGCCGGATTCTTACTACTGTCAGTTCGCTTCAAAAAGTTCTGGAAAATGCAGAGGAGGGAAAACTTTTATCTGATATCGAATCCCTGTGCTCGTCTTATCGTTCAAAATTTGAACGAGAAATGGACGATGACTTAAACACGCCCGGTGCAATCGGGGTGCTTTTTGATTTTTGTAGAACCATCAACAAGCGTTTGAAAGAAGAATCATTGAACAAACAGTGTATTGCTAAAATGCAAGAAACTGTCTCGCAATTGGCTGGTGATGTACTTGGCATCCTGCCGGCTGAAACAAAAGAAGAGGTGTCAGCAAAACCGTTTATCGAGTTGTTGGTAGAATTGCGTTCCCAACTGCGGGAACAGAAAAATTTCAAATTAGCTGATTATGTGCGCGACAGGTTAACGGAATTGGGAATTGACATCAAAGACAGTCAAAAAGGCACCAGTTGGAATTACAAGATATAGAATTTGCAAAAAAACCCTTGATTTTTAATTTTAAAATCTCTATTTTAAGAGGCTTTCTTGCTTGGTATCTGCATAAAGCCACCATAGCTCAGTTGGTAGAGCACCTCACTTGTAATGAGGCTGTCGCGGGTTCGACTCCTGCTGGTGGCTCACATTTACAGGCGGGGAGGTTCCCGAGCGGTCAAAGGGAACAGACTGTAAATCTGTCGGCATTGGCCTTCGGAGGTTCGAATCCTCCCCTCCCCACATTTTGCTGCTCTAAAAGGAAATATCGGACTCTTTGGGAAAAAGTTGTTCCTGAGCCGATATTTTTTTTGTAGGCCAAATGCTTACTGCGGGAGTAACTCAGCTGGCTAGAGTCACAGCCTTCCAAGCTGTTGGTCGCGGGTTCGAATCCCGTCTCCCGCTCTGGGTTCTCTTTGCCCACGTAGCTCAGTCGGTAGAGCACATCCTTGGTAAGGATGAGGTCACCGGTTCAATCCCGGTCGTGGGCTCGTGTAAAAAAATGTGAAAACAATGTTTGTTTACCATTCAAATAGTTCGGAGGAATCATGGCTAAACAAAAATACGAACGCACCAAGCCTCATGTGAATGTAGGGACGATCGGACATGTTGATCACGGCAAGACGACGTTGACGGCAGCGATGACGATGTACCTTGCGAATCAGGGCCTGGCAGATATAAAAAAGTTTGAAGAGATTGACAACGCCCCTGAGGAGAAGGCTCGAGGCATAACGATCAACACGGCTCATGTGGAGTATCAGACCGGGGCGCGTCACTATGCGCACGTAGACTGTCCTGGTCACGCGGACTATATCAAGAACATGATCACTGGTGCTGCGCAGATGGACGGTTCGATACTGGTGGTATCAGCGGCTGACGGGCCGATGCCGCAGACCCGGGAGCACATTTTGCTGGCTCGACAGGTGAACGTGCCATCGATTATAGTATTCATGAACAAGACGGATCAGGTGGATGATCCGGAGTTGTTAGAGCTGGTCGAGTTGGAAGTACGGGAGTTGTTATCGAATTACGAGTTTCCAGGAGATGAGGTCCCTGTGATCAAGGGTTCTGCCTTGCAGGCGATGGAGAAAGGCATAAAAGGTGATTTTGAGGGACCGGAATGGGAGCCAGTTGTGGAGCTATTGCAGGCGATGGACGATTACATTCCGACTCCGGAACGCGACATCAGCAAGCCTTTTTTGATGCCGGTGGAGGATGTATTTTCGATTACCGGTCGTGGTACGGTGGGCACAGGACGAATCGAGCGTGGTATTGTCAAAGTGAACGATGAGGTAGAGATAATTGGATTGGGAGCCCATCGCAAGACGGTATGCACAGGAGTTGAGATGTTCCGCAAGATGTTAGACGAGGGACAGGCCGGAGACAATGCGGGATTATTATTGCGAGGAGTTGACAAGGACGAATTGCAGCGAGGCATGGTGGTAGCCAAGCCGGGCTCGATAACACCCCACACGCATTTTGAAGCGGAGGTGTACGTATTGAGCAAAGACGAAGGCGGTCGTCACACGCCATTTTTCAAAGGTTATCGTCCGCAGTTTTATTTTCGGACGACGGATGTGACTGGAGAAGTGACGTTACCGGAAGGCACCGAGATGGTGATGCCTGGAGACAATGTGACGTTGACTGGCAAGTTGATCACCGAGATAGCCATGGAAGAAGGTTTGCGATTTGCGATTCGGGAAGGCGGCCGGACAGTGGGCGCTGGCGTGGTGACGAAAATTATCGAATAGAACGATAAAACTGTTACGAGAAATCGATGCGAGACATAATAACTTTAGAGTGCACGGAATGTAAGCGGCGGAATTATTCAACCGATAAAAACAAACGCACTCATTCCGGGCGAGTAGAATATAAAAAATATTGTAAATGGTGCAACAAACGCACTGTTCATAAAGAAACACGATAGTTTTAGAGTGGTTACGTAGGCCTGTAGCACAATTTGGCTAGTGCACTGGACTCCAAATCCAGGGGTTGGGGGTTCGAGTCCCTCCAGGCCTGCTTTTTTTTATATAATAATTCATAATACGTTTATCCATATTCGGAACGGTAGAGTATGTTTCAAAAGATCAGCAAGTTTCTTCGAGAAGTCAAGACTGAAATGTCAAAGGTGAGTTGGCCGAGTCGGGATGAACTAAAAGGACAGACAAGGATTGTCATTTTATTGTCTATCTTTTTATCTCTTTTTATTTTCATAGTAGATCACATCTTATCGTGGCTGCTTAATTTACTTTATTAAGCTGAAAAACCATCAAGGAACAATTAAACGGGAGTTAATTTCGAATCTGTGGAAGACAAAGAAGCAAAATGGTATGCCATTCATGTTTTTTCCGGACACGAACACAAGGTAAAGGCGTATCTGGAAAAAGAAGCTGAAGAATCTGGTATGGAGGAAAAGATCGAAAGGATCCTTATTCCGTCCGAACAGATTACTGAGATGAAGAATGGCAAAAAACGGGTTCGGAATAAAATTATGTTTCCCGGTTACATGTTGATCCGCATGGTGTTTGACAAACAGAGCCGGCATCTGGTTTTGAACACACCAAGTGTGACGAATTTTGTTGGCAGAAAAAACGAACCCGTTCCGCTCAAACAGGAAGAAGCAGAACGTATTATTGGGAAAACAGAAGGTGTAAAAGACCGTTCATCTGTACCATTTCATGTAGGTGACTTTATCAAAGTCGTTGATGGACCTTTCACCGATTTTACCGGTGTTGTGGAAGGAGTTAACGAAGAGAAGAATAAAGTACGGGTCAGTGTCAGTATCTTTGGACGGTCGACGCCTGTTGAATTGGATTTCCTGCAAGTTGAACTGGAATCTTAGGATAAAAGGTCATGGCTAAAAAAGTAATTGGAACAATTAAACTGCAAATTCCTGCAGGAAGTGCGAATCCTTCTCCGCCAGTTGGTCCGGCGCTGGGTCAGCATGGTGTGAACATTATGGAGTTCTGTAAAGCGTTCAATGCAAAAACACAGGACAAGCAAGGGCTGATTATTCCGGTCATTATTACCGTGTATCAGGACCATACGTTTACCTTTATTACCAAAACGCCGCCTGCCGCGGTTCTTATAAAAAAAGCAATCCAGTTGGAAAAAGGTTCTGGTGAGCCCAATCTGAACAAAGTGGGCAAGATAACCAAAGATCAGATCCGTGAAATCGCAGAAACAAAAATGCCCGATCTGAATGCCAATGATGTCGACATGGCTATGCGGCAGATCGAAGGAACTGCCCGCAGCATGGGTGTGATTGTCGAAGGATAAGTCTTCCTCGCATATTTTAAATGGAGCAATAATGAAGCGGAGCAAAAGATACAAAGAAAATATCGAAAAGATTGATCGTGAGGCAAAGTATCCGTTGGATGAAGCAATCGACCTTGTTCAGGAAACTGCAAATGCTAATTTCGATGAAAGTATCGAACTGGCAGTACGGCTGGGAGTAGACCCCAGAAAAGCCGATCAGAATGTCCGTGGTACGGTGGTATTGCCCGCAGGAACAGGGAGAAAAGTTCGCGTGTGCGCGTTGACAACCGAAGCGAACCAACAAGCTGCAAAAGATGCTGGCGCCGATTATGTGGGTGGCGATGATTTGATTGAAAAGATTCAGGGAGGCTGGGTAGACTTTGATGTTGTCATTGCAACGCCTGATATTATGCCCAAAGTCGGCAAGTTGGGACGCGTCCTTGGCCCGCGTGGCTTGATGCCCAATCCCAAAGTGGGTACAGTTACCCAGGATATCGGCCAGGCTGTGAAAGATGCAAAAGCCGGAAAAATCGATTTTCGAGTCGATCGTTACGGTATCGTTCATCTGGCTGTCGGGAAACGATCATTTTCAAAAGAAAATCTGACACAGAACATTCTGGCGGTAATGGGCACGATTAATCGGTTGCGCCCGGCTTCTGCAAAAGGCGTGTACATACAAAACATTGCTCTGAGTGGAACAATGGGTCCCGGTCTCAAGGTTGACAAGAGCACTGTTGTTGAGACGAAGAAATAACATTATCGGTTATCAGTTTCATGTTTTAAAGAATGGGTTAGAAAATGCCACAACCAGAAAAAGTACAAAAAGTCAAAGCGCTCACCGAGCAATTGTCAAGTGCAAAAAGTATTTTTCTGACAGATTACTCTGGCTTAAGTGTTGAAGAAATTACCAAGCTTCGGCGTGAATTCCATAAAGCAGATGTCAATTATATCGTTGTCAAGAATACACTGGCACGCCGCTCGTGCGAACAGGCTGATTTGAAAGAAGTTTTACCCTATTTAGATGGCCCGAATGCTATGGCCATTGCAAAAGGCGATCCTGTTGCACCGGTGCGAATCATTGTCGACTTTATTAAAGATCACAAGAAAAAAGGCAAACCCGCAATAAAAGGCGCTGTTATTGAAGGCCAATTGCTGAGCGCCGAAGAAGCGGAAAAAATGAAAGATATACCACCGCGAGAAGTGCTTCTTGGTCAGATTGTTTCTGGTATCTCTTCGCCTCTGACCGGATTTATCGGTGGTTTACAATCTATGATGCGCCAGCTTGTTTCCGCGCTGGATGCAATTAAAAAGCAAAAAGAAAGTTAACAAGAATTCAAAAAAACCATTTTACGGGAGGTTGAAATGCCCGAAGAAAAAGATACCCAGCAAGTCGAAGAACAAGTAAAAGTTGACGATCCAAAGATTGAAGAGATACTGAAATCAATCGAGGAAATGAGTGTTCTTCAATTATCTAAATTAGTTAAAGCATTGGAAGACCGTTTTGGCGTTACGGCTGCAGCTCCTGTTGCTGCTGCAGCTCCTGGAGCACCTGCCGCTGGTGCTGAAACGACTGAAGAGGAACAAACTGAATTCGATGTTGTTCTAAAATCTGCAGGAGCCAAAAAGATTCAGGTGATCAAAGAAATTCGTGGAATTACCAATCTTGGACTTAAGGAAGCTAAAGAACTCGTTGACAGCGCTCCGAGCGAGGTCAAACAAGGTATCACCAAGGAGGAAGCCGAAGAGATCAAGTCTAAGCTCGAAGACGCTGGCGGTGAGGTCGAAATAAAGTAGACAGCATAAATTTTAGTAAAAGAAACCGAGTTGAAAAAATTTTTAGCTCGGTTTTTGAGTATAAAAATAAAGATTGAAAGGGAGTGAATCCTTTGGCGAATAATGTAAAAATAGAAAGGAAATCTTTTTCGAAAATCAAGGCTGCAGCTGAATTGCCCGATCTGTTGGACATTCAGCTCAAGTCATTTCATGATTTTTTGCAGCACGAGATAACTCCGGCTGAAAGACAGAGTGTCGGTCTTCAGTCTGTTTTTGAAAGCGTATTTCCTATTTCTGATAGCAGAGACAATTTCAAACTTGAATTCCTGGAATATTATATCGATCCGCCCCGATATTCCGTAGAAGAATGTCAGGAGCGCGGTACGACATACTCTGCTGCTCTGAAAGCCAAACTTCGTCTCTCAATCAAGGATGAAGAAAACTCGAACGATCCACTGGGAAATTCAATCGAGCAAGTGGTCTATTTGGGTAATATTCCATTTATGACGGACAAAGGTACTTTTATTATTAACGGTGCCGAACGTATTATCGTCAGTCAGCTTCACCGGTCTCCCGGTGTGTTTTTTGACGAAGTCGTTCACCCGAATGGCACGAAACTCTATTCGGCACGAATTATCCCGTTGCGTGGATCTTGGATCGAGTTCAGTACGGATATATACGAGCTGTTGAACGTCTATATCGATCGACGGAAAAAGTTCCTGGCTACAACACTGTTGCGGGCAATCGGTTTTTCCACAGACCACGAGATTCTGGAAGCATTCGATCTAATCGAAGAATTTCCAGCTAATAAAAAAACATTAAAAGACAAGGTCGGCCGTAAAGTTGTTAACGATATCATCGATATGGATACCGGAGAGGTTGTTGTTGACCGGTATGCTGAAATGACAGAAGAAAAACTCGATGCGATCGTGAATCTCGACTTGGAAAAGATCGAGTTGTTGAAAAGTGATAGTATTTTTGGTCAGGACTTGATCAGCAATACATTGCAAAAAGACCCCACTCATTCCATAGAAGAAGCTCTTGATTTGATCTACCGGCAATTGCGTTCTGGCGAACCGCCAGACTCTGACACGGCAAAACAGCTCATTGAGCGCCTCTTTTTTAATCAGAAACGTTATGAATTGGGCCAGGTTGGCAGGCATCGTTTGAATCATAAATTGGGGATGGATGTTGATCTCAATAATCTGGCGCTGACACGAGAAGACATCATTGGCATTCTAAAATACCTCATTGCGTTGCGTCAAGGCAAACGCGCTGCTGATGATATCGACCATCTCGGTAACCGTAGGGTCCGTACTGTTGGCGAGCAGCTTTCTGCTCAAATGATGGTCGGACTTTCGCGCATGGCCCGGACAATAAAAGAACGAATGAACCTGCGGGATAGCGAAAATCCGACACCACAAGATTTAGTGAATGCGCGGACCATTCTGTCCGTTATCAATACATTTTTTGGCACCAGTCAGTTATCGCAATTTATGGATCAAACCAATCCTCTGGCCGAGATGACACACAAACGTCGATTATCTGCACTGGGGCCAGGTGGACTCACGCGCGAGCGAGCCGGGTTCGAAGTGCGAGATGTGCACTATACGCATTACGGACGTTTGTGTCCAATCGAAACCCCGGAAGGACCGAACATTGGTCTGATTTCTTCGTTAACCACCTATGCCAGAATAAACAACTTTGGTTTCATCGAAGCCCCTTATCGGGTGGTTAAAGACGGCGTTGCTACTCATGAGATTCAGTTTTTAAGCGCCGACGAAGAGGAAGAGAAAATCGTAGCTCAGGCGAACGCGCCCCTGGATGATAACAACCAGTTTGTTAATGACCGGGTGACGTGCCGTTCACGGGGTGAATTTCCGGTTGTCGAACCGAATGTTGTCAATTATATGGACGTGTCACCAAACCAGATCGTATCCGCAGCGGCGGCTTTGATTCCGTTTTTGGAACACGATGATGCAAACCGGGCACTGATGGGCTCTAACATGCAGCGGCAGGCAGTGCCTCTGCTTGTCCCGGAAGCTCCGATGGTCGGTACCGGTATGGAAGAAAAAGTGGCTCGGGATTCTCGTTCTGTCACGATAAGCCGGGTGAATGGTGTCGTTGAACAAGTAGATGCGACGAAAATAGTGATCCGCAAAGAGTCCAGGCGAAAGAAAGATGAGCTAAAAGAATTACTCGATTTTGATGAATCGGATCGCGTCGAAAACAAATTAACAAAATTCAAGCGAACGAATCAGGATACAACCATAAATCAACGACCCATTGTCAGGATCGGTGATAAGGTGAAAAGAGGCGATGTCATTGCAGATGGCCACTCTACTGATCATGGCGAGCTCGCTTTAGGCCGAAACATTACTGTTGCGTTTATGCCCTGGCGCGGCTATAACTTTGAAGACGCGATTATCGTATCCGAACGCGTCGTCCGCGATGATGTCTATACCTCGGTTCACATTGAAGAGTTTGAACTGCAGGTCCGCGATACCAAACGCGGCGAAGAAGAGCTGACCAAGGAAATTCCGAATGTCAGTGAAGATGCCACAAAGAATCTGGATAAAGACGGAATTATTCGAGTTGGCGCCGAAGTTGGCGCTGGCGACATTTTGGTCGGTAAGGTAACGCCAAAAGGAGAGACCGACCCGACTCCGGAAGAAAAACTGCTCAAAGCGATTTTTGGCGAAAAAGCTGGCGATGTAAAGGATGCTTCACTCAAAGGTTCTCCTGGCTTGAAAGGAATTGTGATCGACACTCATCTGTTTTCCCGAAAGAAAAAAGACGCGGATACCAGGAAAAAAGACAAAGCCGGAGTTGAAAAGTTGGACCAATGGCATGCCAATGCCAGGGCGAACGCGAAAAAGATGCGCGATGAAAAGCTGAGTTCTGTTTTAGAAGATGAGGTATCCGTTGGCATCCGTGACGTGAATTCGGGTAAAACAATTATTCGTGCGAACACACAGCTCAAACAATCTAATCTTGAAAAACTTGATTTCGATTCGATAGACTACTCCCAGCCCCTGGTCGAAGACAGCAAAACAAATGAATTAGTCGAACAGATTTTATCGCGTTATGAGAAAAAGCTCAACCATCTGGACGAAGATTATGAACTGAAAAAATTCAAGATAGTTGTAGGCGACGAGCTGCCTCCAGGTATCACTCAGTTGGCCAAGGTGTATGTAGCGAAAAAACGCAAATTGATGGTCGGTGATAAAATGGCTGGACGGCACGGCAACAAAGGCGTGGTCTCGAAAATTGTTCCGATGGAAGACATGCCTTATCTGCCGGATGGAACGCCGGTGGATATCGTGCTGAATCCGCTGGGTGTGCCGTCACGAATGAATTTAGGCCAGATTCTGGAAACGAATTTGGGATGGGCCGCTGAAAAGCTGGGCATTCATTACGCTTCGCCGGTTTTTGACGGTGCATCTCTTGAGGAAATTCAACAAGAGATGGAAAAGGCAGGTGTACCGCTTTCAGGAAAGAGCGAATTATATGATGGACGAACCGGTGAGCCTTTTGAAGAAGAAGTGACAGTCGGACGAATTTACATGTTAAAGTTGTCTCATCTGGTTGAAGATAAAATACATGCCCGATCTATCGGTCCGTATTCGCTTATTACTCAGCAGCCGCTGGGCGGTAAAGCGCAGTTCGGCGGTCAACGGTTCGGCGAAATGGAAGTCTGGGCGCTCGAAGCTTATGGCGCTTCTTATACGCTTCAGGAAATATTAACTGTCAAGAGCGATGATGTTCGCGGGCGATCAAAGACATACGAAGCTATTGTCAAGGGTGAAAACGTGCCCGAACCAGGTTTGCCTGAATCGTTTAATGTATTGATCCGTGAACTCCAGGGCCTCGGACTGGATGTTCAATTGGTTAACGAAAAAAATTCAGAGAAAAAATAATTGGTAGTTTTTACCAAGCTCATTTATCGAGTTTGGAGGTGATATTTTGAACACTTTGATCGGATCTAATCCACAGAGTAAATCGAAGAAATTTAATGCAATTTATGTTGGTCTTTCTTCGCCGGATAAAATATTGGACCGGACGCACGGTGAGGTGACCAAACCGGAAACGATAAATTACCGTTCTTTCAAACCAGAAAAGGACGGACTGTTTTGTGAAAAAATATTTGGCCCGGTGCGCGATTGGGAGTGTCATTGCGGAAAATACAAACGTATCCGCTATAAAGGCATTGTCTGCGATCGCTGCGGTGTTGAAGTGACTATGAAAAGTGTGCGCCGCGAGCGCATGGGCCATATCACCCTGGCTGTTCCTGTTGTGCATATCTGGTATTGGAAGTCGTTGCCGTCCAAATGCGGCTATGTGCTGGGTATGAGCATGAAGGACCTCGAACGCGTTATTTATTATGAAAATTATGTTGTGCTAAATCCCGGGACAACCAATCTCGAGGAAAAAGCGCTATTAACTGAAGAAGAATATCTGGATATAATGGAAGAGGTTCGGGAACGCGAAGCTGAGCTGCCTGAAGAGGAAAAATTCCACGCTGAAATGGGTGGCCAGGCCGTTCTCCAGATGCTCAAAAGAACAAATCTGGATACGTTGTCCAAAGAGTTGCGCTATGCCGTGACTAACGAGACCTCGATCCAGCGGCGCACTGATGCGTTGAAACGGTTACGTGTTATCGAAGCGTTTCGCCGCGCTAATGAGCGCCAGGAAAACAGGCCCGAATGGATGATCATGAGTGTCATTCCGGTCATACCGCCGGAACTCCGGCCGCTCGTGCCGCTGGAAGGCGGTCGGTTTGCCACTTCGGACTTGAATGATCTGTATCGCCGGGTGATTATCCGTAACAATCGACTGAAAAAACTGCTCGAAATACGCGCTCCTGAAGTTATTCTTCGGAATGAAAAGCGAATGCTACAGGAAGCTGTCGATTCATTGTTCGATAACGGCAGAAAAACCTCGGCCGTACGCAGCGATGGTAACCGCGCTTTGAAGAGCTTGTCTGATATGTTAAAAGGCAAGCAGGGTCGTTTCCGGCAGAACCTGCTCGGTAAACGTATTGACTATTCCGGACGTTCTGTCATAGTGGTTGGACCGGAGCTTAAAATTCATCAGGCTGGTCTGCCTAAAGAAATGGCGCTGGAACTGTTCAAACCCTTTGTCATTCGAAAGCTTGTTGAGCGCGGTATCGTTAAAACGGTAAAAAGCGCAAAAAAACAAGTAGAACGACGCGGGCCGGAAGTCTGGGATATTCTCGAAGAAATAATCGATGATCATCCGATTATGCTGAACCGTGCTCCCACGCTTCACCGTCTGGGCATTCAGGCTTTTCAACCCATTCTCATCGAAGGAAAGGCAATTCAGCTTCATCCGTTGGTTTGTGCTGCGTTTAACGCCGACTTTGACGGTGACCAGATGGCTGTGCACGTACCGCTGTCTTTTTACGCTCAGATCGAAACCAAGATACTGATGCTGTCCAGTCATAATCTGCTGTCGCCGGCTCACGGGCGCCCTTTGGCGATTCCGAGTCAGGACATTGTTCTCGGTATTTATTACCTGACGAAACGGAAAACAGGAGTGCCCGGCGAAGGCATGACCTTTTCAAATTGCGATGAAGTGTTAATTGCCCATAACCAAAACCGGGTTGATATACACGCGCCAATCAAGGTCCGAATTAACGGCGAGATGGTTGACACGACAGTAGGCCGTGTGGTTTTCAACGATATTCTGCCTGAGAAACTCCGCTTTGTTAACGAACTATTGACGAAAAAAGGTACCGAAGCGCTCATTGCCAAAGCATATTCGCTGCTTGGAAATTACGAAACCGCTTTGATGCTCGACAAGGTCAAGGATATTGGTTTTCACTATGCCATGAAATCCGGTGCGACAGTCGGTATTTACGATGTGATTGTTCCAAAAGCCAAGGAAGAATTGCTCAATAACGCTTTCCAGAGTGTCGAGGCGATTCAAAAACGATATGAACGTGGTATCATTACCGATGGTGAGCGATATAATCAGATTATTGATATCTGGACTCATACTACCAGTGATGTTGCGGAAAAAATGTTCGAACGTTTGCGCACGGACAAACAAGGCTTTAATCCTATTTTTATGATGGCTGATTCCGGTGCGCGAGGCTCGAAAGAACAGATCCGCCAGCTAGCCGGTATGCGAGGACTTATGGCAAAACCTCAGAAAAAGATGACCGGCTCAACAGGCGAAATTATCGAGAATCCTATAACGGCAAACTTTCGGGAAGGCCTTTCTGTGCTGGAATATTTTATTTCCACACACGGCGCCCGAAAAGGACTTGCCGATACGGCCCTGAAGACGGCAGATGCCGGCTATCTGACCCGCCGCCTCGTCGATGTAGCACAGGATGTTATTATCACAGAAAAAGACTGCGGTACAATTCTCGGCCTGCGAGTCGGCGATCTCAAAGAAGGTGAAGAGATCATCGAGTCGATGGATGACCGGATTGTCGGACGTGTGGTTGTGGAAGATGTTTTTCATCCGGAAACCGGAGATATTATATGTCAATCCGGAGAGCTGATCGATGAAAAGATGGCTGCTGAAATTTCCGATTACGGTGTTGAAAACGTCATGATCCGTTCAGTTCTCACCTGCGAAGCAGAACGAGGCGTATGCGCTCTTTGCTACGGAAGAAACCTGGCAACCGGTAAACTTGTTACTGATGGTGAAGCTGTCGGCGTGATGGCTGCACAATCGATCGGTGAGCCTGGTACGCAGTTGACGCTTCGTACCTTCCATATCGGTGGTACGGCGTCTCGCATTGCAGCCCAGTCCCAAACCGTTGCTAAACAGGATGGTGTGGTTGAATGGGATCATCTCAAAGTCGCTGAAAAAGAAAACGGCGAAATCGTTACACTCGGAAGAAACGGTCGCATCAAAATACTGGATGACGATAACCGGGTGGTCGAACGATTAACTGTTCCATACGCATCAAATGTTATGGTCAGGCCAGGAGAACGCGTTGAAAAAGGTCAGCTCATTTTCAAGTGGGATCCTTACGCAGCCAGCATCGTTTCGACACAGAATGGCAAAGTTCAATTCATCGATATCATTGAAAATACAACTTATCGCGAAGAACTTGACGAGACAACAGGTCTGAAACAGCGCGTTATCATTGAAACCCGGATTCGAAATCTGAATCCGACGGTTGCGATTTTGGATGAAAATGGCGAACAAAAAGCGACCTTTGTTTTGCCTGTCGGATCATTCTTGCAGATCAATGACGGCCAGGAAATTGAAGCTGGCGACGCTATTGTCAAGATACCGCGCGAAATCGCCAAAACCCGAGATATTACAGGTGGATTGCCACGGGTTGCTGAATTGTTCGAGGCAAGAAAGCCGAAAGAACCGGCTGTAGTCAGTGAAATTGACGGCATTGTCCGTTACGGCGAAATGAAGCGCGGAGTCCGTAAGCTGATAGTGACATCCGATGATGGTCATGAAGAAAAAATTTATCTGATTCCTTATGGTAAGCACATCCTGGTCCATGACGGCGATTTTGTTCATGCCGGTGAAAAGCTGTCCGAAGGCGCGGTTGCACCGCATGATATTCTGGCGATTATGGGAGCGAACCGGGTTCAGGAATATCTCGTTAATGAAATTCAGGAAGTGTATCGGCTGCAAGGTGTCCGCATTAATGACAAGCATATCGAAGTCATAGTGCGACAGATGCTGCAAAAAGTGAAAATCGAAGAGCCAGGCGATACGCTCTATCTGCCTGGCGACCAGGTGGACAGGCTGCGGTTTTTGCGTGAAAACGACAAGATTCGAAATTCTATCGTGGTTACTGAAAAAGGCGATTCCAGGTTTCATGAAAATGAGGTTATTTCCAGTGAGGAATTCCGCAAAGCGGTTGAAAAAATAGAAAAGAAAGGCGGTACGCCGCCGGTCTCTCGTCCGGCGCAGCCGGCAACGTTCCAGCCGCTGTTGCTTGGTATTACCAAGGCATCGCTGTCAACGGAAAGCTTTCTTTCGGCGGCATCATTCCAGGAGACAACTCGCGTCCTTACAGACGCTTCTATTGAAGGCAAAGTCGACCGCCTGCAGGGATTGAAAGAAAATGTGATCATGGGTAATATGATCCCGGCGGGAACAGGCATTCGTCGGTTTAGTGACCTTCGAGTTACTGGTCCTGAGATACTTCAAGAAGAGCTGGAAGAGATAGAAGCCGAACTCGAAGAGAGTACAGATGGTCATGATGAAGAAGAAGCCGAATCCAAAGAAAAAGGCAAAGCAGAGCACGCAGCAGAAGTGCAAAAGAGTTAAAAAAATTCTTGATTTAAATTTATTAATTATGTAAATTAATAGGCTTTACTTAAACAGGAGATATTGTGCCCACATTAAATCAATTGGTCCGAAAGGGCCGGAAAAGAATATACAAAAAGGGAGCGTCTCGGGCGTTAGCAGGTTCGCCCCAGCGTCGAGGCGTTTGTACGCGCGTTTATACAACTACACCCAAGAAACCGAATTCTGCATTGCGGAAAGTTGCGCGTGTGAGACTGACAAACGGATACGAGGTTTCAGCGTACATTCCCGGTGAAGGGCACAATCTTCAGGAACACTCGATTGTGATGATTCGCGGCGGCCGGGTCAAGGATTTGCCAGGCGTCCGTTATCATATCATTCGAGGCGTCCTGGATACGAGCGGTGTACAGGATCGCACGCAAGGACGATCCAAATACGGAACAAAGTTGAAAAAATAGTATCCTTGAATTTATTAACATAGAGCTTTTTAATGCCACGACGAAAACGAGCAACAAAAAGAAAAGTTTTACCGGACCCAAAATATAGAAGCGTACTGGTTACAAAGTTTATTAATGGTTTGCTCCGTGATGGAAAACGCAGCGTTTCTGAACGAATTTTTTACGGAGCAATTGACAAAGCAAATGAGCGCGTTAATGGCGAGGGTATTGAAGTTTTTGAAAAAGCGTTAGAAAACGTCAAACCTGTGCTGGAAGTTCGCTCGCGACGCGTCGGGGGTGCCACATATCAGGTACCTGTAGAAATTCGCCAGGAAAGACGCCAGGCTTTGGCCATTCGCTGGATTATCAATTTCGCTCGTAACCGGTCCGAGAAAACAATGGCTGAAAAGCTGGCTGCAGAGCTGGTCTCCGCTTATAATAACGAAGGTTCATCGATAAAGAAAAAAGAAGATACTCACCGAATGGCGGAGGCAAACAAGGCTTTCGCTCATTTCAAGTGGTAGTGAACCAAATAAAGCGGTATTTAAAATATTAGCTGGTCTTGCAGTCCAACTCCAATCTATAAATGAGTGGAAAGTAGTTGCAAAGACTCGGCGCTCACTAAAATCTATTTGAGAGGAACCACTCGTCTCAAGAACAGATAAAAAGCGTCGCATGTCTGTGACTGCTTTAATGTCTGAGAACCAAAAAGATTTCTTGAAACAAGTGGTTTTTTTATGGCAAAACCTAAACCGTTAACAAAACTTCGCAATATCGGCATTATGGCGCATATTGATGCCGGGAAAACCACAACAACAGAGCGCATTCTGTTCTACTCTGGAAAGGTACACCGTATTGGCGAAGTGGATGAAGGTTCTGCCACAATGGATTGGATGGAACAGGAAAAGGAACGCGGCATCACAATAACGTCGGCCGCTATTTCCTGTATGTGGAAAGATCATCAGATTAATATTATCGATACGCCGGGTCATGTTGATTTTACGGCAGAAGTTGAACGTTCTTTGAGAGTTTTAGACGGTGCTATTGCTGTTTTTTGTGCGGTGGGCGGTGTAGAGCCACAATCGGAAACTGTGTGGCTGCAGGCGGATAAATATCATATCCCCAGGCTCGCTTTTATTAATAAAATGGACCGTTTAGGTGCAGATTTTTTTAATGCCGTTCAAATGATAAGAAAACGGCTGAATTCGAATCCTGTTCTCATTGAATTGCCAGTCGGGTCGGGAAGTGAATTCCGCGCCATCATTGATCTACTCAAGATGAAAATGATTGTCCATGACAACGAGTCCCTGGGCGCCAAATGGGAAGAGTTGGACATTCCCGGCGATATGACCGAAAAGGCAGAGGAATATCGCCATCGCCTTTTAGAAGCTGTGGCAGAATATGACGATCAGGTGCTTGAAAAATATCTTAACGGCCAAGAAATAACCATCGACGAAATCAGCACTTGTATCAGACTAGGCACACTTCAGAATGAAATTGTACCAGTTTTTTGCGGCGCTGCTGCTAAAAACAAAGGCATTCAACAACTCATCGATGGTATTGTCAATTATTTACCTTGTCCTGAAGATGTGCCGAGTATCGAGGGTAAAAATCCCTATACCGGCAAGGTTGAAAAACGTCACAGCTCCAGAGAAGAGCCGTTTGCCGCGCTGGCTTTTAAAGTCCAGACCGATACCTATGTCGGCAAATTAACTTTTATCCGGGTTTATTCCGGCCGGCTTGATGTCGGCGCTACTGCGTTGAATGTCAGAGAAAATAAAAAAGAACGTTTTCAGCGCATTTTGCAGATGGACTCGAATAAGCGGCACGATGTGCAACAAATTACAGCCGGTGATATCGCAGCCATTGTCGGACTTCGGAGCACGAAAACAGGTGATACGCTCTCTGATCCGAAGCATCCGGTTTTATTGGAAGAATTAATTTTTCCGGTACCGGTGATTTCGGTGGCCATCGAGCCGAAATCCAAAGCCGATGAAGAACGGCTTGTGAACGCGTTGAATGCTCTTGTCGATGAAGACCCTACATTTCAGTTCAAAACAGATAAAGATACCGGACAAATGATCATTTCTGGCATGGGCGAACTTCACCTGGAAATCCTGATCGACCGGCTCACAAAAGAATTTAAAGCCAATGCCAATATTGGACAGCCACAAGTGGCTTACCGGGAAACAATTACTCAACGCGTTCGCAGCGACTTTATTTTTGAAAAACAAATCGGTGGCAGCGATCATTTTGCTCACATTGTCGTCGATTTTGAACCGTTGGAAGAAAATAAAATTTACGAATTCAATAACGAATTACCGCCGCATGTTATACCGCAGGAATTTATAAAGCCTGTGAAAAATGGAATTAAAGAATCAATGTCCAGCGGAAGTATTGCCGGTTATCCTGTTCTCGGTATTCGCGCAACACTGGTTGATGCTTCTTTTGACGAGGCAAATTCGAGTGAACTGGCTTTTAAAATCGCCGGGTCAATGGCTCTTCAGGATGCGTTGAAACGCGGCGAATCGGTTCTTATGGAACCCATGATGAAACTAGAAGTTGTGACCCCTGACGAATACTTTGGCACTATCTTGAGTGACTTGTCTGCCCGGCGGGCTAAAATAGAGGGGCATGGTAAACGCCATGAAAATACTGTGATTGATGCGCATGTTCCGCTTGCGGAAATGTTCGGATATGCGACAGCGCTTCGAAATATGTCACAAGGCCGCGCTCTGTTTACCATGCAGTTTTCACACTATGAAGTGGTGACAAGCGAAATATTTCACAAACTTTTAGAAAAAATGGGCATTGCCGTTTAAAGATTGTATTGAATTTATGTTATAATAAATCAAGGAGATTACGATGGCTAAACAAAAATACGAACGCACCAAGCCTCATGTGAATGTTGGGACGATCGGACATGTTGATCACGGCAAGACGACGTTGACGGCAGCGATGACGATGTACCTTGCGAATCAGGGCCTGGCAGATATAAAAAAGTTTGAAGAGATTGACAACGCCCCTGAGGAGAAGGCTCGAGGCATAACGATCAACACGGCTCATGTGGAGTATCAGACCGGGGCGCGTCACTATGCGCACGTAGACTGTCCTGGTCACGCGGACTATATCAAGAACATGATCACTGGTGCTGCGCAGATGGACGGTTCGATACTGGTGGTATCAGCGGCTGACGGGCCGATGCCGCAGACCCGGGAGCACATTTTGCTGGCTCGACAGGTGAACGTGCCATCGATTATAGTATTCATGAACAAGACGGATCAGGTGGATGATCCGGAGTTGTTAGAGCTGGTCGAGTTGGAAGTACGGGAGTTGTTATCGAATTACGAGTTTCCAGGAGATGAGGTCCCTGTGATCAAGGGTTCTGCCTTGCAGGCGATGGAGAAAGGCATAAAAGGTGATTTTGAGGGACCGGAATGGGAGCCAGTTGTGGAGCTATTGCAGGCGATGGACGATTACATTCCGACTCCGGAACGCGACATCAGCAAGCCTTTTTTGATGCCGGTGGAGGATGTATTTTCGATTACCGGTCGTGGTACGGTGGGCACAGGACGAATCGAGCGTGGTATTGTCAAAGTGAACGATGAGGTAGAGATAATTGGATTGGGAGCCCATCGCAAGACGGTATGCACAGGAGTTGAGATGTTCCGCAAGATGTTAGACGAGGGACAGGCCGGAGACAATGCGGGATTATTATTGCGAGGAGTTGACAAGGACGAATTGCAGCGAGGCATGGTGGTAGCCAAGCCGGGCTCGATAACACCCCACACGCATTTTGAAGCGGAGGTGTACGTATTGAGCAAAGACGAAGGCGGTCGTCACACGCCATTTTTCAAAGGTTATCGTCCGCAGTTTTATTTTCGGACGACGGATGTGACTGGAGAAGTGACGTTACCGGAAGGCACCGAGATGGTGATGCCTGGAGACAATGTGACGTTGACTGGCAAGTTGATCACCGAGATAGCCATGGAAGAAGGTTTGCGATTTGCGATTCGGGAAGGCGGCCGGACAGTGGGCGCTGGCGTGGTGACGAAAATTATCGAATAAGTAAAACATTTTACAGGAATTTGTGGAGCACATAGATGGCGGGTCAAAAAATTCGCATAAAATTAAAAGCATACGATCATCGGCTGATTGATCAATCGACAGAAAAAATTATCAAAACAGCGAAAAATACCGGGGCCATGATTTCCGGCCCCATTCCACTGCCAACCCGGCGTTCGGTGTTTACTGTTAATCGATCACCGCATGTGGATAAAAAATCACGAGAACAATTTGAAACACGTATTCATAAACGATTAATCGATATTCTGAATTCTTCACCAAAAACTGTAGACGCTCTGATGAAACTCGAGCTTCCGGCTGGTGTAGATGTGGAAATCAAAGTTTAATTTTAAATCAGTTTTCGACCCGTTTATTAACATCTCAATAAAAAGAGAATCGGTACAATGCGCGGATTAATTGGTAGAAAAATTGGTATGACACGTTTTTTTGACGAAACAGGCCAGGCAAGACCTGGAACGGTTCTGGAAATTGGCCCCTGTTACGTCATTCAGATCAAAACCGAGGAAAAAGATGGATACCAGGCTATTCAGCTCGGTTTTGGAAAGAAAAAGCTAAAAAGAGCAACAAAAGCAGAGATCGGGCACGCTGAAAAAGCTGGTCTCAAGCCGTTTCAAGTATTAAAAGAATTCCGAAGCTTTGATGCAGATAAGGAACTGAATATAGGTGACGAAATCAAAGCCGACATTTTCCAGCAGGGAGAGCTGGTTGACGTTACCGGAGTAAGCAAGGGTCGCGGTTTTGCCGGTGTGATGAAACGGCACGGTTTTCACGGCGGTCCCAAAACTCACGGTCAGAGCAATAAATTCCGTTCTCCTGGTTCCATCGGGCAATCAGCCTGGCCTTCTCGTGTATTTAAAGGCACGAAAATGGGCGGCCGGATGGGCGGCGAAACAGTCACGACACAAAATTTGCAAATTCTCAAAGTAGATCCTGAAAACAATATTATCGTGGTAAAAGGCGCCATTCCTGGTGCAAAGAAAGGGATTGTTTTAATCAGAAAGTAAAGAATTATGAAACTTGATATTTTTACAAAAGAAGGTGCAAGCGCGGGCCGCACAATGAACGTCTCTGACAAGGTGTTTGCGGCAGATGTTAACGAGCACGCTGTTTATCTTGCTGTCAAAGCTCAGCGGACCAATGCGCGACAGGGCACCCGCAGCACGAAAACCCGAAGCATGGTCGCCGGTGGCGGACGAAAACCGTGGCGTCAAAAAGGACGCGGTACGGCGCGTGCTGGTACGATCCGGTCTCCGCTGTGGAAAGGCGGTGGCATCATATTTGGACCGCAGCCGAATGATTTCAATTACAAACTACCCAAAAAAGTAAAAAAGTTAGCGCGTATATCGGCACTTTCTGCAAAAGCAAAAGAGGATAATGTTAAAGTCCTCGAAAATTTTACCCTTGAGCAGCCGAAAACCAGAGAAATGTTTTCAATTCTGAAAAGCTTAAAATTGGACGGAAGTAAAACTTTGGTCCTCGTTCCGGAATATGACAGGAATATGCTGTTAGCCGGACGAAATATTAAAAACCTGAAAATAGAAATCGCAACCGACGTATCAACATACGATCTGCTCAATTACAAAACAATACTTATTATGGAAGATGCCGTTGGCAAGTTGGAAGGTATATTGCAATAATGAGAAAACAGCATGAAATATTGATTCGTCCTTTGATGACTGAAAAAATTCTTCGATTGCAGGAAAAAGAAAAAAAGTACGGATTTGTGGTTTCGCTTGATTCCAACAAAATCGAGATCAAGCGGGCTGTCGAAGAAAAGTTCGATGTTCTGGTTGATCACGTTCGAACAGTCAAAGTTAAAGGCAAAGTGAAACGAAACCAGACTCGTCGCGGCATAACAACGGGCAAACGTCCGGACTGGAAAAAGGCTATCGTAACACTAAAAGAAGGTTATTCCATTGACTTGTTTGAGAGTTGATCATACTGATTGCAGCAGTAAGGAGATGTTCCCATGGCTATAAAATCATTTAAACCGATTACTCCGGGCCAGCGGACAAAGACTGTTAACAGATTCGAAGAAATCACCGAGTCAAAACCGGAAAAATCGCTCCTAAAACCGCTCAAAAAAACAGGCGGACGAAATAACAACGGGCGAATTACGGCGCGCAGAAGAGGTGGCGGACATAAACGGGCTTATCGAATTATCGATTTCAAAAGAGATAAACTGGATGTTCCGGCAAAAGTGGCTTCGATTCAATACGATCCCAATAGAAGCGCGTTTATAGCTTTGCTGCATTATGTAGATGGCGAAAAACGCTACATCCTGGCGCCGCGTGGTTTGCAGGTGAATGACAAAATCGTTGCCGGAGATAAAGCAGAAATCCGGGTTGGAAATTCCACTTCTTTGCAGCGAATCCCGCTGGGTACCTGGATTCATAACGTTGAACTGCGCCAGGGCAAGGGCGGACAAATCGCCCGCGGAGCTGGCGCATACGCTCAGCTCGTTGCCAAAGAAGGTGATTATGCCCAGATCAAATTACCGTCCGGTGAAGTGCGAATGATGCGCCAGGAATGCCGGGCAACCATTGGCCAGGTCGGTAATCTCGATCATGAAAATGTTAAATTGGGCAAATCCGGGCGCTCGCGTTGGCTGGGGAGACGACCCAAAGTTCGCGGCGTGGCGATGAACCCGGTAGACCATCCTATGGGCGGTGGTGAAGGACGGAGCTCTGGCGGCCGTCAACCATGCTCGCCGTGGGGATGGAAGACAAAGGGTCTGAAAACACGCAAAAGAAAAAAGTCGGACGCTTACATAGTTAAAAGACGAGGTAAATAAAACACTATGGCACGATCGGTAAAAAAAGGTCCTTATATAGACGAAAAATTAATGGCAAAGATCGAAGCGCTCAACGCCAGTAATCAGAAAAAAGTGATCAAAACCTGGGCGCGTCGATGCACGATTCCACCTGAATTTATCGGGCATACGTTGGCCGTGCATAATGGCAATAAGTTTATCCCGGTTTATATTTCTGAAAATATGGTCGGCCATAAATTGGGTGAGTTTGCCCCTACCCGGACGTTCAGAGGACATGTGGATCGAAAATCTGAAAAAGTAAGAGCATAATTAGGTTCTGGAGATATAACCAATGGAAGCACGGGCAATCGCAAAATGGGTACGCATGTCTCCCTATAAATTGAGAAGGGTAGGCAACCTGGTGCGCGGAAAAGATGTCAACGAAGCACTGAATATATTGCATTTTAACAGCGCAGACGCTTCTGTGCCAATTGAAAAAACATTGCGATCGGCGGTAGCGAATATGCTGAATAAAGAAGAAGGATCGAAATTATCACCGGACGATCTTTTTATCAAAGAACTGCGCATCGATCAAGGTTTTGCGCTCAAGCGCTTTCGTCCCGCAGCAATGGGACGGGCTATGCGCATTCGTAAAAGTACCAGTCATATTTCAATTGTTGTTGCAGACAGAACAAATCAAATATAGGAGTAAAGTTTGGGACAAAAGACACATCCTATTGGCTTTCGGTTAGGAGTTATTCGAACCTGGGATTCAAAATGGTTCGATGAAAAAGGATTTAATAAAAAACTTGAAGAAGATAACATGCTGCGGCAGTATATTCGTAACCGCTTACAGCGGGCCAGTGTTTCGCGCATTGTTATCGAGCGAACGCCAAAGCATATTACTATAACCATCAATACGGCCAGACCAGGTATTGTCATTGGCCGCAAAGGTGCTGAAGTTGACAAGCTGAAAGAAGAGCTGCAACGGCTAACCGGCAAGGATGTTCAACTTAACATCAGTGAAATTAAACGCCCCGAACTTGACGCTTATTTGGTTGCTGAAAATATCGCCAATCAATTAGCCGGACGCGTTTCCTTCCGCCGTGCTATGAAAAAGGCTATGATGTCGACGATGCGAATGGGAGCAGAAGGCGTACGTATCATTTGTTCCGGCCGATTGGGCGGTGCGGAAATGGCACGGCGAGAACAATACAAACAAGGCCGGGTTCCATTGCACACCATGCGCGCTGATATTGATTACGCGAATTATACATCGAATACCCAATACGGATCTATCGGCGTTAAAGTGTGGATATGCAAAGGCGAAATTATTGGCGATGAAATGGTAGCATAGAAATTTAGCGGAGATATGAACTCATGTTAATGCCGAAACGCGTAAAATATCGTAAACAACAGCGCGGACGAATGAAAGGCCAGGCCATTCGAGGTTCCCGTTTAAATTATGGTCACTATGGCTTGAAAGCACTCGAACCTCATTGGATTACAGCGCGACAAATAGAAGCGGCTCGTGTGGCTATCAACCGCTATATGAAGCGGTCAGGTAAAGTCTGGATCCGCATTTTCCCGGACAAGCCGCTGACAAAAAAGCCGGCTGAAACGAGAATGGGTAAAGGAAAAGGTGTGCCAGAATATTGGGTCGCTGTAGTTAAACCTGGCAGAATTATATTTGAAGTTGATGGTGTACCTGAAGAAGTAGCTCGAAACGCCATGCGTTTGGCCTCGAATAAACTGCCGATTCGGACAAAGTTTATTACAGCCTCAGATTTCGGAGATTAAGCAAATGAAAATGGAAGAAATTGAACAACTCCCGCTCGACGAGATAAAGATGCGTCTGGAAGATGCGCTCGAAGAAATGAATAACTTGCGCTTTCAACATTCTATGCATCAGCTCGATAATCCAATGCGTCTCAGAACACTCCGGCGGGATATTGCCCGTCTGAAAACAGTGTTGCGGGAATATGAATTAGATATTCGAAAGTGAGCCTGTTAATTAATTTGTATTATTGAGGAGATTCGGAGAACAACGTGGAAACAGGTAAGAAAAAAACACTAGTAGGTATTGTCTCGAGTGATAAAATGGACAAAACCCGGGTGGTTCTTGTCCAGCGACATCTCAAGCATCCTCTGTATAAAAAATACATCAGTAAGAGTAGTAAATTTATGGCTCACGATGAAAAAAATGACAGTCATTTGGGCGATAAAGTACGAATTATCGAGTCAAGACCACTGAGCAAAAAGAAACGGTGGCGGCTTTTGGAAATTATTGAACGAGCAAAATAACTGGTGTTTTCGCCACTGCGAAATTAAAGGATGTGAAAATGATTCAGGAATACAGCAGATTAAATGTTGCAGACAATACTGGTGCCAAGAATGTGATGTGTATTCGCGTGCTTGGTGGAAGCAAACGTAAATATGCTTCGATTGGAGATATTATCATTGTCTCTGTTAAAAATGCATTGCCGAATGCAGCTATCAAGCGGGGCGATACCAGCAAGGCAGTGATCGTTCGCACTAAAAAAGAGTGTAGACGAAACGACGGCTCTTATATCCGGTTTGACGAGAATGCAGCCGTTCTGATTAACGATCTCGGTGAACCGAAAGGATCACGAATTTTTGGTCCCGTTGCCAGAGAATTGCGTGAAAAACAATTTATGAAAATAGTGTCTCTGGCTCCGGAGGTTTTGTAAAAATGAATGTATCAGCCATAAAGGGCGAGTAACGATATGCGAGTTAGAAAAAATGATCAGGTGCTGGTTTTAGCCGGCAATTATAAAGGGAAAAAGGGCAAAGTGCTCAAGGTTTTTCCCGATGAACATCGGGTCATCGTCGAGGGAGTGAATTTTATCAAACGGCATACGCGCCCGTCGCAACAAAACCAGCAGGGCGGTATCATTGAAAAAGAAGCTCCCATCCATGTGTCTAATGTGATGGTCGTGTGCCCGAAATGCAATACACCGTCGCGAATGGGAAGCAAAGCTGTTTATGATGAACAACGAGACAGAAAAAGCCGGGTTCGCGTCTGCAAGAATTGTAATGAAATGTTAGTTTCGAACACTTAATGAACCTATTGGAAATCGGTAATGGCTGAAAAAGATTATAAAACCAGACTTCAACAAGCATATAAAGTGGACATTGCTCCTCAGTTGATGAAAAAGTTTAATTATAAGAATGTTCATGAAATTCCGCGAGTTAACAAGATCGTGTTGAATATGGGAGTCGGAGAAGCGACTGAAAATCCAAAAACGCTTGATGCTGCTATTGATGACTTGACCCGGATAGCAGGACAAAAACCGGTGATCCGACGCGCGAAAAAATCGATCTCGAATTTTAAACTCAGAGCCGGGATGCCAATAGGATGTATGGTTACTCTGAGACATCGCCGGATGTATGAATTTCTGGACCGGTTGATTTCAATTGCTATTCCGCGTGTTAGAGACTTTCGCGGACTGCCTGTAAAGTTCGATGGACGCGGCAATTATAATTTTTCGATACGAGAGCAAATTGTTTTTCCGGAAATCGATTACGATAAAATCGATCAGATTCGCGGTCTGAATATTACCATAGTAACAACCGCAAAAACGGACGAAGAAGCATTTGAATTGTTAACTGCTTTTGGCGTTCCTTTTGTAAAGAAATAGTCATTCGTTAAAATAGCAAGGAGTTCTCTTGGCTAAAAAAGCGTTAATTTACAAGGCAAAACAAGAACCGAAATTTAAAGTACGAAAATATAACAGATGCTCGCGATGCGGTCGAGCACGCGGGTATTATCGCAAGTTCGGTGTGTGCCGTATCTGTTTACGAGAATTGGCGTTGGAAGGCAAAATACCCGGACTTGTAAAATCAAGCTGGTAACAAGCACTTTATAAATTATACCAATTAACAAACTGTATTCTGTTAAGGGTTGTTAGGGAGAATAATAAATGTCAAAAACTGATCCCATCGCAGACTACTTGACTCGGATTAGAAATGCGACTCGGGCAAAGCATAAAAAAGTCGACATTCCTGCATCGAATTTAAAGAAAGAAATTACCAGAATCTTGCAGGAAGAGCACTATATTGACAATCATATTGTGATCGAAGATAATAAACAGTCGATCATTCGTATTTATTTGAAATATAATGACGACGAAAACTGCATTATTTCCGGTCTCAATCGCGCAAGTTGCCCAGGACTGCGACAGTATGTAAAAAAAGACAGTATTCCCCGGGTTTTCAATAATTTGGGTATTTCGATACTGACTACTTCCCAGGGCATTATGACCGGTCAAGAAGCGCGTCGTCGCGGTGTGGGTGGCGAAATTCTGTGTTACGTTTGGTAAGCAAAAGGATCTGATTCATTTAGGAGTTTACTGTGTCACGAGTTGGAAAACTACCGGTCGAAATACCAGAAGGCGTCACCTTGGACGTCAAAAATAATGTGGTTACGGCAACTGGCCCCAAAGGCGAGTTGTCTGTCACGGTTGATCCGAGCATCGAAGTAAAGCAAAAAGAAGGATCAATTCAGGTACTTCGACCTTCAGATGAAAAGAAACATCGTGCTTTGCACGGATTGTACAGAGCACTGATCGCAAACATCGTACAGGGTGTGAGTCAAGGCTATGAAAAAAGACTGCAACTGACCGGTGTCGGGTTCCGCGCCGAAGTTCAGGGAAAAAACCTGTTTCTGTCGATCGGTTATTCACACGATACTATTTTCAAAGCGCCGGAAGGAATAGAGTTCGCCACCGAAGGCAACAACATTATCATTGTACGCGGTGCGGACAAACAACTGGTCGGACAGGTGGCAGCTAAAATACGCTCCTTGCGCCCACCAGAACCATACAAAGGAAAAGGTTTGCGCTATGTGGACGAGTATGTCCGAAAGAAAGCAGGTAAGAGCGCTTAATTCACAAAACATCCAAAAATTGATGGTTGAGATAATATTATGGCAGTGAAAGTAATTTCGAAAAAAATTGCCCGGGAGCGTCGCCGGAGGCACATTCGCAAAAAAGTAAGCGGCACTCAAGAGCGGCTAAGGCTCGTTGTCTATCGAAGCAATAAAGCTATTTACGGGCAGATTGTCAATGATCTGAAAGGCGAAACTCTAGCCGCGGCTTCCACGCTGTCTTTGAGTATTAAAAAGGATATTGAAAAGGCTGAATCGAAAGTGGAACAAGCCAAAATTGCCGGTAATCTATTGGCCAAAGTGGCAAAAGAAAAGAAAATTGATAAAGTGGTTTTCGACCGGGCAGGCTATCGATACCACGGCCGGGTCAAAGCGTTTGCAGAAGGTGCCCGTGAAGGCGGTTTAGAGTTGTAAGGGTGTTAAAAGTTAGATTGATATAAAGGTGACAAATGAATAAAAAAAACAGGCAACGAATAAATCCGAACGAACTTGAGCTCGCTGAGAATGTTGTACATGTCAACCGGGTTGCCAAAGTGGTTAAAGGCGGACGCCGTTTCAGTTTCAATGCCATTGTCGTAGTGGGTGACGGAAACGGCATTGTCGGTGTCGGACTGGGCAAGGCAAACGAAGTGGCAAATTGTATCTCAAAGGGCGCCGATGCTGCCAAAAAAAATCTCATACGCGTTCCCATTATCAATGGTACAATTACTCATGAGATCGAAGGTAAACACGGTGCCGGACGAGTTTTCCTCAAACCTGCTTCTCCTGGTACAGGTGTCATTGCCGGAGGTCCTGTTCGAGCCATTCTGGAAGCTGTTGGCGTTCGCGATGTGTTGACTAAGAATCGTGGTTCGAATAATCCACATAACGTCGTCAAGGCGACAATGGTGGCTCTGGAAAATCTCATGGATGCTGAATCTGTCGCTCGTAAACGGCAAATGTCTGTCATGCGCGTGTTCAATACCGAACCCAAACACAAGGAAGCAGAGTCCGAATAACTAGTCATCGGGAATTTTTGTAATGGCAAAGAAAAAAGTAAAAAAGTTAAGAATCACGCTTCAGCGGAGCACCATTGGCCAACAAAAGAGTTTAAAAGCCAATGTCGAAGCTCTAGGTTTGCGAAAGATCAATCAAACCGTGGAACATGCCGATACGCCGGTTATTCGCGGGATGATCAATAAAGTATCTCATCTGCTTAAAGTTGAAGAAGTTTAGAGTTAATATAACGAGTTAGAATTGAGGCGAAAATGGATTTATCTCAACTAAAAAGAGCGCCGGGATCACGAAAAGATGCCAAACGTGTCGGGCGCGGCGGCGCGCGCGGAAAAACATCCGGACGCGGCCACAAAGGACAGCGATCCCGCTCCGGAGCAAAAAGAAGACTCTGGTTCGAAGGTGGCCAAATGCCTCTTATTCGCCGTGTTCCCAAGCGCGGATTTAAAAATAGAAACCGTGTGGAATATCAGGTTATTAACGTAAGTGATTTGGAAAAAGTCGCAGATGTTAAAGAGATCACGCTCGATGTTTTACGCGAACGTGGTTTGGTCCGCAAAAATGGCGGTCCGGTCAAGGTTTTAGGAGACGGTGAAATCACAAAACAAGTCAATGTTTCTGCCAACGCATTCAGCAAATCTGCTGTTGAAAAAATAGAGGTCGCCGGCGGGAGGACAAACACATTATGATGCAACAAGTCCAGAGCATTTTCAAGATTCCGGAACTAAAGCGAAAGATCCTGTTCACGTTCATGATCATTGTGGTTTACAGAATTGGCGGACATATTCCCGCTCCCGGTGTCAATGCTCAAGCTTTAATCGAATATTTTGAACAGTCGCAACGCGGACTTTTAGGCCTTTACGACTTGTTCGCCGGAGGCGCTTTCAGACGAGCAACGGTTTTTGCTCTGGGTATTATGCCTTACATTTCCGCATCTATTATTATCCAGTTGCTCGGTGCTGTTCTTCCTTATATCCAGAAACTGCAAAAAGAAGGCGAGCAAGGACGAAAAAAAATTACTCAAATTACCCGGTACGGGACAGTCGGTATTGCTGCTATGCAGTCCTGGGGTGTGAGTATCTTTCTGGAACGCATCGGTTCTACTGCAACTGGTCAATTGGTGGTGCCTTCTCCTGGAATGGGATTCCGGCTGCTAACTGTCCTTACGCTGACTTCCGGTACGGTGCTCATTATGTGGCTTGGCGAAATGATCACTGAACGGGGGATTGGGAACGGTATCTCTTTGTTAATTTTTGCCGGGATTATTGCCCGGATGCCAAATTCGGTTATCGATGAAGTTCAACAAGTTGCCAGCGGAAACCGGACATTGCTTACGGAAATCGCTCTGGTGGTTGTGTTTGTGATCACCGTTGCCGGAACGGTCGCTTTGACGCAAGGGACTCGAAAAATTCCGGTTCAATATGCCAAAAGGGTTATCGGCCGAAAAATTTATGGCGGGCAAAGCACGCACATTCCCTTGCGTGTAAATACTGCCGGCGTTATGCCAATCATTTTCGCGCAGTCCATTTTGTTTGTCCCTCAAACTATTGCTACATTTTTCCCGGACAGCGCATTTTGGATGGGCGTCACCCGTGCGTTTGATTATTCATCGTGGGTGTACTGGTTGATATACGGATTAATGATTGTGTTTTTTACCTATTTTTATACGGCTATTGCTTTTAATCCTGTTGACGTGGCTGATAATATGAAAAAGCAGGGTGGGTTTATTCCCGGTGTTCGACCCGGAAAACGTACCTCTGAGTTTATCGATAATATTTTAACCCGTATTACCCTGCCAGGCTCGATTATGCTTGCTTTTATCGCCATATTACCGTGGGTTTTGGCAAGTATTACCGGCGTATCTTATAATTTTACAAGTTTTTACGGCGGCACGTCGTTGCTAATTATCGTCGGTGTGGCTCTGGATACGCTGCAGCAAGTCGAGTCGCACTTGCTCATGCGGCATTATGAAGGATTTATGAAAGGCGGAAAGATTCAAGGACGAAAACGGTTTTAGGATGGAAAGGATCGCTGAATTATGCGTTTAATATTTTTAGGAGCACCAGGAACCGGCAAGGGCACACAGGCTTCAGTGCTGTCAGAAGAATACAACATTCCCCAGATTTCTACTGGAGATATTTTGAGAAAAGCTGTTTCAGAGGGCACAGAGCTCGGTAAAAAAGCAAAATCGATTATGGAATCTGGCGGCCTGGTTTCCGATGATATTATTATCGGTTTGATCGAACAACGTCTTAATCAACCGGATTGTGAAAACGGCTATATCCTGGATGGATTTCCGCGAACCATCAAACAAGCCGAAGAGTTGGACGTTCTTTTAAAAGGCAAAGACGGCATTGATGCTGTCATTTATTTTGATGTTGCAGAAGATGAGATTGTGCGGCGGTTAACCAGCCGCCGGACATGCAGTAAATGTGGTTACAATTATAATATGATAACAGATCCGCCGCCGCAGGATAACAAATGCCGGATTTGCGGAGGAGAGGTCATTCAGAGAGACGATGATAAAGAAGAAACTGTGCGGAATCGGTTAAAAGTATACCGCGAAAAAACTGAACCGCTCAAAAATTACTATCAAAAACAAGGCAAGTTGTATACTCTGGACGGCTCTCAAGAAGTAAAAAAAGTCAGACAGGATTTGTTTGACTTGTATGAAAAATTATCCGCTAGCTAATGATCGCTATTCGAAATGCCCGTGAAATTGAGAAATTGCGAAAAAGCGCCCAGATCGTTGTCGAGGCATTAAAATTAGCAGAATCGAGAATACAAGCCGGATTACAAACCGACGAGCTGGATGAAGAAATTGCGGATTTAATCTACTCGAAAGGCGCTCGGCCAGCGTTCAAAGGCTTTCTCGGTTATCCAAAAAATATCTGTATCTCTATCAATGAGCAGGTGGTTCATGGAATACCGGGAAAATATAAACTGAAAGAAGGCGATATTGTCAGTGTTGACGTTGGCGTGGAACTGGATAACTATTTCGGCGATGCAGCAAAAACGTTCAAGGTTGGCGAGATTTCTGAACAAAAAGAACTGCTGATGAAAGCAACAAAAGAAGCTCTCGACGCAGCGATTGACGCGGCAAGAGAAGGTAACCGGCTCGGAGATATCGGGCACGCTGTTCAATCACATGTGGAAAAGCTTGGATTCTCAGTGGTCAGAGATTTGGTTGGTCACGGTATCGGCACAAAGATGCACGAAGAGCCGCAAATCAAGAATTACGGACAGCCGCACACCGGGCCGCGATTAAAGGCAGGAATGGTTTTAGCTATTGAACCTATGATAAATGCGGGCACGTTTCAGGTTCGCACGCAAAAAGATGGGTGGACAGTTGTGACAGAAGACGGTTTACCTTCTGCCCATTTTGAACATGACATTGTGGTAAGAAATGGACAAGCTGATATTTTAACAGCCGGATTATAATTATGGCAAAAGAAGATACAATCAAAGTAGACGGTACAATTTTAGAGACATTGCCAAATGCGACGTTTCGCGTTGAGCTCGAAAATGGCCACAAAGTGTTGGCACACATTTCCGGTAAAATGCGAATGCATTTCATCAAAATATTGCCAGGCGATAAAGTATCTGTCGAACTATCGCCCTATGATTTGAGCCGCGGTCGCATTACGTACCGGTACAAGTAATCTATTGAATTTCTGACAGGAAAAAGAATCATGAAAGTTCGAGCATCTGTAAAAAAGAAATGCGGACACTGTAAAGTCATTCGGCGAAACGGTGTCGTTCGAATTATTTGTAAACGAAATCCACGACATAAACAACGTCAGGGATAGATTTTAACAGCTAAAGGAGAATATTTTGGCTCGTATATCTGGTGTTGATTTGCCGAGAGACAAACGCATTGAAATTGCTCTGACCTACATTACAGGCATCGGGCACTCTTCGGCAAGAAAAATTATTAAAAAGACCGGCGTTGATCCTGAGCTGCGGGTTCAGGATGTTTCGGCTGAACAAATCGCTAAAATCCGCGACGAGATCACTGAAAACTATAAAGTTGAAGGTGCTTTGCGAAGTGAAGTTCAGATGAACATAAAGCGCTTGATGGATATCGGCTGTTATCGCGGGATTCGTCATCGTCGCAAATTACCTGCACGTGGTCAACGTACGCATACTAATGCGAAAACAGTGCGTGGCAGAAAAAGCCGGTCAGCAAGTGTTCGAAAGAAATAACCAATTGGTTTTAAAGAGACGAGGTGTCAGTTGAGTCCAAAACGAAAATCTCGAACTGCGAAAAAAAGAGAAAAAGTTGAGGCAAATGGTGTTGCTCATATCAAGGTTACTTTTAATAACAGCAACGTCACAATAAGTGATATTTATGGCAACGTTATTTCCTGGTCGACTGCCGGCCGGTGCGGATTTAAAGGCTCCAGAAAAAGCACGCCTTTTGCCGCACAGGTTGCAGCAGAAAATGCGGCAAAAGAAGCCATGGACCTCGGTTTGAAACGCGTTGAAGTCAACGTCAAAGGACCTGGTTCTGGTCGCGAGGCTGCAGTGCGTTCGCTGCAAGCAGCCGGATTGGAGATCACAGCTATTCGTGATGTGACGCCAATTCCGCATAACGGTTGTCGTCCACCGAAAAGACGTCGTGTGTAATCGCTCAATAATGATACTCTATGATGATATAAACCCACAGCTTGAGCTGTTTTATTCGGAGGCTACTTTCTATGGCAAGATATACTGGTCCTGTTTGTAAAATATGTCGTCGAGAAGGAGTAAAGCTCTTTTTGAAAGGTTCAAAATGCGTAACAAAATGTACATTTGAACGAAAAGGGTATGCTCCTGGTCAGCATGGCCAACGACGGCGTTTCAAACAGTCAGAATATGCAATTCAGCTTCGCGAGAAGCAAAAAATTAAACGACTGTATGGACTAATGGAAAGACAATTCCATTTTTACTTTGAAAAAGCTGATCGGGCAAAAGGCATTACGGGTGAAAATTTGCTTAAGATGCTGGAATGCCGATTGGATAACGTCGTTTTTCGACTTGGCATGGCTCCGTCCAGAGCCGCAGCCCGACAACTTGTCAGTCACCGCCACTTTATGTTGAATGGAAAACGCGTAAATATTCCATCCATTCAGATTAAAGCTGGCGATGAAATCCAGGTTGTGGACAAAAGCCGGCAACTGGATGTTATTCACGACTCGATGAAGCGAGTGCGCGAAGGCAAGATGGTTTCATGGCTCAAATTGGATAAAGCAAAAATGCGGGGCCAGTTATTGCAAGTGCCAAGCCGGGATGAAATTCCGGTCAATTTCAACGAATTGTTGGTTGTCGAGCTTTATTCAAAATAATATTTAAAAAAAGCGTTGGAGAGATATATATGGCATTGCCCAATTTTCAAATGCCCGAAAGTATTGAACTCGAAGAGTCGAGCTATACCAATACTTTTGGCAGATTTATTGTTCAACCCCTGGAACGTGGTTTTGGCACCACCATCGGGAATTCCTTGCGACGCGTTTTGCTGTCCTCTATTCCCGGTGCAGCTATCACCATGTTCAAAGTCGATGGAATTCTTCACGAATTCTCGACAATCCCAGGTGTGTTGGAAGATGTGGCTGAAATTATTCTTAATCTTAAACAAGTTCGGGTGAAAACAATAAATCCAAAACCAGACAGGGTTTTACTCGAACTCAAAGGTCCGCGTGAATTCAAGGCAGGTGATATTCAGGCCGGATCAAGTGAATTTGAAGTCCTCAATCCGGATCAACATATTGCCACCTTGAACGAAGATGCAGACTTTCAGATAGAAATTCGCATCGACCGCGGTAGAGGGTATGTGCCGGCTGAGGAGAATAAATTGCAGGATATGCCGATTGGCATGGTTCCGATTGATTCCATCTTTACACCGGTGACTCGGGTAACCTACGATGTCGAAAATACCCGCGTGGGGCAGCGTACGGATTATGAAAAACTGATCCTGGAAATTCACACAGATGGTACATTAACACCTGACGATGCACTGAGTCACGCAGGCAAAATATTACGGGATCACATCCAGTTGTTCATCGGTTTTGACGTTGAACCTGAAGAAGAAGAAGAACCGGAAGAAGACGAAGAGATGGCGCGGATTCGAAAACTGCTGCAGATGAGTGTGGATGAACTGGAACTTTCTGTTCGTTCTCATAACTGTCTAACTGCTGCGAATATTAATAACATTGCAGACCTTGTAAAACGTGATGAACAGGAAATGCTCAAGTTCCGCAATTTTGGCCGAAAATCTCTGAATGAATTGAATAAGATTCTCGAAGAAAAAGGCCTGCACTTTGGCATGGATGTGGACAAATACTTGAAAAAGAAAGAAGAATAGCGAGATATATTGCGGGCACAATGTAAGAGGATAAGGAACAGAGAATGAGACACTTAAAATCAGGACGAAAATTAGGTCGCACGGCCAGTCACCGTAAAGCGTTAATGGCAAATCTGGCGTCATCACTCATCGAGCATAAACAGATTGTCACAACAACACCCAAGGCAAAAGAAGCTCGAGGTGTTGTAGAGCGGCTCATTACATTCGCCAAGCGCGGTGATGTGGCTGCCCGGCGGCAGGTCTTAAAAACCGTCAGAGATAAAACGCTTGTTAAAGAGCTTTTTGAAGAAATTGCACCCAAATATGCAGACCGGCCAGGAGGCTATACCCGCATTATAAAACTTGGCAACCGAAAAGGTGATAATGCGCCCCTGGCGATTTTTGAACTGGTCGGTTATGAAGGTGCACAGGCTGAAAAAATAGAAAAGAAACGGCGTAAACGCGCTGAAAAGGAAGAAGGTAAAAAGAAAGCTACCGAGGAAAGTGAAGACGAAGAATAATCTTTTTTCCTCACTTAAATATATAAAGGGCAATCATGATGATTGCCCTTTTTTGCTTAATTCCCTCAGGCGACAAGCAGATCTATGAAGCATAGTGATGTCTAAAAAACAAAATCGTTTCCTTTTCTTGTTGAGTTTCGTTGGACAAATGGTTGTAAACAAATTCGCATCCCTGAAGAATTTCTCAACATACCTGCCTGATTGTAAATTTTATCGAAATTAATATGAATTCGTATTGAAAATTCAAAAGAAATGATTAAATTTGGCGATTCAAAAGACGAAGCGGTTGCAGTTTTGGGAACACATTCTTAAACATAATCGTTGAATAGGTCAACAAACCGAAATCAAACTATGGCCGGTTATAGGATTATGAAAAAATATTTTATTGTACTTGCAGCTTTTACACTTTTCAGTTGTACTGTTGAAAAGCCACTTCCCAGCGGATACGAGCTTTTGGAACGGGACAATAAAGAAGGACTAAAAGAACCCGTAGTGCTCGAGCCGATTGAAATTGCGCATTACTGGCAACGTTCTGCCACCGGAGGATACGATTATCTTGTCCTTGGCAAACACCACAATGTTACTGCCTCTATCCTTTTAAATGCGAACACGATCTCCAATCTCGATACCACAGCAGTTGTATCGGCATCGTTTAATATTTATCAAAAGTACGTTTACAAAGGAGATACACCGTTCAATGTCACTGTTCACAGAGTGACACAAGAGTGGGACGAGCAAACAGTCCAGTATAAAGACGTGCAGGATTATATCGAACAAGATCCTGTTGAGACATTTCAGATAAATCCACAGGATACAACGTGGTTTAGTCATTCATTTCAAAACAAAACTTTTGTACAGGAATGGATTAACGATGCCAGGTCGGAAAATCCGAACATTTACGGTCTTGTGTTCAAAACGGAAACGAATGATCATGCCGTGGAATTTTTGTCTTCAGACGCATCTTCAGGATTGCCCTCCTTTCAGTTTATTCTGAAAACGGCAGAAGGAACGAACGATACAACAACCATTCCCGTCTCGCACGACGCCAGTCTTTTGCATTTTGAAAGCGACCAGGCAGAATATGATATAGTCAAAATGCCACCTACTTTTCGCGTCGGTAATGGCTCAGGTTACAGAACGTTAATGCGATTCGATCTTTCTGAATTGCCAGAAGAAGCTGCCGTGCATCAAGCCCTGCTCACTCTTTATGTCGATAATGAAAAAAGCTCGACCAATGTGGCAAAAGGCCTTTCCATAGCACCGCAAGCTGTGGTCGGAGAGGGAGTAGAAGATTCTTTATGGACGAGTGGCAGAACGGTCCTCAAAGATTCTCTGCGCAGAACAACATCAGCTCCTGCCTTTGATCAGACAGCTACCTTTTCTTTTAGTGATAAAACTCCATTGAATGCGGTGTCTGGAATCGTTCAGCGATGGGCTAACCGTGTCACACCGAATTATGGTTTGATCCTTTATCCCATAAATGCAGGGCGAGATTTTCAGGAAATGTATTTTCATTCAGGCACCCAAAATCCTGAACTGACACCGACATTGAAAATTACGTATTCCTTGCCGCCAAAGCACCGTTTTTCCGGACAATAATAAAAACATGGGATACTAAAGTTATGAAGCGCATAATTGCATTAGTAATAGTAATCATTTCAACAACAGGCACCAGCATTCAGGCAGATTCTTATTTTTCTTCTCTGGGTCTGGGTATTCCAAACTATTTTGTTTCCGCTCCAGCAGTGGGGATGGGTGGTGCCGGAATTGGTCGTTATCGTCCTGCGACAGTAAATATGATGAATCCCGCAGCTATCGATCTGAATATGTTAACGACAATTACTTTGAATTATCGTTATGAAATGATCGAAAATATCATGCAAGACGAGTCCGTTATTACACGCCAGGGAAATCCCACGGGATTTGTTTTTGCTGTGCCGTTTATGGATAATTTAACCAGCATGTTTAGTTTGAAATCGCTGGTCTCTTCCCAATATTTTATCGAATTTCGAACTGAAGAATTTGACATTGGCTATCAACGCAGTGTTGATGGTAGCGGAGGTTTGAGCGCCGGCAATATCGGTCTGCAATGGAAACCTGCAAAGTGGATATCTGTTGCTGGTTTGGCTGATTTTATTTTTGGAACGTATAGCGAAGTCTGGGAAACCACATTCGATGAAGATACTTTTGTCAACACAACAGATGATATTTCCAGTCATGCTTACGGCGCGCGTTTCGAGCTCGGAGTTTTATTTTTCCCGTATGAATATCTGCAAGCCGGACTTGTTTACAAGAGCAGTTCCAGTCTGAGCGTGGACAATAAAATCGTTCAGGGAAATGGCGTGCCGATTCAAAAAAAAGATGTCACCATCAACTATCCGCAGTCTCTGGGTATTGGCCTGGCCGTTCCTCTGGAACATTTTAGTGTGGCACTTGATTATTATACCCAACTGTGGTCAGAATATTCAATTCAGGGTACGAATAACAAGCCGCTTGATGATTATCACCGTATTGGCGGTGGTCTGGAATATTTGCTAACTCGTGAACATCTTGAAAGTTATTACAAACGTATCTCGTATCGGGTTGGCGCCTATTACGCTGAATTGCCGTTTTCAATAAATAGAGGTCAGCCTGTAAAGGAAACGTTTGTGACTTTTGGTCTTGGTTTTCCGTTTCATGGCAATCTTGGAAGAATCGATATCTCGCTGGAAATTGGACAGCGCTCGGATGATGTGACCGATGGCTATAGAGAGAATATCATCAGGGTCTCCGGAAGCGTCACCAGTTCGGAACGCTGGTTCAGACGACTGTTTTAACCATGTAAGGCTTAAAAAAATCTTGCATTTTTGCCCAAGTTTAAGTATAATAAATTTAATTTTTTATTCAATTTGATCGATAGAATTATTCATCATTGATCTTGCGCTGAATAAATTTTTGCCTCTCGGTGAAAATATTAGCTAAATTAAAAAGGCAATTTTGAAAATACTTTTAATAATGTAGGAGGAATACGTGCTAAAAAGTGATGTGATTTTAAAAAGTGCTGCTATAGCCATCTTTTATGTGACTATAGGTTTGCTCTTTTCCTCTTTTATGTCCGGATGTGCAACAACCGGAGAGCCCGGCGCTGCAGAACAACCTGCTGAAGAAGAAGAAATGTCTCCGGCAGAGTTAGCTGCTCAAAAAGCAAAACAGGATTCGCTCAAAGAAGTTTATCGGCGCGAATTGCTGATCGCTTACAGCACCGGCACTGAACATAATAAAAATCAAAATTTCCGCGATGCTATTAAACCCTTGTGGAAAGCCGCAAGAATGGACACAGCCGCCGAGTTTCCTTCTATTTACCGAAAACTTGGTGAAAGTTATATGAAATTGGACAAGCCGGACAGCGCGCTTGTTGCTTATCAACAGGCGTTGGAAAAATATCCGGAAAACGCCTACTATTGGCGGAGTGTGGCCTGGTTGCAATCGGCGAAACAAAATAATGAAGAAGCGATTGAAGCCTATTACAATGCGATTGAAAATGATCCGGGAAAGATTTCGGATTATAAGAACCTGGGACGTCTGCTGGTGGCTGAAGACCGTACCGGTGAAGCGATTAATATTTACAAAGAATTGACAGAATTAGCGCCAAATGATGCGGAAGCTCAGAACGTCTATGCACAATTGCTTTCAAGAACCGGGGACCAGGAGGCAGTCATTGAGGCCAAGGAAAAAGCCTTGCAAGCCAATCCGGATGATGTCAGTCTGATGTTCGATCTTGCTCAGACATATTATAAACGAGGCGAATACGAAAAAGCTATCGAAAAATATAATATGCTGCTGGAGAAAAATCCGGAAGATAGGGACGCTCTCGAATATAAAGGTAATGCGTTGCAGTATAACGAGCAATACAGGAGAGCTATTGAAACCTATGAAAAAGCTCTGGCTATACAACCGGATAATGCACGAGTAATGGCTGAAATGGCTGCGTGCTATATGGAATTGGGAAATTTCAAAAAAGCAATGAGCGTAGCGAACAAAGCCATTAACATCGATCCCAGTTATGGCATGAGTTATATTGTCAAAGGTGATATTTACGTCGCTGTTGCTGACAATTGTATCGCGCAGCGCGAAAAAAGTAAGACCACATACGATGATAAGTTAGTGTACCAGTTGGCTTATGACCAGTATGCCAAAGCCGCAGATACTGATATTCAGGTTGCTGATCTGGCGCGTAAAAAAATGCGCTCAATTCAGCCGGAAACCCCGACCACAGAGGATAAGTTCCTTCATCCTGATAAGAAAAAAGCCACAGGTGAGTGCTACGACTGGCTTTACTAAAATAAACATGAGGAAAGAATAACCTTCTTTCCTCATTTTATGTTAAAACCGATATAATCGACTGGTGAAAATAAAATGTCCATTGCTATTGGTTCTGACCACGCCGGGTATGAGCTCAAGCATCAAATTTTGGAATATTTTGACGAACAGGGAATAGATTACGTCGATTATGGATGCTATTCAGAAGGTCGTACTGACTATCCCGATTTTGCTGAAAAAGTTGGCCGTGAAGTAGTGAACGGAAAACACGAAAAAGGTGTTGTCATTTGTGGAACGGGTATTGGTGTAAGTATTTCCGCGAACAAAATCAAAGGAATCAGAGCCGCTCTGTGCACGAACGAATATATGGCAGAAAAAGCCAGGCAGCATAACAATGCTAATGTGCTGGCCCTTGGCGGACGCACAACAACTCCTGCAATTGCATTTCGAATACTGTATGTTTTTTTAAATACATCATTTCAAGGCGGACGACACGCGGTCCGGGTTGAAAAAATTAACCAGATTATGGAAAAATAAAAGGGTGTTATGGCTACGAATCTGCAACAATTTGATCCAGATATATTTCAAACAATTCAAGATGAAAAAAATCGTCAAAACAATACATTAGAACTTATTGCCTCTGAAAATTTTGTCAGTCCGGCTGTACTTGCAGCTATGGGCCAGGCGATGACCAATAAATATGCCGAAGGCTATCCCGGAAAACGCTATTACGGTGGATGCGATTTTGTCGATGTGGCTGAAGACCTGGCCAGAGAGCGGGCAAAAAAACTGTTCGATGCTGATTATGCCAACGTTCAGCCCCACTCGGGATCGCAAGCCAATATTGCCGCCTATTTTAGTTTGATAAACCACGGCGATAAAGTGATGGGAATGGACCTGGCGCACGGCGGTCATCTTACTCATGGAAGTCCGGTGAATTTTTCCGGCAAATTTTTTAACATGATCCATTACGGCGTGACCAAAGACGGCTGGCTCGATATGAATCAGGTGGAAGATATCGCTACCAAAGAGAAACCCAGGCTCATAATCACCGGTGCCAGCGCCTATGCACGCGAAATTGATTTTGCCGCTTTCCGGCAAATTGCCGATAAAGCAGGTGCCAAACTTGTCGCTGATATTGCTCACCCGGCCGGCCTGATTGCCGCAGGACTTGTTGCCAGTCCGTTGCCGCATTGCCATATTGTTACCACCACAACTCACAAAACATTGCGAGGACCCCGCGGCGGTATGATTCTCATCGGTAAGGATGGTGAAAATGATATGGGCATAACCACACCCAAGGGACGGGTTAAGAAATACTCTGAACTTGTCAATTCAAATATATTTCCGGGCTTCCAGGGTGGTCCGCTGATGCATATTATCGCTGCCAAGGCGGTATCATTCAAAGAAGCCTTGCAGCCCGATTTTGTTGATTATCAGAAACAAGTCATAAAGAACGCTCAAACTATGGCCCGTGCATTGTCAGACCGCGGCTATCATATTGTTTCCGGTGGCACAGACACGCATCTGATGCTGGTTGACGTTCGCAGCCATAAACTGACCGGAAAAGAGTCGGAACAGGCCCTGGAAAAAGCGGGCATCACTGTTAATAAAAATATGGTGCCTTTTGATGATCAAAGTCCGTTTGTGACCAGCGGCATTCGACTGGGCACACCAGCTTTGACAACCCGTGGCATGAAAGAAAATGAAATGGAAAAAATCGCTGAAATGATCGATCAGGTCCTGACTAATATTTCCAGTGAAACAACTCTGGAAAAAATCCGCAAAGAAGTTCATGCATTGTGCCAACAGTTTCCTTTGTATTCTTGAAAGATCATTAGAGAAAATTATTCCATTACAATAACTTTTACTCTGTTTATGAGATGCCCTTTTTGCAGCTATCACGATACAAAAGTGATTGACTCGCGCACCCGTGATGGTGGACGGTCTGTGCGGCGCCGACGAAGTTGTTCGAAATGCAAACGCCGGTTTACCACCAGGGAAACCGTAGACGAAATTCCGCTCAGAATCATCAAACAAGACGGCAACCGCGAAGAATTCAACCGCAAAAAACTGATACGGGGAATTCAATCTGCATGCACTAAAAGACCGGTATCCACTGCAGCCATTGAGGAGATGGTTTCACAAATCGAATATAATCTGCGGGACCGGGGTTTTGAAGAGGTTGAATCAAGACAGGTTGGGGAAATGGTTATGGATAAACTGAAAAAACTGGATGAAGTTGCCTATGTGCGGTTTGCATCGGTGTATCGGAATTTCCAGGCTAAAGAAGAATTCCTGAGTGAACTGGAGCAGTTGTGAGCAAACATGTCAAGGTATCCGAATCAAGGACAAAGATGAGACTTTTTAATCGAAAAACATTTCCCAAAGGTGTGCATCCACCTGAATTTAAAAAACTGACAGAAAATAAATCAATTGAGAAATGTCCGCCGCCGGATCAGGTTATTATCCCGGTTCAGCAACATATTGGCAAACCGTCAACTCCTGTTGTTGAGCGCGGTTCTGAAGTGAAAATTGGCGATCCTGTAGCAGAAAGCGATGGTTTTGTTTCCATTCCTGCTCACGCCACAGTTTCCGGTAAAGTAAAAAAAATCGAAAAAAGGCCGCATCCCTTTGGTACCAATGTCATGTCCGTAATTATTGACAACGATGGCAAAGAGACCTGGAATGAAGATGTAGGCTATGATGAAAATTATGAGAACCTGAGTGTTGATGACATCAAAAAACGTATCAGTGCAGCCGGGCTGGCCGGACTTGGCGGTGCGACCTTTCCGACCCATGTCAAAGTCAGTCCTCCGGCTGATAAACCGGTCGATACTGTCATATTAAACGGTGCCGAGTGCGAGCCGTTTCTCACAGCGGATCATCGCCTGATGCTGGAAGAAGCAGAACGCATTTTGCGCGGCATGCAGATTTTAATGAAAATCCTCGGAGCTCAATTCGGTGCTATTGGCATCGAAAACAATAAAATGGACGCTGTCAAAACCTTCCGCTCAAAAATTTCAGAATTAGGTTTGCCGTATCAGGTTTATGCCCTTCAAGTGAAATATCCGCAGGGCGCTGAAAAGCAACTGATCAAAGCGATTCGTCATCGCAACGTGCCGGCAGGCGGTTTGCCTATGGATGTGGGCTGCCTGGTACAAAATGTCGGCACAGCCGCTGCACTTTTTGATGCGGTTGCTTACAGGCGGCCGCTCGTCGATCGTGTTGTCACTGTTTCCGGTGAAAGCGTTAACGAGTCCAAAAATTTACTCGTTCGAATCGGAACACCTTTTTTTCATGTCTTTGAACAGTGTGGCGGTATCAAGGAAAATACCGGTAAAATTATAATGGGCGGACCGATGATGGGCCTGGCTCAACCAACGCTCGATGCCCCGGTCATAAAGGGAACGTCAGGTTTGCTGGCATTTCCGCAAGAAAAAAGTTACCGGCCTGAAGAAGGTGTATGCATTTCCTGTGCCCATTGTGTAGATGCCTGCCCTATGGGATTAATGCCTACCATGCTGAGCACATTCGTTCGATACGAACGTTTTGACGATGCGGAAGATTATAATATTCTGGATTGCATTGAATGTGGTTCGTGCAGTTTTGTTTGTCCGGCGCATATCAATATGGTGCATTCTATTAAATATGGCAAGTTAATGGTTGTACAAAAACAAAAGAAAGCGAGTTAACAAGCGTAAATCCGTTTCCGATGGACACGTCTGAATCATAACTCATACTGAACCCTATGGATAAGCGATTTGTTGTTTCGAGTTCTCCCCACATTTTAGCGAAAGAATCTACTCCAAAAATTATGTACACTGTGATTGCCAGCCTGATTCCGGCTGGCGTCGGCGCTGTGTATTTTTTTGGCATTCGCGCGTTATGGCTCATGCTCATTGGAATTGCCTCTGCTGTTGCGACCGAATACATTGTCGGCAAGATGATGAAAAGGCCGGTCAGCATTACTGATGGCAGTGCTATTCTCACCGGTTTATTATTGTCTTATAACGTTTCTGCTCAGGTGCCGTTGTGGATGCCTGCTGTTGGCGCCTTTTTTGGCATTGCCATCGGCAAAATGGCTTTTGGCGGCCTGGGATATAATCCGATGAACCCGGCACTGCTTGGCCGCGCTTTTCTGCTGGCATCCTGGCCAACACACATGACGATTTTCAGCGATGCTGTTCCCGCTGCAAGTACGGTTTCGGGCATCGATGTCATGACCAGCGCTACTCCGCTCGATGTGTTAAAAAATTCTCAAGATGTACTGGCACATCCAACTGAATATACTCCTGAACAATTCAATCAGGCATCAGAAGCGCTGAGCAAACTGTACGATTCTGTCGACAAACTTTTTATGGGTCAAATTGGCGGCTGTATAGGCGAAACGTCGGCTGCATTGCTTTTGGTGGGGGCTGCTTTTCTGATGTACAAGCGCTATATCGGATGGCGGATATCTTTTAGTTATCTTGGCACCGTGGCGCTGCTGAGCTGGGTTTTTGGCGGAATTGATGGCTATTTTAACGGTAATGTACTTTTCAGCCTTTTTTCCGGTGGCTTGATATTGGGCGCGTTTTATATGGCAACAGATATGGTGACCTCTCCAATCACTTTTCGGGGCCGGGTTTATTTCGGAGTCGGCTGCGGTATTATTACTTTTATTATCCGGCGCTTTGGCGGTTACCCAGAAGGTGTTTCCTACTCTATTTTACTTATGAATTTGGTGACTCCCTTACTTGACCGCTACACACGACCCAAAGTTTTCGGAGAAAGGAAGAGAAAATGAAGGAGATATTTAAACTCGGCGGACTTTTAATGCTTATCACTACTATAGCGGCTACGGCATTGGCTGGTATATATTCAGTGGCAAAGCCGCGAATTGAGGCGCAAAAAGAAAAAATTGTTGAGAATGCGCTCGAAGCCGCCCTTCCTAATACAGGTAAACAAGCGATACAACCTGCTCACGAAAACAACAGTTTTGATTATTATCGCGCTTTTATAAGTCCTGAACGGAAAGAGGTCAAAGGTTACGCTTACATCGCTAGCGGGCAGGGTTATTCCAGCATAATCGAAACCATGATTGGCGTCGATACCAGCGGAACAATTCTGGGTATCACAGTGCTCAGCCAGCAGGAAACGCCCGGGTTGGGCACGCGGATTCAGGCGGTAAAATACGGAGAAACCGAGCCCTGGTTTCCAAAACAATTTTTAGGCAAAAAGGCGGGCAAGGTTGCCATTGAACAGGATGGCGGTGACATTCAGGCTATCACCGGCGCAACCATCTCATCACGGGCAATGACAAATTCAATTGTAGAAGGTTACGAAAAGTTGAAAGAAAAAATTAACAAGAAATAACATTTATCACTTTAAAGATAAATTTGTGGTTCGAGGCATTTATGGCATCAGTACAGGAATTTACCAAAGGATTTCATCAACAGAATCCGGTTTTTAAGCAGGCGCTTGGCTTGTGTCCTACATTAGCCGTGACCAACTCCGTTCAAGGCGGGCTCGGCATGGGCCTGGCAGCTACATTCGTTTTGGTGTGCTCCAATTTGCTCATTTCAAGTATGCGCAACATTGTACCGAAGAAAATCCGCATCCCTATTTATATTGTAGTTATCGCTACCTTTGTGACAATCGTTGATTTGGGAATGGCTGGTTTTCTGCCATCGTTGCACGAAACGCTCGGTATTTTTGTGCCGCTCATTGTGGTCAATTGTATGATCCTTGGCCGTGCTGAAGCCTTTGCCGGGAATCAAAAAGTAAACCTGTCTATTGTCGATGGACTCGGCATGGGCCTGGGTTTTACATACGCGCTGGTTCTGCTCGGAACCATACGCGAATTGCTCGGCAATGGCAGTTTCTTCGGCATCCCGGTTATGTCTGCATCGTTCGAGCCCGTCCTGGTTATGATCCTTCCACCCGGCGCTTTTCTGACGATTGGCCTGGTGATGGGATTCTTTCACTGGTTTGATAACCGCAAAACGCAAAAGTAAGGTTTTTGAACAGGAGTTTTTATGGATATTCAAAACTTGTTTATCATTTCGATATCTGTGATATTTATTAACAATTTTGTTTTTGCCCGGTTTCTTGGCTTGTGCCCGTACATTGGTGTTTCCAAACAGCTCGATTCTGCTATCGGCATGGGCGCGGCAGTCACTTTTGTGATGACACTGGCATCAACAGTAACCTGGCTGATCCATAATTACCTTCTTTCACCAGTTGAATCGAATGTGTTTTATCATCTTTTCAATCTTCAAACTCCGCCCGATCTGACGTTCCTTAAAACCATTGCTTTTATCCTGGTTATTGCCTCGCTGGTGCAATTTGTCGAAATGGTCATTCAAAAAACGAGTCCGGCGCTTTACAAGTCACTTGGTATTTATCTGCCGCTGATTACGACAAATTGTGCCATTTTAGGCGTTGCCTTGTTGAATATTGATGAAAACTATGTTTTTATTGAAAGCGTGGTTCACGGATTCTCGGCCGGTCTCGGTTTCACTCTCGCTCTCGTCTTGATGGCCGGTATGCGTGAAAAACTGGAAATGGCAAAAGTACCAAAAGCACTTGAAGGTATTCCGCTTGCTTTTATTATGGCAGGATTGATGTCAATGGCTTTTCTGGGATTCTCAGGTTTAAAATTCGGAATGTAATTTTATATCTTGATTTTAAATTATAGTTTTGATATTTTAGCCCCTTGTTTTGGTAAAGCAGGGGGCTTTTATTTAATGAATGACTATTATGAGAAAGGAATAGATTTCTGCAATGTCTGATAAAGATTTCGAAAATAAAGACAACAGTCAAGACGAAAATGAAAAACGGCAAGAACAGCCTGAAAAAGATGACTCTGTGAATGACGATCAGGCTCAGGATAAACAACAGCCTTCAGGGTCCTCGGAAGAAAAAAAAGAGCCCGAACAATCCGGTGATTCTTCAGAGCCGGAAAAACAGGACGAGTATGCGGACAATCCCTATGAAGAAGGATATACTGATTCTGATTATGAGTCTGAGGACGAATCATCCGGTACTGGTGAGGAAAAAGCTAAAGAACCGCCCGAGACTGAAGAAGAGGAAGAACCTGTAAAAGGAAAAAAGAAAAAAAAGCAAACTAATGAGAAAAAGATGCCGTTCCTGGAGCACCTTGAGGAGCTCCGGTGGACGCTGATGCGCAGTATCGGCGCGATTGTCCTTGCTGCAATTATTTGCTTTTTCTTTTCTGAGCACATTGTGACTTTTTTGCGCAACGCCGGGCCCAAAGATCTAAAGCTTATCTTTTTATCTCCAACCGAAGGCTTTATGACGTATATCAAAGTCTCCATGTTCGGCGGATTGCTCATCGCGTTACCTTATGTCGCTTATGAGGTATGGAAATTTATCGTACCAGGCCTCATGGAAAAAGAACGAAAACTGGTCCCGCCAATTGTTTTCTTTACTGTGTTGTGTTTTTTCCTGGGCGCTTTTTTCGCTTACAAGGTGATTATTGGCCTTGGCTTGAAATTTCTGCTTGGTTTTCAAACAGAATTCCTGGAAGCCAATATTACTATTAGCAAATACCTCGGATTTGTGGTGACCATTGTTCTTGTCTTTGGAATTGTTTTTGAACTTCCGGTGCTATCTTATTTTTTAACGAGTATTGGCATACTAGACCCTGGCTTTTTAAAACGTAAACGTGCTTATGGGATTGTGACTATATTCATTATCGCAGCTATGGTTACACCGCCGGATATCTTTACACAACTCATGCTGGCCGGACCGCTTATTATTCTTTATGAAGTAAGTATTGTGATCTCAAGATTGGTGAAAAAGAAAAAGCAGGAAAAAGAAGCGCTGGAAGACGAGGAACTTGATTAGATCCAGGTTTGTTAAGATACAATGACTGAAAGACATATAGATCTTCATATTCATTCGAGATATTCAGACGGGCTCTTGAGCCCGTTTGAAATTTTACAATATGCGGCAAAACGAAATTTGTGCGCTATCTCGATAACCGACCACGATACGGTTGAAGGTGTCAAACCGGCGTTAGAGCAGAGCATTCCTTTCAATATTGATGTGATCCCTGGCATTGAAATCAGTGTGAGCCTGAAGCAACGGGAATTGCATTTTCTTGGATATTTTATTGATTATTCTCACTCTGCGATTCGCTCTTATACTGAAACGCTTTGGCAGGCGCGGGAAGAGCGCGCCAAAAGAATTATTCAACTTTTGAAGGGTATTGGATTCCATTTGTCTCTGGAACCGATTTTGGTTAAAGCACAGGGCGCGCCTCTCGGCCGGCCGCATATTGCCGAAGCTCTGGTGGAAGAGAATTATGTTTTTTCTGCTTTTGAAGCGTTTGAGAAATACCTTGGCGAAGGCCGCCCAGCGTATGTGCCGAAAAATGTCATCGGTCCGATGGATGCTATGGAAATCATAAAGGATGCTGGCGGTCTGGTATTTTTGGCACATCCAAAAACGGCTTTTATTGATGAATCGGACGTGAAACGACTGATCGACGCTGGATTGGATGGTATTGAAATCATACATCCGAAACACAAACCAAAAGATATTAATTATTATCGAGCAATTGCACAAAAATACGATTTACTCGAATCCGGGGGAAGCGATTGCCACGGCGGCCGTGAAGGCCAAATAATTTTGGGAACTCAATCCGTACCTTTTTCGTTACTAAAAACAATAAAGACAAAAATGGTGAAAAATTAATCACTTTTTCAGAATCAGAAAAGTTGATTTATTTTTCACCTTTCGAGAATTTGACTGTCAAGGTGGTTGTACATGTAGCCTCCCTCCTGCAAACAACCACCGGGGATGGCAAGGGTCCCCCCAACTTGCCATCCCTTATTTTTATAAATCAGCTTTTTTCTAATCTCAATTTTTCCTCACATCTAAAATTTTCAGAAATTCCATTGCATTTTTGCGGTAAATTCATTTACTTTCTAACAAGTTGATTCGGTTTGATTCCATTTGATATCAGGATGGGTTTTTCTGTCTGCCCAGAAAACTGCATTCAACGATTAAAAGATCACATGTGCAAATCATGAAAACTCTAACTTTTTATGAACAGGCGTAAATTTTTAAAACTATCAGGACTATTTTCTGCCAGTTTACCCATTGTCATTAGAAACGCAAACGCAAAAGCCGAAAAAGATGTGCCGAATATTATTTTCATTTTAGCTGATGATATGGGGTATGGCGATGCAGGTTGCTATAATCCTGATTCTAAAATTCCCACACCTCACATCGACCATCTGGCTGAACAAAGCATGCGTTTTACGAATGCCCACTCGTGTGGAACACTGTGCGTGCCTGCCCGGTATGGACTCTTAACCGGACGGTATCCGTTTCGCACAGAAATTCAAAAACATTACGTATCCAGCCTGATTAACAGGAATAGAGTAACTCTGGGATCGCTTTTACAAGACAATGGCTATAACACGGCCTGCATTGGCAAATGGCATCTCGGTTTCAGAAATATTCATAATTTTAATTGCAATCGACGCATTGTCGGCGGTCCTGTTGATCGCGGATTTGACTATTTTTTCGGTCTGCATGCGTCTCTGGATATCCCGCCTTATTATTATATTGAAAATGACCAGTGTGTTCAACCCCTGACAGAAAAAATCCCAGCCAGTCGTAGTGATAAATTTACTGCTATTCAAGGCGAGTTCTGGCGCGCCGGGAAAATTTCGTCAGGATTTGAACACGAAGAGGTGATGCCTACCTTGGTTGAGAAGGCTTTGTCTTTTTTAAGAGAATATTCCCAGGAACAACCATTTTTCTTGTATTTCCCGCTCACGGCGCCGCATACGCCCTGGCTTCCCACAGAATCTTTTAAGGATAAAAGCGATGCCGGACCTTATGGTGATTTTGTGGTTCAAATCGACACAGCTATCGGCAAAATAATGGCTCTGCTCGATGAAACCGGTTGCACAGAGAATACCATTGTGTTTTTCTCCAGCGATAATGGCCCGGTATGGTTTCAACGGGACGTCAACACGTATGATCACCATTCAACATCTTATTTCAAAGGTATAAAGTCAGACAAATGGGAGGGCGGGCACCGGATGCCTTTTATTGTTCGATGGCCGGGAAAAATTGCTCCCGGGTCTGTGACTGATGAGATCATCTCTTTTACAGATATGCTGGCAACTTTTGCCGCCATCGTTGGTGACAAGCAGCCTGTCGACGCTGGCGAGGACAGTTATAATATATTGCCTGTTTTGCTGGGTGAGGATTATGAAAAACCATTGCGCGAAGCGACTGTCATTGAAAACCGGACGATCATCCAGGGGGAATGGAAACTCATCCTCGGTGGTGGTCTGGGTAGGGTACATGCCAAATATGCCCCGGCACTGCAAGGCAAGAAAGTTAAAGACAAAAACAAAAATGAACTTTACAATATTAAAGAGGATCCTTCGGAAACGAAAAATCTTTACCAGGAAAGAAAAGATATCGTATTTCGGCTCTACAAATTGTTAGAAAAGTATAAAAAACAGGGCTTTAGCGCGTCGCGACATTAGTGAAAAACAATTCAATGTGAAAAGTGAGATATGAAAATGATTGATGAAAAAATTGCCCAGGCTGTTGATATTTTAAAAGAAAAAAATATTGATATGTGGTTGACATTTGTGCGGGAAACGTCCTCAACACCAGACCCAATGCTGGATATTATTTTAGGGACAAATTGTACCTGGACGTCCGCGTTTATCATCACTACTTCCGGTGACAAAATCGCACTTGTCGGCAGTCTGGATGAGCAAAATATTAAAGATCACGCTAATTATGACGTCATAGGATATGTTGATTCTATCAAAAAAGATCTGTTACGAATTTTACAAGAAAAAAATCCCTCCACTATTGCCATTAATTTTTCTCAAAATGATGTCATGGCTGACGGCTTGACCCATGGTTTGTATCTTACCTTGATGGAATATTTAAAAGACGCAGGTTTTGATAAACGAGTGCAGTCAAGTGAAGAGCTCGTCGCGGCGTTACGCGGCCGGAAATCTCCTGGCGAAATCGAACGCATCAAATCGGCGATTGATGAAACGCTGGATATTTATGATAAAGTCACCGAGTTTGTTCACACCGGTTTGACCGAGCACGAGGTGGCTCAGTTTATACGCGAACAGGTGCTCAAACGCGGACTGGGTTTTGCCTGGGATGAAACGCATTGTCCGGCTGTATTTACCGGGCCGGATACGGCCGGCGCTCATGCCGGTCCGACCGGCCGAAAAATCGAACCCGGTCATATTATGAATATCGATTTCGGCGTTCGAAAAAATGAATATGTATCCGACTTGCAGCGCACCTGGTATTTCCTCAAGCCCGATGAAAAAGCGGCACCCGAGCCTGTTATACATGGATTTGAAACCATTCGCGATGCTATTAAAAAAGCCGCAGAGGTATTAAAACCCGGCATGCTCGGATGGCAGGTGGACGACGCTGCCCGTCAATATATTGCCAATGCCGGATACGACGAGTATCCCCACGCCCTTGGTCATCAGGTTGGTCGTCAGGCACATGACGGTTCTGCGCTCTTGTGTCCCAAATGGGAGCGGTATAAAAACCTGCCATATTCCAAAGTCGAGACTGGTCAGGTCTATACTCTGGAACCTCGTCTCACAGTTGAAGGGTATGGTGTCGCGACTATTGAAGAGATCGTGGTGGTTACCGAAAACGGCTGTGAATTTTTATCCACACCGCAGGAAGAACTCTTACTGATATGCTGAGCGATCTGGCGTTCTGCACTCCTCTTTCTTCGCAGGTATGTTAATATTAAACAGCACAATTCGCATCAACTGTCTTTATAGACGGGATTGAGGAGGCAACAATGCTTGTCAGATTTATTTTCTTTTATTTCTGTATTTTTTATTTTTTATTGAACCCGATTTCCGCTCAGGAGACAGATTCCTCACCTGAAAAGGAATCTCAACCTAACCAACAAAAACCAGCCGCAACCGGACTCACTTTGCCGCATGTGATTGATTATCAAGGTTTCTTAACCAATGCATCGGGAAGTCCGGTGAGTGGTGCGGTCAATATCACATTCAGTATATGGGATGCCGCAACCGGCGGGTCGGTTTTATGGACAGAAGAACAATCACTGAAACCGCATCAGGGATATTTTACCGCAGAACTGGGCTGTTCATCTTTTTTGCCGGATCAGCTCTTTAACGGTGAGTCACGCTATTTGCAGCTCACTGTCAACGGCGAGCCCATGACCCCACGAAAGCACATTAACAGTGTCGCTTATGCCCTGTTTTCTGCAGATGCCGGAGCATTGAATGGTCATCCGGGCAGTGAGTTTTATACCCGCGATCAGGCTAATTATTATGAAAACAATGAGATTGACGCTGCCAATCTGGGCGGTAATCCAGCAATATCTTATATGACCACAGCTCAGCTTGAGGCTCATTATATCAAACGCGGCGCTGCAAATTCGGTCACTGGCAAAATGATCGCGAACGGGTCTATTATGCCGGAGGACCTGGGATTTTCCATGCCTGGAACGATTTCCAACGTCATTGCCGGAGATGGCTTGTCTGCTTCCGGCAAGTTACCCGAAGTTGAACTGAGTCTGAGCCCGGATTATCTTTCCGGCCAGGCCTACGACAGCCGTTTTGTAAAAAAGGGCGAGCCCCGCACAATTACTAGCAGTATGCTGGTAGATGAAACAATTACAAGTGCTGATGTGAAAGATGGCACTTTGCAGCCTTCAGATATGGCATTTTCCATCGGGACTATCAATGGGGTAATCGCCGGAGAAGGATTGGACGGCGGCGGTTCTTCAGGTTCTGTGTCCCTGGCGTTGACAAACGCTTACAGCACTGGCTCTGCGTATGATAACAGGTTTGTGAATGTGAATGAAGGCAACGCTATCAACTCTTACATGATTCGCAACAATGAAATATCCAGTGCGGACATCAAAAACGGCAGTATCATGCCGGAGGATATGGGATTTGCTGCCGGAGATGTCACCGCAGTTGTGGCAGGCAACGGTCTTGCCGGTGGCGGCCAGTCTGGTGATCTTACAATTAGTCTGGCGCCCTCTTATCTGAGCGGATCAGCTTATGATTCCCGTTTTATCTCCAGCGCACAAATCGGCAGTGTAAACAGTGACATGATCGCCAACGGCACGATCCTTCCCGAAGACCTGAGTTTTGCTGCTGGCGATATTACCAGTGTACTATCCCGCAACGGCATTGCCGGAGGCGGCATTACCGGCGATTTGACGTTAGAGCTGGAAACCGCATACCTCAACGGTTCCGCTTATGACGGGGTGTTTGTCAACGAATATCAAACCGAATCAATAACAAGCGTTATGATTGCCGACCGCGCTGTGAACAGTCAGGATATCAACTATGGTGCCATCAAAGGTGAGCATTTGGACGCTGGTTTTGCTGTGTCTCAGAACCAGGATGACACGGCTGTCATCACCTCAATCAATAATTCAATCACATCCAGGTCATCTGGAATTGAGGGCCGGGGTCAACATGGGGTGCGAGGTATCGGTACCAACATCGGCGTTTATGGTGAAGGCCAGGTTTACGGCGTTTATGCAAAATCCACGAACAACAACGATTACGCACTTTACGTCGACGGAACAGCACATTGCACAACCGGTTCCTGGGGCGATGTCGCTGAATTCGTTCCGTCAAAAGAACAGCTCCAGCCAGGCGATGTTGTGATTATTGATCCGGATTCGCCCAATCACATCAAAAAATGCACTATGGCTAATGACACTCGTGTGGCCGGGATTATCTCCACCTCACCAACGTTAACAGTCGGAGAACGTAAAAATGGCGAGGGGCGTTTTCCTCTGGTATTGACCGGCATTGTACCATGCAACGTCATTGCTACGCAACCGGTCCAGCCAGGCGATTTGTTAACCACATCTGATAAACCAGGATTTGCCATGAAAGCTGAACATCCTGAAATCGGTACTGTTCTTGGTAAAGCCATGGAACCGCTCACAAATGGCAGCGGCCAGATAAAAGTTCTTGTTACGTTAAAATGAGAGTGAATATGAAAAAGATAGTTATTATTAAAGTCACAATATTCGTTTTCACTTTGATGGTATATTCACAGCAGTCATACCATTTAGAACGTGGTACCATTATTTCTGCCGGCAATATCGCTAAAAGTTCGTCCTACATAGTGGTAAACCGCTTTGGCATGCCTCACCCGGGGACGATGGGAAATTCCGCTTTCATCGTTGGTCCGCATACAGGAGTTGAAGAAATTCATGATAAAGAAAAACTGCCTTTAACTTATGCATTCGAGCAAAATTATCCTAATCCATTTAACAGCAGCACAACATTTGCCTATTCACTGCCCGAACCATCGGATGTGTTCATCAACGTTTTTTCTGTTATGGGACAAAAATTAGTCACGCTTGAATCCCGACATCGACCTGCCGGACATTATACATTGACCTACAAAGGACTCGACATCGCGCGAAAGCCGCTGCCTAGCGGACTTTATCTTTGCAGTATGCGCGCTAACCGGTTTGAAAAAACCGTCAAATTTATTATCGTGCGGTAGCCTCTTTTTTCGTATTTCTTTTCTCATACTTTTCCATTATTTTACATAAAAACAAAATCACATATTTTATCCGGCTTGATAAACTTTGAGGAATAAGCCCATGACAGGCCGATTTTTTATGACAATTTTCATTTTGATTTTTGCGAGTTGTGCGTATGGCCAAAAGTTTCAACTTGGCGTATGGTGTTTAACCGGCCAGACCGGCTATGATCAAATCATTCAAACAAGTCCGGATGGTTCCGGCAACTGGGTGCTAAAAGATGCCGAGAAAAGTATGCTTGAGGATCTGGATGTGAATTACATGATTGCCTGCACCGGCGGCGGACAAACGTGTGTCAAACGAATTGAACAAGCTTTGCAGAATTATGGCATTGAACGGGACGGCGAATTTTCCTCAACACTGGAAATATCGCCGTCAAATACGATCTCGAGCCAACCTTATCAAGTGTGGCGGGCTATCGATACAGGCGGGGGGCCTGGAGACCCAGCGTGGCGAGCGTATGTGGACAGCGGCTACGCATCCATGAATGCAGCCCATCCGAACAAAACCGGAATCCATAGCTTTCTCGCTGGCGCAGAAGTGCAATTGGAGAATCCGGATCGGTATTCCTGGTTGAATTATATTTGCCATTCCCTGCACACTCACGCGCCCGGCGTTCCGGCGCTGGTTCAGGACGGCTACGATTACAGAGAATATTTGGCTGATATGTTTTCTCAGGTCGATTCGATGGATATTTTCAATTATCATTATTATGTGTTTAAAAATGACACCGATTCTTCCGGCCAGAGCCTGCAAGAGGCCCTACAAAAGTTCGTTCATGCGTTGTCTTATGTCCAGACTGAACTGCAAAAACATTATGCTGATGCGCAGTTGCATTTCATTACCCAGGTGCAGCAGAGCCGGAAAGGAAATTACCGATTCACTCGCAAGGAAGAGATTCTTTGCCAAAATAATCTGGCTCTCGCCTTTGGTGCCAAAGGCATTGTTTATTACCTTTATGGCTCGTTACGAACCGGCAACGTGACTGGTTTGCTCGATCTGCAGCGCAATCCGACAGCCCAGTATGTCAAAGTCCGTTCAATTCATAAAAATTATCAAAATACCGGCAGAACATTCTACGACATCGGTTCTGAGTTTATGGATTTGACCTGGAAAACAGGCTATGCCATTCACCAGAACAAACATGAACCGATCGATGAAATGTATGCGCTTTATGACATCAACACCAGAACACCTGCAGGCGAACTTGATGACGAGGGCGAAACTTTTATTCAGGTTGGTATTTTACAGAATGACAGAGAGGAAAATCATTACATGATCGTGAACCGGCGTTGTCTGAATGGAGCTCGTTCGGTTAGCGTGACCTTCAAAGGCCGTCCTGATCATTCTTATCTTGTTACTGATATTTTCACCGGCAGGGAGACAGGTTTTGTACCGGCTGAAGAGGACACCTTTTCGTATTCTTTTCTGTTAAATGAAGGTGAGGCAAAGCTGTTAAAGCTTCAGGGCTTTGGCGAGAATTAAGGATTTACATCAATAAAGATAATATGTTATTGAAGTGTTGACGTCATGGATTCACTGGCTGGCTCAACTAGGTTTTTTTTGCTGTGAAACAAAATATTGAATTGACCAATTTGTTGCTATGAGCCCATTTTGAGGATTTGCTTTTTTATTATATCAGATACTTTCGAAAGCAACAAAAACAATCACACGGGGCTAAAGCCCCGAAAGTTTTCATCTTATTATCCATTCCACGCGCTAAAGCGCGTGGCTATGAAGATTGCATTATCCATCAACGAGAGCAACAACAATGCTGTATGAGCCCCATTATGCATTGTGCGAGGCCAGTTGGATTTTTTACACTGTTGTAGATGAGAATATTTTTTTGTATTATGCCAAGTCGACAGGATTACCATCGATATTTTCTGTCTAAAAAACAGGAGGCTGCAATGCATTTCAATCGACGTTCATTTTTAAAAACCACAGGGGCTGCTGCAATTAGTATAACTTTGGCAGGACAGTGCGGCCCTGAATTTAAACGCCCCAACATCATTTACATTCTGGCCGATGATCTCGGCTACGGTGATTTGGGATGCTACGGTCAGGAAAACATTAAAACGCCAAATCTGGACAAACTTGCAGCAGAAGGGATGCGATTTACAGATCATTACGCTGGCAGCACCGTGTGCGCGCCATCGCGATGTTGTCTGATGACCGGGCTGCATACCGGCCATGCCCGGATTCGAGGCAACGGACGAGTCCCGCTCAAGCCGGATGATGTCACAGTAGCTGATCTCTTGCATGGCGTGGGCTATGCTACCGGACTTGTCGGCAAATGGGGGCTCGGAGAAGCAAGCACTACTGGCATTCCAAATGAACAAGGATTCGATTTTTTCTACGGATATCTCAACCAAATCCGGGCGCATAACTATTATCCGACTTTTCTCTGGCGCAACCAGGAAAAAGTTGAACTGGACAATGAGGTTGTCTATGCCAAAGAAGGCTATGCACAAGGCATTGGCTCGGCTGCAATGGTACGCGCAGAATATTCTCATGATTTGTTCACTCGCGAGGCATTCGATTTTGTTGAGCGCCACAAAAACGGGCCGTTCTTTTTGTACCTGGCTTACACGATCCCCCATGCTAACAATGAGAGTCACCTGGTCGACAGACACGGCATGGAAGTTCCTGATTATGGTGTTTACAAAGACAAAGACTGGCCTGAAGCCCAAAAAGGCCATGCTGCCATGATTAGCCGAATGGACCGGGATATCGGCCAACTGGTGGACGAATTAAAAGAGCTCGGAGTGGATGACAACACCTTGGTTATGTTTTCCAGCGATAACGGTCCGCATTCGGAAGGCGGATTCGATCCCGCGTTCAATAACAGCAACGGACCGCTGCGGGGCATAAAACGCGATTTGTACGAAGGCGGTATTCGCGTTCCCATGATCGCCTGGTGGCCGGGAAAGATCAAAGCCGGATCGACCACAGATTTGCCCTCTGCGTTCTGGGATATCTTGCCCACATGCGCACAACTGGCAGGAGCGCCGGTCCCGAATGAGATCGATGGCATCTCGTTCGTTCCCACGCTTTTAGGACATTCCGGTGATCAGAAACAGCACGAGTATTTATACTGGGAGTTTCACTGGTGGCAGCCAACGCGCCAGGCTGTTCGCATGGGACGTTGGAAGGGAGTTCGTAACACGCCGACCGCTGAGATCGAGCTGTATGATCTGAAAACCGATATCAGTGAAGAAAAAAATGTAGCGGATCAGCATCCTGATATTGTTAAACAGATTGAAGAAATTATGCGCACGGCGCATGAAGAATCAGAGAATTGGCCTTTCAAAAAAGAATAGATCGACATCCTGATTGCATTGTTTTAATCAATGCAATCAGGAAAAGTGCAGTGAACGACGGAGGAAAACATGCAAAATAATATTCTATTGCTTTTGGGCTTGTGTCTGGCTATCGGTATCACTATTGCAACGGATACGCCAAAACAGCATTTGTCCAGCAATGTGATGACTCAGGTGGGCATCGTTGTCCGTGACATTGACGCCAAATCACGGGCATATGCTGATTTGCTGGGTGTGGAAAAACCGGATATTATTGTTACAGATTCAGCTGAGAAAACCCATATCCGCTACAAAGGGCAATCCACAGATGCCCGTGCCAAGCTGGCGTTTATCAATCTTGAAAATATTCAAATAGAATTGATCGAGCCCATTGGTGGTCCCAGCACATGGCAGGAACACCTGGATACGCACGGCGAGAGTGTGCATCACATTGCTTTTCACGTGGACAATATGCAGCAGGAAATTGCCATGCTGGAAGGCAAGGGATTAAACATGGTGCAAAGGGGTGATTTTACCGGCGGCAGCTACGCTTATATCCATGGCCAGGAAAAGTTAGGTGTGCTTTTGGAATTACTCACCAGTACAGATGAATAATGTCCGCTTTTAAAAAAGGAATGAATTTGATGAACAGCTGGTACAAAACATTATGGGTTAGTCTTTTTTTATTGTCAGCAATTTGTGTTCAAGCTGAGACCGTCCTGGTGCCTTTGCACGCTGACAAAAAAGTTTTTGTGCCTCACGAAAATATTGTCTATTCGTGGCGCTACAAAATTGATTACGATGACAGCGAGTGGATGACATGTTCCGGTACACCGGGCGGCATCGGTTATGAGCGCGGCAATGGTTATGAAAAATGGATTTCCCTCGATGTTGAAGATGAAATGCATCAAAGCGCCGGCAATCCCAGTACAAGCTGTTTTATCCGCATTGTCTTTGACCTTGACCAGACCGCTATCGATACGATTGGCTATCTGAAACTGAACGTGCTTTATGACGATGGCTTTGCAGCGTTTTTGAACCGGCGAAAAATTGCTGCTGCAAACGAGCCAGACCATTTGCGCTGGGATGCTGCAGCTACAGGCAATCACGAAGCCAATGGTATGGAGACTTTTGACATCGCCAATCCACAGGATTTGTTAAATCCGGGTAAAAACCTGTTAACGGTTCAGGCTTTGAATGTGAGCACCAGCAGCTCAGATTTTCTTTTTAATGTTGAATTGGTCGGCCAGAAGACTCTTTTCGGAGAATTCAATTCATCAAATCTGCCGCTTGTTTTTATCGATACTGGGGGGCAATCCATCCCAGGAGATAAAACTCCGATCATTGCGGATATGGGGATTATCGATAACGGCCCGAATCAACCTAACAAGTTAACTGATCCGTTTAACGATTTTTACGGCCGTATTCGAATTAATGTGCGCGGCTCGTCGTCGTTGTCCTTTCCCAAAAAGCAATTTAGAATGGAGACTCAAGATGTGTTGGGCAATGATTTAAATGTTTCACTTATGGGCTTGCCCGAAGAAGACGACTGGATTCTCCACGCACCTTACAGCGACAAAACGTTGATGCGAAATGCGCTTATTTATAAATTATCTAACGACATTGGCCGCTATGCCACACGAACAAAATTTTGTGAATTGATACTGAATGGCCAGTACTGGGGTGTTTATATCCTGATGGAAAAAATCAAGCGGGATAAAAACCGCGTCGATATCGCCAAGCTGAACCCGGACGAAGTGAGCGGAGATGACGTGACCGGCGGTTATATCATAAAAATTGATAAAGAACCCCACAAACCGGGATTTGAATCACGTTATCCGCCGCCCCGAAATCGGCAGCGCGAAATTAAATATCAGTATGATTATCCCGATGCAAATGACATTGTGCCGGAGCAGGAACAGTATATCAAAGGATTTATCGATGATTTCGAGGATCTGATGTTCAGTGATGAATATGATGATCCGGAAACCGGTTTTCACCGGGTTGTCGATGTCGGTTCGTTTGTCGATTTTTTTCTCCTCAACGAACTGTCCAAAAACGTTGACGGCTACCGGTTGAGCACGTTTTTGCACAAAGATAAAGACAGCAATGACGGCCGGTTGAAAATGGGGCCGATCTGGGATTTTAATCTTGGATTTGGTAACGCAGATTATTATGCCGGCTGGCTCACACACGGCTGGCAGGTGGAATTTATGCTATCCGATGAAATGAATGGTGGCGATACCTGGCAAGTACCGTTTTACTGGGAACGATTGATGGAAACGCCCAGGTTCACAAAAGAAATTTTTAAACGCTGGAATGCACTCAGAACCTCTGCGCTATCTACGCCGAGAATATTCGGCATTATCGATTCCTTGTACACTCATATTGGAGAGGCACGTATCCGAAATTACAAACGCTGGCCGGTTATCGGTGTACGCGTGTGGCCGAATTATTTTATCGGTGAAACATATGACCAGGAAATTGACTGGATGAAACAATGGATCAAAGACCGCGCCGACTGGATGGATGACAGGATTGCTAACTATGCGACAACCGTTGCTGAATCCGAGTCGTCTATCACACCGAAAACTTTTGTGCTGCATCAAAACAGTCCGAATCCGTTTAACGGATCAACCCGAATAGATTACGAGTTGCCCGGGCCCGCTCATGTGACGATGACTATATTTAATGCTCGCGGACAACAGGTTCGCAAAATAACATTTAGAAACCAAAACGCGGGGCAACACAATGTAATGTGGGATGGATTAAATGACGAATTCAAAGCCGTACCTTCAGGTGTGTATTTTTATCAGTTATTCGTAAGAGGAAGCACCGTACAAGATTTTCAAAAAAGAAAAATGGTTTTACTAAGGTGATAAATGACAAAATAAGTTTGGGCAAAACGATTAATTGTCTTGTTCCAAATCGTTTCGTCTCTTTTCGATTTCAAATAATTGTAAAAGCTCAGTCTTGGGTGGAGGTTTCAATATTTGGGCACTAAAGTCCCTGTTAAAGAACCTCAATAATAACCCCGAATTGAAAGTCGGGGCTATACTATTGCCCCGAGCTTTAGCTCGGGGTTAAAGATGATCTCTCAACATAACGGGCTTTAGCCCACTTTTGTAATGCTGCAAAGATATTCTCCCATCAGTGAGCTTTTACAAATAATTTCAAAAACTGCTTGCTTTTCATGCCATAAAATTTTATTATTCATCCACTGAATTAATCCTTCAACATAATCGGACATTCCTCATGCTACTGCAAAAAAATCGTTTGGCTTCTCTGGATTTCTTTCGCGGTTTTGTGATGTTTTTACTGGTGGGGGAGACAACTCATCTCTACGGACGATTGCAGGATCTCACCAACCCGGATTCCTTCTTGGGACAGTTGGTCATGCAATTGCATCATCATCCCTGGAATGGGCTCCGGTTTTGGGATTTGGTCCAGCCGGCATTCATGTTCATTGTCGGCGTGGCGATGGTGTACTCTCTGGCAAAACGCCAGCTTTCGGGGGAATCCTGGATCAATATCACCGGGCATATTGTCAAACGTTGCGCCCTGCTGTTTTTGTTCGGTGTGGGATTGCATTGCGTTTACAGCGGCAAGCTGGTCTGGGAATTATGGAATGTGCTCACCCAGCTTTCTTTTACAATTCTTGTCGCTTTTATTTTTTTCAATCGATCTATACGCACGCAATTCATTGTGTCAATTCTTTTACTGGTTTTGACGGAATTGATGTACCGGTTTATCAATATCCCCGGTTACGACCAGCCGTTTATCCAGGGACATAATTTTGGTGCCTATATGGATAGGGTTCTTATGGGCAAAATAAATTCAGACGGATGGGTGGCGATCAATGCCATCCCCACTGCCGCGCATACAATGTGGGGTGTAATCGCCGGGAAGATCCTGCAGAGCCGCCGGCAAGACCAGAAAAAAGTATGGCTAATAGCCGGAGCCGGAGTCGTGGGACTGATAGTCGGTTATGGCCTGGACTGGAGCGGCATCACGCCGATCATCAAGCGCATCTGCACCAGCTCGTTTGTCATCGTTTCCGGCGGCTGGGTGCTGCTCTTTCTCGCTTTTTCTTACTGGTTCATTGATGTGATCGGCATTAAAAACTGGACAAAGTTTTTCATCATTGTCGGAATGAATCCGATATTTATTTATCTTTTTACCCAGACTGTGGGAAATCAATGGTTCAATGATTTTTTTGCCATTTTTACCGGCGGATTTTTGTCGTGGGCCGGAGCAGGCGAACAGGCCATTCACATTATAAATGCGCTTGTGGTGTGGGGATTTTTCTGGTATTTGTGTTATTGGTTGTATAAACATAAAGTGCTGATAAAGATATAGAATGCGGAAAACGGAGATGAAAGGAGACAGGCGTGGCTGTCATTGATTATATTATTGTTGCTGTTTTTATGGGATTTCTCTTTTATGCCGGAACGGTTTTTTACCGCTGGATCGGCAATCCGGATGATTATTACCTTGCCGGACGCCAACTAACGCCATTCATTTTGGCAGCCACACTAACAGCGACCAATGTCAATCTTTACAGTTTTGTCGGCCAGGCTGGGGTGGCCTACGAGCATGGTATTGCCATTGTCTGGCAAACCTGGACCGGCAACATGGCTATGGTATTTTCCGGTTTGTTTGTCATTCCGATTTTACGGCGATTAAAAATACGCACCATACCGGAATTTTTAGAAACCCGTTACAAGCCGGCAGTCCGGTACATGGTCGGATTTTTATGGGTTTTCCGCCTGTCCTTTTGGCTGGGCGTGGTGCTGTATACCGCGGTTGTCGCAGCGCAAACATTGACCGGTCTGGATTCGTTCACCGCCTGGGTGTTGATATTTTCAGTGATCACGATCCTTTACACCATGCTCGGCGGCATGTGGTCGGTCGCGTTGACCGATTCGCTGCAATTCATTTTTATGCTGGCAGGCGCCCTCATTGTCCTGCCGCTGGCCATGTCCGCTGTTGGCTGGTTTCCCGGTTTGGTCGAGCGGTTGCCTGAATCTCATCTCGAACTTGTTCACCAGCACGGCACGTACAACTGGCAGTTTGTGCTGGCCATCTGGATCCTTGGTCTGGAGTGGGGATGTGTCGACCAGGGACTGCTGCAGCGCGCCTTTGGAGCAAAATCGACAAAGACGGTAGCCAAAGGATTGGTGCTTGCCGGAATTATCAACACGCCGTTTGCGTTGCTGTGGAATCTGCCGGGACTGGCTGCCACTTCTCTGTTTCCCAATTTGCCAAACGCGGATGCGGCCGTGCCCATGGTGCTGGCGCATTATCTACCTCATGCTGTGCTCGGCCTGGTCTTTTGCGGATTGCTGGCGGCGCAAATGTCGACGATCAGTTCCAACCTGAACGCCGTCGCCACCATGTTCACCAATGATTTGTACACCAGAATTTTTAACAAGAACGCTTCGGATAAAGATGTCATCAAGGTAGCGCGCACTATTACCATTCTCATTGGCGTGTTTATGATGGCTTTTACCTATGTCGTTCCGAAACTCGGCGGCGCTGTCGATGCCTATCTGACGGTCATCGGCATTATGGATATGCCGCTGTTTATCGTCGCCATTGTGTACGGATTGTTATGGAAACGCACGACATGGCAGGCGGCCATTTTCGGATACCTTGCCGGAGCACTGGCAGGTGCTTTTGCCAAATTCGGCATGGGCTACGATTTTAATACCGCTACATTTTTTAGCGCCGGCACGTCGCTTATTGTTACACCGCTTGTTACCTGGATGACCAGGCCGGATTTTCATGAGCGAATTGATTTCATTTGGCGTATGCGCCGCGCCCAGGATGATGAAATCCAATCAAAGCAAGCCTACCATATCATTCCGGTATCTTTTGGCGGACGGTTGTTTTTGAGCACACTTTTTATTGGCTTGTTGATTTTTCTCACTGGCATCTTTCTTGGCAGTATCGGACACGAGCTTGCGTCACTGCTTTCTGTTATTGGCATGATTGTTTATTTCGCCAGCGGTTTGCTTCGGCTTAAATTTGAATAAAAGAGGACATTATGACCATAGACTGGATTACATGGAGCATCTGGCTGATCGGTTTTATCATACTTGTTATATGGATCATTGTGCCGGTGCGCGAATTTAAAGAACTCATAAAAGCAAAAAAGAGAAAAGATGAAAAAGAAGAAAAAAACGAATGAAATAACTGTATCCGCTCCCGGGCGCATTTGTTTGTTTGGCGAGCATCAGGATTATCTGGGTTTGTCTGTTCTGACCGCTGCCATTAACCGCCGGCTGATCATTCACGGCGTACCAAACAATGAAGAAGCTTTCAATCTTGACATGCCGGACATTCAAGAAAAAGACCGGATAGAATACAAAAAAACCACGCCTTATCGAAAGGAGCGGGATTATTTGCAGAGCGTTGTCCGGGTCTTGCAGGAACGCAGGGTTGCCTGGCCGCACGGTTTTGATTGCACGATTCACGGAACAATCCCCATTAATTCCGGAACATCAAGCTCTTCAGCACTGGTTGTGGCGTGGACTGCTTTTCTGCTTCGTGCAGCCAATAATCCGCGCTGGCATGATTTTTTTGAAGTCGCGACTCTTGCGCATCAGGCCGAAGTAGTTGAGTTTAACGAACCCGGCGGCATGATGGATCACTATGCTGTCACCTTTGGCAATGTGCTTTATATCGATTTTGAGCATCCGGGCAGTGTCGAATGGCTGAAAACGACAATGGGAGCCTTTGTGCTGGGAGATTCAAAAAGTCCCAAACATACTACAGCGACTCTGAGTAAGGTAAAGAAACCTATGCAACGCATCATCAAGGTACTAAAAGATAATGAATATCAACTGAAAAATATCTCTTTGAATGATGTGAATCTATTTTCAGATCTCTTGACTAAAGATGAATGCCGGCTGCTTCGGGCTAATATCCGCAACCGTGATTTGACGCAACAGGCTTGCGAGCTTTTTCACCAGGATTTTGATCCACACGAATTCGGAGCATTGCTCACAGAACACCACAACATTCTCCGCGACGGGCTAAAGATTTCCACAGCAAAAATCGACACAATGATTCAAGCGGCATTAGATGCAGGAGCTTATGGCGCAAAAATAAACGGCTCTGGCGGCGGTGGGTGCATGTTCGCCTATTGCCCGGAAAACCCGGAGCGAGTAGTGGAGGCTGTGCAACAAGCCGGCGGATACGCGTATGTTGTTCATGTGGATAAAGGATTGTTTGTGGAATCGTAATTTAAATCGAAAATGAAAAAGTACGGAGGAACGTAATGTCTGATGATTCAAAATATTCTAATGTAAATCGCAGGGATTTTTTAAGATTAGGCGCAACAGCAGGACTCGGTGCTGCCGTACTGAGTCGCAATTCACAGGCGCAAGGCCCCAAGGCACTGAGCGATGAGGCTCAAGATTTTGTCGCGCCGCCGATTGAAAACGTACGGGTGGGCTATGTCGGGGTTGGCCATCAGGGAACAAGTCACGTGGCAAATTTGCTGCGCATTCCGGGTTGCCAAATAACTGCCATTGCTGATGTGCTGCCGGAGCATGCTGAACGCGCAGCAAAGATGTGCGTAGAGGCTGGCCAGGCAAAACCCGCTCTTTACACGAAAGGACCGGAAGATTATAAACGCTTGTGTGAGAGTGACAATGTTGATCTGGTTTATACCGCTACGCCATGGAACTGGCATGTCCCGGTGTGTGTGGCCGCGATGGAAGCCGGCAAGCACGCTGCAACCGAAGTGCCGGCGGCCGTGACTTTGGACGAATGCTGGCAAATGGTCGAAACCTCGGAACGCACCAAACGCTATTGCATTATGATGGAAAACTGCTGTTACGATCGCGTGGAAATGATGGTGCTGAACATGGCGCGACAGGGGCTGTTCGGAGAAGTTTTACACGCCGAGTGCGGCTACCGCCATGATTTGCGCACGCATAAACTGAGTGAAGAATTTTATGTGGATATGTGGCGCATAAAGCATTCATTCGACCGCAATGGTAACCTGTATCCCACACACGGCCTCGGTCCGGTGGCACAGGTCATGAATGTCAATCGCGGTGATCAATTTGACTATTTGGTCTCCATGAGCAGCAAATCCCTCGGCCTTAATCTCAAAGCCGAAGAAATGTACGGCAAAGATCATCCGCTGGCGACACAGGATTATGCGCTCGGTGATATCAACATTACGCTTATTCGGACTAAAAACGGCCGGACTATTACCATTTATCACGATACCTCCTCGCCGCGGCCTTACAGCCGGATTAATCTTGTACAGGGGACAAAGGGCATTACCCGGAAATGGCCAACGCCGTCGCTTGTTCATATTGAAGGAAAAAGTCCGCAACACCAGTGGGAAGAACTGGAAAAATACGCTGATAAATACGAACATCCGGTATGGACAGCTAAAGGTGAAGAAGCGCGCGGTGGCGGGCATGGCGGCATGGATTATATCGAGGATTATCGGTTAATTCAATGTCTCAACGAAGGCACGCAGCAGGATCTGGATGTCTACGACGCAGCAGCATGGAGTGCTGTGGCACCGGTCTCGGAAAAATCTGTTGCTCAACGAGGTGCGTCAATCGATTTTCCCGATTTTACCCGCGGTGCATGGAAAACTCGGCCCTCGCTCGGCATTATTGAAATATAAAATTCTGTTTTAAATTGAAATCGGGTTGAATAGCGCAAAGGTGAATTTATTCACCAGTTTGACGGGCGCATTGACGGACAGACCGTTTAATGCGCCACGTTTCTTTTAGCACCTGTTTGGGCACATGAATCAGGCTCAACCGGGTATCCGGATCGGCTGTCCAGGAAATGGGGAATTCCTTGATGCGGTAGCCTTTCTTCAGTGCCATGCAGATGATTTCAATGTCAAACATAAAACCGTCGATGACAGAGAGCCCGTACAGTTCGCGCGCCACATCGCCCTTGTACATTTTAAAACCACATTGCGTGTCGGTGATTCGCCGGGGGATATGCATCCAAAGCCGGAGAAAAAACGGAAACAGCTTTGATGAAATTTGCCGTTGTTTCAAATGCGGCCGGATGATTTCACTTTCTGGCAGTTTCCGTGAGCCATGAGCCAAATCACATTCATCGTTTTGCAGCATCTTCAGACCGCGCAGCGATTGTTCGTATGGCACGCACGCACCCGCGTCTGCAAACATCACATAATCGCCGGTAGAGGCTAAAATCCCGCTGCGCACAGCATAACCTTTTCCTTTATTTTTCTGATAACGGATAATGTCCAGGGTAACGTTACCAGGAACTGGAATGTTGGCGTTCCGGCTGGTGCCGTCGTTGCTGCCGTCATCTACAATTATTATTTCACTTTGTTCAAAATGAGCGGAGAGAAAAGCAGAAGCAGCTTGCACATCCTTTGCAATTTTATGTGCCTCACAAAAAGCCGGTATGATGACTGAAAATTGCATTAACTTGCCGTTTTATTAAATGTCTTTTGATAAAATAGAATATTCAATAATAGGCAAGTCAGGGAATGAACAAAGGCTGGGATATAAATGAGATAATGCTGTGCTTTCTTTAAAGTCATTCTTAATCTTTTCATTCAAAAATTGGAACACAGATACAACGGATTAGCACGGATTATTATCTCATAAAATATGAACAGTAACCGTGAAAATCCGCCACATCCGTCGTATCCGTGTTCAGTTTAATTTTTATATGCCTTTTTTATCCAAAATCTTTTCAATCTCGTCCATGACCCGGTTCATTTTATCCATTGTTTTATTGAATGGTTCAGCGGTAGTCATATCCACGCCGGCGTCTTTTAACAAATTAATCGGATAATCCGAGCCGCCGGAGGACAAGAATGTGATGAACCGGTCCCGCGAACCTTCTTCCTTGTTCAGAACCTGTTCAGCCAGAGCAGTCGATGCGCAGAACGAGGTTGAATACTGGTAAACATAAAAATTATAATAAAAATGTGGAATATAGGCCCACTCGTGTGTATACAAGTCGTCGATATAGCAAACGCCCTCATCGTGGCCGTAATAGTTTCTGACGATTTCACCGTATAATTCTGTCAGTGATTCGCCGGTCAATGCTTTGCCTTGTTCAGCCAGTTGGTGAATTTTTAGCTCAAATTCGGCAAAGTGCGTCTGGCGGAAGATAGTGCCTTTGATGCCGTCCAGATATTCCATCAGCAATGAAAGCCGGGTATCGTCGTCTTTGACTCGATCCAGCATGTAATCAGTCAATAGAGCTTCGTTAAATGTTGAAGCCACTTCGGCGACAAAAATCGAGTAATGTGACAACGGATAAGGCTGATTTTTATTCGAGTAATAACTGTGCATGGTATGGCCCAATTCGTGCGCCAGCGTACTGACATCATTGTAAGCGTCATTAAAATTCAGCAGAATGTAGGGATGGACATCGTAGGCGCTTCCGCTCGAATAGGCGCCTGACTTTTTGCCAGACGTCGGATACACATCAATCCAGCGGTCCGTTAATGCTTTTTCAAGAGTTGACATATAATCTTTGCCGAGCGGCTGCAAGGCTTCTCTGACAATGTTGTAAGCCTCTCCAATCTCATAATTCAAATCAACATCCTCAACCGTCGGCGCGTACATGTCGATGTATTTCAAGGTGTCTATGCCAAGCATACGCTTTTTGATTTTCAGATACCGATGAAACGTAGCCAAATTGTCTTTGACGTTATTGATAAGACTCATATAAACGTCAGTTGGAATGTTGTTATCATCCAATGCTGCTTCCAATGACGTCTCGTAATTTCTGGCACGGGTGAAAAACAGGTCTGTATTAACCTGGCCGGATAGCGATGCGCCGAATGTATTGCGAAAGTCCTTTAAAATACCAAAAAATCTATTGAACACGAGTTCACGGTCCTGGCGATTTTTTGACGCGCGATACTTTGTAAAAGCGGCTGCATTTAACGTTGTTTGCGTGCCGTCACTGAGTGTGATTTCCGGATAAGGGAGGTCAGCATTTGAGAGAATACTGTAAATGAGTTCAGGGCTCCCTGCCATCAGACCGGCATGCGCTAACAATTCCTCTTCTTCAGCAGAAAGCCGGTGCGCTTTGATCCGCTGCAAGTCTTTTAAATAGAATCTGTAAACATCCAAACCCGGTTTTTCTTTCAGAAATCTGTTGATTTTCTCGTTGTCGATGGACAGAATCTCAGGTTCGATAAAAGACGACTTTGAATTAAACCGGGTGCCCAGTTGATCTAGTTCCTGCTTCATGGCCTGATATTTGGACACACGGGTATCAAGATCGGATTTGCGGGCAGCATAAACGTAAAGTCGTGTGTACTTTTTGGACAATTCTGTATTCAACTGCAAGCAATTCAGTAACGTTTCCGCAGAGGAAGCCAGTTTGCCTTTGTACTGCGTGATTACGTCAACGCGTGATGCTAACTGTTCTTTTGCCTCCTTCCAGGCCTGATCGCTTTCATAAAGGTCGGTCAGATCCCATTTGTATTGTTCAGGAATTTCCGAACGTTCCTTTATCTGTGCTACTGTGTTGTTGTGGGTGAAAAGCAATGTCGTAAAAATCATAACGAGTCCCAGTAGTTTTTTCATATTATTTCCTCTCAACTTCGTTAATAGATACTTTTAATTGATGTCAACATTCCTGCTATAACTTTGGAGCCTTATGAGTAATCTTTTAATCAAATCTGGTAAAAACGTTAAAAAATTTTTTGTTCCGGATTGTCAGGTTTATGAAATAATATCATTGCATACCCTTCATTTTTTCTGATAACGTAAACGTCGGGCGAATGTCGATCGGCACATCTTTGAGCTCCTCGATATAGCGCTCCATCAGTGGCGTCATTTTTCGATACTTTTCGATCAGCGCCTTGGCACCTTCATAATCACCAGTCGCTTCAATGATCAAAACCTTGTGCGCCAGTTCTTTGATGGCTTGTTTTAATTTGTCCGGATTCAAATCCAGTTTGCCATTTTCGTTTTCAAAAAATGCACCGTTTTCTATATAATAATTGAACTGAATGGCAACGCCGCCGCCGTGTGCTTCATCGATACCAAAGCGGATGGAACGGAACATGCCGCCCAGATAACTCGGATACATGGATTGCGCAATGTTCTGAGAAAATACACCTTGATCGACCATGAACTGAACATTGTAAATGCTCAGCACATCTGCCTTGCACTCTTCGATGGTAGAGTATAAATTTTGCAGCTCTTTGGCCACGGTGGTTTCTGTGCCGTCCTCAAGAGTAATGATGCCCGGCCCGATGCCGTGGCTCATTTCGTGCATGAGCACGTGATTGAAATAGGCATCGAATGAGACGTGCTCGAGCGGTTCTTCTGCCAAAATCGTTTTAACGATCGGAATCCAGCATTTATCGAATTTGGCTCTGGCAATGTTTTTCAACATGACTTTTTTCGAGCCCTTGGCTTCGCGAACACGCTCGTCATTTGGCAGATTAAAAGCTGTTGTTTGTATCCCGGCTTTGGTGTCACCGGCGGCATACAATTCCTGCACAACTTTGATGGGTGAGGACGAACCCCGATCGTAATTTTTGTACTTTTCGGGAATGGGCAGATGTCTCTCCATATCGTTCAGATACGTGGCTACATTTTTGAGCTTTTCACTTTCTTCATGATCGACCCGGCACAGAAACGCTTCATAAGCGGTTTTGTAATTGAACAGGGCATCTTCGTACACTTCATAAGGAGAAATAACGATTTCCAGATCGCCTGCCAGGTCCATCCACGCCATGTCGCTCTGAAAATAATCGTCGGTGAGAAATGCCTCGGCCCGCAAGTTGAGAAACTCCTGCAGCGTCGGATCATCGGTCACATCAGCTACTTCCCGCAACAGTGAGGCGATTTGCTCGACCTTGTCGGCATAAGCTTCATGATAAGGGATAGCCACGAGCTCGCCCTTTTCATCTCTGCGAATCAACGTGAACTCGCTTGTAAATTCGTCTCTTTTTTCAGGGTGTTTCTCAAGAACGTTTTCGAACTCTTCCCGGGTCATGTCTTTGGGATAATAGCCGGCGCCTGCCGGTTTCTCCATGTAATCGAGAAACGGTTCATCTTCTTTTAGCCGGTTCCAGCGGCCAAACATAATGTTGAACAGCTCAAGATGATGCTCGTATCCGGCATCCTGCAGTGTGGATCGTAATTGCGGATTTTTCGGATCAACCTGGAGCAAAAACAATTCATCAATGATCACAGATGCCTGATATAATTTTTTCAGAGCTGTCACATCTCCATCCGATAAGCCCTCGAGATCACTCTTGATGGTGACCGGTGCGAGTTTATTCAATTCATTTTTGACATAATCAACGGATTTCCGTTTCGGAAGCGGCCCCTGGTTACAGCCAGCTGCAAATAAGAATGATATCATGAGAAGACCTCTTGTTAACCAATATCGCATTACTGATCCTTTCTTCTGTTAATGATGAATTTAGGCTCAAAAATATAGTTTTTTTCTTTATCAAAATCAAATGTTTTCACGTCGTGGGCTTTTTAGAGTTCCAGAATACCGGCGGCTGAGAATTTACTTTCGTATTTGGTAGAAATTGTTTATTATTGAGAAGATGATTCGTTATGTAATCTTGTCGATACCAAACACTTGTATGTTAAACCGGTATGATAATCCAATAATACCTGCGGACGTTCTCAATAAAGATTTAATTCCATATGATTTATTGAGGTCATTATGAATCGAGCTATAAATATCTTGGCCCCTAAAGGGGCCGGTTTAATTGTTATTTGGTGAGCTATAAATATGCCGACCCTACGGGACTGGACTGATGAGAATAGTGATAAAAATTAGCATTGCAAAATAGAAAAGATTTGGATAATGTATCGGGAATTATTGTGGCAAATTCTTTTTTGACCCGTTAGGGTCAACATATTTTTAGTAAGCGATTTTCTCATGGCAAGAGTCCCGTAGGGACGAGATAAAAAATGATTCGCATTTAATTTTATTACTACATAAATAAGTTGTAAAAATAAATATACAATATAAAAAAGTTGTATGAAAGCCGGCCAAAACAATATTATTTTGATGGGTGATGTGATTCGCTCATCCGAGGAAAAGGGTGTGCAACAACTTTTGCACAAGGCTGTGGACGATGCCAATGATCAGCTCTGGTCCGACATTCCCGCACCCTTTGAAATTACGCGCGGCGATGAGGTGGCTTTAGTTGCACACGTTAAATTACCTTGGTTCACGTACATGTTGCGGTTTGTCAATGCGGCTCTTCCTTTAAAGCTCCGCTGGGTTGCTGTTTGGGGGGAAATTACTGAAGGACTCGATTCAAAAAGCAGTGCAGAAATGATGGGGCCCGGTTTTATTACAGCCGATAATTTGATGAAAGAACTGAAAAAATCCGGAATGATGTTTGGTTTTCGTTCCCCGTCAGGCCGAGTAGATGAGCAGGTAAGCGGCATCATCAACATGTATCTGGTCATGTTGAATGATCTTACCCCGTTTCAGATCAAAGTACTCCGGCACTATCAGCGTCTGAAAACACAACAAGCGGCAGCCGATGCACTTGGCAAGTCACAGCAACAGATTCAAAAATCATTACAAAGCATTCATTGGAAAACCTTTGACCTGGCTGAAAAAGCGATTAAAGATTATATAACCCAGGTCTCAAAAGAATTTACTAATCAATCAAAATGAAAAATGTATTTCTCATAATAATTGCTTTACTTTATGCCTATCCTTTCGGTTTTGTACTTGGCAGTTTGTTGCTGCGGCGTATCCTGGCTTTTGTCGATCCGTCGAATACTGCCCGAATGGGCGGCCATGGACTCAATCCGCGCAACGAAGGCTTTTGGATTGGCATGTGCGAGCATTTTATTATTGTCACTTTTATTCTGATGAATCAGTTTACCGCGCTGGGAATTCTCTTTGCGGCGCGGGGACTTGTACGCACCCAGGACATCAAAGAAAACGCGTCTTATTATTTACTGGGCATGTTGCTCAATCTTTGTTTTGCATCGTTTTTCGGTATTACGACAAAACTTTTTCTCAATATATAAATTTTCAGGAGGCCGGATCATGAGTAGAAAAGATGTGATGATACATTTCTTACTTTTTCTGATTGTGCTCTTTTCAAATATACTCGCTCAGGAGCACATCGAGTCATTTATTCAATTAAAACCTGTCTTTAAAAATCCCACAGCCGCTTTTCGCCCGGCGCCATTCTGGGTGTGGCATGATAAACTTCAAAAGGACATGCTTGAACGCGATTTGAATGATTTCAAGGAAAATGGCTTTGGTGGTGTGTTCATGCATCCACGCTATGGATTGATCACCGAATACCTTTCGGATGAATGGTTTGAAATGATCGAGTACTCGGTAAACAAATCGAAAAGTCTTGGATTGAAAGCCTGGATATATGATGAAAATTCTTTTCCCAGCGGATTTGCCGGCGGCCATGTCGCGGCACGTATGCCGGAATCTTATAATCAGGGTCAGGGACTGGTGATGCATAAGATGAACACCATCCCGGATGATGTAAATGATTTTTATATCGTGCTGCGCAAGGAAAATGGCACATGGAAAGACGTCACCGGACAGGTGACTCCCGGTGAATCCGGCACTTTTCGATTATTTGAAAAAAAGTATTATCAGCAATCGAAATGGTATGCCGGATATTCGTACGTGGATTTGCTGATTCCCGGGGTAACAGATACCTTTATCAATGTGACCATGGATGGCTATGAACGTGTGGTAGGCGAGGAATTTGGCGGGGTTGTGCCCGGCGTGTTCACTGATGAACCCAATATCCGTCCCCCGCGCGGCGAGACCATGCGCTGGACGCCGGCCTTGTTTGAGGAGTTCGAGCAGCGCTGGGGCTACGATTTTGTTCCGCACTTGCCTTCCATTTTGGAAGAAACCGGTGACTGGCAGCGAGTCCGGCATAATTATTATGAATTGCTGCTGGAGCTCTTTATCGAAAACTGGTCAAAACCGTGGTATCAGTATTGCGAAGAAAATGACCTGAAATGGACCGGGCACTACTGGGAGCACGGCTGGCCTAATCCGCAGCACGGCGGCGATAACATGGCCATGTACGCCTGGCATCAGGTTCCTGCCATTGATATGCTGTTCAACAATATCACCGAGCGGCCGGATCAGTTCGGCAATATTCGCGCGGTCAAGGAGCTGGCCAGCGTGGCTAACCAACTCGACCGAAACCGGGCGCTCAGCGAAACCTACGGTGCGGCCGGCTGGGAACTCCGCTTCGAAGACATGAAACGTCTCGGCGATTGGGAATATGTGCTGGGAGTCAATTTTATGAACCAGCATCTGGCATACATGAACATGACCGGTGACCGCAAGCACGACTTTCCGCAGGGCATTTCCTATCAAACGCCCTGGTGGGAGCATTATCACGTGCTGAACGATTATTTTGCCCGCCTGTCAGCCGCTCTGTCGGCCGGGGAACAGATCAATGATATTTTGGTGCTGGAGCCGACCACAACCACGTGGATGTATTACTCTCCAGTTGGTTCTCATGACAAACTGAATAAAATTGGTGACTCGTTCCACGATTTTGTCGAGGACCTCGAGCATTGTCACATTGAATATGATGTGGGATGTGAAAATATGATCAAAGATCACGGCGCGATAAATGATCAGGCTTTTGTTATCGGCGAGCGTTCTTATCAGACCGTTGTTTTGCCGCCGTTCTGTGAGAACCTCGATCAGTCCACTTTTGAACTGCTCCACCGGTATGTGAAAAACGGCGGTCAGGTGATTGCGTTTTCTGAACCGCAGCGAATTGACGGGGCACTGTCAGCGAAAGCTTCATCGCTCGCGTCATCGGCTTCCTGGCAGCAATTCAACAGCGTAACCGGGGCGGCTGATGAATTGATTGACGACAAATTTGCCATGGAACGTCCTGATGATGTTGGTGGACAGGTTTTTCATATGCGCCGCGAACTACAAGACGGTCAGATTGTGTTTTTGAGCAATTTCAGTTTGAAAGAAACGGGCAGCGGTTCATTTGTCATGCCCGGTGCATCGGTTGAAAAATTGAATGCTTTTAATGGTCAGCGATCGCCGTATCCGGTGAAAAACGTGGATGATGGCATTCGAATTCAATTCGATCTGCCACCGGCAAACAGTCTGTTGCTTTTTGTCAGCGATGAACAGGCAGAGCCTGTGCCGCGCCACACCGAGCCGGACGAACACCTTGTACCGTCTGACATGTCTGAAATAAAAAGATTGTCTCCGAATATGCTGACGCTGGATTACTGCAACCTCGTTTTAGGCGATTCCACTTTTGAGGATATTTATTTTTATACCGCCGGATTCAAAATTTGGCAAAAACACGGCTACCGCGAAAATCCCTGGGTGTCGTCATCCCAGTTCAAAACCGAGCTTGTGGATGCGGACACATTCGGCGTGGGAACCGGTTTCGAAGCTTATTATCCGTTCACTGTTGACGAAAACGTTGATGTCTCTTCGCTTCGGGCAATTGTTGAGCGGCCACATCTCTGGCAGGTGCAGGTCAACGGCCAGACCATCGACCCGCTGCCGGACGAGTGGGCTATTGACAAAACATTTGGCGTGTTTGACATCAGCGAGCACGTGAATCCAGGTCATAACCAAATCGATGTCATCATGCATCCCATGTCCATTTTTGCTGAAATCGAGCCGGTTTACATTACCGGTGATTTTGATCTGCAAGCCCAGGAACAGGGCTGGAAAATTGTGCCCAAAACAACGCTGCGGATTGGTTCGTGGAAAGAACAGGGCTGTCCGTTTTATCCATACGACGTGGCTTATGAAAAACTCGTGACGCTTGAAAAAGATCAAAAAGTCAAAGTGCGATTGAATGAGTGGCAGGGAACAGTGTCAGAAGTCAGGGTGAACGGCACCTCCGCCGGCATTATTGGCTGGCCGCCGTATGAATGCGATATCTCACCATATCTACAGGATGGCGAAAATCGCATCAATGTGATCGTCACCGGCAGTTTTAAAAACCTGCTCGGTCCGCATCACAACGTCGAGCGCCGGGGCATTGTCACGCCGTGGAGTTTCAAGTACGCACCGGCAGACCAACCTCCCGGTACAAAATACGATCAGCTCGATTACGGATTGTTTGAGGATTTTGAGATTGTGGTGGAGGAATAAAGACTTTTACCAATTTTACAAATCGCATCGCAGAGGGCCAGGATTCGCCCTCTGCAATTTATTCATTTTTGATATGCATTTTTTGGAAAGTGAGCAGTGAGAAAACGATCGAAATTGAAAAGATTTGAACACTGATTTAACGGATGTAACAGATTAGCACCGATTTCTTTTCAAATGTGGTTAGCAATATATTTGTGAAAAAGTGTTTTACATACTTTCATTTTATCCGCGAAAATCTGCCCTATCCGTCACATCGGTGTTCTATCTAATTCTAACTTTGCAATCATTTCATGTTGATTTAAAAATTTATGCTCTTTTGCGCGCCAGCTTTTTCACCTTTTTTTCAATTTTCTTTCGTATGCTTTTAAAAGATGGTGGCGGTCCGGTTCTCAACTGCTTATCGTCGATAAATAAAGCATCGCAAATTCCCCACTTATACAACACATCACGTAATGCTCTTCTGTTAAATCGATAACGTGCATAGCTGCCCCTCAATTTCTTAGTTGATACACAGCCAAATGGAACGTCTTTAATACCGGCTTGCCTTAATTTTTAGGCCCCCGGTGATAAAGACGGCCAAGAATTTACGACAAATACATGCTGTAAATGATTTACAAAAGCTGGAGCTCGAAATTCTGAAAACAATCGCCAGCTTGCCAGCATTACCAATGAGTTGTCAGTCACTGCCCAAATCATGTACCGCATTAGCGAGAAAAATATAATCGGCACAGATATCGATAACGTACTCATTCTCTCCCCATAAAAACGGCCAATCTTCTTTATTTTCAGGGAAATCCGGTTTTAAAACAAGGACACCCGGAACGACACCGCCAGCGATAAATGAAAAATCGGCGCGGTTGCTGCCATAAGCGACTTTTTTCGAATGCCTGCCAACCCCCGATACAAAAGAGATGTTCGAGCTGGGATGGCAGCCGTAGATATAATCGAGGCCGCGATGGGCATATTCCGGCCCGATAATGTCCGGATATGTTTTGTGCAGAAGATAATTGGTCGTGGCCCAATGAATGACGCTACCGTTGCCAGCCCAACCTCCGGTCGTAATTGGTACGCCAAAAGGATTTTTGGTCAGCAGGTCGTCGTTCGAGGTTTTATATTTTTGAACGTACAAACGTAACTTGTCCTTAAATGCATCATCCATAAACGGTACAGCGCGGATCGCCTGTCCCATCATCCAGTTGCTGCTGCGTTCCATGGCTGGCCATAACAATGCCTTAAATTTTTCGGCATAGTTCACATCCTTTGTGGTGATATAAAGCTGAAGCGCAGCCTGCATTTCGGCGCTTCCGGTCATAAATCGCCCACGGTCGTCCGGCTGATGCTGTTGATGTTCATCGGTCCATGCATGGTCTGCGGCTGCCAGACATTCCTCGGCCAGGTCGTCATTATAGCCGCGCAGGGTTCGGCTGGCAGCAGCTAACGCGGCAATAGAGCTGTAATTCGTTCGGGCAGACCGGTTGGTAAAAGCCCAGCGGTCATCGGGTGTGCCGCTAGAATAGCCGCCGGTTTCGTACGGTTCCAGATCCGGATTATAGATCAGATTATCGGTCATGGTCGATCCGTCGCCAAGGTGGTGATACTGATGCAGGTGTGGCACGATAATATCCTGAATTGCCCGGCCAAAAGCGCGGTGCTGAGCAATGAGCGCCAGAGCACCCTGCTCAATCTGCTGCAACAGGTCCGGTACGCCATCAGGATGATGAATATCCACATAACGCTGTTGCCGGTCAACCAGCGTCTCATCCCGTTGCAAGCCGAAACGTTCCCAGGATTCTGCCAAACTCAACACTGTGGCGCAATGCGAACCGGTGCGAATATCGTAATCGCCGGCATCGAACCAGCCGCCGATATTTAATCCGGAGATACGTTCACCTGGTTCATATCGAGTATCCGTGCTGTCTCCCTGGCGAAAGCCGTCAAAGTGCTGATGATTTGTGGGCGCCTGCCGGGCATCGTCAAGGTGGGCGGTGCCGTGCCAGACACGATAAGCCTCGTTGACAAACATGTGATCCATTTGCACGGGAAACCAGACATCCAGCGTTGACTGCCAGACATTGTCATAGACATGCGTCCCGATGGGAAAGGCTCCGGTTCTCTGGTCACCGTATTGAATGCCGTACAGCCCGCTATCGCGAACGGTGGAAAAATCAAAAGTGAGATAATGGTAGCGGAGATAGTCTCCCCAATCCTGGACGTCGCCGCTATATTTTTCCACCCACTCGCCCTGGTCGTTGAGCTGCAACACAGACGCTGTAGTCAGCGGCGTGTCATTCTTGTCCAGTTCAATAACAGCCCGTTTCTGTTGATCCGGATGGTAGCCGACTTGCGAGTGGGCGATCATGGGTGGTCGCGTCCAATTCGGGATGGTAGTGGGCGTCAAACGCCATTCGACAACTGTGCCGGTTTTATTTGCCGGGATCATAGTGCGTACAACATACCAGCCGTTTTGCGCCACATTGCGGCCGTCAAACAACATCAACTCACCGTCAAGTGATTCGATTTGAATCCGCCGCTTAGGATCCTCCGGCGCAAGAATAATTTTCTGTCCTTTGGCAATTGGTTTCGGTTCTACATACTCGTCTCGGCCGCGGTCATCGAATGTGGAATGGCCGGCAAACTGGCGTATCTGGGTATTTGCTGGCTTTACTTTCATAGGGCCGGTTGGATAAAGCGGAAAAATGCCAGTCCTGCCATCCATGAGATAGGTCTTTTCAAAATAAGCTGAAGGTAAAAATTCGAGATTGAAACCTGTCCGTCCCTCCAGTTTCTTCGGAAGTGGTTCGTCAAGAGAGACGCTGAACAGAACGCCGTCTCCCTGCGGCTCGACATGTAGCCGGGAATCAAAATTAAAATCTTCATAGCGCAGCAGCACATCGATGCTGTTTTTATCAGTATTCACGTTTCTCTCAACCACCACAGGTATTTGATCCCACTGTTCTGGCGTAGGTTTCAGCCGCACAGCTCCGCCCGTGGCTGTGCGTACGCCGTGATGGATCAGCAAAACGCCGGCTGTTTTTTCATCGAAAAACATGCCGTTATATTCGTTTTCGAAAACCAATACATTGAACCCGCGCGTTTCAAAATAGTCCTTGTCATTCAATGATAATAGGTTGTCCTGGCAAAAACCATTGTCGCTTAATGGCGTAAATAAAACCGCAATGACGAACAAGTAGAATAATTTTATTATTTGACCTTTGATGAAAGGAACTGTCATTTTGCTCTCCTCAAAAATGTGATTTTTATTTTGATTACAGTATAAGTTTATCATTCTCGGGCACTTGAAGGAACTGTTAAAATGAAAATTGAAACTGAGCTGGAAACGGTTTAAAGCAGCCGGTGTTTTAATCGGCTAATATGTGCACGACCGATATGACAGCACAATGGCCGAGATTCATGTAAATGAATCATTATTAATGGTATGGAAAGGAAGGATTAAAAGCAAGCGTAAAAAGCAATTTCTAGTAAAAGCTTATTGATGGGAGAAAATCTTTGCAGCATTACAAAAGTGGGCTAAAACCCGTTATGTTGAGAGGTCATCTTTAACCCCGAGATAAAGTTCGGGGCAATATTATAGCCCCGACTTTTAAGTCGAGGTTATTATAGAGATTCTTTAATAGGCACTTTAGTGCCCAAATATTAAAACTTCCACCCAAGACTGAGCTTTTACAATTTCTATGTTCATTCTTGAGCGGAAAAATCATTTGGCATTATGAGCAGTTGTTGTTAATTTTATAAAATACATATTGAGGTAACTCATTAGAGCGACCCCGCAACTCGACTCTGGCGAAACAATGAAGCCAATGACGATGTTACAATATAATGCGGCGGAAAAACGGCACTATAGCAATCAGTCCCCGAATAAAAATCAAAGTTTGAGCGTTGTAGGAGACAGACATGACCGTTGTTCAGCGAAAAATGGACTCGAGATTTATCGAATTAATAAATTCAATGTTTAATTTTTAAAGGCATCACAATTTAACGGGGGTTGTTATGAAAAGATTACTCTGCTTTTTAATCATCAGCGGGCTAAGTTGTCCCGTTTTCTCAAAAGTAACCGAAAAGTCGCAGACATTTAATTTTACCGGTTCGCCGGACTCTGGAACTATTCACATGGCCGGTTATCTGGACGCGGAAAATACCTATTCGCACGGCTATGCCAGAAACCGGGTGCAGGGATTCCAGCCAATGAAAACCGTCAGCATCCGCAATTGTGGTTTCACGACAGTGCATGCGCCCCGCCTGATTTTCAATGACACCGGCCGATGGTACGATAACGAAAGCCTGATGGATGAAATCTTTCGCGACGCAGAGACAGACAAAGAAAAAGCGCTGGCGATGTGGGCATTTTTTGTTCGTAACCGAATCCACTTTCGTTCACCGGCATCAGGCTGCTCTATTTCGAATCCGCTAAGATTGCTGGGAATTTACGGGTACCTCACCTGCGGCTCCGCATCCACGGTCATAACCAGCATGGCAGAGCTTATTGACCGTGAATCCCGGCAATGGTCGTTGCGAACGCAATCCGGGATCATGCATCACATTCCGGAAGTGTGGATCAAAGACCGCTTTGTCATTATTGATATGGATGTTGAGGTGTTTTATCTGGATTATGACAACGAAACACTTTTAGGGCGGGATGATGTTGTCAATGACAAGTATCTCATCTGGCGTACACATCACTATGGGAAAAATCGAATCCCCAAAATCGATCCGACCTTGCTTTATAACCCCAGCAATCAAAGTGTCACTCTATCGCCGTGTGTGGAGCATAGCCTGGATTTCAATTTGCGGCCTGGCGAGGCGTTTATTTTTGACTGGACAGAACCGAACCAAATTTCACACGAGCGCGGCAGCCCGCCATCTCCGTTTCCCTATTTTATTGCCAATAGCCGTTTTGAATATCAGCCAGCTTTCGGTCAATGTTCTTTGAGCTCTCTGTTTGATGCTCATCATAATGTGACCGTGCAGTTAGATGCAAATGAGGACTTGTTTTTGAAACCAGATAGTTCGGGCAAAGCACGTTTCAAGATAGCATTTGATTCACCGTTTGTTTTTCTGGATTCGGACGTAACACTCGATTTCTATCGTCGCACCGTGCAGGATTCGATCTGGATCGAGTTTTCACCGAATGGCTCCTCCTGGTATCCGGCGTGGCAGGCTGCAGATACGGGGCGGGTCTCAGAAAAAATCCACTTGAATCGACTCATCGATAACTATAAGAAAGGCAGCCGGGATTACAGGTTCTTTTTACGGTTTAATATGCAGGCACAAAACAATGTTGAGGATTGCCGGATTTATGATTTGTCAATCAAATCTCTTGTGCAAACGACAACTCATTTTATGCCGTCTTTGCGGCTGAGTGAAAATGAGATCGAGTACACCGATTCGAACAATGACAGGAACGTAGAGGTAACGGTCCGCTGGCAGGAATCTTTGGGAAACAAGCCGCCATTATCGGATTTTTATCCGGTTTTTCCCGGTGATGGTGAAAATGTCGATGGATCGATGTTTACCTTTCGATGGGAGCCTGCCAGAGACCCGGACGGAGATGAGATCGTAAATTATGAATTCTTGCTCTCGGATCGTCCGGATATGCGTTTTCCGTTATCGCCGACTTTTAACATGTACACTCATGTGCTCGAGTCTGATTTGAATGCTTTTGAAATCCCGGTTGCTGGATTTTTAAATCACGATAAAACGTATTACTGGCGCGTTCGCGCCAAAGACGAACACGGCGCCTGGAGTGAATGGAGCGACACCTGGTCGTTTACACCGAATACCGTCATGCCCCCCTGCAACGTCAAGGTAACCAATGTTGATAAAGGACAGTTGTTGTCCTGGGAATACAATCCTGATGGACTGCCACCGGAGAGCTACCTCATTTACGGCAGTTCGGAACCGCACGGATTTACGCCGGATTCGTCCACTTTTATCGGGCAAACATCGGACACTCATTTTAAGGTTACAAAAGATTCGTTGCCATACTTTCGAGTGGCGGCTGTTTCATCCTCCGGTATCGCTGGAGGACCATCCCGTGTCGCAACTCGCGTAAGCGACGTTGAGGAACGGCGTTCACAACCGGCAGAATTTACATTATCGCAGAGTTACCCAAATCCGTTCAATCATCACACCATAATTTCCTTCACTGTTCCGCATAAATGCCATGTTTCGCTAAAAATTTATGATGCCATCGGCAGGATGGTCACTGTTTTATGGGATGAGGAAACTACTGCCGGTAACCATCTCGTCAATTGGGGTGGCAGAGATCAAACAGGGAAGGCAGTGTCCTCAGGATTGTATTTCTATCGCATGCAGACAGAATCTTTTGTCAAGACGCGATCTTTGCTCTTGCTAAAATAATGCCAAGAGATTTGTAGCACACCTTCCGAGTCTGTCGAAAAAGCCATAGTCCCCAACAAGGGGTCGCTTTAGGATTTGAACAATATCGTAAATCTTTGATTAATTATAAATTACGCAAATTTATTATTTCCTAAGAGCGACCCCTTGTTAGGATTAAAGTAAAGCCCTGCAAGAAGACACAGGGCTTTGTTTTGTTAGCTGAAATTTTGATTACTGAACCGGTGTAAAAACCGCCGCATACCCGCCGCCTGGCGCCAGTTCCGCCTCAAGTTCATCCTGAGATGTTACTCTTGTTTCTGTAATCGACACGCGTTCCGGCTTTTCAGAAGCGGCCGGGCCATCTGCAAAAATCTGTACATCATATTCCGTGTTATCCAAAAAGTCAAGGGGAATTGGCAACGTCCGGCTGTCCCAGTCTGTCATGGCTCCAACATACCAGTTATCTCCCTTTTTGCGCGCCATGACGATATAATTTCCGATCTCACCAGAGAGCACGCGCGTTTCATCCCAGGCTGCGGGTACTTTTTTGATGAATTCGAATCCTGGCTCGTTGAGATAGTTTTCCGGGTAATCGCTGACCATTTGCAGCGGACTCTCATAGATCACGTACATGGCCAGTTGATGGCACCGCGTACCCATAGCCATCGGTGCCTCGCCCTGTGCGGTGAAATTTTCTTTTGTGACATTGGTGAATGCACCGGGCGTGTAGTCCATAGGCCCGGCAAGCATTCGGGTGAACGGAATAGTGACGTTATGTTCTGGATCGGCACGGTCGCTCCATTTCAGATATTCCAGACCCAACACGCCTTCGCGCGTCATCAGATTTGGATAGGTGCGGCGGAATCCGGTAGGTTTATACGCGCCGTGGAAATCAACGCACAAGTGATGCTCGGCTGCTTTTTTTACCGCCTGATGATAAAATTTGACCATTTCCTGGTCGTCACGGTTCATGTAATCAATTTTTACACCTTTCACACCCCAGTCCTCGTAAAGCGGAAACGCTTCATCCATTTGCTGCTGGACGCTCTTCCAGTTCAGCCAAATGAGAATGTCGACATTTTGTTCTCCGGCGTATTCCACAAGCGCCGGAATATCAATCTCTGGAATCATTGTGGTTATATCGGCACTGCCATCCCGGTGCTGGCCGTACCACCCGGCATCGACGAGCATGTATTTGAATCCGCCCTCAGCGGCAAAATCGATGTAATGCTTCATTGTGGCGTTGTTCATGCCGCGTTCGAACGGCGGATCAATAGCCATCTGGCCAGACCACCAGTCCCAGGTCACGAGTCCGGGTTCAATCCATGATGGGTCCTCGAGGGCTAACGGTTCATTCAGGTTGAGAATAATATCAGACTCGATGAGATCGCCCGGTTGCTCCCCGATCATTAAAACGCGCCAGGGTGTTTGTGCCGGAGTTTTTGCTTTTACGCACACACTGTCTGCATTCGGCAACGGTGACAGCGTTGACATCAGAGCATTCTCACCAACCCCTTTTACATACATGCCGGCGTAATGGGTGAGGTTGGCTTCAGTCAATGCTAGAGCCGGACCGTCTTCGATTTGCATGGTGAGTGGCAAGCCTACGAGGCTGTCCCCGGTAATGTCGTTCAGCTTCATGGGAATATATTCGCTTTCGTAACTGGTGTTGAAATGATCGAGAATCAGAGCCCAGCACGAGTAATTGCCGGCAAAGTGAAATTCCGTTTTTTCCTGAACGATTTCGAACGAATCCAGTTTGGCCTGGGGAGGAATGACATATCGGAAAGCAGCGCCGTCATTATAGGCGCGCAAAACTATGTTTATTTGCCGGTTCGGTGATTTGTTTTCCTGCAAGGAAACAACGAGTTCCTCACAATGATCGCGGGCTGTTTTGCTTTTTCCGGCAATCACATCATAAGTGTCATCGATGGTTGCACGCTCGACTTTTTTGATCTGTAATCCATCCGACCATAACCCGGTTTCCTTAAATTGCAGTCCAAGCGGTGACGGAGTGATAACTGTGCAATCCTTGTAAGCAACAGAATAAACCGGCGCGCCGTTTTCATTGAGGTCTAAACTTATTGTCACATTTCCATCCGGTGAACTCACTTCCACGGGCGGTTCAATTTGCGCACAGTTTAAATACAAACCAACAGCAAGTAACATTAAAATGACGCAAAAAAGTGTTGTACGTTTCATGCCTTTCCTCCAATTTTTATGATTGTTAAGGTTTAGAAATACAGGATCAATTATTAAACAAAACTGTTGTTTGATTTATTCGACCCTTAGTTTGGAAAGGATGGTAAAATTTTCAATAGTCGCATATTGAGACCTTTTTGGAGTTGTTTCAACAAGAAAATATTTAATATAATTGCAGTGATCACCAAGTTAGTTCTATTCTAATTCCCAAGGTTATATTTGGTTTTGCACTGAAAAAGCATACATTTTAAAGAATTATTTCTTTGCGTTCTTTGTGATCTCGGCGGTTTTTTGATATGAACTTTTAAATTAAATATAAAAATTTATAGAAATTTTGACATCATGGAAGATTACTTTTTCTGCAACGGCTTCCCACAACATGTTAACCCGCTATCCTGATCGCATTCATCGTGTCCGGTGTCTTTGCTGTGCCGATGGGTGCATTCTTCTATAACTTTGATCTCGAATCCGCAATCGGGACACCAGTAGGTTTCACCCACTTTCATATCCTGACATTTTGGCATGATGATTCTCCTTTAACATGGGAAACGACGCTCCGATTTTCGTTATTAAAAAGTGTAATTAATCTCGGCATCTTTGAGCGCCGGGTTCTTTTTATCCTTTTCAGAAAGAATCAGAGCTTTATCCCGGATCGGCCAGTCAATGCCAATATCCGTATCGTTCCAGATAATACCGCGTTCAGCCTGAGGCGCGTAAAGAGACGTGCATTTATATGTGAACTCTGCTGTTTCGGATAACACATAAAACCCATGAGCGCATCCAGGCGGAATGTACATGGCTATTTTATTTTCCGCTGACAACTCACCCCCCACCCATTTACCAAAAGTGGGCGAGCCGTGACGAATATCCACAGCAACATCGAAAACAGCCCCACGAAATACACGCACTAATTTACCCTGGGCGTGCGGATTCAGTTGATAATGCAAACCGCGCAATGTGCCTTTCACGGAACTACTCACATTATCTTGCACAAACTCTTCAGTGATGCCATTTTTCTCGAATAACGGTTTTTTATAGATTTCCATAAAATAGCCCCGGCTGTCGCCGTGGACCTGCGGTTCGATGAGTAATACATCCTGTATGTCAGTCGAAGTAAATCGCATTTCGTACTCCTGTCAAAGATTGTCGTTTTGTCGTGTTCGTTTTTTGAAAATCAGAGGTTGACGCTGCACCGGCTCTTTATTGATAACAATAGCTTCTTTTACCTGACCGGCAACGTGGCGAATCTTTTTTTCGCGATCCGTATACATCGTTGCCAGGAGTTCACCTTTTTGCACTGCATCACCAATTTTTTTCGTAAGTATAATGCCGGCTTTGGGATCGATGGTGTCACTCATCACTGCGCGTCCGCCGCCAAGTTTCATCACAACGATGCCGATAGTTCTGGCATCGAGTTGGTGGATTATACCGGATTGTTCAGCGAAAATTGGCTGCTCAAATTTTGAAGCTGGGTAATCTTCCGGCGATTCGATGAACCGGATATCGCCGCCCTGGTCTGCCACCATTTGTTTGAATTTTTCAAAAGCGGACCCGTTAGAAATGTGTTTTTCAAGCTGTGAGCGGGCATCAATCTCATTTTCAGCGCGTTTGCCCAGGAAGAACATTTCAGTGCCAAGAGCAAATGTGAGGTCCATGAGATCTTTTGGTCCCTCATTTCGTAAACATTGAATCGCTTCGCGGGTTTCGAGCCAGTTGCCCACAGCGTAGCCGAGCGGCTGATTCATGTTGGTAATCAAAGCCACAGTCGGCAAATCATTGAGCTCAGCCGTGTGAATGATATTATCTGCCAGTTCTTCGGCCTGTTCGAGGGTTTGCATAAAAGCACCGGACCCAGCTTTGACGTCCATGACCAGGCCGTCTATGCCCTCTGCCAGTTTTTTTGACAGGATACTCGCTGTGATGAGCGGCACGGATTCGATGGTTGCTGTAGCATCGCGCAGGGCATACATTTTTTTATCGGCTGGCGCGATTTTTTCTGTCTGGCCAAACATGGCAATGCCGAGCTTTTTTACCTGATCTACCAGTTCAGCTACAGACAAGTTGGTTCGAAATCCGGGAATAGCTTCGAGCTTGTCTAAGGTGCCGCCGCTGTGCGCGAGTGCACGTCCGGACATCATCGGCACATAGAGTCCCGCCGCAGCCATTAACGGAGCCAGGATGAGCGATATTTTATCGCCCACTCCGCCAGTGCTGTGTTTGTCAATTTTTGGCCCGTAGAGTCCACTGAAATCGATGTGCTCCCCGGATTTCAGCATGGACCGGGTGAGGTTGGCTGTCTCCTGATACGTCATGCCACGCAGCACAATGGCCATGAGCAACGCTGCTATCTGGTAATCCGGAATATCATCCCTGGTATATTTTTGCACGACAAAATCAATGTCCTCGGCAGATAACGCTTTCCCCTGACGTTTTTTCATAATAATATTCTGGACGCGCATGATTTTTATCCAGGGAATGAATGAATTTTTTCAGCAATCACGCTGGCGCCGTCGGTGCGAATGGGCGGCCAGTTTTGTGGTTTTTGCAACAGTCGGTTAAACGCCTCTTCCCACTGGCCGGCAGCAAATTCTGGTTGCGACAGACGCTCGCACACTGCGTAATCTTCCAGCGCTTGCACCAGGACTGGGTCTTCGGCAAAATCGCTGCGCGGGACATAAACCACAGGTGTTTGGTTTGTAATGACCTCCGAGACAATACTGTACCCAGGTTTGGTAATAACTGCATCACAGGCGTTGAGAATATCCTGAAATAGTATTTCACCTTCTGTCAAATGAGTCACATTCTTTAGAGGTATGTTACGGGAAACAGCGATGAAAAAAGTGTGGTCAAAAGATTCGAGTTTTTCCCAGTTCACATGAATCATATCCTGCGTCCGCAGGCCTAATAAAATCAGCTTTTTATCTGAATTGCCAACGCCAAGTCGTTCCCGGATGTTCTCAGGAGGAGTTCTGGCTTTTCGTCCCACAAGGGGAACATCCTTGATGGGGGAAAAAGCTGACAAGTCACCGTAAAAGGGGAGACGATATAGTGTGGAGGCTTTGGCGTAAGAAGAGCGAATGTCATCAACAACGAATTGAAAATCTGGATAATCATTGATAAACGCCTGATAAATCCAGTCCCAGGAAAAGTTGCCCACGGCGATAGCTGGGAGCCCTGCGCGTTCTGCTGCATCAAATGCAAAGGGTGTAATATCGCTCAAAACCAGATCGATTTTCTGTGCCTGTAAAAAGTCAGATTCTCGGGCAACCAGTTCCACTTTCTTTTCAATAAGCGATGCGTAACCTTCGAGAGTGGCCTTTTTATCCACAGAGAAACTGTTCGATTGCAGGCAGCCAAAATCCAGTTCTGCGTGATGATAAAAAACGCGGTCGTTCAAGGATGCAAATAGCCACTGTGGTGCCATTGTTTGCACGTGCACAATCGTATCGTAAAATATTTGAGTCAATAAATCGATGATTTCAATCGAACGCACGGCATGGCCATAGCCATGACCGGTGATATAATAAGTTATTTTCAAAATAAATCCCGTTAGAATGAAAGGACCGAATTGTTCCGGTCCTTTCAGATCGCAATTTTACGTGTTTGCTCTTTTTGAATCCCAGTACATGTAAACACAAATCACCAGAAAAAGCGCCAGGCCGAGCAATTGTCCGCCGCTGCTTTCTGCCCAGTGAGTGGTGATTATCGGCACAATAAAAGGCAAGTTGTCAAAATTGACAAATTTCAAAAAGGCGGAAACAACGCCCATGATGGCGCCGCCAGCAATAAATCCAGAAGCGATAAGTGTGCCGCGTTCACGGCGTTTGCCGGAGAGCTTTTCATCTTTTGTGCTTTTAATAACCAAATGAGAAATGATACCACCAGCCAGAATCGGTGTGTTCAGCTCCAGGGGAATGTACATGCCGAGCGCAAAAGGCAGCGGCGGAACGCCGATCATTTGCAAAATGAGAGCAAAAATGACCCCCACCAGGTACAGCATCCAGGGAGCTGGCTGATTTGACATGAGCGGTTTGATAACAGCCGCCATGGCATTAGCCTGGGGAGCAACGAGTGCCCCTTCTCCGCGAAATCCATAGGTTGCATTGAGCATCATAATGACCAAGCCCACAGATGCCGCAGCGACCAGTGTGCCTAAAAACTTGTAGCGTTCCTGGTTTAGCGGGGTAGTGCCCAGCCAGTAACCGATCTTGAGATCCGTAATGAATCCACCGGCCATAGACAATGCCGTACAGACAACGCCGCCAATGATTAATGCCGACACCATGCCGGTCGGACCGGAAAGTCCGGCTCTTACCAGAATCACGGAGGAAAGAATCAGCGTCATTAACGTCATTCCCGAGACCGGATTTGTTCCAACGATGGCAATGGCCCTGGCTGCAACGGTTGTGAATAGAAAAGCAATGATCAAAACAATGAGCAGGCCCACAATCGCCTGTCCTGTATTATGAACTACCCCCATGCGGAAAAAGAGAAAGATGAGAATAGCCAGCAGTGCGAGCAATGCACCGATGAGTCCCATAGGGATGTCACGTTCTGTACGAACCGCTTTTGCTCCTTCGATCTCTTTTATTTTACCGCCAATAATTTCTTCCCATGCCAGTTTAACTGCACCGACAATTATTTTTGATGATTTAAGGATGCCCAGTATACCGGCGCAGGCAATGCCGCCAATTCCGATATGCCGGACATAAGTGCCAAAAATGTCAACAGCCGACATGTCGCTGATGAGGCCAGTAGCGGTAGAGCCGATAATAGTTGTCAGATCCTGGCCGAAATAGGCAACGATGGGGATAAAAACGAACCACGACACGAACGAACCGGCTGCAATAATAGCGGCGTATTTTAATCCGACAATGTAACCCAATCCCATGACAGCCGCACCGACGTTCAGCCGGAAAACGAGTCTTGTTTTGTCTGCCAGGTTGGCAAAGAGGGGAACAGCCCGGCTACTAAACACCTCAGACCACCAGGCAAAGGTGCCGATAATAAAATCATAAATTCCACCGATGGCCATGGCTTTTAAAAGGATTTTAGCCTGCTCGCCACCGGATTCTCCGGCAACCAGAACCTCGGTTGTAGCAGTTGCTTCAGGAAACGGGAATTTTCCGTGCATTTCTTTGACAAAATATTTCCGAAAAGGAATCAGAAAAAGAATCCCCAAAAAACCACCGAATAATGACGCCAGAAAAATTTGATAAAATTTGGCATCCAGTTGCAGGATATAAATTGCCGGAATAGTGAAAATAGCACCCGCAACGACAACACCCGAAGCCGCACCAATGGATTGAATAATAACGTTTTCCGACAGCGCATTTTTCCGCTTGAAAAAGACAGACAATCCTACAGCTAAAATGGCGATAGGAATAGCCGCTTCAAACACCTGGCCGATTTTTAAGCCCAGGTAAGCTGCAGCCATAGAGAAAATCGCTGAAAAAACGAGCCCAAACGTGAGCGACCACGGTGTGATTTCCGGTAATGGTTTATCAGGCAGGACAACAGGAATATACTCTTCGCCCTCTTTTAGCGGGCGGTATGCATTCTCAGGAAGACCAGTCTGCTTTAGTTCCATATCGACTCCTGTGTAATTGATTCACGATATTTAAATTGTCAGAAATATAGGTGGTTAAGGACAAATTTGCAAGCGGATTTTGAGTTTTTTCTAAACGTTAATCCGCATGATCAATGACGACTTAAATCAATCACAGTAATGTCGTCCGATTCTGTATCCCATACTGCCATGGTTGATCGTTCAGTAAGCCAGCCGCCTAATTCGCCGGGACTGACAATGTGTGGATAACCCTTGCGAATATCTATTTCATGAAGATGGCCATAGAGAATCAAATCTACATCCTCATTTTTTTGCACATCTTCCATGGGGTCCGGTTCGTGCAGCATAGCAATTTTTTTATCAAGTTTGATGATATGCGGAGGAGTAAAAATGTGTCCTGCAAAGGTTGATGAAAGTCCCTTGCGTTCTCCGTCGTTATTACCGAACACAATAGTCAGAGGCATGTTTAGCTTTTTCAGTGCTCTGTTCACAAATGGTGAAACAAGGTCGCCGGCGTGTAATACATAGTCAACTTTTTCCTTATTGCACCACTCTACTGCTTTATGCAGTTGCGGTAAATTATCATGACTGTCTGCCATCAATACAATCTTCATGGTTTTTCTCCTTTTTTATTTATGATAAAAATTTTATCACGGAAAAGCAAGACAAAGAAAGATCGATTTTTCTTGACATATAAATTCTTTTTTAGTAGTTTACTATATGCAAACCGAATTGTAGAGAAAAACTCTGCGATTCGGTTTGCTTTTTTTTATATATTACAACGCCCAAATAAAAAAACCGTCTAATCGTTAATTTTGTACAAGAAATAAAATGTAAATCTATGAGGTTACTCTATGAAAGCGATGTATCTCTCTCAAGAACAATATGACAAATTAAATGCTGACCTGAAACAAATGAAAACCGTAGACAGGAAAAAAGTAATTGCCGATATTGCCCAGGCACGTGAACATGGTGACCTGCGGGAAAATGCAGAATACAATGCAGCCAGGGAAAAACAAGCTTTGCTTGAAGCAAAAATTGCCCGGTTGGAAGACACTATTTCACGATCGCGGATTATTACAGATGAAATGCAAGCGCATCCTGCAGTACATGTTGGCAGTCGTGTCAAATTAATTGATACGAAAACAAAAGAAGAAATAGAATATGAACTGGTGCCATCGGCTGAATTTAACAGCTCGGATCTGGATTCGGTTTCTGTAGATTCGCCAGTCGGAAAAGCGCTGGTTGGAAAATCTGTGGATGATCTGGTAGAAATCAATGTTCCGGCCGGTTCGCTCACCTATAAAATTACCGAGATTATATAGATGATGTTGCTTGTTAAAAATTTAAAGCCGAATAAAAAAAGGAGATGACATGACTCGACACGAGAATTTGTTATCTCGTAAATCAACCGCACTTGTGATCGTCGATATTCAGGAAGACCTGGCACGTGTCATGGAAGAGCGATTCCAGGTCATAGATAATGTGACAAGACTTGTAAAAGGATTTCAAATCCTCGGTCTTCCAATGTTTCCAATGGAACAATATCCCAAAGGCCTTGGCCGCACAGTTGAGCAAGTGCGAGCTTTGCTGGAAGATCATGACATTGTCGAAAAAAAGAGCTTTTCAATTTTACTCGTTCCTTCAATGTTAGAAGGATTGCGCAAGAGTAATATCAAGCAGGTTGTGCTTGTGGGAATGGAGACACACGTTTGCATCTCGCAATCTGCATTTGATTTACAAAATCTCGGCTATCAAGTGCATGTGGTAGCCGATGGTGTGTGTTCACGAAAAGAGACCGATCATACTTTTGCATTGAATCGCATGGCCCATGCTGGTATCACATTGACGACTACAGAGGCCGTTCTTTTCGAACTTTTAGAGACTTCTGAAGCGTCGGAGTTTAAGCAAATCTCGGCGCTGGTAAAATAATGGCCGGTTTGAATCCTTCGTTTAATCTGTGCATCCTATTTACGATTATTTATCAATTTTTAAAATAATTGGAGGATAAAATGCGAAATGTGATTATCATCGGTTCAGGTCCTGCCGGCCTTACGGCTGCTATCTATGCAGCGCGGGCAAATTTAGAGCCATTAGTTATTGCAGGAATGGAACGCGGTGGTCAGATAACACTGACCGATGATCTGGAAAACTATCCTGGCTTTCCTGACGGTATAAAGGGCTTTGAGATGTACCAGGCTTTTGAAAAACAAGCCACCCGTTTCGGTGCGGAAATGATGTACGATGTAGCAACCAAAGTTGATGTAACCGGCGATATTAAAAAAGTGTGGACACAAAAAGAAGAACTCCAGGCCAGTTCCGTTATTATTGCGACTGGCTCTACGCCGAGACGCCTGGGTGTACCAGGCGAGGAAAAATTTATCGGTAAAGGCGTATCTTATTGCGCTACTTGCGATGGTTTTTTCTTTACAGGAAAACATGTGGCTGTTATTGGAGGAGGAGACAGCGCACTGGATGAAGGTCTCTTTTTAACCCGTTTTGCTGAAAAGGTGACGATTATTCACAGACGGGATCAACTTCGCGCAGATGCCATTCTGCAAGAACGCGCTTTTCATAATGATAAAATCGATTTTAAATGGAGCACTGTTGTCACTGAAATTGTTGGCAAGGACAGCGTTGAATCGTTAAAATTAAAAAATGTGAAAACCGGCGAAATTTCAGACTTTGATGTGCCCGGGGTGTTTATTTTTATCGGACATCATCCCAATATTGATCTTTTTAAAGATCAGGTAGAAATTACAAAACAAAACATTATAAAAACTGACCGGCGAACACGAACGAATATCAAAGGTGTTTACGCCTGCGGTGATGTTCAGGATTCAATTTATCGGCAGGCGATAACATCTGCAGGTACAGGGTGCCAGTCTGCCATGGAAGCTGAAAAATATATCGCAGAGCTGCAGGGCGTAGCTTATCCGGCAAAATAATCTTTTAAACACGCCAAAATGTTTCGGCGTGTTTAAATCTTCACTCCTTTTAAATTTTATCTTTTCTCTCAGTAGCATTTGTTTTTAAGATAAAATTTTCTCATATTATAAATTTGGAAATTTCGTAGGCTTGTCCCGTAATGAGGAATTTTCTGACTTACATATAATTCTTAACAATGGAGTGAATAATGGATGCACAACTTGTACCACCACACGGAGGAAAGCTAAAGCCTCTTCTTCTAAATGGCGAAGCATTGGAAGAAGCAAAGAAAAAAGCAAAGAGTTTACCTGCTGTTCGATTGACATCCCGTGAAACATCAGATTTGATTATGTTAGCCGTTGGCGCATTTAGCCCACTGGACGGATTTATGCGACATGATGATTACCATGGTGTGGTCGAAAATATGCGAATGACGGACGGAACTCTGTGGCCGATTCCAATCACACTGTCTGTTAGCAAAGACCAGGCTGACGGTTTCAACAAAGGCGATGAGATCGCTCTGGTAGACGATGAAAGCGATGAACTGATGGGAAGCATGATCATCGACGAAAAATATACCTATGATAAAAAGAACGAAGCGGTTAAGGTTTTCAAGACAGACGAAGAGAAACATCCCGGCGTAGCCAAAGTGTACGCCCAGCACGATGTGTTGTTAGGCGGGCCGGTGAAGGTGTTTTCTGAAGGCCCTTTTCCTGAAATATATGGCGATCATTACGGACGTCCGCAAGAAACCCGCGCCATTTTTAAAGAGCTTGGATGGTCAACCGTTGCCGGATTCCAAACACGAAATCCGATGCACCGGTCACACGAATATTGCACGAAAATCGCGCTGGAAGTAAGTGATGGTGTTTTGATTCATCCGTTAGTGGGAAAATTAAAACCCGGCGACATTCCCGCAGAGACTCGAATGAAGTGCTACGATGTTCTGTTGGAAAATTATTTTCCCAAAGATCGTGTTGTTTTAAAAGTCTATCCCATGGAAATGCGTTATGGCGGACCGAGGGAAGCTGTCTTGCATGCTGTTTTCCGCCAAAATTACGGCTGCAGTCATCTTATCATTGGCCGAGACCACGCCGGTGTAGGTGATTATTACGGACCCTTTGATGCGCAGACTATTTTTGACAACATTTCATCCGACGATCTGAAAATAAAACCGTTGAAAATTGACTGGACTTTCTGGTGTCATAAATGTGAAGGCATGGCATCTATGAAAACATGCCCGCACGGCAAAAAAGACCGGGTCATTATCAGCGGTACCCGTTTGCGCGAAATGCTCCAAAATGGTGAAAAACCGCCCAAGGAATTTAGCCGTACCGAAGTGATCAATATTTTGCTTGATTATTACCAATCCATAAATAAATAGGAGAAAATAGATGGCAGAACAAAAAGCCACAAATATTACCTGGCATATTGGCGAAGTGACCAAAAAGGATCGTGAAAAAGTTTTGGGACAGAAAGGTGTGGTGCTGTGGTTTACCGGATTGTCCGGCTCTGGCAAATCGACATTGGCACATGCTGTAGAAAAAATGATTTTCGATACCGGACATCTCAGTTTCGTTCTAGATGGGGATAACGTACGACATGGTTTGAATAAAAATCTCGGTTTTTCACCCAAAGACCGGGAAGAAAATATTCGGCGAATTGGTGAGGTTGCGAAACTTTTTGCTGATTGTGGTGTTATAACCATGACCGCTTTTATTTCGCCCTACAAAAAGGACAGAATGAAAGTGAGGGAGCTGTTAGACGAGGGTGAGTTTATTGAAATTTATGTCAAAGTCCCTTTGGATGTTGCAGAAGAACGTGATCCAAAAGGATTGTACAAAAAGGCGCGAGCCAGTGAAATTAAGGAATTCACCGGTCTAACAGCACCTTATGAAGAACCAGAGGACCCTGAAATAATGATAGACACCAGCGAAACATCATTGGAAGATAGTGCGAAACAAGTTATTGATTATTTAAAAGATAACGGAATTCTTTTTTAAGATTATAAAGAAAAATCAAAAAATTCTTAAAAATTGCTTGCATAATCGAAAGAAAAGTTTATATTATAAGCCCTTTTTTAAAAAAAGAGGTAATGTTTTCTTCAAAGTTCCTTAAAATTATAAACAAAACCATTGACAATGGATAAAGAATTCATTACTTTAAGGGGCTTTGATAGAG
>CAZSMC010000004.1:112381-122148 GCA_964607755.1 uncultured Cytophagia bacterium | reverse complement strand
ATCCCTCATCCCGTATCACTAATTTGTTTCAATCCCAGTTTGGTTCGATTAAAAGTCGAATGGCAGGCGCTTCGTAACCCGCCAATTTTGCAGATTTTACCAACCCCTGAAGCGGATGTTTGAGATTGTAATTAATGTCGTTATTCAGCGCTTTGAGCGGCGAAATATAAAGCGTGTGCACGCCGCCGGCATTTTGTTCGAATTGTTCCGATTCGGTTTCGAGCCCGAGCCGAAACAACTCATCGATAGCCCAGAGAAAAACAGCCAGGGTTTTGCCCGATCCTGTTGGCGCCAGGATCAACGTGTGCGTGCCCGAAGCAATCGACGGCCAGCCCTGTACCTGAGGCGGGCTCGGATGGTCAAATGTCTGCTGAAACCACTGTTCTGTAACCGGATGAAAGCCGAACTTTTGTAAAAGCTGTTCACTCATTTTTAGGCATCGTCATCAGGCAGTTATTAACGAATTTAAGTTAGAATCGGTGAAAGCTTTTACCGATGAATTTCAACCCGTCAACAATGCCGGTACGCCAGTATGGCCAACTGTGACTGCCATCGCGCACGCGGAATTCGTGCGGAATTTTTCGATTGAGCATAGCTTCATGCAAGGCCATATTTCCCTGGATCAGAAAATCATCGTCTCCGCAATCGATGTAATAGCGGACTTTTTTCAGCGTATCGGCCGGCATCCCCTTGGCCAGGTCCAGCGGATTGTGAAGCCGAAAATGTTTGGGAAGCTGACCGTTTTCAATCGGTCCGAACAGGTCACGCAGTCCACGATTGTATTCCCGGCTCGCCTCTTCTCCGACCAGGTCTTTGTGCCGCCACACAGCCGCACTAAAAGCAGCGCATGCTGAAAATGTATTTGGATAACGCATCGAAAACATCAACGCTCCATAGCCACCCATACTCAAACCGGCCACACCGCGAAATTCCTTATCTGCGCGCGTGCGGTAGCGTTTGTCGATGTAAGGAATGAATTCTCGAATGAACATGTGTTCGTAACGCTGACGGCCGCGGTAATCATTGACATAAAAAGTGAGTCTGGCCTCGGGCATAACAATGATCATCGGCGGAATCTCGCGATTGGCAATCGCCCGGTCCGCCGCCAGGTTCACTTCACCAAATTGCACCCAGGCCCACTCTTTGTCCGAGTAACCATGCAAAAGATAAACAACCGGATAGTCGCGCGTGGAACGGTCGTAATCCGGCGGCAGATAGATGCAGTAATTGACATTCCAGTTCAAAATATTACTCGGCATGGACACATCGCAAATAACTTTACCGGCAGGTTGTGCGGCAACAAGTGAAAACATCGTCATCGCAAGAATAATGGTCATGATTACTTTCATGGTGGTCCCTTTCTAAAGTTAGACAGACAGGATCATGATTTTCAAAATAAAACGTAACATAAATACCCTAAAATTGCAAACATATTCATGTTTTTTACTCGTTTGAGAGGATTTTCCTTGTTTTAGACATAAATCTTTATTTATTATTAAAAACAAATTTCACTTTAAAAACAGGAGTTTTCTCATGAATCGACGATCGTTTCTCCGCAGTCTGACAGCAGGTACGGTAGCGGCAGCTTTTCCGGCTCTGACGCAATTAGCATGCGAGAACGGGAAACCGCCTAACATTCTTTTCATCTTTGCCGACGACCAGGCATTTGATGCGCTAAATCATCTCAGTGACCGGGAAATCGACACACCCCATCTGGATCGTTTGGTTAAAAATGGGGTGATGTTTTCGCACACCTACAATCAGGGTGCGTGGCACGGTGCTGTGTGCATTGCCAGCCGCACCATGCTGAACACCGGCCGTTTTCTCTGGCATGCTCATCAGGCAGAATCCGAGCTGCAAAAAGGCGAATACAGAGAAAAACTGTGGTCTCAGTACATGAAAGAGGCCGGCTATGAAACGTACATGAGCGGCAAATGGCATGTAATGGGCGTCAAGCCAAAAGATGTGTTTGATGTGGTGCGCGATGTCCGGCCGGGCATGCCGGCCGACACGCCGGAAGGTTACAATCGTCCTGTCAAGGGAGAACCGGATCCATGGTCGCCGTGGGACAAATCGTATGGCGGCTACTGGGAAGGCGGCACACATTGGAGCACGGTTCTCGGCAATCACGGCGTGTCTTTTTTGGAGCAAGCTTCTCAAAAAGAGTCGCCGTTTTTCATGTATCTGGCGTTCAATGCCCCGCACGATCCGCGCCAGTCGCCGAAAAAATTTGTCGACAAATACCCGCTCGAAGAAATCGAGGTGCCGGAGAATTACCTGCCCGAATATCCGTACAAGGAGGCCATTGGCTGCGGTCCTGATCTTCGTGACGAAATGCTGGCGCCGTTCCCGCGAACGGAATATGCCGTCAAGGTGCATCGCCAGGAGTATTACGCCATCATCTCCCACATGGATCAGCAAATCGGTCGCATTCTGGATGCGTTAGAGGCGAGCGGAAAAGAAAAGAACACCTATATCTTTTTCACTGCTGACCACGGCCTGTCGGTTGGACATCACGGATTAATGGGCAAGCAAAATATGTTCGATCACAGCGTGCGGGCGCCGCTGATTGTGTGCGGGCCTGGCATTAAAAGCAATCGGGTAATCGACACACCGGTTTATCTGCAAGACATTATGCCGACGACGCTGGAGCTGGCAGGCGTTTCTGTGCCGGAACATGTGCAATTTAAAAGCCTTCTGCCTGTTCTAAAAGGCAAACGTGACCGACAATACGATGCTATTTACGGCGCTTATATGAATCTTCAGCGTATGGTGACCAGGGATCATTTTAAACTCGTTTATTATCCGGAAATTGACAAAACACTCTTGTTCGATCTGGAAAGCGATCCAAAAGAAATGAATAACCTGGCGGAAAAACCAGAGTACGCCGAAAAAATTGCTGAACTCAAAAAAGCGTTAAAAGACGCGCAGCAACAAACCGGCGATTCCTTAAAGATTAAATAACACATGACTCTCAAGAAAAGAGGACAGGATGACGCGATTCCCAACGTTTTTCAGTCTCTTGATCCTTTTGCTGTTGAATTTGGCGTGCACGCAAAAGGATGAGAACCACAAACTAAGATTATGGTATAGCCAGCCGGCATCGGAATGGAACGAAGCGCTTCCGGTCGGAAATGGACGGCTCGGCGCCATGGTCTTTGGCCGATTTGATTCTGAACGGCTGCAATTGAACGAAGAAAGTCTCTGGGCCGGTACTCAAATCGACAACAACAATCCAACAGCAAAAGAGCATCTCGTTCGCATTCAGGAGCTTTTGCTTGAGGAGAAAAATACTCGAGCTCTGGAATTGGCCAAAAAGCATTTGCTCGGAACGCCGCCGCGAATCCGTTCCTATCAAACGCTGGGTGACCTTTATATCGATTTTCCGTACGACTCGACAGAAGTCAAGAATTACCGTCGCGAACTGGATTTGCCAAACGGAATTTCGACAACGTCTTACAAAGTGAATGGCATAAATTATCAGCAAACGGTTTTTGCATCCAGCCCGGATAATGTCATCGTTGTGCATTATTTCGCAGACAAACCGGGACAAATTCGCGCTGCCATTCGGCTGAACCGGGAGCGCGACGCATCGGTGACAGCAGTGTCCGATTCTGTTTTGCTGATGGAAGGTCAGATCGTGGATGAGGAGGACCCGGAACGCGGTCCGGCCGGCAAACATACGCGGTTTGCTGCAAAAGTGCTGGCACGGACGAACAGCGGTTCCATTGAATCTCAACAGGATCAATTGGCCATTCGCGATGCGGACGAATTCACCTTAATCCTGACGGCGGCAACCGATTACAATCGTGAAAAGCTCAATTTCGACCGCAGCATTCAGCCTGTTTCTATCTGTGATCGTATTTTACACCTAGCAGAAGACAAGACGACAGAAAATCTCAAACAAGGTCACATAAAATCCCATCGCGCGTATTTCGACCGGGTGAGTATCGATCTTGGCTCGAGTCCAGTGAACAATCTGCCTACGGATGAACGGCTACAGCGAGTCAAAGACGGTGAAGAGGATCCCGATCTTGTGGAGCTTTATTTTCAATATGGCCGCTATCTTTTGATGGGCAGTTCCCGTCCACCGGCTCGCCTTCCGGCCAACCTTCAGGGAATCTGGAATCCGCACTTTGAGGCGCCATGGAATTCTGATTTTCATACCAACATTAATCTGCAGATGAATTACTGGCCGGCGGATTTGTGCAATCTGCCGGAAACTGTGATACCGTTGACTGATTTTTTCATGGAAATCATCGAGCCGGGCAAAGTGACAGCGCAGAAAATGTACGATGCCGATGGCTGGACCATGCATCATTCCACTGATATTTTTGGACGAACTGCCCTGGCTGACGGCATACAGTGGGGCACATCGCCACTGGCCGGTGCGTGGATGACGCTGACTTTTTGGCGACATTATGAATTCACTCTGGATAAAACCTACCTCAAGGACAAAGCTTATCCCATGATGAAAGGTGCTGCCAAATTTATTCTGGATTTTTTAGTTTCTGACGGCCAGGGCCATCTGGTCACAGCGCCATCTATGTCGCCGGAAAACGCTTTCATTTTGAACGGAGAAGAACATCAGCTCACTTACGGCGCTACAATCGATATTCAAATTATTAAAGAATTGTTCACAGCATGCATCAAAGCCGGGACTCTATTAAACGACGCCCCGGCGTTTCTAAATCAGTTGAGAACAGCGATGCAGAAACTGCCGCCGGTCAAAATTGGCGAAAATGGCACGATTATGGAATGGATCAAAGATTATGAGGAAGCGGAACCGGGGCATCGGCATATTTCGCACTTGTTTGGTTTGCATCCGGGAACTCAGATCACCCCCAAAACACCAAAATTATTCAACGCTGCGCAAAAGACCATTGAACGGCGTCTGGCCCATGGCGGCGGACACACCGGCTGGAGCCGCGCGTGGATTGTCAATTTTTATGCCCGGCTGCGTGAGGGCGACAGCGCGCACGTGCATCTGCAAAAGCTGCTGCAAAAATCAACGCTGCCAAACCTCTTTGACACGCATCCTCCATTTCAAATTGACGGCAATTTTGGCGGTACCTCCGGTATCGCCGAAATGCTGGTGCAAAGTCACATGGACGGCATCGATCTTTTACCGGCATTGCCAAAGGCCTGGCTATCCGGATATGTGCGCGGATTAAAAGCGCGCGGGGATTTCACAGTCAACATTCGTTGGGAAAATGGCGAACTCAAACGCGCTTCGGTCACGGCGCATAAAGATGGGCCGTGCAAAATCCGCTATCAACACAACGTGGTTCGTTTCCCGGCTGAAGCAGGTTTGACGTATCACGTTGATAAATCCATGAATCTTTACAAACCGGAGGAACTATAATGAAAAATCAATCACGAAGAGAATTTTTAAAGGCGGCCTCGTTGTCCGTTATGGCTGCCGGTTTGGGGTGCGGAGGCGGCAAAAAGTCAGGTACACCCCGACTTAACATTGTTCTTATTTTTTTGGATGATTCCGGATACGCGGATTTCAAGCCGTTCGGAGAACCTGAGCATCCGACGCCAAATGTCAACAAACTGGCATCCGAGGGATGCATGTTTCGCCAGTTTTACGTGCCACAGGCAATTTGTTCTGCCTCGCGAGCGTCGCTGCTGACCGGTTGTTATCCTGGGCGCACCCAAGTTTTTGGTGCACATCCGCCCCGGGCCAGAGGGCTCGATCCATCATTTGCCACGTTGGGTGAAGTGCTGAAAAAGCGCGGCTATTCGACAGCTGTTTTTGGCAAATGGCACCTGGGTGATCAACCGGACACACGACCTCCGGCACGCGGATTCGATGAGTCTTGCGGACTGATGTATTCGAATGACATGTGGAAACATCATCCGCAAAATCCAGAGTACTGGGGACAGTTTCCTTTGCAGTACTGGGAAAACGGTGAGGTGAAAATTGAACCAGTGACCAAAGAACATCAGGCCATGCTGACAACCTGGTACACAGAACATGCTGTGGATTTTATCAACAGACACAAAGATGAACCGTTTTTTCTGTATGTGCCGCACAGCATGCCGCACGTGCCGATCTTTTGCAGTGACAAGTTTAAAGGTAAATCCGGTGCCGGATTGTACGGTGATGTCATCATGGAAATCGATTGGTCGGTCGGCCAGATTCAAAAAGCGCTGAAAAAGAATGGTCTGGACAAAAACACGCTGGTTATGTTTACCTCTGATAACGGGCCCTGGATCAGCTATGGCAATCGTGCAGGGACGACTCCTTTTCGTGAAGCCAAGGGAACGAGCTTTGACGGTGGCACCCGTTCAGCGTGCATTATGAAATTCCCCGGACACATCGAATCGAATTCGGTGTCAGATCAGGCATTCAGTTCGATCGACATTGTGCCAACAATTTGTGATCTTGTTGATGCACCGCTGCCTGAAAATGAAATCGATGGTTTGAATGTGTGGAATATTATCACAAACCAACCCGATGCGCATAATCCGCATGAATATTACGCTTTTTCTACCGGTGGAAATTTTGAGAGTGTCATCAGCGGTGACGGCCGGTGGAAGCTGCATCTGCCGCATAATTATCGCACGCTGGTTCGGGCAGGCAAGGATGGTCAGGCAGGTGAGTACAAACAAGCGCACATCGGATTGTCGCTTTTCGATATGAAAAACGATCCCTATGAAACAACAAATGTTATTGATCAATATCCTAAAGTGGCGGACAATTTGGCGCTGATTGCTGAGAAACACCGGGATACGTTCTATTCGAAGATTGATTGAATGGGAGAATAATTATCCATCAGTGCTCATTAACGATTCCCTTCTCGTTCCCAGCCTCTGGCTGGGAAGGCACAATTGGCTGATGTTTTCTCATAGTCTCAGAAAGTGGCGCTCCGCGCCACAACATATCATAACCCAGTGAGCGATGTTTCTAATTCTTATGCTGGAGAGACTATGGAATCGATATGAACAATTCGATTTGAGTTCACCTGTGGCGCAGAGTGCCGCTTGCACAGTTCATTCATATGAAAAAGCAGTTGAAGCGCATTACAAGGCAGAGCCCTGTAACGAGAAGAAAACTTGCTACAAGCTATATCATGGGTTCTGCTGCAGAATTTTTTGGCGTATGGAACGGCTGTTGTTTTGGAGGATGAATAATATAGTTAGATTATAATAAAAAAATAAATGCTTGCTTTTCACTGGCATTATATTTGCAGAATATTATTTTGAATGCTTGCACAAGTTGGTTTGTTTTGAATTAAAACCAAGTAGTTATTATTTATGTAAACACTTTTCCAAAAATCAGTAGTATTATCAAATAAATTATAAAGTATTATAGAAAAAGATTAACTGGAATGCTAAAGAAATATTGCTTTCTTACAATCTTATTATTGGTTTATGCCCATTTTTGTATAGCATTTTCTAACATGCCCAAAATTTTAGCTGCAAAGGGGAAGTATGGTATTTTTCAATTGTCAAAAAATAATTGAAGTTGGAGAACGATTTAGGTAAAGTAAAATTTTAAATGAAAAAGATTATATTTTATATCATTGTCATAACATTCGCTATTTCTATTAATTCAAAGTGCTTCCCTGAACAAATTTATCTTAAAGATGGAACGCAGCTAGAAGGTCGAATTATAAAACAATCTGAAAATCTCATTGCTTTGGAAACAAAATTTGGAAGGATAGTACTAGAGAGGGATGTAATCAAAAAGATAATTTTCAAAACCAGAAGAGGAAGAGTAGAATTTGGACAAAAGTGGAATAGCATTGGATTAATGATGGGATATAAAATTTTTACAAGTACTGGTATGTATGATTTTTATGCTACAACTTTTCAAACCGGCGCATCTTATACAGCATTTATTTCTGATAGATCAATTGCTGAATTGTCAATCGGATATTCTAATAAGAAATCAAAAATTATCAATAACATAAGATTTATTAATGTTCCTCTTTCATTAAACTACAAACATATCTTATTTCAATATCACAAACAATACCCTTTCTTCTGTGTTGGCACGTCTTATAATTGGGTCTGGATTAAAGCAAAGAGTCCATTTGCAAACATCAACCTTGAAAAAGATTACAAAAAATTCATTCAGAAAGATAGTGGTTTTGGATTAATAACAGGAATTGGTACCTATTTATATTTGCAACCTTTTTTATTCAAATGGGAATTTAAATATTCCCATACTTTCATCGGTGATAATAGGAAAGGACGCTTGGGTAATATTGGTGGTCTTAATTTTAATTTTTCTGTTCAATATAATTTTTAGACAGAGGGGAATTAAGATGAATAAATTATTAATAATTATATTTTTCTTTTTATCAAGTCTTTATGAATGTCATAGTCCAGTTGAACCGAGTACTTTTTCTACTAATTTTTACTATGAAATTCAGAATAGTCCCGGTAAGGTCACTCTTAAAATATTCAGTTCTTCAGGAAATTTGATAAGCACTCTTATAGACGCACAGTTGTCACTTGGCAGATATACTGTCAGTTGGAATGGGAAAAATAAGAATGGTAAAAAAGTTGTTCAAGGGGTATACATCTATATTTTAAAGATTTGGGGGAATGATGGAGCGTATGAAAAAATAGTTGGCAAATTTATAGTAAATGATAGAAATAAAATTGATATCAATATTAACATTGATTTATAATTTAAAAATATCATCAAGCAATTCATAGCATCCTATATATTAATAAAACGAATATTGTTTCACACAAATATACAATAAAAGGATTAAAATAATGTCCTCTGATTTTGAAAAAAAAGTAATGTCTTATTTCACCCAAAAGGAAAACATTGAATTAACAAGACCATTTCCTATTACTATTGGATTTAATTCAGACAAAAAATCTCACAAATTTGACTTCGGATCTGAAAACCCTAAAATTCTTATCGAGTGTAAGAATCATTCCTGGACAAAAAGTGGTAACGCCCCCTCTGCAAAAATGTCGGTCTGGAATGAAGCAATGCTTTACTTTTCTGTTGCCCCCATGACATATCGTAAAATTTTATTTGTTAATAAATCATTAAAAGAAAATTGTTCTTTGGCGCAGTATTATTTACGTACATATTATCACTTGATTCCACCAAGGACAGAGATTTGGGAATTTGATAAAAACAAGCTCGAAGGAATTTGCGTTTACCCAAATGTGGATAAAACGCAAACGAATTCATATCCTAAGTAAGAGAGGTTATAAAAAATAATAATATAGAATCGATAAAAAAGCTCTCAATATATGATTTTAAAATAGCAATTGAAAAATTATTTAAAAAGTACCAACAAAAAAATTTAAATTCGATTGTTATTAAAGCTGGTGATTTACACGAACTGGTTGTGGGAAACAGAAGTTCTCCAAACAGAATGCCAATTTGTTGTTCGGCAATGTATTCATTTTTTTCTCCTAAAGATAAGATTATTTATAAACCACCTAAGGGTAAAGGTGCAAATTTAGAAATTGAATACAAATTACCTCGTTGACAATGTCGTGCTTTTTGCAGGTAAGGTGGGTCGATCATACCAAACCAAGCCAGCCGGCCTCTCCGCATTACTGTCACTATTACTCATTTGAATAAATGCATTACATCGACCCACCTAAACCTGACAACAGTAATCCCTCAGTTGAGGCCATTACAAGGCAGAGCTTTGTAACGAGAAGAATAGAGAGTGTTTTGTAGTTGAGAAAAATCGGCGCTCTTCACGGTTGCATTCCAGGCAACGGTTGATTTTTTCGGTAGGCCATGCCTTCGAATTCAGCGACCACATCGC